>CAJUJL010000022.1 GCA_910586725.1 uncultured Lachnospiraceae bacterium | reverse complement strand
GGATTTGAAAGCCGCAGAAAATAAGGGCTGGAGAATCCGAGAGGCTATAACATAATACAGGAGGATTATGTTCAAATGATAAAAGCCAAAAATCCCGTGAATCCGGGATTAAGTATAATTATCGTCGGCTGTGGAAAAGTAGGAACCACGCTGATTGAACAGCTCAGCAAAGAGGGGCACGACATTACAATTATTGACAACAATGCCCAAAAAGTGCAGGAAATTGCAAGTTACTATGATATTATGGGACTGGCCGGGAATGGCGCAAGTTATAACGTCCAGATAGACGCCGGTATTGAAAATGCAGATTTGATCATTGCGGTTACCAACTCCGATGAATTGAATCTGCTTTGCTGTACCGTGGCAAAACA
The DNA here is from genome assembly GCA_910586725.1 of uncultured Lachnospiraceae bacterium. GTDB lineage: Bacteria > Bacillota > Clostridia > Lachnospirales > Lachnospiraceae > Roseburia_B. The sequence continues at coordinate 47,801 of CAJUJL010000022.1, read as the reverse complement.
AGTCGGCAACTGCGCTGCTATTGCCAGAGTCCGTACGCCGGACTACAGCAGCGAATCGAATTATCTGCGCGAAGCTCTTGGCCTGGCAATGATCATCAATCCGGAGCTGGAAGCCTCCAAAGAAGCCGCGCGCATATTGTACCTCCCTACGGCTCTTGAAGTCAATTCTTTTGCGCATGGCCAGGCGGAGATGATCAAATTTAAAATTCCTGACGGCAATATCTTAAACGGTATGAATATTGCCTATCTGGGCAAAAACATTGCCCCCGATATATTGATCTGCGCCATCGAGCGCAACGGAGAAGTCTACATTCCTTCCGGCAACTTCCAGATGGAATCGGGAGACGTCGTCTCCTTTGTCGCGACACGCAGAATCGCCAAGCATTTTTTGGAAAACATCGGTTTTAAAACACGCCAGGTAAAAAACGCAATGATTATCGGCGGAGGCAAAGCGACGTATTATCTTGCCTGCCAGCTGATCAACGCCGGCATATCCGTCAAAATTATCGAACGAAACAAACAGCGCTGCGAAGAGCTAAGTATTTTGCTCCCAAAGGCCATTATCATCAACGGCGACGGTACGGATCCGGAACTGCTGCTGGAAGAAGGCATCGAATATACGGAATCTTTCATTGCGCTGACCGGCGTAGATGAGGAAAATGTTCTTCTGACGCTGCACGCAAGGCAAGTGTCCAATGCAAAGGTTATCACCAAAATCAACCATCTGGCCTTTAAAAGCGTAATCAGCCATCTGGATTTGGGCAGCGTTATTTATCCGCGTTACATAACTTCGGAAGCTATTATTGCCTATGTCCGCGCCAAGAAAAACTCCATGGACAGCAACATAGAAACGCTTTACCACATGTTTGATTACCGGGTGGAAGCCATAGAATTCCGCGTTTATGAAGATTCTAAAGTCACGAATATACCACTGATGAATCTCCCCCTGAAAGAAAATCTTCTGATTTCTTTTATCAGCCGAAACGGTTCCATTTTGATTCCGAGCGGTCAGGATACCATCCAGGTTGGAGACAGCGTTATGGTCGTTACGACGCATACGGGATTCAAAGACATTCTGGATATTTTAAAATAGCGGGAGGGCGCAATGAACAGTTCAATCATCCGATTTATTTTGGGAAACGTATTGAAAATAGAGGGATTACTCTTGTTTCTTCCCGCGATCGTATCCGGCATTTATGTTGAAAACGAAGGCATTTACTATGTCAGTATAGCCGCCATATGTATTGCGCTTGGTTTTTTCATGACCAGGAAACCTCCAGCCAGCCAGGTATTCTACTTAAAAGAGGGCTGTATCACAACTGCTTTAAGCTGGATTTTATTAAGTTTTTTCGGATGCCTCCCTTTTTACTTAAGCGGAGAAATTCCTTCCTTTGCAGATGCTTTATTTGAGACAATCTCCGGTTTTACAACAACCGGAGCAAGCATTTTAAGCGATGTGGAAGCGCTTTCCCACTGCGCGCTGTTCTGGAGAAGCTTTACGCACTGGATCGGAGGCATGGGCGTGCTGGTATTTCTGCTTGCCGTAATCCCGCTTAGCGGGGGTTCCCATATTAACCTGATGCGTGCGGAAAGCCCCGGCCCTTCGGTAGGAAAGCTGGTTCCAAAAATCCGTTATACGGCGCGTATACTTTATATTATTTACTTTGCCATGACCGTTTTAGAAATTGTTCTTCTGTTAGTCGGCGGCATGCCTTTTTTTGACGCGCTGACCACGAGCTTCGGAACGGCCGGAACGGGAGGATTCGGTATCAAAAACGACAGTTTTGTCAGCTATTCTCCTTATCTGCAATGGGTTGTCACTATTTTTATGATACTTTTTGGCGTAAACTTTAACGCATACTACATCATGCTGTTCGGAAAACTGAAAAAAGCTTTTTTCGAAGAAATCCGGGCATATTTTGCAATTATTGGCGTATCTGTCTGCATTATATTTTTTAATATTTTAAATACCTGCTCCGGTATTTTTGAAGCTCTGACGCATGCCTCATTTCAGGTCAGCTCCATCATTACTACGACAGGATTTTCCTCTGTGGATTTTGACCTTTGGCCCAGAACAAGTCACACAATACTCGTACTCCTTATGTTTATCGGCGCCTGTGCCGGAAGCACCGGAGGCGGTATTAAAGTGTCCCGCTTTATTGTGTTGTTTAAGACGATTGCAAAGGAGCTGCATTCCTACATCCATCCAAAGAGCATCCGAAAGATCAAGATGGACGGCAAACCGATTGAGCACGATGTGGTACGTTCCACAAACGTATATTTTATTACCTTTGTAGTTATTTTTTGTATTTCCGTTTTTATACTGTCTCTGGATGGAAAGGATTTAATAACAAATTTTACCGCCGTTGCCGCTACCATTAATAACATTGGGCCAGGACTTCAGCTGGTCGGACCCACACAAAACTTCGGCCATTTTTCCGTACTTTCGAAATATGTCCTGATGTTTGACATGATGGCCGGACGGCTTGAGCTCTTCCCACTGTTGATTCTGTTCCATCCGGCAGCATGGAAGGATTTATTTACGAAGAATTTTCCTCAAAAATAAAAGCAGGGAGCTGTTTTGTAACGGCTCCCTGTACTTATTTTCTGTCAATGCGCTCTGCGCTTCCTCTTATCCCAGCGTTTCCTGCACTTTCTGCGGCAGCATGGAAAATGTTTGAATGGCAGACACGTTCTCTGCAATTTTACCAAATCCATAGGCTGCATGAATAAATTCCACACCTGCTTTTTTGCTGGAATTATAATCTCCCTGAATATCTCCTACATATACAGCGCGCTCCAGATGGTTTCGCCTTACGACAAGGTCGATATTGTACGCTTTCTCTCTGTTGTTATTTCCAAAACATTCAAAATCCTCAAAATATTTCCCAAACTGATAATACTCCAAAAACGCCTCAACATATCCCTTCTGACAGTTGCTTACAATGTAGAGCGGATACTGTTTTGCAAGAATTTTCAGCGTATCTTCAAGATTCGGATATAAAACGCCGCCATGTCTGGTTAAATATGCATTTTCCTCAACGCAGCAGCGGTCGGTCAAGGCTATGGCCTCCGGTTCCGGCAGCATCGGAAATAAAGTTTTTGCAATTTCCGTCATAGTAAGGCCCATAACATTTTGAATATCTTTTGTAGTAATCCTGCGAAGACCCTTCTTCTCTTTCTGCACAACCGCATCCCACGACTTTGCCACGTTTTCCGAAGAGTCCCACAATGTGCCGTCCATATCAAAAATAATGCCTTTTTTCATGACTGATCCTTTCCTACGCCTCGTCGATTGCTTTCCCGATGTCATGCCGCATATATTTATTTTCAAAGGAAATCCACTCCGCGGCTGCATAAGCATTCGCCCGGGCCTCTTTCAAATCGGCTCCCTTCGCCGTAATGCCAAGCACGCGGCCGCCGTTCGTCACAATTTTTCCGTCCTCGTTCCATTTTGTCCCTGCATGGAAGCAATAATAATCGTCTTTTCCCGCAAAGTTTTCTTCTCCCCTGATTTCAAATCCTTTTTGATAGGAAAGCGGATAGCCGTCAGAAGCCAATACGACGCAGACTGCCGCATTATCTTCAAAATCCAGCGCAATCTGATCCAGCGTACCGTCTACACATGCTTCCATCACATCTATGATGTCATTTTTCATTCTGGGAAGGACGACCTGCGCCTCCGGATCTCCAAATCTGGCATTGTATTCCAGAACTTTCGGGCCTTCCTCTGTCAGCATCAGCCCAAAGAAAATCACGCCCTTGTATTCTCGTCCCTCTGCCGCCATGGCATCTACTGTTTTCTGATAAATATGCTCTTTACAGAATGCGTCCACTTCCTGCGTATAGAACGGACTTGGCGAAAACGTACCCATGCCGCCGGTATTTAAGCCTTCATCACCGTCTTTTGCCCGCTTATGGTCCTGTGCGGAAGACATAATCTGAATAGTCTTTCCATCTACAAAAGAAAGTACGGAAACTTCCCGTCCCGTCATAAATTCCTCCACTACCATATGATTTCCTGCAGAACCAAATTTCTTATCTTCCATTATTTCTTTGACGCCGGCTTTTGCCTCTTCCAGCGTCCGGCAAATCAAAACGCCTTTTCCAAGCGCAAGCCCGTCCGCTTTTAAAACAATCGGCATTTTGGCCGTTTCCAGATAAGAAAGCGCGTCTTTCGGATTGTCAAATGTCTCATATGCCGCTGTCGGAATATCGTATTTTTTCATTAAATCTTTGGAAAACGCTTTGGAACCTTCCAGAATTGCGGCATTTTTCCTTGGGCCAAACACCTTTAATCCGGCTTTTTCAAATTCATCCACAATACCGCCGGCCAGAGGATCGTCCATACCGATAATCGTAAAATCAATCTCTTTTTCCCTGGCAAAGTCTGTCAGTTTTTCAAACTCCATTGCTCCAATCGGTACGCATTCCGCAATTTTGCCAATTCCGGCATTGCCCGGCGCACAATATATTTTGTCCACGCGGCTGCTTTTTGCAGCGCTTGCCGCAATGGCGTGTTCTCTTCCACCGCCGCCGACAATCAATACTTTCATATTCCGCTCCTCCTTATTCTGACCTTTCCGTTCTCTATTTCCACCCGTCCATCCGCAATCAGTCCGATCGCTTCCGGCAGAATTTTCCATTCAGCTTCTTCCATCACTCTGCGCTGCAGAATTTCCGGCGTATCATCATCTTCTACCGCAACTGCTTTCTGCAGCAGAATCGGGCCCGTATCAGTCCCTTCATCTACAAAATGAACGGTAGCTCCGGTAATTTTGACGCCTCTTTCAAGCGCGCCTTCATGCACTTTTAACCCGTAATATCCTTTTCCGCAGAAAGACGGAATCAAAGACGGATGGATGTTGATGATACGATACCTGTACGCTGCAATCATCTCCGGCGGAATCAGGACTAAAAATCCTGCCAGTACGACCAGATCCACCCCACAGGAATTTAATTTGGAAAGAAACGCCTGATTAAAAGCCTCTCTGTCCGCAAAATCCTTTGGCGAAATGCAGACATTCTCGATTCCTTTTTCTGCTGCGCGCGTAAGCGCGTAAGCATCTTTATTGTTGCTGATTACAACTTCAATCCTGGCATTCGTTATTGTCCCATTGTCTATGGCGTCCATAACGGCCTGCAGATTTGTACCGCCGCCGGATACCAAAACAGCAAGCTTTAACATAACGTGACTCCTTTTTCTCCGTCTTTGATTTCTCCGACAACATAAGGCGTTTCGCCCGCTGCCAGAATCGCCTTCTTTGCCGCTTCCGCATCTTCTTTTGCAACGGCTACGATCATTCCAAGCCCCATGTTATATGTATTGTACATCATCTGCTCCTTTATCTGCCCCTCTTTTTGCAGCATGGTAAAAATCGGAGGAATGGGATAACTGTCTTTTTGAATCACAGCATGCTTCCCTTCCGGCAGCATTCTCGGAATATTTTCATAGAAGCCCCCGCCTGTAATATGACTGCACGCTTTCACCTGGATTCCCGCCTCTTTGACGCTTTTTAACGCTTTGACGTAAATTTTCGTCGGCGTAAGAAGCGCTTCTCCCAGGGTTGTTCCCAATTCATCGTAGTATACCTGCAATGTTTCTTTTTCCATTGGAAACACTTTACGCACAAGTGAAAATCCGTTGGAGTGTACGCCGGAGCTGGCCATGCCAATCAATACGTCACCTGCTTCCAGATGTTCTCCGGTAATAATGTCTTTTTCATCTACGATTCCAACGGCGAATCCCGCCAGATCGTATTCTTCTTCCGGCATCAGTCCCGGATGCTCCGCGGTTTCACCGCCGATCAAAGCAGCTCCCGCCTGTTTGCAGCCTTCTGCAACGCCTTTTACGATATTTGCTATTTTTTCCGGGTAATTTTTGCCGCAAGCAATGTAATCCAGGAAAAACAGCGGCTCTCCTCCCGCACAGGCAATGTCGTTGACGCACATTGCCACGCAGTCAATTCCGATCGTATCATGCTTGTCCAAGAGAAACGCCAGTTTCACCTTCGTGCCTACTCCGTCCGTTCCGGATACCAGCGTAGGCTTATCCATATTTTTAAAGCTTTCCATAGAGAACGCGCCCGAAAAACCGCCCAGCCCCGAAAGAACTTCCTTTCTCATTGTCTCCTGTACGTGTTGTTTCATCAATTCTACCGATTTGTAACCGGCTTCAATATCTACGCCCGCATTTTTATAATCCATTTTGCTCTCCTTTATTTTACGTATTTTTTGTATCCGGTTTCCTGAAGCTTTGCGTCCTTTGCCTGTACCTGTTCTTTTAATTCCTTTGCATAATCTTTCAGTTTTTGCAGCAGACTAGCATCGCTTACCGCAAGGATCTTCGCGGCAAGAAGCGCGGCGTTTGCTCCGCCGTTAATCGCAACCGTGGCAACAGGAATCCCGCTTGGCATCTGCACAATCGAATACAAAGAATCCCGTCCCCCCAAAGATGTGGTATGCATCGGGATCCCGATGACCGGCATCGGAAAAATCGCCGCGCACATTCCCGGAAGATGAGCCGCCATGCCGGCTCCCGCTATAATTACTTTAAATCCCTTTTCCTCCGCTGACTTTGCATACTCAAAAAACACGTCCGGTTCCCTGTGTGCAGAGATAATCGTCATCTCGTATGCAATTCCCAACTCCTCTAAAACATCTGCTGCTTTTGCCATAACGGGCATATCCGAATCACTGCCCATAACAATTCCCACTTTTGCCATGATTACGCTCCTTTTCTTTCTCTTTTCTGTTCTATTGCTTCTTTTCACAGGAAATTATAATCCCTGCAAAAAAGAATCTCAACTGTTTTCACAATTACTGCATAAGCGGAACATTCAACTCTTCCGTTCCTTCCACCGCAAATTTTCCATCGCGGATAATGTCCGTACCATCTCCGTTTTCCATAACGGCCGTAATCGTATCCAGCTCGTCATAGGGAATGGTAATATCCGTATGGCAGTTAAAATATGCCCGATCTTTGTCTTCTTTCCGAAGAATAGAAATGCTGTTGTCTCTTGCAATAATCTCTTTTCCATCCGGATTATAAACCCTGATATCCTCCGCATGTGAATAACACGTATCACCCACCGCAAAATGAGGCCCCGTCTTTTCCGCAATCAAAATTGGCAGCCGGGCCGCTATATCGAAATCTTTTGCCATACGGTAAGCCGTTGTATTCGTCCCAATGGCAAATTCTCCCATTGGAAGCGACGCATGCCTCTGCATAAGATTTTCATATAAAAATCTGTGATTTTCTTCTTCCGTTTCAAAATTGGAACAGGCGTAACGCTCAATCATTCCGTCTTTAAAATCTATTTCAAGATCCAGGTATTGCAGACCGTTTAAATATACCTTTGACACATGCAGTTTTCCGTTTGTTCCGTTCAATACCGGCGTAGTAAACACTTCCCCTACCGGAATATTGACATCCGCCACGCAATTTTCAAACGCAGTTTCTTTCGCAGGGTCTGCAAGCGGATGAATGCTCACCCGCAAATCCGTGCGATTGCTCCCTTTGCCGACAATCCGAACCTGCTTCGCCTGATCCAGTATATCGATGATGTTCTGCTGCATCTTGCGGTACTTCATGTAGTCCAGCGTATTGACCTTCACCGTCTCACGGAAGATTTCTTCAAAATCCGGGCCGATCAGAGGAACCGGATATGCTATGATCGTAAAGCTGCGCTCATCCCCCGGAATATACGCATTCGTCATCTGCCCCAGCCGGTTCGCCTGGTATACGGACAGCTCATTTTGATCCTGGCTGTACACCGGCGCTTGCGCTTTCATCACCGGTTCAAAGGGGGCATCCCCAAATATTTCAATTACGGCAGGACCCGCATGGCGCTTCGCCTGCTTTTGATATTTCAAAAATGCCTGTTCCATCGTCTCAAGACGCCGTTTCACATATGCTTTATCCAGGTAAAAAGAAGCGTCCGCCTTATGATCAAACACAAATTGCTTATTGACGCATTTTGTATAACAGCCCCGCTGTCTGCCGCTTCCGCCATGAACGGAAGACGCCGGATTCCTGTAAATCGTTGTCTTAAGCCCCATTTTATCAAAATTTTTCATTGCCGCGCGTACGATTCGCTCAAATCCGATGGGATATTCGATGCATACGGTTTCTTTAAGCGCCAGATCCTTTCCGGTGTTTTCATATCCGATGCGAAATCCCTCCGTCATGGTATCCGCCATCGACCGGATCTCTTCTTCTGTCAGCGTATTCAAAAACTCTGCCGTCTCTGTTTCACAGTCGCTGATGTATTCTCCATACCGGTAAAGATAGCGCATATCCTCCAAATCCGACTCCATTACGATTTTTGTAAAAAAATCATATTCCGGATCCAGCATATCCCGTACTTTATCTTCCGAAAACACCTCGCTGTAATCGTGGAAAAACCAGTACAGTATATGTTCGATTTCCTTTTCCTGCGGCTCCTCTTCCTGCTCAAAACAATTGCAGATCTCCATGAACAATTCACAAAGAATCGTCATATGCATCTTGCGTCCTTCAAATGCATAATGAATCATTGCGCGAAGCTCCGCGTATAAGAAGCACAGTAAATTTCCAAACCTGCCGCCAAGCGTCTCCACCGCCCATTGCGGATTCAAATAACTCCTGTCATAACTTTCCGGCAGAATATCGGCATAGAGGGCTTCATTTGCACGCTTGCATTCATCCATCGAACGGCTGTTTAACGCTCCGGCTGCTTCCTGCCGCAAAATCTCATCCGCCTGACAGATAAATTCCGCCGTATGCACAAAATAATCGCGGTATTTGGAGGAAGGACAAATGCAGGAGCGCACAGATGCAATTCTCTCTGTGACCAGCGCATAACGCTCGCTTACCTCTTCATTGTATTCCTGAAAAATTTCTTTATATCCCATTGCTCTACTCCGCTATATTTCCTTTTTTGGTATTCTCTTCTATAATATTGCGAATATAATCCCACAAAATGGCGCTTCCTTCGTGTGTTTTGGCGTTTCGCTCCATTACCTGTGATTTTCTGACTCCGTGTTCTTGCCAGGATTTTCCGCCCGAAGCATCATTGAGAAGAACCGGCTGTACTTTGTCCAACGTATTGACAAATCTTGCCTCCGGCGTTTCCATAGCTTCAAATTCTTCCCACAGCGCACGGTACTCACTGGCCTGTTCTTCAGGCAGCATGCCGTAAATTCTATCGGCGGCCTTCTGCTCCCTGTCCCGCTTGGTTTGATTGCCTTTTGTATCATACGCATACGTATCTCCGGCGTCAATCTCCACCACGTCATGCATCAGCGCCATTTTAACCGCTTTTAACACATCAATCGGCTCATTGGCATAATCCGCCAGCAGAAATGCCATAACGGCCATATGCCATGCGTGCTCCGCGTCTCCTTCTTTTCTGCTTCCATCCGCCAGATAGGTCTGGCGCCCAATTTCCTTTTGCTTGTCAAGCTCCAGCAGAAACCGCATCTGCCGCTCCAGTTTGCCCATCTCTCATCCTCCTATATTACAAAACCAACCGTATACACCGCAATCCAGCATCCCGTCGCAAGAATTGAGAGCAAAACAGACGCCACCGGTATTCCCCGGAACGTATCTTCTTCCCTGACGCTTTTGACCGCCTGTATAAAAGAAAAAAACGCCACCGCCAATGCAAAAATTCCCGCGCTGCCTAAATAAACGCTGCCATTCCCATTCTGCCGGAAAGATAACATTACCATATAGAAAAGCGCAAAGATGGATGCCGCCGCTAAAGCGCTGGCCAGCATCCCTCTTTTGGAACGTTTTTTTCTGGTAAATTTATAATGATTTTTCCTTTTCATGTTTTTCCTCCTGTCAGCAAAACAGAAATTCGATAAACCAAAAATCCCAATATGCCTCCCAATGTATTCAATATAATATCATCCACATCAAAACAGCCGACTTTCCAGATCAGTTGAATCACTTCCACGCACAGACTGAATTCAAAGCAAAAAAACGTTGTCAAAAGAAATTTTCTGCATCTTAAAAACAATCTCGGAAGAAACAGCCCAAAAGGAATAAATGCCACCACATTTCCCACCAGATTCAAAACAACCGACCAAAAATTCAACGAATGCCGGTATACCCAAAAACGCCTGATCTCTTTGAACGGTACCAGATTATAGTGATACGTACGCTCCGCATAAGTTCTTTCTATTCTGTCGGCAATAAACAAAAAATAACACAGCATGACCAGATACGCAACAAACAAGAGAATTTCCAATACCCGAATTACTTTCCTTTTGCTTTCTTTCTCCAAAATCCTCTCCTTTGCTCTTATTTCATTCTCTTACTCCATACTCTTTATAGTATTCATCAATTGCTGCTTTTAATGTATCGTTTATAATAATTTTGCCGTGACAAGGACGATTGTAAAGATAATCCACCACTTCTTCCATTGTAACAATGGCATTTGCCGCAAAACCATATTTTTCGCGTATTTCATCCAATGCGCTGATTTTGCCGCCAAGCCCTACTTCCATACGGTTTAAAGACACCATCAGCCCCACAACTTCCACATTGCTCTGCGCCTGTAAAATGGGATACGTCTCTTCTATGGATTTCCCGGAAGTCGTAACGTCTTCAATCATAACTGCCTTATCGCCGTCCTTGAGTTTACTTCCAAGCAAAATCCCCGCGTCACCATGATCTTTTATTTCTTTTCGATTCGAACAATATCTGATTTCTTTTCCATATAATTTTGAAAACGCGATACAAGTCGTCACGCTCAAAGGAATTCCCTTATAAGCGGGTCCAAACAAAACGTCAAATTCCAAACCATACCGTTCGTAAATTGCTTTTGCATAATATTCTCCAAGCCGCATCAGCTGGCTTCCCGTCACATAAGCGCCGGCATTCATAAAAAACGGAGATTTCCTGCCGCTTTTTAACGTAAATTCCCCGAATTTTAATACGTCGCTTTCTACCATAAAATCAATAAATTCCTGCTTATACGCTTCCATAGTCCAAACCTCCTTTATCTATGGGTTTTGTCGTTTTTAAGTCTATCATAACGCTTTCGGTTTTTCAATATAAAGGAAAAAAAGAAAATAGTAAAAACAGCCTGATTAACCCCTCCCTGCATGGGAGCATAATCTGTGTTACCGGCTGTTTCTCAAATGATTGATTTGCAATTAGACAAAAAAATAAATGCCCGCGACCGGAATCGAACCGGTACTGTATCGCTACAACAGGATTTTAAGTCCTGCGCGTCTGCCAGTTCCGCCACGCGGGCATTTAAAATATAAACTTTTCTCTCAATGGGCAGAGGTGGATTCGAACCACCGAAGCAATTTGCAGCAGATTTACAGTCTGTCCCCTTTGGCCACTCGGGAATCTGCCCATTTTGTCCGACATTCGCAAATGTCCTGACAGGTTGAAATTATACCATAAATAATTTTGTTATTCAAGCTGTTTTTTAAATTCTCTCCAAAATTACGGCCGATTTCTTTTGCATCGTAATCGAAACGACGCCTCTGCTTACATTATAATACCGGGGCATCAGAGAATATCCGCTTTCTGTAGTCACAATCAGGCGGCGCATCACAGCGGATAGCGGAATTCCCGCCCGCAAAAGGGAAATCTCTTTTTTCCTTTCCTTGTCGTCATGATTGACAATGATAACAAACTGCTGTTTCCGGTTAAACCTTGTATAACAAAGCAAATTGTCTTCTCCGTCCAGAAATTGAAACGAGCCGGTGCGAAACGCCTCATTTTCTTTGTGGATTCGAATCAATTCCCGATGCAGATCAATCAATTCCCAGTTTTCTTTGCCCCAGGGATACGTTCTTCTGTTGTCCGGATCGGTAAATCCACAAACGCCCGCTTCATCTCCATAATACAATGTCGGAGCTCCCGGCCAGGTCATCTGAATCAAAACCGCCTCCCGCATTATGCCAAAATCCACATCTTCGCTCGCCGCGGCAGCCCCTAAATACTCCACTCTTCCGGCTTTGTGGTTTGTTCTTGTCAAAAATCTGGAATGATCGTGATTCGAAAGCTGGTTCATAGAGCACAGGAGAGACGGCGTCATAAAACTAGTCATATAGTGGCGCATGGTCCCTTCAAAGTCACTGATTTTGCCAATGCACTCAGGACGGAATTCATCACTGTGTTTCTCCATTCCTGTCAAAAACCAGCTGACCGGCTCCATAAACGCAGCGTAATTCATAATCGTATCCCACTGGTCGCCCTGCAGCCATTCCATAGGATCCCCGTAATGCTCCGCCAAAATTACAGCGTCAGGTTTTGCTTCCTTTACCGAATTTCGGAATTTACGCCAGAACTCATGATTAAATTCTTTGGTATGTCCCAAATCCTCCGCCACATCCAGTCGCCATCCATCTACATCGTAAGGTTTGGAAACCCATTTTCCCGCAATCCGCAGCATATCGGCATACAGCGTTTCGGAACCCTCATAATTGAGCTTCGGCAGGGTTTCATGCCCCCACCAGCCCTCATAATTCTTATTATCCGGCCAGGCGTTATCCTCCTGATCCTTGAATCCAAAATAATCCCGGTAGATACTGTCTTTGGACAGATACGCGCCTTTCTCAAAGCCTTCTTTTCCTTCGTATATCTTTTCCCGGTCCAACCAATGATTGAAAGAGCCGCAATGGTTGAATACGCCGTCTAAAATCACACGCATGCCCCGGCTGTGCGCCTCTTTTACAAATTCCGCAAAAAAAGCGTTGCTCGCTTCCAGATTCTTTTGACTCGTTACCCGGTTGCAATAGCGCGTTGCACGACTGTTATCCTGATCCCACTCGGAAAGCAGTTCTCCTTCATCTTCCACAATTTTTGCAAGATGGGGATCAATATGATCATAATCCTGAATATCATATTTATGATTGGATGGCGATACAAAAAGAGGATTAAAATAAATCACTTCCACCCCAAGGTCCGATAAATAATCCAGTTTCTGGCGCACGCCCTCTAAGTCCCCGCCATAAAATTCTCCTACGCTGAAATTTTCCGGGCATTTCTCCCACTGTTCGGACGGGACATTCCGGCTAAAGGTACGAATATAAAAATACTCCCGGTCCAGCACATCATTTGCCGGGTCCCCATTATAAAACCGATCCACCATAATCTGATACATAACGGCGCCTTTTGCCCAATCAGGCGTGGAAAATCCGGGCGCTATCCGGAAAAAGTACTGCTTTCGGATCTCTCTGGTTACACCGTAACGGTCATACCGGCATTTCAACAAACCGGACACAATTTCAAAATAATATGAAAACGGCTCCGTTCCAAGCATAATGTCCACGGAGTAATAGTCGTATGTTCCGTCGCTTTCAAAAAAATCCATAAAGTAGCTGTTTTTATCCGTACACAGCCAGACGGCGTCCACATTATCTTTTGCCGTGCGAAAACGTATCGTCACCGTTTCATTGGGTTTTGGCTCCATCGGAATACGATAGTCCTTCGTCCCGTCCGAAAAAAGCGCCTGTTTTTGTAAAATCGGCCGCGTCTGCATAATATATTTTTGTGTATTGCTTACTTCCTGCACCGTTTGGCGTCTCATAAATCATAATCCCCTTTCTGGTAAAATAAACAGTAAAAAAGACAGCCATCCAAATGCTGTCTTTTTAGGAGAAGGTATTTTTACTATGGGTGTAGCAAAAACTATTAATGATTGGGGGTTCTACAGTTAGTATAATACCATGGAATGGCAAATCAGTGTGCACAAACTTCACAAATTATGCCGTGTATTTTTGTTAAATTTGCACAATTACACTTTCCTTACTATTGAAACAATCCTTCGAACTCTTCTCTGCTAATCTTTTCTTTCTCCAACAACAGACCTGCACATTGGTTCAAAACATCCTCATATTCATGTATAATTTTCTTTGCTTTTTCGTAACACTCATCAATAATCCGTTTTACTTCTTCATCAATTCTCGTGGCCACGCTCTCGCCATATCCTCTGGCGTGAGCCAGATCCCTTCCGATAAATACCTCGTCATCGTCATTGTCATAATTGATAAGCCCTACATGATCGGACATGCCGTATTTGGTAACCATCGCTTTTGCAAGCTGCGTTGCCTGCTTAATATCCTGCGATGCGCCTGTTGTAATATCATCAAAGACCAGCTCCTCCGCAACGCGGCCTCCAAGGTCTACGACGATTTCCTGAAGCATGCGTCCCTTCGTATTAAACATTTTATCATTTTCATTTAACGGCATGGTATAACCTGCCGCTCCCGCGCCGGTGGGAATAATCGACACCGTATCAACAGGCCCCACATCCGGCAGAACATGAAATAATATTGCATGGCCCGCTTCGTGGAACGCTGTTATTTTTTTCTCTTTTTCCGTAATAATACGGCTTCTCTTCTCCGCGCCGATGCCTACCTTTACAAACGACTGTCGAATATCGCTTTGAATAATATAAGCCCTGTCTTCCTTGGCCGCATTAATGGCGGCTTCGTTTAACAGATTTTCCAAATCCGCTCCGGTAAATCCCGCCGTCGTCTGCGCAATCTGCTTCAAATCCACGTCGTCGCCCAAAGGCTTATTTTGCGCATGAACGTTTAAAATTTCTTCTCTTCCTCCGATGTCCGGCCTTCCCACATGGATTTTGCGGTCAAATCTTCCCGGACGCATAATCGCCGGATCTAAAATATCCACACGGTTTGTCGCCGCCATAACAATGATGCCTTCGTTGACGCCAAAACCATCCATCTCAACCAGCATCTGATTGAGCGTCTGCTCGCGCTCGTCATGGCCGCCGCCCATTCCGGTTCCACGCCGCCTCGCCACGGCGTCGATTTCATCAATAAAAACAATGCAGGGAGCGTTTTTCTTCGCCTCTTCAAATAAATCCCTGACGCGGGAAGCGCCCACGCCGACAAACATTTCCACAAAATCCGAACCGGAAATGCTAAAAAACGGTACGCCCGCCTCACCGGCGACTGCTTTTGCCAAAAGCGTCTTTCCGGTTCCCGGAGGGCCCACAAGCAGGATTCCTTTGGGAATGCGTGCTCCCAGACGAATATACTTTCTTGGCGATTTCAGAAAATCCACCAGTTCCTCCAGTTCTTCTTTCTCTTCCCTGAGTCCCGCAACATTGCCAAAATTCATCTTATTGTCATTGGTGGAAAGCTTTGCGCGGCTTTTGCCGAAATTCATCATCTTGACTCCGCCGCCGCCTGACGCCGCCTGGTTGCTCATAATCATAAACAAAATAAACATTGTGGCCAGCACGATCAGCAGCGGAAGCAGGTTCAACAGCCAGCTCTCCGGCGGCACATCCCCCAGATAATAATTGCTGAACGCATACTCTTTTAAAAGAGACTGAATCTCATTGACGTCCGACACATAAAGTTCCTTTGCGGCACCGCCCTTTAAGCGGACATTTAAAATACCTGTAGGTATCTCTCTGTTTTGTTCGATTTCTATATATACGACTTCTTCGTTTTCCAATGCCTGCTCAAATTCCGTTATGGAATATGCCGCCGTTTCCTGCCTTGCATCAAGCAGCATCCAAACGACGACCACAATAACAACGAGCATCGCATAGAATCCGAATCCTCTGTAACTGTGCTTCTTCAACTGGAAACCTCCTTCTAAGACCTGTTAATCTAATTCTACTACGCCGATATACGGCAAATTCCGATATTTCTGTGCATAATCAAGCCCATAGCCCACGATAAACTCATCCGGAATCTGAAAGCAGGTATAATCCACACTCACATCCGTTACCCGCCGTTCCGGTTTGTCCAGCAAGGTGCAGATCTTTAAGCTTCTGGGATTCCTTTTCCTTAAATAGCTTAACAGATAGCTTAACGTTCTGCCGGAGTCAATAATATCTTCGACTACCAGAACATTTTTGCCCGCAATTTCTTCATCCAGATCTTTTACGATTTTTACGATTCCGCTTGATTTTGTAGACGCCCCATAACTGGAAACTACCATAAAGTCCATGGAAACGGGCATATCCAGCCGCTTTGCCAGTTCACAGGTAAAAAACACGCCTCCCTTTAACACGCTGATCAGATGCACATGCTCATCCTTATAATCCCGGTTAATTTCTGCTGCAATTTCTGCAATTCTTTGATCCACTTCTTCTTCCGATAATAATACGCGAACCGTCTCTTTCATATTCCTTCCTCCATGTACTGTACTTTCAAAATACGCTTTGTCCTTTCCGTAACTTTATAATATTCACTGATTCGATAGCCTATCATCCATACAATATGAGAACCATCCGCCAGAAGCATAATCTGCGCCCGTTTTGACTGCGGCACCTTTTCGTTCATAAAATAATTTTTCAGCTTCTGTCTGTGCCCATAACAATCCAGCTCAAAATAGTCTCCGGGCCTTCTTGTCCGCAAACAAAGTCCATTTTTTATCTTATCATAATCAAACCATTTCGTATACAGATTTCGGGGAATTTCTTCATAATTTTTAGAATTGCCCATTATTTCATATTGAATGCAGCCACCCTGTAAACAGAGTCTGCCGGACTGCTTTTCCAGAAATATTTCTTCCGCCGTTTCAACTGCGCAGTCCTGTTTGCGCGCAGGATACAGGCGCAAAAACCCATAGCTCTTTTCCGCGTCGATTCCATATGGGAGAGAAATTTTCTTTCCGGTTCCTCCCTCCGCTAATTTAAACAAAGATACGATATGCTCTCTTGTAATGTCTTTTCTGCTGCCGCACGCCCTTGCCGCAAGTTCCATTAGAATACGCCTCTGCATAACAGAAGGCCTCCCCATCAGCCCTTCTAAGCCAAACCGGATGCCTTCTCCCTCCGATGCCATATATTTTTTCAGAACCGCATCGGCCTCTTTGCAGAAATAATCCGAGATTTCAGCCGCATCTTCTGCCAGACGGTTCATGTGAAGAACGGCATTGCCGTTTATCTTTTCCATTTCCGGCATAATACGGCATCGAATCCGGTTCCTGCTGTAAACCAGCTCTGCGTTGGTAGCGTCCGTGCGGTATTCCTGTCCTGCCAGACGCAAAAATTCTTCTATTTCACTTCTTGCCACGCACAGCAAAGGACGGATGATATTGCCGCGCACAGGGCGGATTCCTCTAAGGCCGTCCATGCCGCTTCCCCTGCACAGATGAAACAGCATTGTCTCTGCATTGTCGTTTGCATGATGCGCAAGCGCAATCTTTGTGTTTGCCCCATAGCGCGCCGCTTCCTCTGCAAACGCCTGATAACGCGCTTCTCTCCCTGCTTCCTCCAGGGAAATGCCACGCTTTGCCGCAATTTCTTTCACCAAATAAGCATACGTTGTAACCGAAATTCCTGCCCCTTCCGCCAGTTCCTTTACGAATTCCATATCAGAAAGGCTCTCTTCGCCCCGAATGCCATGCTCAATATGCGCCACAGACATCGTAAAGCCCATCGTATGCCGCAGCTCCTCTAAAACCCGGAACAGACAGACCGAGTCCGCTCCGCCGGAAACGCCCACGCAGACATGTTCTCCTTTTTGTATCATATGATGCTGTTTTATATATGCCGTAATTTTATTTATCATTTGCTCTTATGCTCCGTCAATTCTCCCATATCGCCGCTGCAAGCACCGTCATGTCATCTTCCGCTTTTCCTCCCGTATAAAGCATGACCTGATCCAAAATCTTTTTTGCCAGCAGCCCCGGATGGTTTGTTTTAATTTCTGAAATAATGTCCTCCAAAACCTCTTCCGGACTGTCCGTATTCAGATATTCTATCACACCATCCGTAATCATTACAAGAAAATCTCCGTCCGAAAGCTGCTTTTTTGCCTGTTCAATCTCAATTTCAAAGCTGACTCCCACCGGAAGCGAAGTCGATAACAGGCATTCCACACTGCCGTTTTTATGACGTATAAAAGTAGCGGAAGCGCCAATTTTATAAAAAGACGCCTCTCCGGTATACAGATTGACCGACGAAATATCCACCGTTGAATACAGCTCATTTTCTCCGTGGATCACCATAGCGGAATTGAGCATCTTAATTGCCGTATCTTTTGTAAAACCGGCCTCAATAAACTTTTCCAGCAGATCTATTACAAGCTCGCTTTCTTTGCTTGCCCGCTCGCCAGATCCCATACCGTCCGACAGGCTTAACACCAGCTCGCCGTCCTCTTTTTCCAGAAAAGAAAAACTGTCGCCTGATATATCGGATCCGTCTTTGATCAGCTTTGCCATTCCGTGCACCGCGTGATAGGCCGGTTTCTCCTCATACACAACTTCCGTTTCCTCTTTCCCGATAAACGTCTTCGTATCTTTATGCGGCTTCATATGCAGGTCCAGCGCGCCGGTCACTACCTTTGTCAGATCCCGCATTGCCACGCAATTTCCCCATTTGGAGCGCACTTTTAATACCGCCTGGATGTGCCCGTCGTTTTTTTTAAACAAATGCACGTCCTGCGCAACAATTCCGCATTCTTTTGCCCGATAGCGGATCTCCGAAAGCCTGCGCTTTTCTTCCGCGTCCAGAATCGTCGTTTCGCTGGCGCAGTCTTCCATAATAAACGCCATTGCATCCAACTGCTGGGCAATCATTTCTCTGTTTTCCAAAAGCCTGTTGTACCACGCCTTGTTCACTCTCACCTGCTCAAACGCAGCCTCTGCCTCCCGCTGAATATGCCCTGCGTAACGGCAGTTTTCTTCCAGCTGCCTTTTCGTCTCATCGTCCGCTTCCCCTGTTTGCAGCAAATTTCCGGCTAACCGGCTAAACAGTCCGTACATCGTGTGATTCGCCGGCGCCCAGCAAATTGCGCAGGTATCGCAGCCGCTGCAGATGCGCCCCGTAATTTCCTGCTGGATCTGCCCCACATCCTCCGGCAGGATCTCACTTCGTCTGCTCATAGATAAAAACGTTTTAGAGAGTCCGTCGAAGCTTCTGGCATATTTTAAAAGCCTCTGCTCCTGATATTCGTCCCGCACATTTTCCAATACGGCCGGCTTGTCCGGCTCTTCCAAAAAAAGATGAACGCCCTTTGCCGCCAGAATGACAAATCCAAATATAAAAACTGCTTCACATACCGCCGCTGCCGGCGTAACCTGATTCCGCAGATCAAAAATACCGCCAAATATGGAAAGTGCCATGGTTCCTCCGGCCGCGGCGACTGCCGCCACAACTGCATAACACCGTTTATCCACCCACTCGGACAAGCGCACCGTCACGCCAATTAATAAGATAGACATGGCATATTTGGCAATTACCGTGATTGGCAGATACGCCACCATGCCCGTAAGCATTCCGACCGACAACAGCCATCTTCCTTTTTCCTCCAAATACACCGCTGCAAAAAACGCAGGAACAAAGGGATAACATCCCATAATAGAAATCCGGCAGAGCAATGCTCCCAAAATACCAAGCGCCAATTGTTTCCATCCTGTCTTCCTCATGCTAAAATCCTCCTGTATCCCATATTCATATACCGGGCCGGTTCTGATTCGTCCCGAAACTAAGAGGCATTATACGCACAACGCTATAAAATCTTTGTCAAACGATTGAACGCGTTCCAAAAACTTTTCGTCAAAAATGCCCTCGAATTGTAGATTCGAGGGCACTTAAGCTTTTTAAGATATTCGCTTTATTTCTCTTTAAATATAATCTCATTCTCATAAACCAGACCCAGCTTGCTCTTCGCTGCGTCCTCCACGTATTCACGGCTTCCAATATATTCTTCGTACTCGGTCAGCTGCTCAAAACGCTCCGTCTCTTCCCCAAGCTGTTCGGTCAATTCCGTTTCCCGCGCAATATATTCCTGATTCTTCTGATACAGCTTTACAATCTGAACCGACATTATCACAAGTAAAAAAATAACGATACAGGCGATGCTTCCTCTTCCTGCCCTTTCTTTCCTTTTTCGGTATCTGCTCATATAACAATTCCTCTTTTACTCTTTGTTAATACCTATCTTAATTGCTTTTTTGATTTTTTTCAATTCTTTTCTGAAAAATAATAAAAATTTTTTTGCCGGCATTCCGCCGATGCGTATCACTTTTCCCATGGCGTTTAACCATACGCTGATGATCTTAACAAACAAACGAATGACAAAGGGGCTGATCAGGCTGTTTTCCAAAAGCATCCCAAGCGCAACGCCGCCTATGACAAACCAGCGCAGCAGTCCTTCGTTCTCCTGATACAGCATGGCAAAGACCCCAACAGCGCACAAAACCCAGTAAAACACATCTTCGACCGCCGTTAAAATTGTGCCGTGTTTTACGATATGACGAAAAATCCGGAATATATCATACAGCATCATCAAAACAATTCCAAAAAGGAATGACGCAAGCAGCAAACTGCCCTCTCCTGTTATTGTGCCGCTGACTGCACCGGTCATTTAAACAGCCGCCCAAAAAAAGATTCTGCCTGTTTGCCGTAATCCTTGATTTCAGAATACGCTAAAGAATCAATCTTTCCCTCAATGTCAACTTCCCCTTTCTCCAGGCTTAACCGGTTGACATGAAGATCATTCCCCTTGATTAAAAGCATTCCCTGTTCCGTTTCCAGCAAAATCTCAGCCACATCAAATGAAAGCACATCCACCACTCCGCTGAAGTTCCCGGTTTTACGGTTGCCAAGGAGAACCTTATGTGCTTTATTTCCTGTTTTCTCTTCCATACTTACCTCCTGCTTACAACCTTTCTGCATTTGGAATGGTTGTCTTTCTTCTTTCTACATTATATTAGAAGGCAGGTGTATTTATGCACAAATATCAGAGATAACGAAACATCTCTTTTGCGTCTTCCTTTTTAACCGATTCGGCCAGAGACAGCGCTTCCACTTTGACCGTTTTTTGTCCGAATGCAATTTCAATTATATCCCCGGGTTTTACTTTCACGGACGCTTTTGCCACTTTTCCGTTGACCGATACCCTTCCCGCGTCACAGGCTTCATTCGCCACCGTGCGGCGTTTAATCAGCCGCGACACTTTTAAAAATTTATCTAATCTCATATATTCTCCTGTAATAAAAAACACAGGGGACAACCAAAGGGCCCCCTGTAAAATAAAAACTTATCCATTCGCTCTGCGAATTATTCGTTTACCATATCCTTCAATGCTTTTCCTGCTTTAAATTTTGGAGCTTTGGATGCAGGAATTTCCATTTCTGCGCCAGTCTGTGGATTTCTTCCGGTTCTTGCTGCCCTTTCAGAAACTTCAAATGTTCCAAATCCTACTAACTGTATCTTCTCACCCTTTTTCAATTCCTCGGCAACTACATCAGTAAAAGCTTTTAATGCTGCTTCAGCGTCCTTTTTCGATAATTCCGTTCTGTCAGCTATAGCTGCAACTAATTCTGCTTTGTTCATTTAAAAATTCCTCCTGTGGATTTCTCATATATTAAGGCTCGTCTTCATCGATTACCTACAAGAATATTTATACTTGTTTTGCCTATATTTGTCAAGAACAAGTCAGTATTTTTCGGAATTTATATCAATTCATCCACTATTTTCAAGACTTCCTGACCCAGTTTTTTCGATTTCTCCATCGAATCTTTCAGAGACGTTCCTTTGACTCCCATATAAAATTTTATTTTGGGTTCTGTACCGGACGGACGAACGCATACCCATGCCTCATCTTCCAGCTCATAGTACAAAACATTCGAAGACGGAAGATTCGTTGGCGCCGCTTCTTTTGTTACGGCGTCTGTAATCGTGCCCGCCTGATAATCCCTGAATTTCAGCGTCTTATATGCTCCAATCTCGGCCAAAGGATTGGATCTTAATGTTTCCAGTATGCCCTTGATTTTTTCCAGCCCTTCAATTCCTTTTAACGTAATGGATTCCACATGATCCTGATAATACCCGTAGCGTTCATAAATTTCAAGCATCGCATCCCAGAGCGTTTTTCCCTGCGTCTTATAAAAAGCCGCGGCTTCACATAAAAACATCGTGGCTGCAACAGCGTCTTTATCTCTTGCGTAAACGCCCGGCAGACAGCCGTAGCTTTCTTCCATGCCAAACAGGTACGTACCCTGCCCCGTCGTTTCAAATTCCAGTATTTTCTGTCCGATAAACTTAAATCCGGTCAATACTTCGATTAAGTTTACGCCATAATGTCTGGCGATGGCATCCGCAAGATTCGTCGTTACGATAGAACGAATAAACGCCCCGTCTTCCGGAAGCGCTCCTTTTACCGCTTTCGTCTGTCCGATGATGTAATCGCCGATCAGACAGCCGGACATATTGCCGGTCAGCATGTGGTATTCCCCGGTTTTGCCATCTTTTACATATACGCCGAGACGGTCTGCGTCCGGATCTGTCGCCAGTACCAGATCTGCGTTTTCTTTTTTGGCAAGCGCCAAAGCAAGCTCATAAGCGGCCGGCGACTCCGGATTGGGATAGCCTACGGTCGGGAAGTCCCCATCCGGCTCTTCCTGCTCTTTCACTACGAATACATTGGAGAATCCAAGCTCCTTTAGTATCGTACGAACCGGAATATTGCCTGTTCCATGCAGAGGCGTGTAGACAATCTTAAGTTCATCCGTTACCGCATCAATCGCATCCTGGTGAATCACCAGCTTCTTAATCTCTTCCATATAAGAACGGTCCAGATCTTCCCCAATAGAACAATACAGCCCCTGCTTGCAGGCGTCCTCTTTGTCCATCGTCAGCACGTGGTTATAATCCTCTACCGCCTTTACCTCATCCATAATATTTTGATCATGCGGCGGCGTTATCTGTGCGCCGTCCTCCCAGTAGACTTTATATCCGTTATATTCCGCAGGATTATGGCTTGCCGTTATATTAATGCCGGCCGTGCAATTTAACTTCCTGACTGCGTAAGACAACTCCGGCGTCGGACGCAGGGATTCAAAAACATATGCTTTGATTCCATTTGCTCCAAGGCAGAGCGCCGCTTCATCTGCAAATTCCGGCGACATTCTTCTCGAATCGTATGCAATTGCAACGCCCTTCTCCTGCGCGCCCGTTTTTTTAATATAATTCGCAAGGCCCTGCGTCGCTTTGCGGACCGTATAAAGATTCATACGGTTTGTCCCTGCGCCAATTACGCCGCGCAGACCCGCCGTGCCAAATTCCAGATCCCTGTAAAATCTGTCTTCGATTTCTTTTTCATCCTCTGCAATTGCTTTTAATTCCGCTCTGGTCTGCTCATCAAAATATGGATTTCTCATCCACTCCTCATACACTTCTTTGTAATTCATGGCTTTCCTCCCTTGTTTTTATTGATCTCTCAAATCCTCATAGCTGTCGCCGGAATTTGAGCTGCTGCCCGCATTTCCGTTTGTATTGTTGTTATTGTTGTTCGTGTTCTGATTGGCCTGGTTGGTCGATGTAAGCAAATTATACAAAGTCGTCAGATAATCGGCCGCAGACGAATTATTGTTATTATTATTATTGTTGTTATTGCCATTATTGTTATTATTGTTGTTATTATTGCCGTTATTGTTGTTATTATTGCTGTTGTTATTGTTGTTATTATTGCCGTTATTGTTGTTATTATTGTTGTTATTATTGTTGTTATTATTTTTCTTTTCCTCTTTTTCCGAATCGTCTTTCGACGATGACGCGTTCAGAGCAACCTCAATTTCCGCTTTCTCGGAATTCACCACAAGCTTTTTGGTGATGGTATCAAATCCCTCCGCTTCAATCGCAATCGTATGAACGCCGTACGGAAGTTCCACCGGAGCGGAATAATCCGCCTTTTTCCCGTCTACCCAGAGAATGGCATGCTCCACGCCCACATCAAAGGTGACCCTGCAGATTTTCGGACCCTCGCCTTTTAATTCGTCCAAATTCAGGCTTGTCGTCTGATCACGTTCTATGGCAATTTCCCTGCTTCCTCCATATCCTTTATTGGCGACGGTCACAAGGTAACTGCCTTCCGGCACTTCAATCTGCATATTCTGCGTCACTTCCTCAAAGATCCTGTCTCCAATACAGATAAAACTGCCTTCGAACAGCTTCGTATTGGCAAGCGCAAGGTAACCGTGCCCTTTTGTGACGGCCAGCGAAATCAGTTTTTGTCCCATTCCGACAGCCCGGAGCACATCCGAAGAGCTTATGCCGGCAAATCCGATTTTGCCTTCTCCGGAAAAAATATCCATATCCGCGTTATAAGAATATATGGTCTGTCCAATCGTAACGGCGTGTATGCTTTCATCCACGGAATAATTTACAATGTCGTCATGCACCCATACCCGGTCCGACAACTGCACCGTTACAAGCTGCTGTTTGCTGTCTATCACTTCTATTTCCACCACGTCTCCCGGCAGGAATGAAGTAATGGCTTTTGTGTCGCCATATTTATCCAGAAAACGCGTCCCCGTATCGTACGCGTACTGTAGCTGCCTTCCGCCTTCCACTTTCTGAAAGTCAGCTTTTTTCTGCTCTGCATCAATTTTTGTAACAATATATAAGTCGGCCTCTTTCGATTCGTCCTCTTCCTGCGGCTCTTCCTCTTCTTCGGGCGTCGTCTCTTCTTTCTGCTGTTTCATTCCGGAGCCCATCCTGCCCTGCATAATGCCGCTGCCGGAAGATTGCTGCCCGCATGCGCCCAAAACAAACACTGCCGCCATCATAAAAATAATAAAAAAATAATTCTTTTGTATTTTCATGCTATTTCTCCATTTCTACTAAAAGCTATCTATGAGTATACCACAAACTATCTAGCTTGTGAAACAAAATAACATTTTCAGAAATTGTTTTCTCTGTGGCTCCTGTTCGATTATTTTCTCTAATTTTTCTATATCTCTCCCCGAAATCCAGGATTTTCTTGAACTGGAATAATGATTGGCAATTTTCCAATACTTCTGAGGATAGGAAAGACGCACGTATAACTGTTCAAACTCTTCCGGATGCAATTTTCGAATGCCGTCGTACGCCGTAATCATGTCTATGCCAAGCCCCGTATTCCAATTGTATTTTTCCAGAATTTTACGGATGAAATTGGCAAGATCCAGAACCATAATATCATACGACATCTGTTCTAAATTCAACAAAATCCATTCCCCCTGCGAATGTATCACATTGTGCTGATTGTAATCCCCATGGCAAAGTCCCCACATCTGATCCGCCAGCGTTTCATCCAGATCCTGCATCTGCCGTCCCAGACGCTCCGTCGCTTCCGCCGCCTGGTTTTTATAGTTTTCATATACTTTCATAAAAAGCATTTCAAATTCATTTTTTTTGTTTTTATTTCGTATGTAGTTTTTCACTTTGTTCAGTTCTCTGTTATGCTTTTCGTATTCATTCAGCAGACTGTTTTTATCTGCCTTTAAAAATTCCGGAATTTCTTTCTTGTATGTTTTGGTAAGATTATGAAATACGGCCAGCTCTTTTACGGCCGACATAATATCATCTCTGTTTTTAACATCGCACTCTTTTCCGGTATACCAGTTTTTCAGTATATACGAAACGTCGTTGATCTCATCTTTTACAATTGCTTCCTTTTCCTTTGAAAGCGTTACGGTTTCCGCCACAAATCCTTCCTGCGACAAAAACTCCAATATATCATACAAAAAAACGGCCCTCTCTTTTGAACCGCGAAACTCTTTCAACAGCATAATCCCTTTATCCGTATCACAATTCAGGGCTCCGCGTCCTTTTGATGTGCTTCTTACTTCAATTTCATACTGTTCCAGAATCTCTTCTTCCCGATTATACACAAAAACCCCTCCATATGATTCTTTTCCACTTCATCTACTGTTTTTGTACATTCCGTGTATTTAAACATATGAAGGGGCTTTTCAATTTATGCTCCCTTTGCCATAGAATTCCTGCTTATAAATTGTTTTTGCTTTTTCGATCAGATACGGCTTCGTATTCTTATCCGGATCTTCTAAAACCTCACCGAAAAGCTCCTGTAAAAGCTTCCCAAGATCAGGACCCGGCCGTATTCCGATTGCGATCAGATCTGTTCCGGTTACGGCAAGCTCCTTTAACGTTAAACATTGTTTTGCTTTTATAATTCTAAGATAACAGGCCCGGTATTCTTCCAGATATTGCAGCTTTTCACTGCGCTTGTACCAGCTCTGCGAAAGTATGTCCGCTTTCTTTATCTCAAAAATTGCCGGATATGCTTCGATGCCAATGCGAACCATCGCCCGCCTGACATATTTTTCTTCCGGAAGCGGATTATCATCGTGCCCCGCAACGAGTCTGCACACCGCGTCCGTCGTATTGTTGTCAAATTTAAGCCGCCGCATGATTTCCCTCGCCAGTCTGCCGCCCAGTTTGGGATGATGATAAAAATGATCGAAGCCGTCCTCTCCCGAAGTTCTGCACAACGGCTTTGCCACATCATGAAACAGCATCGCAAGCCTTAAGACCTTATCGTCCGCAATCTGCTGCAACGCCGCAACCGTATGCTCTCCTACGGAATACATATGATGCGGATGATTTTGCTCCGTTTGCATCATCGCGTCAAATTCCGGCAGAATGACATGGGTAATCCCCAGCTCATACAGCGTGCGCATCCTCTCCGGATGCGGGGATACTAATATCTTTACCAGCTCCGCCTGAATGCGCTCCGCGCTGATATTCTCAAGATCGGACGAAAGTTCCCGAATCGCTTCCTGTGTGGATTCTTCAATGGAAAACCCCAGTTCGGCGGCAAACCGCACCGCGCGCATCATACGAAGCGCGTCCTCTTCAAACCGCTGTCTGGAATCTCCCACACAGCGAATCACTTTCCGATCCAGATCTTTTAGACCGTCAAACGCATCTACCAGACCCGCCGTCTCGTTATACGCCATGGCATTTATGGTAAAATCCCGCCGTTTCAAATCCTCCAGCAGATCAGGCGTAAACGTAACTTCTTTCGGATGCCTGGAATCTTCGTATTCTCCGTCAATCCGGTATGTAGTCACTTCAAATCCTTCCCGACCGACCATTACCGTTACCGTGCCGTGTTTTTCTCCCGTATTGATCGTTTTGGGAAAAACAGCCTTTACCTCCGGGGGCTTTGCCGAAGTCGTAATATCCCAGTCTTTCGGAATCCTGCCCATCATACTGTCGCGAATGCAGCCTCCTACCGCATACGCCTCATACCCTGCCTGCGTCAGCGTATCTATAATAAAGCCGACCTTCTTTGGCAATGCAATGATCATCTTACCAGCTCCGTATCTGCAATCAATTTCTTTAATATGCCTTTCCCCAATATACCAGCTTATGCGCCGGCCTGCCGCAGCAGACGCAGACCTGCGCAATTTCCTGCCGGTCGTCAAACGGCATACATCTTGCGGTTGCCGCAAAATCTTCTTTTATTTTATCTTCACACGCCTGTTCGCCGCACCACATACCGCGGATAAAGCCCTGTTTGTGAAGAACCGTTTCCGTAAACTCCTCATAATTGTGCGCGTCGTGGATGTGCGCGTCCCTGTGCGCTTTTGCACGCGCAAACATATCATTCTGAATCGCTTCCAGAAGCTCTTTCACCTTTGCTTCCAGTTCATCCAATGAAACAACCGTCTTTTCCCTGGTATCCCTGCGTACCAGGACGCACTGGCCGGCTTCCATATCCTTGGGGCCAAGCTCAATCCTTACCGGAATGCCGCGCATCTCCTGCTCTGAAAATTTCCAGCCGGGGCTCTTATCCGAAGCGTCCAGTTTCACGCGCACGCCCGCCGCGCTTAAGCGTTCTTTTAATTCGGCAGCCTTTTCCAAAACGCCTTCTTTATACTGCTGAATCGGAATCACCATTGCCTGTACGGGCGCGATCCGCGGAGGAAGAACCAGGCCCGAATCGTCTCCATGCACCATGATCACCGCCCCGATCAGACGCGTCGTCATGCCCCAGGAAGTCTGATGCACGTATTGCAGTTTGTTGTCCTTATCCGTATACTGGATGCCAAACGCCCTGGCAAACCCGTCTCCAAAATTATGGCTCGTACCGGACTGAAGCGCCTTGCCGTCATGCATCAACGCTTCTATTGTGTACGTCGCCTCCGCTCCGGCAAACTTCTCTTTTTCCGTCTTTCTGCCGCGTACAACCGGAATTGCAAGCGTCTCTTCACAAAAATCCGCATAGACATGCAGCATCTGAACCGTTCTTTCTTCCGCTTCTTCTGCTGTTGCATGCGCCGTATGCCCTTCCTGCCATAAAAATTCTCTCGAACGCAGAAACGGCCTTGTTTCTTTTTCCCATCTTACGACGGAACACCATTGATTGTACAGTTTCGGCAAATCCCGGTAAGATTGAATTACATTTTTATAGAAGTCACAAAAAAGCGTCTCTGAAGTCGGGCGAACGCAAAGCCTCTCCTGCAGCGGATTGGCTCCGCCATGCGTCACCCACGCCACTTCGGGGGCAAATCCTTCCACATGGTCTTTTTCTTTATTTAATAGACTTTCCGGAATGAACATCGGCATATATACATTTTCCACTCCGGTTTCCTTGAATCGTCTGTCCAGCTCCGCCTGGATGTTTTCCCAGATTGCATACCCGTCCGGTTTAAGGATCATGCATCCTTTCACAGAGGAATAATCGATTAATTCCGCTTTTTTTACCACATCCGTATACCATTGCGCGAAATCCTCTTCCATGGAGGTAATCGCTTCCACTAATTTCTTCTCTTTAGCCATGGTCTTTATTCCTTTCTATGTTTAATTATTCTGGCAGTACTATTATGGACTGCTGATTTTTGATTTGTCAAGTCAAAAAGACTTATAAACCTCATAAATAACCAGGGCAGAGATCGGTCCGAGCAAAACGCCGGAACCGCCGTATACGTATATGCCGACATAGATACTGATTAATACCGCGAGGGGCGGCACTCCCAGGCTCTGTCCCACCATGCGCGGTTCTAAAACCTGGCGGATAAAATTACAGATAAAATAAATCACAAAAAATCCCAGCGCATTTTGGTACCTTCCAAACAAAATTTCAAATAAAGCCCATGGCACAAAGATCGTGCCTGTTCCCAAAACCGGCAGGGCGTCGCATATCCCAATTGCCAGCCCTGCCCAAAAAGCATACGGTATTCCAAGCAAAAACAATCCCCCGATACAGATTGCCGTCACAATTCCCATAATGCACAGCTGCGCGCGCAGATAGGCCCAGGAAGCCCCTTTGATTCCTTTGAGCATTTCAATTGCATATCTTCCCGTCTGTGTTTTTTTGATACCTCCGATTATTTTTTCGTAGTCATTCAGAATCAGAAATGCCGCAATCAGAATCACAAATATTTTTGCCAGAAGGCCCATCATATACCAGCCCGCGTCTTTGGAATAAGAAACCGCGCCTTCGGCCAAAGAAGACGCTTCTTTTTGTATTGTTCTTTGAATATCTTCCGTCTTAAATCCCGACAGCTCTTCCAGCTTGTCACAGCTCTCACAAAATATGCTGTCCGCGCTCTCAAGAATAGAATCCATATTATTCAGGCATTGGCTTCCCATAAAATAACACAAATACAACAGTCCCCCTGCAATTGCCCCGATACCGGCAAGCAGAGCGCCATACGCCGTAAAGCGCGCCAGTTCCCTGCGAAACCGCATCTTTTTTTCCAGCGCTTTTGCAAGGGGATACAGCATACGCGCCAGCGCCAGCGCAATCAAAAACGGCAGCGCTACCGGGAAAACAAATTTCATTCCCAAATAGACTGCCGCCGTTACAGCTGACATTTTGACAATTTTCGTTCCCGTTTCCATTGTTTTAATCTTCTTCATAGGAAAATTATGCGCGCCGCACAAGTTTTTATGTACGCATAAAGATTCTGTCAGGAAGATATGTCTGGATGTTCCTGCAACAATTGGAAAATGGGATTTTGCGGTTTTGTGTGAAATTCCATTTTTTGTTTGGTTATCGGATGAATAAAAGAAATCTGATCCGCACACAGCGCGGGATGTTTTGCCGTGCCCTGGAACATCACATCATCCGTCCATCCGTACTTAAGGTCCCCGGCCAAAGGAAGCCCTGCATTGGCCATCTGCACGCGGATCTGGTGATGTCTGCCCGTTTCAAGCAAAACGGACAATTCGGCAAACCTGTCTTTTATTTTTAAGACGCGATATTGCAAAACAGCTTTTCTGGCGCCTTTTGTCCCTTCGCTTACTGCCATGGAAAGATTCTGCTTCGGATCTTTCCATAGATAATCCGTTAATCTGCCGCTCTCTCCGGCAGACAGCGGCGCATTCCTTTCATTGTATACGACCGCGCGGTAATACTTGTCTACCATGCGCTTTTGGAACTGTTCGCTTAACTGCGCCGCGGCCTGCGCTGTCCTGGCCAGTAAAAGCAGACCTTCCACCGGCTGGTCCAGCCTGTGAACAACAGCAATATAAGGTTCCTCGCCTTTTTGCGCCCTGTAATTTTTGAGTATGGAAACCATGTCTTTTTGGCTTAGGGACTTTGTCTGCACCGGAATGCCCGCGGGTTTATGAACAAGCAGAAGATGCGCATCCTCATAGATTATAAACTCCATCTCTTACACCTTGAACCGGTAGCCTACGCCCCATATAGTTTCTATGTATTGGGGTTTGGCCGTGTTTATCTCGATTTTTTCGCGGATTTTTTTGATGTGGACCGTTACGGTTGCAATATCGCCAATGGATTCCATATCCCATATTTCCCGAAACAATTCCTCTTTTGTGAAAACGCGATTGGGGTTTTCCGCCAAAAACGTAAGCAGATCAAATTCTTTTGTCGTAAACTGCTTCTCTTCCTCGTTGACCCATACCCGGCGCGCCGTCTTGTCAATTTTGATCCCGCGGATTTCTATCGTGTCGTTTTCCTGCTGGCTGCTTCCGATCAGCCGTTCGTAGCGTGCCAGGTGCGCTTTCACCCTTGCCACCAGTTCGCTTGGCGAAAACGGCTTGGTAATATAGTCATCCGCGCCAAGTCCCAGTCCTCTGATTTTGTCAATGTCGTCTTTCTTGGCCGACACCATCAAAATCGGCGTGTTTTTCACTTCCCGGATCTGCCTGCAGATTTCAAAACCATCCGCTCCCGGAAGCATCAAATCCAGAATATACATATCAAATTCTTCCTGTAACGCTTTTTCCAAACCCACATCGCCCGAATTCTCAATCTCCACTTCAAATCCGCTCAATTCCAGATAATCTTTTTCCAGATCTGCAATCGCAACCTCATCTTCAATAATCAGCACCTTACTCATTCTGAATTACCTCCTGATATTTTCGTATTACAAAATACATCACGGTACCAACGGATTCCTTGCTGGTCGCCCAGATTTTACCGCCATGGTCCTCAATAATTTTTTTCACAATCGACAAGCCGATTCCGCTGCCTCCGGTAGCCGAATTTCTCGAAGCGTCCGCACGGTAAAATCGCTCGAAAACATAAGGCAGATCTTTTGAAGCGATGCCTCTGCCGTTATCTTCAATCTCCACCTGAATAAAATCGCCGACATCCTTGATCCGGATATTGATAAACCCATGCTTTTTGTCAAGGTACTTCACCGAGTTGCCGATAATATTATTTACCACCCGCTTCAATTGCTCGGGATCCGCAATAATCTTCACATCATTGTCCACATAATTAAAATATGCCAGTCCAATCTGCTTTGTCTCCAGATCCATGCCGATCTCTTCAATACAGTCATTAAAGTATGCCGCCACGCTTAACTTATTAAAGTTATACGGAATGCGGTTCGTGTCAATTTTCGAATACAGCGTAAGCTCATTGAGCAGCGCGTCCATTTCATTGGCCTTGCTGTTAATCGTTCTTAAATACTTCTCGCGCTTTTCGGGCGTATCCGCCACGCCGTCTAAAAGCCCCTCGGAATATCCTTTTACGGCGGTAATGGGAGTCTTTAAATCATGGGCAATATTGCTGATCAGCTCTCTGCTCTGCTGCTCGCTTGTCATCTGCTGCTCCGAGGATTCCTTCAGCCTTTTGCGCATTTCTTCAAAGCTGCTGCACAGTTCACTGACCTCATCGTTTCCTTCCGTCTCAATTGTAAAGTCCAGATTGCCCTGCTGAATATTTACGGTAGCGGCCTCAAGCCTCTTGATCGGCCGGATAATGCCGCGGTAAATCCATAAAATCAGCATTCCCGCCGTCAGAAACAAAATAATCAGCGCGGAAATAAAAATATCCGCCAGCAGATGCCGCACTTCCGGCAAAACCTCATAAGACGCCGTAACAATAAACACACTGCCCCTGTCTTCGTTGGAAAAGGAGAAATTGATCTGCTTGATCAAAAGCTCTTCTTCTCCGTCTACATAAGTCCCGGAAACCGCATCGAGTTCATATGCTCCATATCCGGGCAAATCCTCCTCTTTCAAATCCGTCTGGTCGCCCATATAAACAATGTCATCTTCTCTCCGGACAATCAGATATGAATACTTCTTCTTTAATTGTTGATTGATTTCCTCTAAAAATTCCAGTTCCAGAAAACGATCCGGGTTTAACTTCACTTCTTTTAATAATCTGTTATAATCAGCCTTCGTATACCGGTTCAAAATCTGCACCGGATTCATAAGATTAACATAATTATCGGCCGTAATGCCGTACGTCTGTTCAATGGCGGCAATCTGAAACTTCTGGAGGCCAAAAATCACAAATGCAGCCAGTAAAATCGGAACAAATATAATAATGCAAAAAGAAATGGTAAGACGCGTCTTTAATTTCATATAATTATCCTTCCCATATACAAAAAAAGCCACAGGGACTTAATTCAAAGTCCCTGTGACTTATTATAGCACGAAATGCGTCAAATCCTATTAAAAAAATAAAATATATTCTAAATTTTTCATAAACCAGAGTTACAGGTATTTTTTCAGGTCTTCCACTTTATCAAGCGCTTCCCACGGCAGATTCAAATCGCTTCGGCCAAAATGCCCGTAAGCCGCCGTGTCTTTGTAAATCGGCCTTCTCAAATCCAGCATTTTGATAATGCCGGCAGGACGAAGGTCAAAATGCTCACGGATGATTTGCACCAGTTTTTCCTCGGACAATTTACCCGTGCCAAACGTATCGACCATAACCGACGTCGGCTGCGCTACGCCGATCGCATAAGCAAGCTGGATTTCACATTTATCCGCAAGACCTGCAGCGACAATGTTCTTCGCAACATAACGCGCCGCATACGCCGCGGAACGGTCTACCTTCGTGCAGTCTTTTCCGGAAAATGCCCCGCCGCCATGGCGCGCATAACCGCCGTATGTATCTACGATAATCTTGCGTCCCGTAAGGCCCGCGTCTCCCTGCGGACCGCCGATCACAAAACGGCCGGTAGGATTGATGAAAATCTTCGTATTCTCATCCACCATATCTTTTGGCAGTACGGGATCCAATACATATTTTTTCACATCCGCATGAATCTGTTCCTGAGACACCTTTTCATCATGCTGTGATGAAATTACCACCGCTTCCAGACGGGACGGCCTGCCGTTCTCATCATATTCCACAGACACCTGTGATTTGCCGTCTGCCCTTAAGTAGCTTAACGTACCGTCTTTGCGCACTTTCGTAAGCTGCTGCGCCAGTTTATGCGCCAGCGCAATCGGATACGGCATATACTCTTCCGTCTCATTGACCGCAAAACCAAACATCATACCCTGGTCGCCCGCGCCGATCGCTTCAATCTGCGCGTCGGTCATCTTGTTTTCTTTTGCTTCTAAGGCCTTATCCACACCCATCGCAATATCCGGAGACTGTTTGTCAAGCGCCGTCAAAACCGCGCATGTGCTGCCGTCAAATCCCTTGCCGGAATCGTCATAACCGATTTCATTGACCGTCTTTCTTACAATCGCCGGAATATCCAGATTGGCTTTTGTCGTAATCTCTCCCGTTACCAGAATAAATCCGGTACAGGAAGCCGTTTCACAGGCCACGCGGCTCATCGGATCCTGCGCCATGCAGGCGTCTAAAATAGCATCGGAAACCGCATCGCAGATTTTGTCGGGATGCCCTTCTGTTACCGATTCGGATGTAAATAATCTTTTCTCCATTTTAATTGCTCCTCTCAAACTGTATTTCGATTTTAACTCAAATACCGCTTCCTTCTCCTGGAAAATAAGCTTTTTAACTCCATAAATAAAAAATCCGCTTATGAAATAAGCGGAAACATTTTATAACCGAAAATATAATCCACTTATTGTTCGAATTCTTCGCTCAGGTTGGCACCTTCCTGTTCAAGGGGTTGCCGTGACTTCACAGATCCTATGTATCTCCATCACTCTGAATAAGGGAAAGCTATATAATTGAATTTTAATCGTCTCATTGCATCTTCAAGAGTACGCTCTTTTTTTGCATTTGTCAAGTGATAACGCATATTTTCATAAATTATCAAGGAATAACCATTGCGTTATTTTCAGATATGTTTTATAATTATGTTAAATAATTTGACTATTTTCATGTATAAATTTCAAGATAAAGGAGCGTATTCTATGCAAACTGTGAAAACCAATCAATTAAAAGAAGGCATGGTAACCGCCGCGCCAGTTACGACAAAAAAAGGACTTCCGGTCGTTGACGAGGGCATCCAGTTAAACAACGCCCTGATTGCCCGCATCGCATTTTATGACATCGATCAGGTAACGATTGAAGATTTTGCCGAACCAAAAGAAGACGAAGATGAAAGCATTTTTGAACCCACATATTCCCAGCGCGTCACCAGTTCTCCCGAATTCAGAAAATTCCAGGAAGATTATTCCCGTTCCGTAGACAATCTGAAACGGAGCGTCTCTTCCATCCTTTCCGAACGCACGCTTCCCGGTGAAAGCCAGCTGGCCCAGATGATACAGCCTTTGCTGGCGGGCGCGCCGTCGTCATTGCAGATGTTTGATTTTTTACATAACATGCGCGCAATTGACGATACCATTTATGCGCATTCAATCAACGTAGCGCTAATTTCAAATACGCTTGGCAAATGGCTGAAATTATCTGACTCTGATCTGGAAGTCCTCACAGCAGCCGCCCTGCTTCATGACATTGGCAAAACCAAAATCCCGGTGGAAATCCTGAATAAACCGGGTAAATACACAGACGAAGAGTTTGCTCTCGTTAAGAAACACCCGTTTTTCGGCCACGAGATTTTGCAGTCCTTTGCATCGTTGGATCCGCGCATCAAAAATTCCGCGCTGATGCACCACGAACGCTGTGACGGCCATGGCTATCCACAGGGCTTAAAGCACTGTGAAATCGATGATTTTGCGCAGATCATTGCCATTGCAGACGTATACGACGCAATGACCGCCGCAAGAGCCTACCGGGCCGGGCTTTGTCCGTTCCAGGTAATTGCGGACTTTGAAATCGAAGGTCTTCAGAAGTATCATCCGAAGTATATTCTGACCTTCCTGGAGCGCATTGCCTATACATACCAGAACAACCGCGTTCTCCTCTCGAACGGAAGAAGCGCAAATATTATCATGCTCAATAAGCAGTTCCTTTCCAGACCAATTGTCGGTGTTAAAGGCGGAACCATTGACTTGTCCAAAACACCGGATCTTTATATTCAGTCTCTTCTCTAAGAAACAAACTGCACATCCAATGATAAGACCCCGGAAAATTTTCCGGGGTCTTATCATGCTGATACAGCCGTTATTTCATTTTCGCTTTCTTACTTAAACCCGCATTCTGCAATTTTTTCAGCAGTTTCTTGCGTTTGCTCTTACTCAATCCTTTTGGCATCTGAACTTTGACGCCTTTTGACGCTGTCTTTTTAAATGCTGTTTTATCCACTTTCTTGAAGGACTTGCATTTTAACACAATTGCCTTCAATTTCGCGCTCCTGGAAAATGCCTGTCTGCCAATTGTTGTCACTTTAGCCCCAATCGTAACGGAAGAGAGATTTTTACAATTGTAAAACGCCTGTTTGCCGATTTTTGTTACCTGATCGCCAATCACAACTTTCTTCAATTTCCTGGAGCCGCTGAATGCCTTTTCCGATATTTCGGTAACCGCAAACGTCTCATTCTTAATCGGAACGCTTCCAGGAATCTTAATACTTGTCTTGTTTGCGCCCGAAACAGCCGCCTTCTTAGCCGTTACATCCGTGACCACATACGTAACGCCGTCAATGACTATGCTTTCACCTGCCTGAACCGGCTGCTCCTGACCGGTTTCTTTCAGCTTCAATCCTTTCCGGGCCGTCTGCAGATTGGTCAGCAGTGCAGCCAGTTCTGCTTCCGTCGCGTCCTTAGACGCATTTGCGGCTGCCTGATAGGCGTCATAAAACATTTTCCAGCTCTCCGGTGTATATTTGCTTTCTTCCGCGGCAATGATTGCCTGCACAGCAGCGACTTCACTTTTCAGATTTTTGGACGCAACATTATATTTTTCTTCTGTCAAAGCCCTGGCGGCTTCTGCAAGATATTTTATCCCAAGTTTTACTTCCACAATATCCGTATCTGACGTAACGCTCTGCGCCCATTTATATCCGTCTTCAAACGCCTTCCATACCTCTGCGGAAACTCCGGCATGCGGCGCATCATAATCTTTTTGCACTTCTTTTACAAGATCATCCAGCAAATCAATGATTTCATTGTCTTCCAAAGGCGTCAGCGCCGCGACCGTTTCCTGCAGAGCTGCCGTCATTTTCAAAATGCTGCTTGGGTTTGCGCCATTGCTTTTAATTATCTTTTTGCACTCTTCAATAAGCTCCGGCAAAGCATCCGCTGCTTCTCCCTTATAAAAAATCAGGTTTTTCATAACTTCGGAAGCATATTCATACTCTTCCTGGAATGGCTGGTAAACATACGCGTACACAATCTCCGTCTTTTTATGATCCTTATCATTTTGGCAGGTGTATTCCAGCAATCCGTTCTCTGTTTCCGTAACCTTTTTCAGACATTTCGCTTCACCCCACGCGTGGCTGCCAAATGAAGGAACCACAGAGCCCTTTTTCAATAATAAACCGCACTCTTTACAGTATGCATCGCCGGTATAGCCGTCTTCCAGACAATCTTTCTTAATTTCACCCCTGACAATTTGACTTGCATGATTGCAGCCGCTGCGCGTAACCTGGAAGCGGTATGTCGTGCCATCCACCACAATGCTGGCTTCTCCAACATTCTGCGGAGCAATCGTAACTTTCCCTGTCTTACGGGCAAGCTTCGTCTGATTTGACGTTCCGTTTTTCGGATAAAGCACAATAATATTGTCTTCATTGAAAGAATAAGCGATCAGGTATTTCTTGCCGGAAGTAATGCTTGATACCGCTTTATATCCCGGCAGGTCGTCATCGTCCGAAACAGTATCCTGCTTTTCAAGGAGTTTCAATTCATAACTTCCATCTTCATAATTCGCTTCATACTTGCTGTTTGCATTGAAATTCATCTGTTTTGAATAAAAAATTACATAACGCGCTCCCTGCAGATTGCAGATACGAAAACCCCCGTCTGCCGGCGTTACCATCATGCTCTCTTCACCGGATTCGAAAAAAGCGTCAATACTCTTATTCTTCAGGTAAGTCTTGGTAGCCTCATTATAAATGCTGAACGTTGTGCCGGAACCGGTAAACGTAAATTCCGCATCGGAAAAATTACTTCCCGCATCAGACGTTTGCGCAAAACCGGACAGCGAATTTTCCTGGCCGGAAACATGTTTAAATAATTTCCAGACGCCGAATTCTTCGTACGTTACCTTTACCGCATCCCCGGAAGCTTCCCCGGGATCCCCGGCAACGTCTTCAATCACAAAAGGCTCTCCATCCATTGGCAGAAACAACGCGCTGTCTTTTACATAAATCTCATATATCATACCGTCAATAACAGTCTTTGTATAACCCGCGCCGACACCGGCAATTGTTATCTGTTTACTGCCTTCGCCGCTTTCTGTTGTAACCGCCGCAACTGTTTCCTTTGCTTTCTCCGCAACTATGAAATCCGAATCTCCGTCATAGTTTCTGGTATATGTACCGCCCTTCTCCAGTCTTACCTTGATAGAAGCCCCTTCCAGAGTTGCCTTCGGCACAAGATCCAGTATACTGAATTTATCAAACAGAATCGAAATGCCTTCCGACCATTTGTTTGGCTCCCAAAGCAGAGCCACTGTGCCGTCTTCCATCTCCGTCAGACAGGAATATACATATCCTCCCTCTGCGCCCGGAACGGCAAATTCACTGTAAAGCTCCATGGAGTTGTCTTCCGGATCCACCAAAAAAGTAAAAATCCTTCCTTTCGCGCGCGCTCCCCCGGTCGGGCACCCAACAAGAATCGCCTGTTTGCCATTGATTTTTTTGGAATAACTGATCGCAGTCACATTACAAGTGCTTGTAGAACCAACATCCGTGACAACAGAAGTGTCTTCCATTTCATATTTGCCGGTTTCCGGGTCTTTCTTCGCGTCACCGTAACAGATTTTTCCTCTTCCGTTACGCGCAAACATACGCAGCGTGCCGTCCTCCAGCTCTACAATTTCATTTTCAGAAGTCCAGAAACCATCATCCTCGCTTCTTTGCATATCATTCGTACGTTCCCACGTTTCACCGTTATCCGTGGAATATACGATACTTGCGTTTTCTTCATCTCCTGCTCCGTTATCATAAAATCCAATGATCAGATCCCCGGCGCTGGTTGAAATCCCCTGCCCGGGAGATACCAGAAGCGCCCTGTCTTTTGGCAGTTTCCTGCCGTTATTATCAACTGCATTTTCTTCATTTCTCTTGATCTGATCCGTCAGATCGCGCGGATGCTCCCATGTCTTTCCACCGTCTTTTGAAGTAATCACCCAAAGATAATCGGTATTGCCAAACACATGGTAAGACGAATCTTTATAAAATGCATTTTGCTGAATCTTCATTGCATCATTATTAACTACCGTAGACCGATCCAGATCATCCGCAAACGCACCTTCTCTGCAGCTATAGAGATTATACCACTCATCCACTCCAAATCCTGTCGCACTGCCGTCAGCTCTGTTTAAAATTTCGGCAAATCCATCCTCGTTTAAATCTCCTATATAATACGGATAGCTGCTTAAATCATCATCTTTCGGCTCTACATTGCAGCTGGTATCCCAGTCTGCTGTAATTGCCTGATAACGGCCTTTATCCTGTCCATTATCCACATTGATATAACCGGTGCCTACGCCTGGCTTCCGATAGCCGCCCATTGTCGTGCCTCCGGTCGGATTTACGTCTGCAATAAAATAAATCGTACCGTCCGGCCCTTCTAAAACACCCGGATCTATAATCGTAGTAGCCTTCGTGCCCGCATACCCATAGCTGTCCGGAAAATAGAGCGGGAAACTATAATGCCATGTCTTACCTCCATCCTCCGAAACGGAAGCAATGGAATCTATGCCGCCGCCGTCTCCGGTATTTTCCCATCTGGCGTCAGCCGTAGCCAAAAGGCTTCCGTTCTGCAATGTAATCAGCGCAGGAATACGGAAGTAATCACATCCGGCCGTTCCCTTTGCGAAAGGTTCATCGTAAGTCAGCGTATCTTCACTTACGCTTATGCTTCCTGCCCTTTCCAAAATCGGTTTCTCCTGGTGCGCCGCCCCCTCCTTTTCCTGTGCAAAAGCCGGAAAATCCGGTATGGCGGACGCTGCCAAAGCAAAAACCAGACCTGTGCTTAAACACTTTTTTAAAACCGATCTTACTATACCATTCTGCATTCTGAACTCCAATCTATCCTTTGCTTACCGATGATGCTACCCCTTTATTTTAAACCTTTTTTAATACCTGCTTTTTTAATCTGGCGAATCAGTCCGCTTTTCTTCTTCAAATCTTTTGGCAGTTTAATGCTGATTTTGGGAGACGTCTTCTTAAAAGCAGACGCATTCACTTTGGACAGTTTGGATTTGCCCTGAACCGTCACTTTCGTAAGTTTTTTACTGTTATAAAATGCTTTTTTACCGATTGTCTTGACGTTTTTCCCTATCGTTACCGTCTTCAGCTTTCCGCAGCCGGAAAATGCAAAATTCCCAATGTTTGTCACGCTGCTGCCGATTTTCACCGTCTGCAGATTTTTAGATCCCTTGAATGCTTTTGCCTGTATCGCGGTAACTTTATACGCCGAATCTCCGATGGTAACGCTTGAAGGAATATTGGCTTTTTTCGCTGTTCCTCCTGCAACAGACACTGTTTTTGCAGACAAATCGGTCACTTCATATGAAATGTTATTAATCGTGACTACATGGCCCTTCTCAATCCCAGGCTTGTTAGCGTCCACGTTTTGTTTCTTTTCCGCTTCCAGTTTCCCAAAGGCTGCATTCAGTTTGGCAAACAATTTTTCTATCTGCGACACCTCCGCTTCGGCAGGATTTTCCAAAAGCTTCTTTGCTTCTTCATACGCCGCTTTAAATTCCTGCCAGGAAGCCATCTGCACACTCTGGTTTTTGTATGCCGTCTCAGCCTGTGCCAGCAAAGCTTTTAACGTATTCTCTGATTCCGTGAGCTTTGTGTCTGTCACATCAAAATGATATGTCACATTCTCTACCGTTACGTCTGCTCCTCCTCTGGCATCCGCCGTAACCAAAAATCCTCTTTCTATTGGATTTACAAGCTTCGTGGAATTCCCGAATCCATTTTCCGGATACAAAACAAACACACTGTCATTCCAGATATAAGCAATCAGATACGCTCTTCCATCTGTAATTTCTTCCGCCTCCTGATAGCCTGGCAGCACATCTTCCGCAGAAACCTGACTCTTCTTTTCAAAAAGAGTAAGCGCATAATCCGCATGCGTTCCATAAAGGCTGCCTCCATGCGCAGAAAATACATTTCCCTTTTTCTCATTGGTCCCATAAGACCTGAAATTCATCTCCCTGTAATAAAACATGAGAATTCCGATTGGCACACCGCCGTTCTTGGATGCAATCGCCGTACCGTCCAACGCGCTCTTAGCCACTGCTCTTGACAAATAATATTTACCTGCATCTGTCCGTTCCACTTTAATCTTGTCTGCCGTTTCAGAGAAAAACGCCTCTGCCCGTTCCGGATTCGACAGATACAGTTCGTCGTGCGAAATATTCCATGTATCAGCCGTATCCGTTGCCGCAAACGTAAATTCCGCATCCGCAAGCTTCAGCCCTTTGTGCGCTTCCATTCCATAGCCGTCCGTTGAAAACGGCTCGTCGGAAACGTGGTCAAACAGCCCCTCTTTGATTCTGTCAATTTTCTGGATTTTTACACTGCCGCCTTTGACAGAAGGCTCTTTTGACAAATCCTGCGCCGGAATAAAATAAGTCTCTTCCTTCTCAAGCGTAACATTCTTATCCGTTACCGCATCTTCCACACTGATTTTATAGAGAGTTCCGTCAATCACGGTTCTCGTTTCTCCTGCTCCGACGCCTGTAATTTTCACAATATCCGGATTTATTCTCAAAAGCTTGGTATGCGCCGCCGTGCTGCCGTTTTC
The DNA here is from genome assembly GCA_910586725.1 of uncultured Lachnospiraceae bacterium. Lineage (GTDB taxonomy): Bacteria > Bacillota > Clostridia > Lachnospirales > Lachnospiraceae > Roseburia_B. The sequence goes on along the minus strand of CAJUJL010000022.1, from coordinate 6,597 downwards.
CGGATACAGCACAAACACGCTGCCATCTGTCCATATCCAGGTAATCAAGTATTTTCCGCCGTCTTTTATTTCAGACGCCCGTGTATATCCCGGAATCACATCGTCCGCCGATTCTTCATCCTGTTTTTCCAATAATGTCAGGCGGGCCAGCGCAGCATTGCCCGGATCGCTGCCCTGCGCGTTAAAATCCATGTTCTGCGTATAGAAAAACAGCGGTCTTGATCCGTCTTTAATTCGAAATGCCACTGTCCCGTCGCTTTGCTCTTCCGGCGTAACCGTCACTTCATGTTCTTCTGTTTTAAACATCTCGCCGGCGGCTTTCTCATTGGTAAAATACTTGCCGGAAAACTCATTATAAAGTTTCCAGGTATTTTCCGTCTCGGTTGTCCTAAATGTCATTTCCGCATCCGATACAGCAATATCCGAATTCCATACGGAAGAAAAACTGCTTAAGCTATCGGCCACATCGGAAACATGGTCGCACAAAACTTCTCCCTGCAAATTGCTTTTTTCTACTTTTGCAACTGCTTTGTCCGCAGATTCGGAAATGTCAACATCGCTTCCGCAAAGAAATGCGTACGGCTCTCCGTCCTTTTTCAGTTCTACAGAAACGGCGTCGCTTATCAGCTCATCTATGTGATAAGTATCAAAATACATAGTAGAATGATTCGGCTCCCAAAGCATGCCGACTCTGCCATCCTTAAGCTCAGTCAGACAGGAATAAACAAACCCCGTTTCTCCTCCCGGTACGGAAAACGTATGATACAGCGTCATCGGATTATCCGGATCGCTATCGTCTACCAAAAATACAAATATTTTACCGTTCGCTCTGCTCATACCGGTAAGCGAACCGCTGCCACTGCCGGGACAGGAAACGAGAAGCGTCTGTTTCCCTTCGATTTCTTCTGAATAAGATATAACGGAAACGTTACAATTGCTGACCACATTTACGTCTGTCTCCACTTCGCTGCCCATTACATAGTCTTCATTTTCATCCTTTGTAATATCGGCATAACTGATTTTGTCGTTATTTGAACGGTAAAACATACGGAGTGTTCCGTCTTTGAGCTCCACAATTTCGTTCTCTGAAGTTTTCGTCCTTCTGTTCTGCACATCCTGCGTACGCTTCCATGTCTTTCCGTCTTTTGTATAAAGCATGCTTGCGCTTTCATTGTTTAAGGTATTATAAATGCCAATGACGCTGTCCCCCTTGCTTGTTACAATCCCTTTACCAGGAGAAACGAGGATCGCTCCTTCACCCGTTGATGCGGGCCGTTTGATCTGATCCGTAATATCGCGCGGATGCTCCCAGGTTCTCCCGCCGTCTTTTGACTGAACAACCCAAAGATAATCAATACTGTAAACATGAAACATAGAGTCTTTATAAAAACAGTTCTGCTGAATCTTCTTACTGGAGTCGTTGACTACCGTGGAACGTTCCAGCGTGTCTTTATATTTTCCGTCTTCATATTCATAAAGATTAAACCATTCGTCCACGCCATACCCAGTTCCACTGCTGTCCTCCCTCTTTAAGATCTGTGCAAATCCATCCTCATCAAAGGAATCCACATAGTAAGGATAATTCGTCAGGTTATCATCTGTCGGCGTCGTATTCCAGCTTATATTATAATCCTGCGTCAATGCCTGATAGCGTTCTCCGTTTACCGTAACATATCCGCTTCCGGTTCCAATTGTCTTATACATCGTCGTGCTGCCGGTGGGATTAACGTCTGCGATAAAATAAAGCGTGCCGTCTGCTCCTTCCACAACGCCCGGATCAATAATAGTCGTGGCAGCCCTTCCGGAATAGCCATAGCTGTCCGGAAAATAAATCGGAAAACTGTAATTCCAGGTTTTCCCTCCGTCATCGGATATGGACGCGATCGAATCAATTCCGCCTCCGTCGTTCCATTCTTCCCACCTGGCGTCACCGGACGCCACCAAAGTCCCCTTATGCTTGCCATTTTGAATCGTAAGCAGCGTCGGAATTCGGAAATTTTCACAGCCTGCCGTAAACGGCGCAAATGGCTGTTCATATGTAATCGTATCCTCCGAAGCAGGAATGCTCCCGGCCTTCTTCACATCTGGTATTCTCTTCTCCTCTTCTGTCAATGTTGGCACGGAATCCGGGTAATCCGCCGCCCAAACCGGGAATGCAGGCATCATAGAAGATGCCAGCACAAAAGAAATACCTGCACTTAATACCCTATGAAATTTTGTACGTTGCGTTTTAATAAACATAGCTCCATCCTTTCATAAATATTTTTGCTCTCATGTCTCCTTCTTTCATTATAAAGGATTGCAGTATGTATTTCAATTTCTTTTTCTCTTGTTTTCCCAGTGCGGACTGTCTCAAAAAGTATACATTTATGGCATTGGTAAAAATGACCAAAAGACCCGCTGTTTCCTGCTTGGTACGCAAACGGCGGGCAGACACTTATGTTTAAGAAAAATGAAAAGGAGGTAAGAAAGTAATGAAACATGAAAATGCAAAACAGCTGTGGAAAAGAAGGCTTAGTATGGGCCTCTCACTGGCCATGGCTGTAACAATGCTTCCGGTTAGCGGATTGTCGGCCAAAGCAGAGGAAGGCGATGCGCCGGCGCTGTTAAAGGCCAGAAGCACCAGCGGTGTAGAAGGCTCTACCTACACCCGTAACCAGCCCTTTATCGCCAACGTAACAGGAACTACGGAAGACGGCGCGGGCAGACCGTACTTTGGCGCGCCGGCATTTACAGTATTTGAACGTCTTGCTCTTCGGGAAGACGGCGAAGACTGCACATACTGGGAAGCAGAAACGAACAGCACCATGCTGATCACGGCAGCCGAAGGGAAATTTGACGAAGAAAAACTTGCCGGCGGTACGGATATTGTGGCGTCTGTTTCCAAAGACGGAGGAAAGACCTGGACTTACAGCTATCCGCTGCGTTTTCCGGACAGTGAAGGAAATGCGGGCGCATATGCAACATCCATAAATCATCCTTCTCTTGTAACAGATAAGGATGGCAAAATCTACTGCCTGATGAATGTGACGCCGACAGGCGTTTCTTCCTTTGCAAAAGGAGAAGGCTTTACGTTTCCTAAGCAGGGAACCGGTTACATAGATGTGAACGGAACAAAACGTCTGGCTCTTACGGACAGTACAACTGTTGCAGACCAATCTCCGGCTGATGGAAACTACAGCTTCTATGTCGGAGACTTTGATGATACTACAGAACTTGCAAAAGTGCTTAACGTTGCAGATAACACGGAAACTGTTTGGGCCGTAGATAAATGGTTCAACCTTTATTCGAAAGAAGGCGATTCTTATGAGCCGCTTACACAAAAACGCGCAACTTCTACCGGTTATAACAACGCGCCGGACTACGTTCAGCAGAACCTGTTTTACAAAGCTTCAACGCTCCATGTTTATAATACAAGTTATCTTGTGTGCGTGACATCAGAGAACGGACTTGACTGGAGCGCTCCGGAAATGCTCAATCCGCACGTGAAAAGAGACGATGGCTATTCTCTCGCGGTATCCAGCGGAAAAGCCCTCAGGACAAGCGCTAACCGTCTGGTATTTCCGGTATTCAGGAACGATGAAACAGGCAATAAAAATGGCGAAGCCAGCGTAATCTGGCTGGATAAGAGCGCCAACGGAGACAATGAATGGCACCGTTCCGAAGCCGTGCCGAAGTTCGAGCAAGCGGAAGGCGAAACGGAAAATAACAACTGGGTCGGCGACGGAGAAATCGTAGAGCTTAGCGATGGAAACCTTCGTTATGTATTCCGGAACGGAAAAGGGTTAATCAGCTATGCGGACGCAAAGAGAAACGCAGACAATATCTTTGAATTTTCAAGCCCTGTTTCTACAGGAACGCGAAGCCCGGAAGGCGCGAATCCTTCCGTTATTTCCTACCTCAATCCGATTGATGAGAGAAAGGGTCTGTTGATTGCGTCTCCTGTTGGTGAGCATTTAGACACCGGACGTATTATGACATTTCTCAAAACGGAAGACGGTGTGGAAGGCGAAGACAGTACGGGCGGTATGACGCGTGTGGAAGGATTTGACATTCCAGGAACCTCAGCTTATTTCAGAAATGCATGTCTGGACCAGATGAATGCCGGAAGCAACGTAGGCCTTGTATGGGAACGCGGAAGAGGAAGCGTTCAGTTTAATAAGTTTGCCATTACGGAGGTTGTAAAAAATCACTTTATCCCTCACGTAACGGTAGATATAGATCTTGCAGTGGGAGAAACGTATGAAAGGGAATACACAGTATACGGCAGCAGTCATTTAACAGGAATGACAGAGCTGACAGATGATGCTAAAAAAGTCGTTACGGCTGCGTTTACAGCAGGATCCCCAAAATCAGAAGAGGTTCCTGCTCTGTACGCGCATAGAACAAGAACGAGCACTATCAACGCAGCTTTCCAAACAACACCGGACAGCGTTGACCGGACAATTGAAAAGGCGGAATTTACCATTACAAGACCAGATGAGAAAAGGCCGGATGAATATGTTGTATACAGCGAGCTTGAAAGACGGTATTTTAATAATAGCGACACGGCAAATAACTTCCAGGCGACGCGTCCCCAAAGAAATATCATCATTACAAAAGAACCGAGCAAATATGGCAAAGGGACTGATAACTCTGAGATAACAGACGGAACGTTTGCCCTTTTGAGAAAAAGCGGTGAAACTGTAGATGAGGAAAGCGGAACGATTACAACTACGTCAGATCGGGCAATTGTCTTTGACAAAAGTAATCTGTTTATGAACGCCTGGGACTCCTGGACAAGAAGCGATCTGGATCCTGCCATTACGTTTTTGGAAAAATTAGACGGAAGCAATCAGGTAAAAGAAGGCGAAACAGAAATATTAGCAGGCTATAAAACAGTTAACGAAATTACGCCAGGCAAAAAATATCTGATGGCCTATCCATTGGGAGAGGAATTTAACCGTGGAGGCGAACCTTTTAATGATGAAAATATTACGCCGATCGTAATTTTTTATCCCAGAAACGGAGCGTCTCTGGCTACAAAACTGGTATATGGAACAAGAAATGTAGAACGAAAAGCCGTGAAAGAGCTTTCTGTTACGGCTATAAAAGATGGCGACGCGACCGTTATTGCAAACACCGTAACTTATAATTTCCACTGCCATGGTTCTGAAATTTCCATGCAGAAGGGTGAAAAGAAATTCTTTGCAGATGTTGAGTTGGATGATTGCTCCGTAACGAATCAGAATGTTGCAAAATTTGAAGAATTTACATTAAAAGAGCCATCCCTGTTTGACTGTGAAGGAACATCCAACAACAATCTGGACGGTTATTCCAAAGTGCCAAATACAGACATCAATATGGAAGCCGCTGAATTTATTTTTACATCTTCAGGCGAAGCTGAGGCTGAGCTTTACACGATTCAGAGCGCGTTCAATGATAAGTATCTGATCAACCTCCCTGGCGCTCAGTATTTTGGAACCGAGCAGATTACCCATGAAGTAAAAAGGGTTGACGGAGAAGGCAAGGAAAGCTTTGAAATCAGGCGCAAAAGCAATGATAATTATAATAACCGTTATGTATACTTCTACTATCCTAAAATGGGATTTGATGCCGTATCAGAAAAAAATGATAACTTTATAGCAAATGGTAAATTTGATTTCGAATTGCTTGAAAAACAGGATCATGCATCGAACTTAGATCAGATTTCAGGTTATCGTCGAGTTACTACTCTTACATCAGGAAAGAGCTATCTGATCACACAGACTTACCATGATCAAGCGACAGATCGTGACGTAAGATTTATCCTTTATCCGGGAAACAGCATTCCGACACAGTCGAAATTATATCAGGATGTTGAGACGCCAGGCGTTCGGCTTATCGCGATTGGAAGTGAAGGCGATACAACAGATTTTAAAATTGGCGACAAAACTTATCATCTTACCATTACCGCAGCATGTGACCACAAAGGTTTCGGACGTTATATTGACGGAGCAGTGGCTGTCACCTGTGAGACAGATGGTTTTTCAGGCAACGTATACTGCAGTCACTGTAATGAAATGGTTGAAGAAGGCGAAACAATTCCCAAGGGACATGATGTAGTTACCTGGGAAATTAAGACGCAGCCAACTTTTGAGGCTGACGGTGAAGAGCAAGGCACATGTACCCGGTGTGGTCAGACTGCGACAAGAACATTCACAAAAGAAGCGTTTGCAGAACAAGAGCTTAGAGCAATCGTTATGGAAGCAAGAGCTCTTGCCGAAGCAGACTATACGACAAAATCCGTTGATCCTCTCAAGGAGTCTCTGAGCAAAGTAAACAGCGTCGAGGACACGGCTGCCGCTAAGAAGGTTCTGTACGATGAGATACGAGCTGGAATCGACGGGCTGGTAAGAAAGACAGTCTTTAATGAGGCAAAGAACAAATTGCAGCCGCTGCTCGTGAAAGCAAAGGCGGCGATCGGCAAGGGTGAGTCCGCATTTGATCCGGATGTATGGAGTGGACTGACAGCGGCTGTGAATGCAATCAAAGAAGACGGATTTAATCTGGCTGAATTGGAAGACGAAGCTGCGATAGAAGCCCTTTTGAACGACATGGGCGATTCAGCGGGGCTGG
>CAJUJL010000021.1 GCA_910586725.1 uncultured Lachnospiraceae bacterium | reverse complement strand
CAAAGTGACCCGGCAGGGGTTTTATAAATATCTGGCTGACAAAGACCGCCCTTGGAAATATCAAAATCTGGCTGATGCCATGCGGGCGATTGCGTCAGAGGACGAATGCAATGACACATACGGACGAATCCGTATGTATCAAGCCCTTCTGCTGAAACAGCCGGAGGGAATCCGCATTCCCGGAGAGAGGACGGTTTACCGCGTCATGGAAGAAATTGGCTTAAGCCACCGCCCGAAACGGAAACCAAACGGGATTACAAAAGCTGACCGCGAGGCGCGCAAATCCGATGACCTGCTGAAACGGGATTTCACCTCCGCAGAGCCGCTGAAAAAATGCGTCACAGACATCACTGAAATCAAGGCAAAAGACGGAAAGCTCTATGTGTCGGCCATATTTGACTGCTTTGACGCCGCCGTCCTCGGGCTGGCAATGGACACGAACATGAAAGCTCCATTATGCGAGCAAACGCTTGCCAATGCGGCCCGTTCCTATCCGGCGCTCAGGGGAGCCGTCATCCACTCTGACCGCGGAACACAGTACACCAGCGAAACCTACCGCAGGGCAATTGCAAAATACGGCATAATCCAAAGCATGCACAGCGCCGGGGGACGCTGCCATGACAATGCCCGGTGCGAGAGCATGTGGGCACGGATGAAGGAGGAACTCCTATATGGCCGCTGTAACACTGAGGAAATGACGATCGAGGAACTGAAAACCCTGATCTGGAGATACTTTATCAGCTATTGGAACAACAGGAGGATATGCTCCTCCAATGAGGGGCTTCCTCCTATGGTCAAGAGACAGAGATATTATGAAACTATGGATACTGCAGCTTAGGCATTGATATCCTTGTAAAAAAGTGTCAACCAATATTGACAATATCAATGCTCCGGCGGCTTCCGGGGCGCTTCTGAAAAGGCTTGTCATTGAATTCTTTTACCGCTTTTCGGATTCCGGCATTTAATGCGGCTAATGATGGGAAGGTATCATTTCTGAGTTTTGCGATGACAGTCGTGGCAGTCTTACCCACACTCCCTTCCACACTTGCTTTCTGCTTTGGCTTTTTGACGCCTGTTGGCATGATAGCGACGGAATAATACTCGCCAAGAGAAAGATACGCCTCATTTAGTATGATCTCACCTCTTTTAGGATGTGAGGTCACTCCGGTTTTTAAGTTATCACAGATAACTTTTACCGGTGTCCCGCCAAAAAACCGGAACATGTTCACATGACAGGAAAGCCATGCTTTTTCATTCATGCTTGTTGCGGCTTCCACATAGCTTATCTGGCTGTAGGGCATGGTTGCGACAAACAGGTATGCTGTTATACGTTCCCCGGTATCCGGCTCCGTATAGCTCATTGCAGGGCCGGACCAGTCAACTTCAATCTCTAATCCGGGTTTGTGTTCTATATGGCTCGTATAGTTTTTATCTGCCGTAAATTTCTTATAATTTTTAGCAAATGTTATATAAGAACATGCACTTACCCCGTCTTTCTCACATCTGGCACAGTATTCTTCCCAAAGGAGCTTCTCTGTGACGCCTGTCTTCTTTAATTCCTTATGGACGTAAGAATAATCAACTGGTGCATATCTGGGCTTATATTTAAACTTATCCGGATAAAACAGTCCATAGAGTCTGTCGTCATCCCATTCGGAAATATCATCCCATGACCTGCCTGACTGTAAAAACAATGCCTGAACTTCGGCAACGGTGTTTCTGGATACACCTAAAACTTTTGACACCTCCCTTGCGCTTAGATTTTTTCCCAGAAGTTCCAGAATGCTTCTGACTTTTGTCTTCTTAAACATAAAAAGACCTCCTTATAGATTATTTGGTGATACTGCGTTTGCAGTTCTCCAGAAATAACTATAAGGAGATCTATAGTAAAATCAAATATACATGGTGGCACAATATGTTGTGGCGGCTCCGAAGGTGGAAAATATCAATTTCGGGTGGCTCTCAAGCGGGAAACTGGTGGCTCCCAAGGAGGATAATATTCAGTCCTGCATTGATCATATAACGCTGGCGATCCATTTCCGTCCCCTGTTTCGTCCCGCGGATATATTATATATTCTTCAAAATGTCCCACATAACTGCGAGCTCCTCCGACTTCGGCAAATCTGCCCTGTGTTTCTATGCATCCTGCAAACAGCCATGTATTTTCATTCTTTAAAACATTTGCCGCAAACACCTCAGTAATTGCGCTCCCAAACGGTTCACTGGCATAAACCGGCAAAATCTGTCCTGTGCAGAGCGTCACCGCCAACACCAGAACCAAGGCTCTTCTCCATTTCTTCCAAATCATAGAACCCTCCATCTTTACTGCTTACTTTTTTTCATTTTGACTGCTTTCGACACTTTGAACGCTCCATATCCGTTCTTTGTTTTGACAATCACGCGGTAATAGTATTTCTTTCCTGCTTTTACCCCTTTATCTACGCAGGAAACCGTATTTCCTTTGCGGATCGTCTTGATTTTTACATATCCGCCTTTCTTCGTCTGCGAGCGGTATACGATATAGCCTTTCGCCTGTTTCCCTTTTGTCCAGGAAATCGATACGGCTTTTTTGCCCTTCTGCTTAACCGTTACCTTTTTGACTGCGGCAGGAACAAGCAATGACTTCGCCGCTCCCGGCAAGCTCGTCTGATACCTGGAATCCGAAGACTGTGCCACCGCATAATACGACGCCGTCTTTCCTCCTGCCGGATTTTCATCATACACAACTCCCGATGCGTTTGTCATTCCAATGAAGGTTTCTTTGCCGCCCACATTTCGATATACCGCATAAGACTGTGCGTATTCCACAGCCTGTACCGTAATTTTTACTCCCGAAATTTTCTTTTCGGCAACCGACTTCACGGAGAGAATCGCCGGCGCATTCAACTGAATCCGGATTTCTTCCTCTTTTTGTCCGTCATTTTGTTCTTTATTTTCTTCCTGTACGGTCTGCAGACAGCCAAATGCTTTGATCAATTCTTTTCTTAACTTCACCAGAATTTCCACATCTGTCGTATTTTTGCTTTCTTCTGCGACTCTGTCGTATACTTTTTTGAATGCTTCAAGACTCTCCGGCGTATAGTTCCCCTGCGTACCCTGGTACACCGCTTTCATCTCATCCAGGCTGCCGCTCAAATCTTCCGCTTCCGTTCCGGCGCTTAACGTAATCTTTTCTGCCGGTTGGGCAAAAGTAACGCGTTTTGCTTCGTCTCCGGCCGGCCATCCCACAACGGCTGCGTCATAATGACGGCTTCCGGGCAGGCCTTCCATGATAAGCGTACGCTCGCCCGGCTTTGTTTTTTTTGTGTACGTTGTCCCAAAAGAGTCTGTCAGCGTAAGCTGCACGATTCCAACCGCACCGGCTCCATATGCTTCCTGCAAGCCATCCAGCGATAATTGCACCGCATGCGCAGATGGCGTTTCGAGAACCGGCTGCGCCTCACTCTCTTCTTCCGTATAGGCAAATCGATACGAAAAAGAGCTCAGTTTGGTATCCGTATTCAATCCGCATGCATCCACAAACTGCTGCATCATTCTCAAATGACCTACAGCTCCCGGATGCAGATTACGGTCCCCAAAATAATAATCAGGATTCCAAAGATAGGTAAATGTCTCCAATTCTCTGGTCCATTCATCGTACTGATTGATATAGAGAATATTTCCATCTTCTGCCACTACGTCCCGCATTGCCTGTAAATATCCTCCTCCTTCCAAATTATTCTTTCGTACCGCCACAGACGTAGGCGTTGGTGAACGCAGAATAATAATGGCATCCTCATTGGACTCCCGGATTGCAGCTACAATATCTTCCAGATTCTGCTTGTACATATCTTTTGTAATCGTAATTCTGTTCCCGTTTGCATCCGTATGAGCAGCTGGATTTTCCGTTCCCGTAAATACATCGTTCGTTCCAAGCATCACACTCACGACATCCGCATGGTATTTCTTTATGCGTTCGTTGATGTTTTCCAGCGTAAAGAGCGTGTCTGTGGCAGATACTCCGGTATTTAGAACAATATCGTCCACACGCCCCAAATCTTCTTTCAGATATTTTTCAAACAACTGTGCAATGTCGTCATTGCCATGCGTATGAACCAGTCCATGCGTAATCGAATCTCCGGTAAACAGCCACTTCAGAGGTTTTCCTTCCTCCATTTTATCCCACAGCTTCTGCTGCAACGGATTTCTTTTCTTTTCTGACGCGTACGCTCCCTGCTGGATACTGCCGTACACGGAAGATAGCTGCTTTTTGCCATCGCGTGAATATACTGTCAAGGTATATTCCTCGTCTTCCGGCAGATCTTCTATCACAAACGAATCCTGATTTTCTTCCCGCTCCCATACAACGCCGCATATTTCCAGACGCCAGCGGCACCCATCCTCAAAACCGGCGCTTTTAGGCGCTCTCACCAAAAGGCCTTCGTCTTTTAAAACGGCTGTGGGAACAAGATCCAAATATTCATCCGGACCGTCTTCTATCTCCCAGCTCCTTTGTGTAGAAGTAAAAAATTTCGTATTTTTCAACGTCGCCTCACAGAGCTGCCGTCCAATCAGAAGATGCCCTTTTTCATTCAATCTTCCTTCTTCCGTCATGTTGCTGCCGTCCAGAAAAGCGCTGTTGTCTGTCAGAGAAAAATGATCCACCAAAACGACACGCTTCAATTCCTCTTCTGTAAATCCGGCAATGACTTCTCTTGCCGCCTCGCTGTAAGATGAAATCCATTCCCTGTCTTCCTCATCCTTTACTGCATGAGGCAGCTGAATTACTGCAAATCCATTGTTATTGCGCATTTTAAGAGCCAGTCGGATCAACTGCTCCATTCCGTTTTTAAAATCTGCAATGCCATCTTCTTTTTTGCCGTAATCTTCTTCACCAATCAGATAAGCCACGGCTCTTGGATCAACCGCCTTGATATAGTTTTCAAATTCCGCGGCAAACTCCGTCAGATCCATCCCTGCCTTACTAACATTGATTACGTACCTCTGATTAATCGGGTTTTTCCCATTGTGGACAACGCCGCCTTCCGGCACAGTAGCGTCCGTCCGGCGCACCCCTTCCTCAAAATGACCCACATAGCTTCTCTTGCCCCCAAGTTCCCTGTATCTGCCCTGCGTCTCCACGCCGCCTGCAAACAGCCACGTATTGTCTTTATTTGTCTCCCCCTGTGTCCAGAACATATCAGAGATTAAGCTGCCAATCCCCGATAAATCCTGCGTTTCTGATGCAATGGATGCATGTGCCCCCAGCACACCTATTCCCTTTCCGGAAAAAAATACCATTGCTGACAAAAACAGCGCCGCCCATCGTTTTACCTTACGCATAGAACACCCTCCTTTATTGCGTGCCTTACCCCCTGTTCTCTTCTATGTCTATAGTAGCTGAAAATCAGTCTCTTCGCAAGACATAACGCTAATCGGAATCCTGTCTGTCGCAATGAAAAACGACGGTAACTTAAGTTCCGTCATTTTCCCTCCAACAACACAAACTCCATTTCAACCGGATTGTGATCGGAATACAAAAAACCTTCCTCCCGGTTTCTGGCCTTTGCCTCTACATTATCCGAAACCAGAAATCCATCTACAATTACAGTATATGTCACGCCTTTTTCATACGGTATATCCGCGCCACGGCAGGTAGGCGCTTCGTCTGCATTTTCTGCCTTTACAAACCGAAAGCCTTCCGCAAGATCTTCATCTGTAAGCTGGTATACCCATGCCGGCGTCTTTTGCCCGGAAGGAAAGCTGTCCTTGGACTGCGCGATATCGTGGTTAAAATCACCGCCCGCAATGACATAATTCCCTTTCTCACGCTCTTCCTGCAACACCTCATTTAAAAGAGCAAGCTGCTTTGCACGGATCTTGCCGCCTTCATCGTACGCGCTCAAATGCACCTGAATCAAAACCAGCTCCCTCCCGCCTTGAACAGGAAGCCTGGTGACCAGAAAACAGCGGTCCAAGTCCGTAAACTTCGTAATAAACGCGTCGCTGACCGGAAACTGACGCCTGACGTTTTCAGAAATCTGATATTTGGAAAATAACATCATCCCGGCTTCGACAGATCCGTGCGGTTCCAGAAAAGGATAAAATAAATACGCGCTGTGAAAATTTTTTACAAAGACAGAGGCAAAATCCGAAAGGCCATTTTCCAACAGCTCCCTTTGATTCACCTGATAGCTTCTGGTCGCTTTTTCGTCCACTTCCTGCACAAACAAAAAATCCGCTTCCGCATTTTTCAGGATTGCAAGACTCCCTTTTGTATTGTGAATCTCCTCTTCTTTCGACAGAGCCCTAGCATGCTCTCCCACAGTTTTGGTCCCGTCTTTCATTTCCCCCGTATCCATAAAAAACGTATATTCCGGTGAATACGCCCCAAATCCAATGTTATACGTCAGGATACGGTATGGCGTTTCTTTTTTGACCTGCTCCTGTTTTGGATTTGCCGTCTCAATTTCTGTAAAATCCTCTATCCTGTAATACTGCGTCTGCATGTAAATCACATAGCCGGCCGCCGTGGCAAACAATAGCAATACGATTCCAAACAGGAATTTTCCAATTTTCCTTCCCATCCAGGCACCTTCCTTTACTCAAACTGACTGCAGCGCCACTCCTCTTTTCTATACGGCCGGAAGCTTTGTCACGCAGTCTCTCGCCGCCACATATATAGGGAAGTCATTCCCCGTATACGGACAGTCTCCCATCGTAATTTCAAGCCGCACCGTCTCATAGGCAAGCTCCGGGAAATTATTTTCCTTGCTCAAATGTCCAAGCATTACCCCGCCAAAACCGTCATGCAGAATCTTTCCCAAAAGCTGCCCGCAAAGCTCATTCGACAAATGGCCTCGTCCTCCCAAAATCCTCTGCTTTAAAAAATAAGGATACGGCCCGGTCATAAGCATGTTTACATCATGATTTGCTTCCAGAAGCAAAAGCTGTATGCCTTTTAATTTTTCAATGATTTCTTCGCCGTATGTACCAAGGTCCGTAATCACTCCCGCTGATTTTTCACCGCAGCGGACGATATACGCCGTAGGTTCTGCGGCATCATGGGAAATCTCCACAGGCTCCACTTCCAAATCCGAAACCATAAACGTTTCGCCCGCGTCAATGATCCGAAATAAAGATTCATCGATCTCTCCCACTGATTTCGTTTTTAAAATAGCTTCTTTTGTTCCGCGGGATGCATAAATCGGAATGCCGTATTTCCTTGAAATCACGCCAAGTCCGCTGATATGGTCCATATGCTCATGGGTCACAAGCACCCCGTCCATTTCGGAAGTTTTATACCCAAGGGAATTCAGCCCCTGTTCAATTCGTTTGCCGCTGATGCCCGCGTCAATCAGCAAGTGGCTGTTTCCCTGGCCCGCCACAATGCAATTGCCGCTGCTTCCGCTGGCGATACTGCATAATTCCATCGCTTTACTTCTCTTCCCAATAAATTTCAATCGCATCGCCGTTGTGGAGCTGCTTCACGTAATCCGTATATTCCCCGTTTACCTTGATCACGATTGGGCGTCCATTGGATGCTTTTAAGTCAAAATCTATAAAATCAAATATATCTACAAAAATATAGTCCGGTTTTCCGGTCAGCCTGATGGGAGCTCCGTTGACCATTACGCGCAGCGCTGTTTTATCGTCCTCTTCCTTTGGCTGCTCCTCTTCTTTCGGTTTTGCTTCCCCAAACTCCTCCGGCTGCTCCGCAAGTTGTGTTTCCAAAACCGCGTCCTGCTTTACTTCTTTTTCCCGCGCAAAAGACTCCTCTTCTAATTCAGGCTCCTGCTCCTCTTCCAATTCCAAAACGTCGTCCGCCACAGGCTCTTCCTCTTCTTCCTCAAAAAAGTCCTCATCTTCGTAGATGTCCGCTTCCTCCACCCAGTCAATGGTGAAATTTTCATACACAAGCGTATCCATATTGGCCGGACGGTTGTTTACTAATATTGCATGGTTTAAATCAATCGCCACATCCATAAATTCCGCCAATTGCCGAATTGTATAAAAGCTTCTTGTTTCAATGACGTCGCCTTCCTGCACCTCATAAGAAAGCAGCTCAATATTTCCGTTGACTTCCACAAATTTCGGACAGAGGATATTGGCTCCGTTGACAATAAAATTCATATCGTCCTCTCCGTCGTCCGTTATGTCTGCAATCGTAACCTCTGCCGCTTTCCCCACAGTAGACGGCTCGACGGTAATATAACTGTTGGCAAGCAGCGGCGCATTGATATTCGTCAGCTTGTCATTCACCTTTACAATGGCCGATTCTCCCGCTTCCCCTCTCGCTATCCTGGGACTTCCGTTCACGGTAAAATGAATTTCCCTTCCTCTTCTCGGAAACAAATATTCATTGGGAAATCCCGCCTGCAGCGCGGCGTCTACAATCGTCAGCCTGTCATTGTCGTACAGCTTAATTCTTTCCCCGTTAAAATGAACCATCACAAAACTGTTCTTCTGCTCATAGTAGTTCAGGCAAATGCCAATCGGCGTCACTAACAGCGGATCCTTTTTGGCGTCCGGCTGCTCAAACGAAACGGACTGCAGCACCTCTTCCCCACGCAGCGCGACCCGCTCATGCGGAAGTTTTAGTTTATCGGCAAGCATCGTTTCAAACCCATGTATCTTACCGCCTCCGCCAACAATAAAGACTGCCTTGACACTTCTTTCCCCGTTCAGTTCTATAATCTTATTCGCAATATCCGTAGCAATGTTGTCTACGAGATCTTCCGTCAGCTTCCAGACTTCTTCCGCGGGAATCGTATATTTTAACTGCATAATATCTGTGTATTCAATTTCATCGTCTGTTGTGGACGCCAGCTTGATCTGTTCCGCCGTCTGAAAATCCACCAGATAATTCTGTGCAATCAACTCCGTAATTTCATCGCCGGCCAGAGGAATCATGCCATATGCAATGATGCTTCCGTCTCTTGCAACCGAAATATCCGAAGTTCCGGCTCCTATATCAACCAGCGCAATGTTTAGCATACGGAAATTCTCCGGAATCGCAATATCAATCGCTGCAATCGGCTCTAATGTAAGGTTCGCCACGGAAAGCCCCGCCATCTGAACCGCTGCATACAAACCGTCTATGACATCTTCCGGAAGAAAAGTAACTATGATGTCCTCTGCAATTTTATCTGCCTTGTGCCCTTCAATGCTGGCAAAAATATCATCATTCAAATAATACCTGATCACCGAATAGCCAACGCAGTAAAATTTATAACCGGTATCGTTTTCTTCCTTCAAAATCGACTGCGCCTTTTCAATTCCCAACAAATCCAGCGTATGCACGTCTTCTGCCGTAACAACGGTTTCCATCTCATATTCATACTCAATATTGACTGTCACCGTCTTTAAAACGCGTCCTGCCGCAGCAATGCAAACGGAAGTAAGCGTCTGCCCGGTCTGCTCTTCCAATGATTCTTTTACCTGACGGATCGTATTTCCAACTCTTCCAATGTCATGGATCTGCCCGTCCATCATTGCGCGCGTTTCATGTTCCAGGGATCGCTGCGCCATCACGACAAATTCCTTGCCTATCTTATACCCGACAGTTCCCACTACATTGCGTGTCCCAATATCCAGACCGAATACCAGATCGCCTCCTATTTCTCTTTTTTCCATTTTCTCATCTCCTTGACCACCAATTGTTTTTGCTGTATGTAACTGTTCAAATAACTCCCTGATCTGGCGAAACGTCTCTTCCAGTGAACCGTTATTATCAATTCTTCGGGTGCAGCGCTTCCGATATTCCCGCTCGGAAAGCTGACTGTCAAAAACAGCGTCTATTTTCTCATCCGAATATCCCCTGCTTTTTTTTAGCCGCTCCCGCCGCAGCGTTCTTGACGTATCTATATACCATAGCTCATCACATATTTTATCATATCCTTCTTCTATTAACAGCGCGGCTTCCAAAATAAAATAAGAAAATTTCTTCCGTTGTCTTTCCGCTTCCACACGCCGCAGAATCTCCCGTTTTACTGCCGGATGGACGATGCCGTTTAACTTCTCCCGCTTCTTTTCATCAGAAAAGATCACTTCCGCAAGCTTCCCTGCGTCAAAACCTCCGTCCGGCAAATAAATATCCTCGCTCGGAAAAGACAATTGAATTTCCTGATAGCACGCTGTTTCCGGCTGCATAAGCTCATGCGCCAGACGATCCGCAAGAAGCACGTAGGCCGGATATTCCCTTTCAATGTACTGTAATATTTCAGTCTTTCCGGCCCCTACGCCTCCCGTAATTCCAATAAATCTCATATTCCACCTATTTTGCCTCATACCAGTTTGCACCGGTATGCACATCGATTTCCAGCTCCACAGACATCTGCGCCGCATTTCTCATTTCTTCTGACAATATTTCTCTGACTTGTTCCAATTCTTCTGTTTTGGCCTCAATTAACAGCTCGTCATGCACCTGCAAAATCAGCTTTGACTTAAGCCCTTCCTCCGCAAGACGGTCGTGCACGCGTATCATGGCAATCTTAATAATATCCGCGGCCGTTCCCTGAATCGGCGCATTCATCGCAACACGCTCTCCAAAAGACCGCTGCATGAAATTCCCGGAGGAAAGCTCCGGCACAGGCCTTCTCCTCTGAAACATCGTCAGGGAATATCCCTTCTCCTTTGCGTCCGCAACCAATCCATCCAGAAAACTTTTGATTTTCGGATATGTTTCAAAATAGCGTTCAATATACTCTGCCGCCTCTTTCTTGCTGATGCTTAAATCCTGACTTAGCCCAAACGAACTGATACCGTAAACAATTCCAAAATTTACCGCTTTTGCGTTCCTTCTCTGCAAATCCGTGACTTCTTCAAACGGTACATGAAATACCTGGGAAGCCGTGATTCTGTGTATGTCCTCTGCCTGACGGTATGCCTCGATCAACTGCTCGTCTCCTGACATATGCGCCAATACCCTAAGTTCAATCTGCGAATAATCGGCGTCCAGAAAAACACAGCCTTCCGCCGGCAGAAAAACCTTGCGGATCAAACGTCCAAGCTCCATGCGGATCGGAATATTCTGCAAGTTGGGATCTGCGCTGCTGATTCGTCCCGTCGCCGTAATCGTCTGGTGAAACGTACTGTGGATACGTCCCGACGCATCAATATAATTTGCCAGTCCGTCCGCATACGTAGACTTTAATTTTGAAAGCTGGCGGTATTCTAAGATTTCCGCAACCAGCGGATAATCCGGCGCAAGCTTATCCAAAACATCCGCCGCCGTGGAATATCCCGTCTTTGTTTTTTTACCAAACGGCATCTTGAGTTTTTCAAAGAGAATAACGCCTAACTGCTTTGGCGAATTGATGTTGAAAGGCTCTCCGGCTTTCTCACAGATGCTCTGCTCAAGCTGCATAATCCGGTCGCTTAAGCTTTCTCCGTAAGATTCAAGGGCTTCCTTGTCCGCGGCAATTCCAATACGCTCCATATCCGCAAGGACATACGCAAGCGGCAGCTCAATCTCTTCATACAACGATGCCATCCGCTCTTCTTTCAGTTTCCCGTAAAGCGCATCCTTGGCGGCCCATGCGACGTACGCCATATAGCAGACGCATTTTAAAAACGCATCCTGTTTCTCCTGCGCCGCCTCGGACAGCGTCGTTTTCCCAAGCAGCTCTTCCCTTGATGCAACCGTCAAATCCAGATAACTTCTGGCAATATCTTCATACGCATAGTGATTCTGAAGCGGATTTAATAAATAAGCCGCAATTTTACAGTCAAACAACCGCTTTCGAATTTCCACGTCCGCAGTCGGAAGCGAAAAATACTTCACCTGTTCTTTTAAATCCAGAAAAGATACGGATGCGCCGCCGGTCATCATTCCATACAGACGGTCTCTTAAAAATTTCCCGGTCAGAAAACCTCCCGCCATAAGAAAAGCCGTATCCTTTTCTCCCAAACAGATGGAAACGCCAAGAAGCTCCCCGTTCTCAACTACAGGAGCCATACCAAAAAAGCCGCTTTTTTCCGCTTTTGCAAAATACGCCTCCGCTTCCGAAAAATCCTCGATCCGTCGAAAATGTTCTTCCGCCTGATTCCGGGAATCGCAAAAGTCAAACCGCTTTAACATATTTTTAAATTCCAGCCGGCTGCACAGACGGTAGGCTTCTTCCGTATACAGGCTGCCTAATTTTGCTTCCTCCAAAGAATATGCAATCGGCGCGTCCGTATCGATTTCCGCGAGTTTTTTGGAAAGCCTGGCCAAGTCATAATGCGCTTTTAAATTTTCTTTCGCACGGTTGGGCTTGATTTCATCCACATGCGCATAGGCATTTTCAATACTGCCATATGCCACGATCAGATTTGTCGCCGTCTTCTCCCCGATTCCGGGCACGCCCGGAATATTGTCGGATACGTCTCCCATCAGCGCTTTGACGTCAATAAATTCAAGCGGCGTAACCTGATAACGGCTGCATACGTCCGCGGCATTGTAATCTTCAATTTCCGTTCCCGTGCGCTTTGTTTTTGGTATCCGGATTTTAATCTGTTCCGACGCAAGCTGGAGCAAATCCCTGTCGCCGGATACCAGAGAAACCAAAAGCCCTTCCCGCTCCGCTTTTTTTGCGATGGTACCCAGTATATCGTCTGCTTCATAGCCTTCTTTTTCTACAATCTTAACGCCCATGGCAGAAAGCATTTCTTTCATCAGAGGAACCTGCTGGCGCAATTCTTCTGCCATCGGTTTTCTGATTCCTTTATATTCCGCGTACATCTTATGGCGAAATGTGGGCGCGTGCACGTCAAAGGCAACGGTCAGATATTCCGGCCTTTCCTCATCCAATATTTTAAACAGTATATTTAAAAAACCATACACGGCATTTGTATGGACGCCTTCTGCATTTGTAAGATCCGGTATCCCATAAAATGCACGGTTTAATATACTGTGTCCGTCAATCAATACTATCTTTTTTTTCATATTGCCCTCGTATATTCTTTTAACCAGATATTTTCTTCTTCCGTCATATAGGGAAAAAGCGTTTCATATACCTTCTTGTGATATGCGTTCAAAAGCTTTCTTTCGGAAGGCGTCATTTCCTGCACGTCAACGGCGTCGAGATCAATCGGCACATACGTAATGTTCTCAAAATGCATAAACTGGCCGTATTCATTTTTTTCGGCTTTTCTGCACAGCAGTTCATTTTCGATTCGAATGCCGTATTCGTTTTCGATATAAATTCCGGGTTCGTCCGTCGTAACCATGCCCTCTTCCAACACTGCCGTATCTTCTTGGCCCAGACGCCGCTTCCACCGAAACGCATTCGGCCCTTCGTGCACGTTCAGCAAATAGCCGACGCCATGTCCCGTTCCGCATTTGTAATCTTCGCCCATGCTCCAAAGGGGCTCTCTTGCCAGAATATCCAGATTGCTTCCCCGGCAGCCATATAAGAATTTTGCCGCGGCAAGATTTAAGTTTCCGCGAAGAACGGCCGTAAAGTGTTTTCGCATTGCATCTGTCAAGGGGCCGAGCGCAATCGTCCTTGTCACGTCCGTCGTCCCCTCCGGATAATGCCCGCCGGAATCCACCAGCAAAAATCCTTCCGGCTTAATCGCCGCGCAGGATTCCTGATCGGCTTCATAATGCATCATAGCCGCATTTGCGCCATAAGCGCAAATCGTATCAAAGCTGACGTCCAAAAAATTCTCCTGCTCGTTTCGTTTGGCCAGCAGATATTCGACGGCGGAGAATTCCGTTATCTCTTCCTTGCCGATCTGCGTCTTGATCCAGTAAATAAACTTCGTCACGGCAGCGCCGTCTTTTTTGTGCGCTAAAATCAGATTTTCTATTTCAGTGGAATTCTTTATTGCCTTTAACTGCTCCGTGGGGTTTTTGCCATCCACCCGCCGGACGCCATCCGGCAGACTCTTTACAATCCTGTAATTTACCTGCTCCCCGTCATACAAAACCGCATCGAAAGAAAGCGCATGGACATAATCATAAATCTCTTCATAGGCTTTGACCGTAACATGGCGCTCCTTTAAATAGTTCCTCTGTTCCTGTGTGATAATGTCCTTTTGTAAGAACCAGACGCATTCGCCCTGGCTTAGCGCAAGATGAGACAATACCACCGGAACATGCGCTATATCCGCGCCGCGCACATTCAAAAGCCACGCAATGTCACAAAGAGACGAAAGAATATGCACATCGGCCCCGGCCTTTTGCATTTCTTTCCTCACATCGGCAATTTTATCTTCCATGCCGCGCCCGCAATAGCGTTCTTCCAAAAGGAAAAAAGGCTCTTTTGACATTGGGGGACGCTCCTGCCAGACGTCTCCTGCCAGATCTTCCCCTGCAGACAGAAAGGCGCCCGCTTCTTCTGCAATCTTTTGATACTTTTCCCCGGTCTTAGCGCTTATCATTCTGCCGTCAAAACCGATTCTGTCGCCCTTTTTCAAATGCTCCCTGATAAAATCTTCTACTTCGGGCACGCCTTCCTCGCCTGTGCGCTGCAAAGTTATGCCGCTTCCGGCCAGCTGCTTCTGCGCCTGGATAAAATATCTTCCGTCCGTCCACAGATACGCCTTATGCCGCAAAATTACGGCGGTACCGGAGGAACCGGTAAATCCTGTCATATATTCCCGCGTTTTAAAGTATTCCCCAATGTATTCCGAACCGTGAAAATCCGACGTTGGAATGATATAAAAATCAATTCCTTTTTCAGACATCTGCTCTCTCAATAAAAAAAGCCTTTCCTTGATGGAGTTTGTCATTTTTCTTTTTCCTCATAAAATTCAAAAAACTTTGTATCCAGTTCCGGATAAGACCGTTTCAAAGAAATGGGCTTGCCGCTGCGGTTTAAAAAGCAGTGCTGGCTGACCGCAAGCGTTCTTAATTCCCCGGTTTTTTTATCCGTCATCCGGTAATTTACTTTCATCCGAATTCCGTCGTATTTCGCTATCTTTGTCTCAATGACAACCGTTTCGTCAAAATGCACCATACTTTTATACTCACAGGATACGGAAAGAACCGGGCTGATAATTTCCATTTCTTCCATTCCTTTATAGGATAACCCAATCTGTTCCATCAAATCCATTCTTGCCTCTTCCATCCATCGGATATAATTGGAATGATGGATGATTCCCATCTGGTCCGTCTCATAATATTTGGCATGATGCTCGTATGGCTTAATCTGAATGGGTCCTGTCTGCTCATATAGTTGTATTTCTTTTCCTGACATTAACTGATACCTCCTGTCTCAAACAGATAAAAAATGCTGTGACATAATCCAATAATATCATTATGTCACAGCCGCGTTGGAATTTCAATAGGCCGCTTCCTTAGGCATACCGCCTTATCGCTCCATCTTCCAGAAAAAAGCGCTGTATCCCGGCAGTCTGCTCCCGCCGCCAAAATCATGTTCTTTGCCGCTGATCAAATCAACGGCCATGCCGCACCCCGCGTCAAAATGCGCCGTATATTCTTCTTCGTCCGCATTAATCGCTACAAGCACGCGCTCATCTTCTGTCTTCCGTTCAAAAATGCACTGCTTATTGGTCAGAACGATCGAACGGAAGCTGCCGTAATTTAGGGCAGCCGAATGTTTCTTTGCCTCGGCCAGCCTTGAAATCCACGCAAAAAGCTCATTTTCCACCGGCTCCGGAAAACATGCCCGAAGCGCCGGATCGCCCTCTGATTTGTGCGCTTTTGCACCCCACTCGCTTCCGTAATATACGCAGGGAATTCCCGGCATGCCAAACGTCAACGCATAAATCAACGGCAGATGCTTTTCATTCGTAAGATTGGAAGCAATCCTGGTAACATCGTGGTTATCAACGAAGCAAAGCAGATGCTGCCCCCGATAAAGCGTCCAGTCCTCCGGCCCGAACTGACGGAGCAGAGAATGTATGATTTCAAACATATTCATGGAATTAAAACTGGAAAACAGACCTTTATAGCATTCGTAATTCGTCACAGAATGCAGCATCTGCGGATTCATCCACTGGTTATAGTCGCCATGGAGCGTCTCTCCAACCAGAAAGAAATCTTCTTTTAATCCATCCGTATACGCACGGAGCTGCCGCAAAAAATCCGGCGTCAGGCAATAGGCAACGTCAAGTCTTATGCCGTCAATGTCAAACTCCTCCACCCAGCTTTTTATAGCCGAAAAAATATGCTCTACAACGGCGGGGTTGTAAAGATTTAATTTCACCAAATCATAATTGCCTTCCCAGCCCTCGTACCAAAGGCCGTCATTGTAATTGGAATTGCCGCCGAAATTAATATGAAACCAGTCCTTATAGGGAGAGTTTTCTCTGTTTTTGAGCACATCCACAAAAACGGAAAACCCTCTGCCCACATGGTTAAAAACACCGTCTAAGACAACCTTGATTCCCTCTTTATGCAGTGCGTCGCAAACTTCTTTGAAATCCGCATTCGTTCCAAGACGGCAGTCTATTTTCTGATAATCCCTTGTATTATAGCCATGCGTATCCGATTCAAAAACCGGAGAAAAATATACCGCATTGGCGCCCAGTTCCCTGATATGGGGAATCCATTCCTTTACTTTTAAAATTCTGTGTTCCAAAACGCCGTCGTTTTCATACGGCGCTTTGCAAAATCCCAACGGATAAATCTGGTAAAACACGCTTTCATATGCCCACATTTTACTGCTCCTCCTATATTTTAGTATGATACAAACTGATTGGCCGCGGCGTCATACCGGTAGTCTATGCCAGTCAGCTTTTCTTTTACGTCCTCTTCCCGCACGCCATTGGCGCCGCAAAATTCCCGCAGTGACGGGAAGTTGTCCCGAAGCTGCGTATTGACATAGCTTAGCAGCATGACCGGATCGTTTGGCATTTTAAAATCCACGTCAATCCCTTCTTTCCACTCCGTATTTTTCTTCTAATTTCTTCACGGTCTCTGCATAAACAGCCTGCTTTTTCTTCTGCAAAAGCTGATCCATCAGCTGGTCTTTCACTTCCGCAAAGGAAAACTCCTTCTTTTCTTTTTTATCCTCTACGAGAATCAGATGATAACCAAACTGCGTCTGCACAGGTCCCAACACTTTTCCGATTTCTCCTTCCAATGCGGCTTTTTCAAATATCGGCGCCATCTGCCCTTTGCCAAAATATCCCAGATCCCCGCCTTTTTCTCCTGAAGGGCACGTTGAATATTCTCTGGCGGCGTCTTCAAAAGATTTGCCATTTGCAATTTCCTTTGCAACCTGCTTTGCCGTCTCTTCTCCGTCGACCAGAATATGCTTTGCCTTTACCTGTGCATCTGCCGTAAACTGCGCGGAATTCTGATCAAAATACGCTCTTGCCTCATCTTCTTCCACCGTCACCTTTTCAATGACGCTTGTCGCCGCCATATGGCTCGCCAGCTCATTTTCCATTTTCGCAAGCGTCTCTTTGTATTCTTTGCTTTCTTTGATCTTTTCTTCCTCGGCCATTTTTGTAAACAAATGAAAACCAATCAGCTGCTCTAAAATCTCTTTTTTTGCATTCGGATCTGACAAATAGATCTGCTGCTCGGGCGGATAATTGGCAATCAGATCGTTTAACTCCTGCTCCGTAATTTCATGTCCTGCGGACACCGCTAAAATTTTCTCGTTCATTTTTTTCTCCTTTTTATCTTTGATTCATTCTCCCATACAGGTACGTTGCAAAATAAAGAACGGATGCGACAATCACAATGGCCGGCCCCGTCGCAACATTGATGTAATAAGAGACAAACAACCCCGTTATACCGGAAAACACAGAAAACAATACGGAAAAGAAATGGTATTCCCTTAAGTTTTCCGAAATATTTCTGCTCGCTGCCGCGGGCAGAATCAGCAGGGCATTGATAATCAAAATCCCTACCCATTTGATAGACAGCGTTACGATAAGCGCCGTAACCACCGCAAAAAGATTTTCCAGCAGAGAGACGGGAATCTGTCTGCTGGCCGCCAGAGTCCGGTGAATGCCGGCGGCGCTTAACCTGTTAAAACAGACAACATAAAATACAAACGTAACTACAAACAAAACCAGCAGATATAAAATCTCGCGCTGCGATATGCTCAAAATATCTCCTACCAGAAGCGAAGAATATCTGCTGAAATTTCCTCCTCTGGACAATATGGCAAGCCCGACCGCCACACTGCAGGAAGAAAAAACGGAAATAATCGTATCCGCAGACGTCCCGCTTCTGCTGCTGATATAGTTTAAAAGCAGGGCAAAAGCCGCCGCAAACAATACCATGGAAAGATTCGTATCCGAAATGCCGAACACAATCCCAACCGCAATCCCCGTCAATGCCGAATGCCCAAGCGCATCTGAAAAAAACGCCATTTTCCTGCTGATAATCGTAGTCCCAAGCATCCCAAACAGAGGCGTAATAATTAATACGGCAAATATCGCATTACGCATAAACCCATATTCCAACATAACGCTAATCCCTCCTAAAAATCCGGCGTACGATTCTTTTCCCGTCCGCCTTTTGCATATTCGGGAAGCTCTTCCGCTCCAAATACCGCATGAAATTCTTCACTTGCAAATACTTCTTTTGCCGATCCCTCTTTTAAAACCGTCTTATCCATCAATATAACCTTATCTGCATATTTTACCACATAATCCAGGTCATGGGAAATCAGAATAATCGACAGATCAAAGTTTTTCTTCAAATAATCCATCGTCCGGTAAAACAATTCCATTCCGTTTTGGTCCACGCCGGAAACCGGCTCGTCCAAAAGCAGCAGATTCGGCTCATTCATGATCGCCATTGCCAAAAGCGCTCTTTGCAGTTCGCCTCCGGAAAGATTGCAGACCTGCTTGTCAATCAGATCTTTCGCTTCAAACACTTCCAGCGCTTTTCGGATCTCTGCCTCCATTTTTCTGCTCTTTTTTAAGAAAACCGGAATGCGGCACTGATAGCTCGCAATCAAATCATAGACGCTTACCGGCGTGTTTTTTTCTATATTGATGGTCTGCGGGACATAACCGATTTTTAATTTCTGGATTTTTCCGTTCTCACGGTCCTTAAATTCAATCTTGCCCTCATGCGGAATATCATCCAGTATGGCCCTGATCAGCGTCGATTTACCGGCGCCGTTTTTGCCGATAATGACATTTAGGCTTCCGCAGTGAATATGCAGATTGATGTCTTCTAAAATTGTCTGCCCGCCGATGGCAACGCCCAAATGATTTACTTTGATACAGTGAAGCCCGCAGGGCTGAATCATCTTTTTCATGTTATACTCCAAACGCTGTTTTTAAAATATTGATGTTTTTCTGCATACCGTCGAGATAACTGTCTTTTTCATCTGCTCCTCTCACCAGGGTATCCAGATAATAAACATTTACATCTGCTTCTTTTTCGACCGTTTCCGCAAGCTCTCTTCCGTATTGTTCTTCTGCAAAGATCAGATTCGTCTCCCCGTCCCTGACGGCCGAAAGAACATCCGCCGCCTCTTTCGCGCCCGTTTGGCGCTCCTCATCCAGGTTAATGGAATATTCCGTCACCAGACCGTAATCGTCTGCAACATATGCATACGCGTCGTGAAAAGATATGATTTTCCTGCCTTTGGCCTTTTCTAAAATTTCTTCCTGCTGCGCTTCCAATTCTGCAAGTTTTGAGTCATATGCTCTGGCATTTGCCTGTAATTCCTGCGCGTGTTCCGGTGAAATTTCACATAGCCTCTCGGCGATAAAATTCACCTGGCCACGGTAACGGGAAACGCTCATCCACACATGGGCATTCTCATCCGGCATCCTAAGCCCCTCTGTCGTCTCAAACAGCGCAAGATCCGGGTACTGCTCTGTAACGTCGCCCAAAAAAGATTCCATGCCCCCTCCGTTGACCAAAAAAACATCTGCCCTGGAAATCAATTTCATATCCTCCGGCGTCAATTGAAAATCGTGCAGACATCCCGTCTGCGGCTCGCTTAAGTTGAAAACCTCAATCCCGCCGCAGTCTCTCGCAACATTCAATGCAGCGATATACACCGGATAAAAGGAAGTCACCACCGTGATCTGTTCTCTTTTCGATTCCTTATGGCTGTTGTTGTAAACTGTGACAAAAAGCCAGGCGCACAGGGAAACTGCGCACAGCAGAGCCGCCGTAAAATAGTATTTCTGTTTCATAACAGCGATTCCACATATTCTAAAATTTCATCCCTTCCCTGTTTTGTCAATGCGGAAAAGGGAAATACCAGCGATTCCGGTTTTAGATTTAATCCGGTACGCACGGCTTTCAGATGTTTCTGCACCTGGCTGCGCTTGATTTTATCCAGCTTGGTCGCAATAACGACCGGCTCATATCCCTGGTGCACAATCCAGTCGTACATCATTTTATCGTTGTTGGAAGGATCGTGGCGAATGTCAATTAAAAGAAAAACCGTCTTAAGCTGTCTGGAACGGTGCAGATAATTTTCCACCATTACGCCCCACTTGCGTTTTTCCGACTCTGTAATCTTCGCATATCCATATCCGGGCAGATCCACAAAATACACCGCGCCGTTGATATTATAAAAATTAATCGTCTGCGTCTTTCCCGGCTGCGACGAAGTTCTCGCCAGAGATTTTCGATTCATCAATGTATTAATCAAAGAAGATTTGCCCACATTTGATTTTCCGGCAAACGCAACCTCCGGCAAAATATTCTCCGGCAGCGCGCTTGTTACGCCGCAGACTGTTTCCAATTCCACATGCTTCATTACCATTTTATCTATCCTCCTGCACAAATGCCGTCTTCAACACATCTTTCATTGTGTCTACATATACGATCGTAAGCCCCTGTTTGATTTCATCCGCTATTTCTTCCATGTCCTTTTCGTTTTCTTTTGGAACGCAGACGGTTTTAATGCCGGCATTTTTGGCCGCCAGCGTTTTCTCTTTCAGACCTCCGATTGCAAGCACACGGCCGCGCAGCGTAATTTCTCCCGTCATTGCCACATCCGCGCGCACTTTTCGTTTGGTTATGGCAGAAAGCATAGCCGTTGCCATCGTAATTCCGGCCGACGGACCGTCTTTGGGTACCGCCCCTTCCGGAATGTGTATATGAATATCGTTTTCTTTAAAAAACTCTTTGGAAATCTTAAATTCTTTGCTGACGGAACGAATATAACTGATCCCAGCCTGCGCAGATTCCTTCATAACATCCCCAAGCTGCCCTGTAAGCTTAAATTCGCCTTTGCCCGGCATCACGTTCACTTCAATTTCCAACGTATCGCCGCCCACGCTTGTCCACGCAAGCCCGCGTACGATTCCGATCTCATCGGTTTGATTTGCTTTATCAAAAGAATACTTTTCTTTTCCCAAAAACTGGCTTAGATTCTTTTTGGTCACACTTACCTTTTTCTTATCGCCATCATAAATCATCCTTGCGGCTTTTCTGCAGATTTCTCCGATTTTACGCTCCAGCCCACGAACGCCCGCTTCTTTTGTATAGCCGCGGATTACCATGGAAAGCGCTTCTTTGCCAATCGTAAACTGGCTTTTTTTGAGGCCGTTTTTCTTTGTCTGCTTACGCACCAGATGCTCCATGGCAATATGCATTTTTTCATTCTCCGTATAGCTGCCGATTTCAATCAGTTCCATACGGTCTAAAAGAGGCCTTGGTATGCTCTGTATGGAATTTGCCGTGGCAATAAATAAGACCTCTGACAAATCAATGGGAATCTCCACATAATGATCCCTGAATTTTTCATTCTGCTCGGAATCCAAAACCTCTAAAAGCGCAGATGAAGTATCCCCTTTGTAATCACTGCTGACCTTATCAATTTCATCCAGCAGCATCAGGGGATTTTTGACACCCGCCATACGCAGTCCGGAAACAATTCTTCCCGGCATCGCTCCTACATACGTTCTTCTGTGTCCCCTGATTTCCGCTTCATCCCGAACGCCTCCCAGGCAGATGCGCACGTATTCCTTATCCAAAGCCTTTGCCACTGATTTTGCAATGCTTGTCTTACCGGTTCCCGGCGGCCCGACCAGACAGATAATCGGACTTTCCCCTCTGTTTGTCAAATTCCGTACGGCGAGAAATTCAAACATGCGTTCTTTTACCTTCTCCAGTCCGTAATGGTCGTCATCCAGAACTTTTGCCGCGTTTTTTAAATCTTCGTTGTCTTTGGACGCCTGATCCCACGGCAATTCCAGTAATGTCTCAATATACCCCCGCGCAACCGCGCTCTCAGAAGAACTGGAGCTAATGTTTTTAAAACGGTCAATCTCTTTTTGAATCTTCTCTTTGACCTCTTTGCAGGCGTTTAGTTTTTTCAGTTTCCGCACAAAGAGATCCGCGTCCGACTCCGTATTGTCTTCTCCCAGCTCTTCCCGGATCACTTTCATCTGTTCGCGCAGCAGATATTCTTTCTGATTCTTATCCACCTTCTCTTTGACTTTGGCCTGAAATTCATTTTTGATGGAAATCACATTAATCTCACGAATCAGTATTTCCATAAGCACGGCGTAACGCTCGTCTAATGTAACTGCCTCCAGATATTTCTGTTTTATTTCATAATAGACAGGAATGTTGTTTGCAATAATGTCCATCATCTTTTCCGCTTCTTTTGTTTCTGACGCCTGACGCATAAAATCCTTATCCATTTTGGGGTTTAATGCGGCATAACGCCCGTAAGCTTCCAAAACGGCCCGGCGCATTCCCTCTTTGGCTTCTTCTGAATACAATTCCTGGTCTTCTTCAAAATACATTCCTTCCGCCATCAAATACGGCATATTTTCAAGCAGACCCGAAAGCTCCGCCCTTCTTTCTCCTTCCACGAGAATTCGTATGATGCCATTGCGCATTTTAATGACTTGTTTGATTTTAGCAACCAGTCCAACCCGGTACAAATCATCGATCTGCGGATCATTGACTTCGACATTTTTCTGCGTGACCAGAAATATATTCTGATCTCCCATCATTGCCTCTTCCACCGCCTTTACAGACCTTTCCCTGCTAATGTCAAAATGCGCTACCATACCCGGCAGAATTGTCATGCCTCTTAACGCCACGGCCGGCATTGTCCAAATTGTATCGCTCAAATTATGTCTCCTTTCCGATATTGATGATAAAAGCCGCCGTCAGTAACCTAAGTCCCATTACTGCGGCAGCTCCCCCTGTAAATCAACTACAGCTTATGCGCTCTTTGATTCCAATAATCGCTCTTCTTTTCTTTCGTCAATCGAGTCTATATACTCCTTTTCTTCTACCATTTTTCTGCTGATGGTGCATTCTGTAATCGTTTCGTCAGAAGGAATCGTGTACATCAGATCCATCATGACATTTTCCATAATTGCACGCAGTCCTCTGGCTCCCGTCTGTCTCTCCAATGCTTTTTCCGCAATCGCTTCAATCGCGTTTTTAT
Source organism: uncultured Lachnospiraceae bacterium (assembly GCA_910586725.1). Classification (GTDB taxonomy): domain Bacteria; phylum Bacillota; class Clostridia; order Lachnospirales; family Lachnospiraceae; genus Roseburia_B. Next base: position 27,081 of record CAJUJL010000021.1, on the reverse strand, counting down.
CAAAATGCAGTTCCACGCCGTCCAATTCCAGAAGTTTTCTGTATTGTTTGACCAGTGAATTTTTCGGTTCTGTCAGTATCCGCACCAAAGCGTCTTTATCCAGTGAATCCAAAGACACGGTAACCGGCACGCGGCCGACAAATTCAGGAATCAATCCAAACTTGATAAAATCCTGAGGCATGGCGCGTTTGAATACTTCTCCCATATTCACTTCTTTCTTTTCTTTGACAACTGCATTAAATCCAATCGATTTCTGATCCATACGCTTCTCAATAATCTTCTCAAGGCCGTCAAACGCTCCGCCACAGATAAACAGAATATTGGAAGTGTCAATTTGAATCAGCTCCTGCTGGGGATGCTTTCTCCCGCCCTGGGGCGGCACGGAAGCCATCGTGCCTTCTAATATTTTCAGCAGCGCCTGCTGAACGCCTTCACCGGATACGTCTCTGGTAATCGAAACATTTTCCGACTTCTTGGTAATCTTATCAATTTCGTCTACATAAATAATTCCGCGCTGTGCGCGCTCAATGTTGTAATCCGCCGCCTGAATAATTTTAAGAAGAATGTTTTCCACGTCTTCGCCAACATACCCTGCCTCAGTCAGCGTGGTGGCGTCTGCAATTGCAAACGGCACGTTCAGCACTCTTGCCAGCGTCTGCGCCAGATACGTTTTGCCGGAACCGGTAGGCCCAAGCATTAAAATATTGCTTTTCTGCAGTTCCACATCCAGCTCCTGCCCTGCAAGTATCTTCTTATAATGGTTATAAACCGCTACCGACAACACTTTTTTGGCATTGTCCTGACCGATTACATATTCATCCAGAAAAGCTTTCATCTCTTCCGGTTTTAACAAATTAATCTCCTGATCCGAAGTCGAACTTTCTAATCCGTCCTCTTCTTCCAGTTCCTCTTCAATAATCTCCGTACAAATATCTACGCATTCATCACAAATAAACGCTCCGCTTCCGCTTGGCCCGGCAATCAGCTTTCTGACCTGTTCCTGGGATCTTCCGCAGAAGGAGCAGCGGATTCTGTCTCCTCCGCCGATCGAATTTCTTCCTGCCATAATTATACTCCGCTAAATTATATTTTATTTTTCACGATTGGTAATGACGAGATCAATTAATCCATATTCCTTTGCTTCCTGCGCGGAAAGATAATGATCTCTTTCCGTGTCCGCAGCTATGGTATCATACGGCTTTCCGGTATTTTCCGCAAGAATCTGATTCAGGCGTTTTTTGGTCTTTAAAATATTTTCCGCCGCAATTTCAATTTCCGTCGCCTGTCCTCTCGCGCCTCCGGAAGGCTGATGAATCATGATTTCCGCATTGGGCAGCGCCATTCTCTTTCCTTTGGCGCCTCCGGCCAGTAAAAATGCCCCCATGCTGGCAGCCAGTCCGATACAGATTGTAGATACGTCACATTTAATATACTGCATGGTATCATAAATTGCAAGCCCCGCAGTCACAACGCCTCCCGGAGAATTGATATACAATTGAATATCTTTTCCCGGATCTTCCGACTCAAGAAACAAAAGCTGCGCAACCGTTAAACTTGCCGTTGTTTCGTTTACCTCTTCTCCTAAAAAAATAATTCTGTCTTTTAACAGACGGGAATAAATATCATAACTGCGTTCGCCTCTGCTGGTTTGTTCAATGACATAAGGTACTAAGCTCATATATTCGCCTCCTCATTATAAATGACCGGCTCTTTCAGAGCCGGCCTTTTTCACTTTTATTTCTTGCTCTTGACTATTCACTCTCTTTTACATTGTCCATAACCAATGTAACGGCCTTTTGAACTGCAATATCTTTTTTCATCGATTCTTTCTCGGAATCGCCCATCATTTCTAATATTTTATCAGCTTCCATGCCGTATGCAGCCGCCATCTTCTCAGCTTCTGCTTTTATGTCGTCGTCAGACACCTCTATCTTTTCTACTTCAGCAATTTTTTCCAATACCAGGCTGCACTGAATACGGCTAACGGCATCCGGCCTCACCTGTTCTTTCATCTTATCGATCGTTACGCCTGAAAATTGCATATACTGCTCAAAACTAAGTCCCTGCTGTGAAATTCTCTGCGCAAACTCCTCTATCATAACTTCCACCTGCGTATCCGTCATGGCGTCCGGAATCTCCATCGAAGAACTCTCTACAATTTTGCGGATCGCCTCATCTTCTCTGGAACGTTTTGCTTCGGCTTCCTTGGCTTCCGTAAGACGTTCTTTCACGCTCTGCCGGTACGCTTCCATCGTATCAAACTCGGAAACGTCCTGCGCAAATTCATCATCCAGTTCCGGCAGTTCCTTTGTCTTAATTTCATGAATCTTCACCTGGAACACCGCCGGCTTGCCGGCCAGGTCCTCCGCATGGTATTCATCCGGGAAAGTTACGTGAACTTCTACTTCATCTCCGCTGTTTTTCCCGATCAGCTGCTCTTCAAATGTATCAATGAATGAATGTGAACCGATTTCCAGAGACTGATTTTCCGCTTCTCCGCCCGCAAATGGCTCTCCGTCGACAAACCCCTTATAATCAATTACCGCGGTATCTCCCTCGGCAATCGCGCGGTCTTCCACCGTAACCATTCTTGCATTCTGATTTCTTTCTTTTTCAACTGCCTCGTCGATTTCCGCTTCCGTCACATCCAGATCTGCCTTCGCCACGATAACGCCCTTGTATTCTCCAAGTGAAACTTCAGGCTTCACTGCCACTTCCGCAGTAAAAACAAACGGCTTGCCTTTCTCGATCTGAGTAATATCAATTACAGGACGGGATACAATATCTATTCCGCTCTCGTCTGCCGCTGCTCCGTAATTCTCACGAATCAGCTGGTTCGCTGCTTCTTCATAAAAAATTTCCGGTCCGTACATTTTCTCTATCATGTTCCTTGGCACTTTGCCTTTACGGAATCCCGGAAGGCTAATCATGCTCTTTTGTTTTAAATATGCTTCCTGCAATGCTTTCTCTAACTTATCCTCAGACACTTCAATCGTAAGCTTTGCCATATTATTTTCTAAAGTTTCTACCTGTACACTCATGATAACTGTTTCCTCCTTCGCTGCAGTCATTCAAATATTATATCATATGAGTATTTAAAATACAAGAAAATTAATTGGAAAGATTCTTTGCAACTTCCAACTGATATTCCGGTATTGCTTTCTCCATGGAAAGCGCTTCATTAATATCAAAATCTACAAAATCGCCGTTGCGGTAAGCCACCACACGATTGGACTTGCCCTGGCAGAGCAGGTTGACCGCGTACGCGCCCATAATAGAAGCGTATACCCTGTCTTTACAGGTCGGGCTTCCGCCGCGCTGCATGTGGCCTAATATGGTAGCCCTTGTCTCCATTCCCGTCGCGGCTTCAATTCGCTTTGCCATGCTCACGGAATGACCGATCCCTTCTGCGTTGATGATAATATAATGTTTTTTTCCGCGTTTTCTGTTCTCGATTATGTGGTTCACAAGCTTTTGTTCGTCATAATCATATTTTTCCGGCAGAAGAATATCTTCCGCTCCGTTGGCAATCCCCGTCCAAAGGGCAATATATCCCGCGCCGCGCCCCATAACTTCTATAATGCTGCAGCGTTCGTGGGACGTTGAGGTGTCGCGCACTTTGTCAATTGCCTGCATTGCCGTGTTTACTGCCGTATCAAACCCGATCGTATATTCCGAACAATTTATATCCAAATCAATGGTCCCCGGTATTCCCACCGTATTGATGCCAAACGACGCCAGTTTCTGCGCTCCCCGGAAAGATCCGTCCCCTCCGATTACGATTATGCCGTCGATGTTATGTTTCTTACAGATCGAAGCTCCGCGCTTTTGTCCGTCTTCTCTTGTAAAATCTTCGCACCGCGCCGTCTGCAGAATCGTTCCGCCGCGCTGGATTGTATCAGATACGTCTCTTGCCTCCATATCAATAATTTCTTCCGCCAAAAGACCCGCATACCCTCTTTTGATTCCTTTTACTTTGAGCTTTTTTCCCAGCGCCTCACGCACAACCGCCCGAATCGCCGCATTCATTCCGGGGGCATCGCCGCCGCTGGTCAATACGCCTATCGTTTTGATTTCTTTTCCCATTGCACAATCCCTCCTCTGATATTAGTCTCTCACGAAAAGAACTTTCTCAATTTATACTATTTTAATCTCTTTAACTTTTGTTTTCAATAGCCTTTTCCACAACTTTTACATTTTTTAAGCCAAATTTATCCGCCAGCTTTTCTTTCAGACCCGGACTGATCAAAACGCTCCGGCTTGCAGGAAGCCGTTTCATAACTTTCTCAGCGGAAAGATAAATCACTACAATATCGCCTCCGTCCGAATCGGCAATCGCCTCGTACAATTCTGCTTCTTTCTTTTGGAACGCTTCTTTATTTTCGAACTGAATCCACAATTCCCGCTTTGCCTCATCAAAAGAATAAACTTTTTCACAAATGATTTTGCCGTTTTTTTCTTCCTCCACATTGGCTCTGCCGCGGATAAATACTTTTTCATCTTTTTGCATAATGCTCTGGTTGCGCTCGTAATCTCTTGGAAACACGACGACCTCCACCGTGCCGAACAAATCCTCAATGGTCAAAAACGCCATCGCCTGATTGTTTCTGGTATACTTAATCGTCTTATCCGTGATCATGCCGCCAACCGTCACCCGTTCGCCGTCCCTTACTTTTGTGGCTCCTGTCTCTTCATCCATCAGAAAATCGGCCGTAGCCGCAGTGACGTTCTTTCTCCACCGCTCTTCGTATTCCTCCAGCGGATGTCCGCTGATATATACGCCAAGCACTTCCTTTTCAAAGCCAAGCAGCAGCTCCTTCTCATACTCTCCCACATCCGGCATAACGTCTTCGTATTCTTTTCTCACTTCTTCCGATACCAGATCAAACAGGCTCATCTGGCCGGTCATGGAATTTTTCTTTTCCCGGTTGATTGCGTCCATCATAGGCGCAAAAGATAACATTTTCTGCTGCCTGGCGCCGCTTAATCCGTCCATAGCGCCGGCTTTGATCAAACTCTCGACCGCTCTCTTATTTACCTCTGGCCCTTCTGTTCTGTTTAAAAAGTCCCGCAGAGAAGAAAATTTCCCGCCTGTGCGCCTCTCTTCTAATATAGTGGAAATCACAGGTTTTCCCACGCTTTTAATCGCGGACAGCCCATAACGGATTTTGTTGCCGGAAACGGAAAACTCGCTTTCCCCTTCGTTGATGTCCGGCGGAAGTATTTCAATCCCCATTTTTCTGCAGGTTACAATATATTCCGAAACTTTTGTTACATGATCCTGCACGGACGTCATCAGCGCAGCCATATATTCTACCGGATAATAATATTTCAGATACGCCGTCTGATAAGCCACTACGGCATAAGCGGCCGCATGGGATTTATTAAACGCATATTTCGCAAAATCAATCATTTCGTCAAAGATTTTGTTTGCCGTCTTTTCATCAATTCCATTAGCCAGGCAGCCGGGTACGTTTTCTTCTTCGTTTCCGTATACAAAATTTTTACGCTCCTGTTCCATAACGGACTGCTTTTTCTTGGACATGGCCCGTCGCACCAAATCGCTGCGGCCCAGCGTATAACCCGCCAGATCCCTTACGATCTGCATTACCTGCTCCTGGTATACGATACATCCGTATGTGGGCTCTAAAATAGGCTTTAGCTGCGGACAGTCATAGGAAATCATCCCAGAATTGTTTTTCCCCCGGATATACGCAGGAATAAAATCCATCGGCCCGGGCCGGTAAAGCGCAATTCCCGCAATAATATCTTCCAATGTCTGCGGTTTTAACTCTTTCATAAAGTTTTTCATCCCCGCGCTTTCCAACTGGAACACGCCCTCGGTTTTCCCTGTGCCCAAAGACTCAAGAACTTTTTGATCGTCAAAATCAATATGGTCAATATCCAGCGATACCCCATGATTTTTCTCTGCCAGCTTAACCGCGTTCAAGATCACCGTCAGCGTCCGAAGCCCCAGGAAATCCATTTTCAAAAGTCCCAGTTCTTCAATGGTCGTCATCGTAAACTGCGTCGTAATCATCCCGTCAATGCCAAGACACAGCGGCACATACTCTTCCATGGGCTTCTGTGAAATTACAACTCCCGCGGCATGTGTAGACGAATGCCTGGGCAGTCCTTCCAGCCTTCTGGACATATCAATCAGCCGCCGGATGCTTTCATCGCTTTCGTATTTTGCACGCAGCTCCGGATTTTTTTTAAGCGCCTTGTCTATCGTAATGCCAAGCTCATTTGGGATGCTTTTTGCAATTCCGTCCACAAACGCGTACGGCAGATCCATCACACGCCCGACGTCCCGGATAACGCCTCTTGCCGCCAGCGTACCAAACGTAACAATCTGCGTCACACATTCCTTGCCGTATTTTTTGATGACATAGTCAATTACTTCCTGACGTCTTTCAAAACAAAAATCCACGTCAATATCCGGCATGGAAATACGCTCCGGATTTAAAAACCGCTCAAAAATCAAACTGTACCGGATCGGATCTATATTGGTAATTCCAGTCGTATAGGAAACGAGGCTCCCGGCGGCGCTTCCCCGGCCGGGCCCCACAATAATTCCGTTTTCCCTTGCAAACCTTATATAATCCCATACAATCAGAAAATATTCCACATATCCCATATCACGGATTACATGCAGCTCATAATTCAGCCGTTCTTTTAATTCTTCCGTTATATTGGAATAGCGTTCTTTCAAACCGTCATGACAGAGCTTTTCCAAATATTCATATGTGGTAAATCCTTCCGGAACCGGAAAATCCGGCAGCTTGGTATGGCCAAACTCAATTTCCACATGGCAGCGGTCCGCTATCTTCTGCGTATTGGAAACCGCCTCCTGCGCATAAGGAAAAAGCGCGCGCATTTCCTCTTCGGATTTGACAAAAAACTGTCCTCCCTCATAACGCATGCGGTTCTCATCCGAAAGCTTTTTGCCCGTCTGAAGACACAGCAGTATATCATGGGAGTCCGCATCCGTTTCGTACGTATAATGAACGTCGTTTGTCGCCACCAGATCAATGCCCGTATCTTTTGACAGCCGCAAAAGCTGTTGGTTTACGGTCTGCTGCTGATCAATTCCATGGTCCTGCAGCTCCAGAAAAAAATTGCCTTCTCCAAAACAATTCTGATATTTCAGCGCAGTCTCTCTGGCCTCTTCGTACTGTCCCCGTATCAGGCAGCGCTGCACTTCCCCGGCCAGACAGGCGCTCAACGCAATGATTCCTTCATGATATTTCAAAAGGACTTCCATATCCACTCTCGGCTTATAATAATATCCGTCGACAAATCCCCTTGAAACAATTTTGACGAGATTGCCATAACCCGTATTGTTCTCAGCCAAAAGCACCAGATGGTAATATCTGTCTTCTCCATGAACCGTTTCCCGATCAAAACGGGAATTGGGCGCGACATAAACCTCGCATCCTAAAATCGGTTTGATTCCCTCTTTTTTTGCCGCCTTATAAAAATCAATCACGCCATACATCACGCCATGGTCTGTGATTGCCGCGGCATTCATCCCCAGTTCTTTTACCCTGGCAGCATATTCTTCTATTTTATTTGAGCCGTCTAAAAGGCTGTACTCCGTATGAACATGCAAATGGGCAAATGCCATCGTAATACCCCGTTTCTTTCTCTTACTGTTTTCCCGTGCTTCCGAATCCGCCGCGGTTGTCGTTTTCTAATTGCTTACACTCTTCAAACATGACTGCCGGCTGATTTTTTACGATTCGAAACTGACAGATCCTGTCGTTTTTTTCGATTACCGTATCCCTTGTCGCATAAACCGGCATCCGCCACATATCTTCATCGCCGCAGTAAGAACAATCGATAATTCCAATGCTGTTTGTCTGTATAATTCCGTAATTCTTAAAAGTAGAACTTCTTGGCGCCAGATGCCCTTCGTAGCCTTTCGGAAGCTGCATGGCAACGCCAAGCGGAATCAGTTTAAATTCCCCGGCCTTTAATTCCACCCGCTCCGACGCGCGAAGATCAATCCAATCCGATTTGCCGTTGATATACCTTAACCGTTCGATGTCTCCTGAAAAATATTTGATCCGAATCGTCTCCATATCCTGCTACATCTCCCATTCCAAATCACTGTGCTCCGTTTTTCGATCCCTTAACATCAACTCCAAAACCGCTTCTTTGGCAGGTTTATTCTGAAATAAAACCTTATTGACCTGCTCGATAATTGGCATGGACACCTGATATTTTTGGCCAAGCGCAACCGCCGCTTTTGCGGAATAAACGCCTTCCACTACCATTTTCACTTCATCCATGGCCTCCTGCATCGTATATCCCTGCCCCATCAGCATCCCGGCCTTACGGTTTCTGGAATGTCTGCTCGCGCAGGTTACAATCAGATCCCCCATTCCGGTCAGTCCGCTTAGCGTCTTTGCATTTGCCCCCATCGAAACGGCCAGTCTGCTGATCTCCGCGATTCCCCGCGTGATTAACGCGGCCTTCGTATTGTCTCCGTAACCCAGTCCGTCCGCCATGCCGGCCGCAAGCGCAATCACATTCTTTAACGCTCCGCCAAGCTCCATGCCCAGCACATCCGGACTTGTATAAACGCGAAACACCTCATTCATAAACAAGCTCTGCATGTATTCCGCTGTTTTTCTCGTCTTTGCGCCGGCAACAAGCGTCGTCGGCAGACGCCGGCCAACTTCTTCCGCGTGGCTTGGCCCGCAGAGCACAGCGGCGTCCGCAAGCGGAATTTCCTGTTTGATAATATCCGACAGCGTCATAAGGCTCTCTTCTTCGATTCCCTTCGCCACGCTTACGATGATCTGATTTTCGTGGATAAAAGGAGCCATTTTTTTTGCGACGCTTCTGGTAAAAGCAGACGGTGCGGCCAACACCAGCAAATCCATTCCACGGCACGCCTCTTCCAGGTTTCCTGTAAACACAATCTGTTCAGAAAGCTTTACACCGGGGAGTTTATCGATGTGTTCATGATTTTTTTTCAGCATAGCGACTTCTTCGTCCAAAATTGACCATACCGTCACCTGATGTCCGTTTCTCTGTAATACGTCCGCCAGCGCGCAGCCCCAGCTTCCGGCTCCGATCACTCCTGTTTTTGCCATTATGCCACCGTCCCTTCTTTTTTCTTTTTCAGATTGATTTTATTTTCATTTCCATTTAAAAGACGTTTGATGTTTTCTCTGTGTCTGACGATTCCCATCAGCATAATAAACGCCGCAAGCAGATAAACCTCCATCCGGTAATGCTGCGTCACATCCAAAAGCCCAAGCTCTCCAAATACAACGGTCTGAACAAAAAAACTAAGCAAACCCACCATGGAACCTACGGAAACATATTTGGTCAGCAATGCCACAGCAAGGAACAGCGTAAGTCCAATCGGCACTTCAATGGGACAAAAAGCAATCATCATCCCGCCCGTACAGGCAATTCCCTTGCCTCCCTTAAAATTTTTCATGTAGAAAGGATGATTATGCCCGATAATCGTCCCAAGACCCGCATACAATTCCAGCAGACGCACGCCCTCCGGCTCCCTGTTATGAAATAAAAGCCATGTGATCAGGATAGCGGCCATCGGCTTCGACACATCTCCCAGAAGCGTAATCACGCCCGCCTTGAAACCAAACATGCGGAATGTATTTGTCGTCCCCGCGTTTCCGCTTCCCATTTGCGTAATATCTTTGCGCTTCCATCTGCTGTACGCATAACCCGGCAAAAAAATCCCGCAGAAATATCCGATCACGAGTACAATGATTCGATATAGCAGCATATGATCATTCTCCCTTTCTCTCACGAATAATAAATTTCAACGAAGTCCCCCGAAAACCAAATGCATCGCGAATGCGGTTTTCCAAATATCTGATATAGGAAAAATGCATCAGCTTCTTATCGTTGACAAAAATCACAAACGTGGGAGGTTTTACCCCCACCTGGGTCGCATAGTAAATTTTCAGGCGCTTTCCTTTATCGGACGGCGGCTGCTGCATGGCGACCGCCTCCGTAATAATTTCGTTTAATACTCCCGTTGCAATCCGCATGGAATTATTTGCAATTACCATTTGGATCGTATCGAATATTTTACCGATACGCTGCCCCGTTTTTGCGGAAATAAACATGATTTCCGCGTATGGAATAAAACTTAAAATCTGACGGATACGTTCCGTGTGCTGATAAATGGTTTTGTCGTTCTTCTCAATTGCATCCCACTTATTGACGGCAATGATAACTCCCTTTCCTCTTTCATGGGCAATGCCTGCAATTTTGGCGTCCTGTTCCGTCACTCCTTCGATTGCGTCAATCATAATCATTGCCGCGTCTGAGCGTTCTACTGCGGTAACGGCCCGTATAATGCTGTACCGCTCCAGATCCTCCTTGATCTTGCTCTTTCTGCGCAGCCCCGCCGTATCAATAAAAACATACTCTTCTCCGTTGTGTTTCACGGCCGTATCCACCGCGTCTCTTGTCGTTCCCGCTATATCAGAAACAATGACGCGGTTTTCGCCCAGCAAACGGTTAACCAGAGATGATTTCCCTACGTTGGGTTTTCCGATGACCGCGATTTTCGGCCGTTCATCCTCTTCTTCCTCCCCGTTTTGCAAAGGAAAATGCTTCACCATTTCATCCAGCATATCTCCCAGTCCAAGCTTGGATGACGCCGAGATCGGATGCGGATCTCCGATTCCCAAATTATAAAATTCATACACATCCGGCATAAATTTATCAAAATTATCCACTTTATTGACAACCAAAATAACAGGCTTTTTAGAACGGCGTAAAAGCTCCGCCACCTTTGCGTCCGCATCCAAAAGCCCCTGCCTTACATCGGTCAGGAAAAGAATCACATCCGCTGTGTGAATTGCGACTTCCGCCTGTTCTCTCATCTGTGATAAAATAATATCTTTGGAATCCGGCTCGATCCCACCCGTATCAATCAATGTAAAATCCCTGTCCAGCCACGAGGCATCTGCGTAAATCCTGTCTCTTGTAACGCCCGGCGTATCTTTGACAATCGCGATGCGCTCACCGGCAATCACATTAAACAATGTGGATTTCCCTACGTTCGGACGGCCTACTACCGCCACAACCGGCTTACTCATATCGTTCTCCTTTTTCTGAATCCAAAAGTGCATAAATCAAATCTTGTCCGCTTGATTTTACAATATCTACCTGTACTTGTAAAGCGTTTTTAACCTCTGAAAGCGTCACGTCATCCAAAAACACTTCCTCTCCGCTCCGAAGCAGATTGCAGGGAAGCAAAAGCCTGTCTCCTAAAGAAATGTCTTTTAACTGCGCCAGGATGTCCCTTCCCGTCAAAAGACCCGAAACCGTAATCGTCTCGCCAAAAAAATTATTTTTGACAGGTATTACGCATACTTTCACATTAGGAAATTTCCGCATAAAAAGAACGCTTAATTTTTCAATCAAAGGAGCCGCAAGCTTTCCTGTCGCTATCGTTATCTGCTCCGACCGCTTATCGTCGTATTCCAGCGGCATAAGCGCTTCGCAAAATTCATTTTCCAGAAGACGCATCATGCCCACGCCATTTTCAAGCTGCAAATAGCCGTCATACGTTTCTTCCGACGGAATTTCCTCTTCCGCGAGCAAATACCATTCATCCCCGGCATGGACAAAATGGATTCCATGCGTTTTCATGCAATGCCGCTGCCATTTATGAATCTGCGCGATCACTTCTTTTGCGTCCGCTTTGGTAAACGGCTCAAGCGGATAAAGCCCTTCCCGGTATTTTGTAAGGCCGGCGGGAACTACGGACAAGCTTTTCATATGCGGAATCAATGCCGTCAGATCCCGGATGCTCTCTTCCAATTCCTCTCCGTCGTTGATTCCTTTACAAAGCACGATCTGTCCGTTCATCTCAATACCGGCGTCTTTTAACATCTGTATTTTCGAAAGCACATCCCCGGCAAACCGGTTATTTAACATACGGCAGCGAAGCGCAGGATTTGTCGTATGCACCGATATGTTAATGGGTTCCAGATGATAATAAATGATACGCTCTATGTCTTTTTCATTCATATTGGTCAGCGTAACATAATTCCCCTGTAAAAAAGAAAGCCTGGAATCGTCATCCTTGAAGTACAGAGTGTCGCGCATTCCCTTTGGCATCTGGTCGATAAAACAGAAAATACATTTATTCCTGCAGGATTTATAATCGTCCATCAATCCATTCTCAAATTCTACGCCAAGATCTTCTCCATAGTCTTTCTCAATATCAAATTCCCACTCTTCATCATTTGGCTTACGGATCAAAACCGTAACTTTCTCGTCGTTCATCCAATACTGATAGTCAAATATATCTTCTATTTCCCGGCCGTTTACGCACAGCAGCACGTCGTTTTCCTGTATATTCAGCTCCTCTGCGATGCTCCCCGGAAGCGTCCGGATAATTCTATGCTCTTTTCCCATTTGCCACCTCTTATCAGCTTTATCTTTCATCATCTCTGTTATTATAAGTTTATTTTTCTAAGTTGTCTAATAAATTATCCGTAAAAAAAGATCCGATTCTGTTTCAGAACGGATCCAAACGTTGCAAACACGGCGGATATATGCTATCCTGACGAAAAATAACGCGTCTTTCCAAAATAAAAAGGAGATTTACTATGTCCGAATTAAAACCTTTCATCCCCCAAAAAGGCATCTCCGGCAGCGCCTTGAAAATTATCGCCATTTTTGCTATGCTTCTGGATCATATCGGAGCTGTTTTTTTGGGGGCATATACCGGGCCATATCTTATTTTTCGTTCCATTGGACGTATTGCCTTTCCAATTTTCTGCTTTCTTTTGGCAGAAGGATTTTTTCATACCAAAAACATTGCAAAATATTGTTTTCGCCTTGGCATATTCGCCTTGATTTCAGAAATTCCTTTTGATTTGGCATTTAGTCGTACAGTATATGATCCGGATTCCCAAAATGTATTTTTTACGCTTCTGATTGGCCTTGTGACCATTGCCTGTATGGACCTCTGCAAAAACATTCCTGCCGGTTCTCCCGGAATCTGGCTGTTATGTTTTGGCTCTCTTCCCGCTGCCGGTATGGCGCTTGCATGGCTTCTCAACACCGATTACGCAGAGATTGGCGTATTGTCTGTCGTCCTTTTGTATCTGTTCCATAATAAAAGAACAATCTCCGTCGTCTGCGTCTGCCTGGCTCTTTGCTGCCTTTCCGAACTGGAACTTGCCGCATTTGCAGCAGTTCCTCTTATCTTATATTACAATGGCAGACGGGGCATTGCGCTCAAATACATTTTTTACATTTTTTATCCGGCTCATCTGCTTGTTCTTTTTCTGCTGGACGCATACCTGCTCTAAAGTCAGCTTATCATTCCCCCAACGGTTGCAGAGGCCGTACACAATACCATAGTCGTCACCAAATGCATCCAGTTCTGGGACAGCCCTTTATACAAAAGCAGCGATACGGCAAAGAGAATGAGAAAATAAAGGAGCCCTATAAAAAATCCCCATAAAAACTTTTGGCTTTTCGTTCTTTTTCCTATTAAAAACCCGCCCAAAAACCCACTGATCACATAAACCGCAATCATCCAGACTTTACTGACCATTGCAGACGTCTCCATCTTAAAAAGCACGAGTGCAAGCAAAAGAAGCAGCAGCAATGTTGTAAAGTACATCAGAAACAGGATTTTAATAAAGTCTTTTACCAGCGTTTGTCCTTGTATTTTTTGTTCTGTTTTCTGCAAAAAAACACCCCCTCTGAAATCACTATATGATTCAAAAGGAGGCGTTATCCCTTTTTTCTGAAATTTTCACGGATACAAACGCATCCGTTCATTTTTCTTTAAAGCTCACAGTTGCCTACCGTTCTCGGGAACGGAACAACGTCACGAATGTTGGACATGCCGGTCAGATACATCACAAGCCGTTCAAATCCCAGGCCAAATCCGGCATGGCGTGCGGAACCGTATTTTCTAAGATCCAGATAAAATTTATAGTCCTCTTCGCAAAGTCCCATTTCCCGGATCCTTGTCAATAACTTCTCATAATCATCTTCTCTCTGGCTTCCGCCGATGATTTCACCGATCGCCGGCACCAGGCAGTCCACCGCCGCAACCGTCTTTCCATCCTCATTCAGTTTCATGTAAAACGCTTTGATCTCTTTCGGATAATCGGTCACAAATACCGGACGTTTGAACACTTCCTCCGTCAGATAGCGCTCATGCTCCGTTTGAAGGTCCGCTCCCCAGGAAACTTTGTAATCAAATTTATCGTTGTTCTTTTCCAGGATTTCCACCGCCTCGGTATAGGTCACATGGGCAAATTCGGAATCCGCCACATGATTCAGACGCTCCAAAAGCCCTTTGTCCACAAAATCATTGAAAAATTTCATTTCTTCCGGCGCGTGATTCAGTACATAGCGAATGATGTACTTTAACATGCTCTCGGCTAAAATCATATCGTCCTTTAAATCCGCAAATGCAATTTCCGGTTCAATCATCCAAAATTCAGCCGCATGACGGGTCGTGTTTGAATTTTCCGCGCGGAATGTCGGGCCAAACGTATAGATGTTTTTAAAAGCCATTGCATAAGTCTCTCCGTTTAACTGTCCGCTGACTGTCAAATTGGTAGATTTCCCGAAAAAATCTTTGGAAAAATCAACTTCCCCGTCTTCGGTTTTCGGAAGCTGGTCCAGATCCAGCGTCGTCACCCGAAACATTTCACCGGCTCCCTCGCAGTCGCTTCCGGTAATTAAAGGCGTATGCACATATACAAAATCCCTCTCCTGGAAAAATTTATGAATGGCATAGGCAATCAGAGAACGCACGCGAAATACGGCTTCAAATGTATTCGTCCTTGGACGCAGGTGCGAAATCGTGCGCAGATATTCAAACGAATGCCGTTTTTTCTGCAATGGATAATCCGGTGCGGATTCTCCCTCAATCAGCGCTTCATCCGCCTGGATTTCAAAAGGCTGTTTTGCCTGCGGCGTCGCCACAAGCCTTCCTGTCACAATGATGGCGGCTCCGACATTTAACTTCTCCAACGCTGCAAAATTAGACATCTGATCATGATACACCACCTGCAGCGGCTCAAAAAACGTTCCGTCATTGACTACAATAAAACCAAAATTTTTGGAACTGCGGATGCTTCTAACCCACCCGGCAACCGTAACCTTCTGTTCCAGATAGCTTTCCTTTTTGCGGTATAAATCCCGTATATTTACCATTTCCATTTCCAAACCTCCTGCTATTGCTCTGTATTTTCCACAGACTCTGTTTCATCTTCAGTCTGCGTATAATTGACGACTGCTTTTTCCGCAACCAGATCGCACGCCTTATTTTCCAGATACACTTTTTTAAAATATTTTTCTCCGGACTCCTGCGTCGATCCCAAGCTATTATATAAA
Source organism: uncultured Lachnospiraceae bacterium (assembly GCA_910586725.1). Classification (GTDB taxonomy): domain Bacteria; phylum Bacillota; class Clostridia; order Lachnospirales; family Lachnospiraceae; genus Roseburia_B. The sequence continues at coordinate 11,703 of CAJUJL010000021.1, read as the reverse complement.
TCTTCCCTGGCGGAATAACCGCTGCTTGTCACAAGATTCGTGATATATTCATCAAAACCGTCCTGATCAAACGCGATATTTTCTTCCTCCGCAATTGTCTCAAGGATCAGCTCCTGCTTCAAAGTCGTCTCCAGATACTGCCGGCTCTCGCTAAGAAACTGTTCCTGCGTCACGCCGTACCTGGACTGTAAAAATTCTTCCAGTTCCGTTCCGTCTGAACAATAATAATCGCGAAAACTGTTTACATACTCATCCAGTCTGGCCTCAACCAATCCCTCCGGAAACGAAGTCACCGAGCAGATTTGCAGGAGGTTTTCCATGACAGCGGAGCGAATATCTGTTTTTTTGCCTTCCTGAGCCTGTTGCTCCAGTGTATTGCGCATGTTGTTGTAGAACTCTTCCACATTTTGCGCCTGGAAGTTTTTGAGCACGTACGCATCGTCTAAGTCTTCCCTTTTCATCGCCTTCCCAATGGAATTGATTGTAAAAGTAAAAACGACTTTTTGCCCCTTCAATTCTTCCGAACCGTAATTTTCCGGAAAGGTCACTTCGCAGTCAACCGTATCGCCGACCTTAGCCCCGATCAGTCCATCCGTAAATCCCTCAATATATCCTGTCTGAGTAGCGACATTGATATTTTGTGAAACATCAATAATCTGATTCTGTGCGCTTCCTCCTTCAAAAGCTTCGCCGTCTTTTTTCCCCACATAATCTGCGTCTATCACATCGCCTTCCGCAATTACCGTTTTGGAATCGTCTTTCAGATATGGATCCGTATAGGCAATCGTCTGATCGACATAGGTATTTACCGAATCTTCCGTCACCTGGTAATCCGCTTCATTTAAAGTTACTTCCATTCCCATATAATCGCCCAGCTTTACATAATCACCGGCGCGATATGCTATCTCAATGCTTGGCGTCGCAACCCCGCCGTCTGCCGCTTCCTCCGGAACATGTTCCGTTTCCGTATTGACTGCGCCGGATTCCGCCTGTTTCCCGCATCCCGCAGACGACAGCAGCGTACACGCAAACATAATTGCAATGATTCTTTTTTTCATCCTTTACCTCTCATATCTTTTGACATTAAATTTTGCTTCATAAATGCGAACAATAATATAAACATATCACATTTAAATACAAAAAAAAAGGTTTTATTGCTTTTTCTTAAAATCAATGTTACAATATTAAGCGAATTTTGATCAAGGAGGGTTTTGTGGTGTCAAATGTTACGATTGTTTTATTGGTTTTAACCGCGCTATTAATCATTGGCGTAATTGTCCTGTATTTTGTCGGAAAACGCCTTCAGAAAAAGCAGGAAGAACAGCAGGCGCAGATCGCCGCCGCTTCCCAGTCAGTTTCCATGCTGATTATTGATAAAAAAAGAATGCGGATGAAAGATTCCGGCCTTCCGGCGTCCGTACTGGCTCAAACGCCCAAACTGATGCGCCGGTCCAAAGTTCCGATTGTAAAAGCAAAAGTTGGTCCAAAGATGATGATTTTTATCTGCGACTCCGAAATCTTTGAGACGATTCCCGTTAAAAAGGAAGTCAAAGCATCCATCAGCGGACTTTACCTCACTTCTGTAAGAGGCCTTCACGGAACGACAGCCAAACCCGTTCCTGTAAAAAAAGGCTTACGCGCAAAATTAAAGCAAAAATACACCGAATTGAGCGCTAAGATGGAAAAATAAATCATAACCGATATGCAAAGGCCAGGCCGGCCGATGTATATCGGTTTTTTGTTTGTGTGTCCGGCAGCCGAACAGCAAAGAAGCCATAAGCTGGTTTTCCTCATGCCTTCATTGTTTCAATTAATATTAACAGCGCGTGTATTTGTTCATCAGACAGACCGTCTGTATTGAGAACGACAGATGAGTTTTGCGTATTATTTCCCAAAAGAAAATCGGTAGAACAGTGGTAGAGCCGGGAGAGCGCAAGAATATTTTCCGTACTGGGCGTGCGTTCTCCCGTTTCGTATCCGGAAATAATGGAAGATGATACGTTTAGTTTCCGGGCCACGTCTTTTTGTGACAGATTGTGTTTCGCGCGAAGAGCTTTCAGCTTCTCTGGTAAATCTTTGATCATAGCGGTTTACCTCCTGTACCTACTTATTGTAAGTGCAAACCAAACACATTAGGGGGAAGATATTAACACTTAAAGTGTTGACACAAAACACTTATTGTAATATACTGATACTGATCTCAAAAAATATGCAGGAGATTTTAAAAATCATACGAAAGGAGAAACAGCTATGGAAGAACAAAGGAACGGAGGCGCCGGACTGGGCATTGCATCAATGGTATTGGGCATTGTCGCATTGGTTCTGTCGTGCTGCCTGTATTTTATCTCGATTCCCTGTGCAATCATTGGCATCATACTTGCATTTGTATCATTATCTGGTAAAAAAGACGGAAAAGGCATGGCAATTGCCGGTCTGGTATGCTCCATTGTTTCACTGATTCCGGCAGCCATCGTTATTATAAGCGGTACCGCTCTTATGGGCGCAGGCACATTTGGAATGTAATGGAAAAAGCTAATTTTAAAGGAGAGTGTATGAAATGAAAAAAATAATACTGGTTCTGCTCGTTTCTCTGGCAGTCGTCAATGCCGTATTTATAATCATACATGGATTGGGAAGGAAAAATTGTAGAATAGATTAAATCAGGTAATTCATTTAAATTGTCCCCAAAATATCTTAACAGGCCAGTATGGCCTTTAAGAGAAACAGCCGCCGCTCAAGAAAGCAGCGGCTGTTTTTTGCTGCGGACCAGATGTCAGGGCGCATAAAATTTTTCTCCGATTTGAATGGATTCTCCGGTTTGAATCGTATTAAGAATGAAACACGAAAATCTTTTCAAACGGAGGCTATGAATGATGAAAACAAAAAGAATCTTTACAGGGGTTGCAGCGGCGGCTCTGGTCCTTACACTTGGCGCGGTAAGCTTTTCTGCGGCAGAAACCGTAAAAGGCAGATTTTTTACAGACCCTGACAGCGACGGCATTTGTGATTTTTCCGGCAGGGGCTGTACGTTTGCCGATGAAGACAACGACGGAATCTGCGACTTTTACAATGAACAAATTGGTACCGGAGCAAACCAGGGGCAAAATTTTGCAGATGACAACAACGACGGCATATGCGATAATTATAGTCAGAACAGATGCGGCGGCTTTGGAAGAGGCTGCGGCAACGGAGGCTATGGCAGACGGGGACGCTGCGGCAGATAAACAGGAGCGCTTATGCGAAGTGAAGAGGAAGCAAACAGAGCAATCGAACAATATTCCGATATGGTTCGGCGAATTTGCGCCATACATCTGAAAAATTACCACGATACGCAGGACATATTTCAAACGGTATTTTTGAAATATGTCCTAAGTTCCGTTGTTTTTGAAAATGAAGCGCATGAAAAAGCATGGCTCATCCGCGTCACGACAAACGCCTGTAAGGATTTGCTGAAAAGTTTCTTTCGCACCCATGTCATTTCCATGCAGGAAGTAAGCGAACAGGCCGCCGCGCTGCCGGAAGAGCATTCGGAAGTTCTGAATGCCGTACGCTCGCTGCCAGCAAAATACAGGGATGTGGTGTACCTCCATTTTTACGAGGGCTATACGGCTCCGGAAATCGGAAAGATTCTGGGCAAAAATGCGAATACGGTCTATACGCATCTGACGCGTTCCAAAAAAATTTTGCGGGAAAAGCTGGGAGGTGACGGTTATGAATGACAGGCTGAGAGAAACCTTTGACCATATCCATGCGGAAGAAGATTTAAAAGCAAATACCAAAAAATTTCTTGCTAAAAAAACAAATCAATACCGGGCAGACGCTCGCCCGGGCTATCGGCGCATGCTTCCTGTTTTTGCATGCTTTGTGTTTCTGCTGGCAGGTTTTTTCGGACATCGGTTTTATTTTACAAAAACATCCATCATCAGCATTGATATTAACCCGTCGCTGGAATTAGACGTAAACCGCTTTGATAAAGTCATTGCCATTCGCCATTATAACGACGACGGGCAAAAGCTTTTGGAAAACCTGGACGTACAATTTATGGATTATTCGAAAGCCATCGATCAGATTATGCAGACGAAACGCATTGCCTCCTGTCTCGATGCGGATGAAATGCTGTTTATCTCCGTGACCGGGCAAAATGAACAGAAAAACGAAGAAATGCTTGCAAAAATTGAAACCTGCATGCACGGCAAAAACCACGTCTGCCGTCTGGCGGGCAATTTTGACGAAGCAAAAAAAGCCCATGCCGCCGGATTATCCGTCGGAAAATACCGGGCGTTTCTGGAATTGCAAAAAGTGCGGCCCGATCTTACGGCAGAAGACGTCAAAGGCCTTTGTATGCGCCAGATTCAGGATCTCATTGAACATCCCGCGCAGGACGTTCCTCTCGACAAAGACGAGAAATGCAGCGGAACCGGACACGGACATGGACGCAGACACGGCGCCAATGACCAGGGCGACGCATGCAAAAGCTCCTCCGAAGCATCTGCCGAAGAGACTTTAACCATTCCTCAAATCAAAGAAACCGACTGGTCCGCTTATTTTGGAAACTTAAACGGAGCGGCCGTTATTTATGACGCGAAAAACAGACAATATCTGATTTACAATCAAGCTCTGGCCACAACGCGAAGATCGCCATGTTCCACATTCAAAATCATTTCATCGCTGATTGCCATAGAACATGGCGTCCTTGTACCGGAATCGTCCACGCGGACCTGGAGCAAAGAGACGTTCTGGAACGAAAACTGGAACCGCGACACAGATTTCTACCAGGCGTTTTTCGATTCATGCGTCTGGTATTTCCGGGAAGTGATTGATGAAACGGGAAAAGAAACCATACAAAAAGAACTGGAACGCCTCTCTTATGGCAACTGTGACATCTCCGACTGGGAGGGACGCCAAAACACCAATAACAACAACCGGGCTTTGACCGGATTTTGGATTGAATCGTCGCTGCTTATTTCCCCAAAAGAACAGACCGAAGTCATGGAGCGCATCTTTGGGGACGCTTCCGTTTATTCCGAACAGACCATAAACGCCCTGAAACAGGCCATGCTTCTGACCGGGTCAAACGACGCCGCTTTTCCCATTTATGGAAAAACAGGCATGGGAAAAGCGAACGGCGTTCTGGTCGACGCATGGTATACCGGATTTGCCGAACAGACCGGAGGCAATCTCTATTTTTGCGTCTATCTGGGCCAGTCCGAAGATGAAAGCGCATCCAGCGCAACGGCAAAGGATATTGCAGCCCGGCTTCTGTCGGATCTGTTTTAGGTTTCCTCACAGAAAATCACCTGATCTGTGTATTTCCTCTCCATATCGTGTCGGATTTTCCGGCGTTCCACCGTTTCAAACAGAATGGAAAAATCATAGTCATCCGGATAGAGTTTTTCTGCCGCTACATGAAGCTTGACTCTTTTCTGATTGATCCAGATTTTTTTCCCGGGCAGCTGCACCCTCAACACGCCTTTTTCATTGACCGGCCCGCATACTATGCCAATCTTTTTTTCCGGATAGACAAGCACGCAATCTCCGATTCGGAACGCTTCTTTCTGACTGGCAGTTGTATGCGGCTTTTTGGTTTTTAAAATTTTCCTCCGGTATGTTTTTTCCAATTCCGCATTTTTTGTCAAAAACGAATAACGCCCGACGGCTTCTTCTCCGTACGCCGCCCGGATTGCTGTCTTTAACATTTCATTTGGCATCCCGAGCTTATCTGCAATATAAAACGCGCAGCTCTCTCCCGCTTCTCCGATGACCAGCCGATACGTCGGCTGAAGCGTTTCTTTTTCAAACGTCATTCTGGCATTTAAAATGCCGTCTGTTTTCTTTGCGTACTCTTTGATTTCAGGATAATGCGTCGTGACCAGAAAAATCGCGCCGCTTCTGCGCAGCTCCTCCAAAACGGAAACTGCAATGCCCATACCCTCGGCCGGGTCGGTTCCGGATCCAAGCTCGTCTAAAATCACAAGACTCTCATCATTCGCTTCCCGCAATACCTGCAGCACGTTTTTCATATGCGCGGAAAACGTAGATAAATTTTCGGAGAGGTTTTGCCCGTCTCCTATGTCGCACAGATAGGAACTGTTCATGCAGACGTCCGCTTCTTTGCACGTAACATGCAGCCCGCACTGCGCCATCAGGCAGCTTAGCATCACGGTTTTTATCGCAACTGTTTTTCCTCCGGTATTTGGCCCGGTAATGACAATGCCGCGTATTTTGTCCTCTATCGAAAACTGCAGCGGCACGTTGACCGACGGATCCATCAACGGATGCCTTGCGTCTTTTAAGACGATGCGGCGTTGTGTATTGACGGACGGTTCCGCCGCGTTCATTTCCATGCTCAGTTTTCCTTTGGAAAAGATAAAATCCATCTTTTCCATCATGCGGATGTTTTCTTCTATGACGCCCGCCGATTCCGCAACCAGCGCAGTCAGCGTATAGAGAATGCGGTAAACTTCATTTTCTTCGCTGATTTTAAGAAGCTGCAGCTCGTCGAAGCATTTCGCCGCCTGGGACGGCTCGATAAACAGCGTGCTTCCCGTAGAAGATTTGTCAATCACGCTTCCCGCAATTTTTTGCCTGTATTCTTTTTTTACCGGAACGCAGATTCGGCCGTTTCGAAATGTACAATACATATCCGTCATATAAGATTTGTTCGTGCGCATTACCTGCTCCGCTTTCTGCTTCATCTGTTCTTCGTATTTTAATATCTGTTTTCGAATTTGCAAAAGCTCCCCGGAAGCATAATCGTCTACCGCTCCGTTTCGAATCTGACGGCAAATTTCACCGCAGAGTTCTTTTGGATCTTCCATATTTTCTTCGTAATAGGCAAGCGAATTTCCGTACTGCTTTCCGCGCTTTAAATAATCTTTCAAACGCCGGAACGAAGCAATCGCTTTTTCCGTCTGTTCCAGCTGGTCCGGCGTTAAACAGTCTCCTTTTTCCGCGGCCGTCAGGATTTCTTTGATTTCCGTTACGTTCTGAAACGGCGGCAGACCCAGTTTTTCCATGAGGCTTCTGCCGTCCGTCGTATCGCGTATCTCCTTTCGCACTTCGCTTTCTGAAAGGAAGTAAGACGCGTTTTCGATTTTTTCTTTTGCGCTTTCCGTAAGTGCAAGACTTGCCCACTGTTCTTTTATTTTGTGAAATTCAATCTGCAGTTCCATCTTCATTTTTTGAAAATCCTTTCTTTTCTTTTTCTTTTTTCCTGCCTTACAACGCAAAAAGGCCATGGCCGCCTAAAATTTAAAACGCCATGGTCCGTATCAGACATATCTTCATCGTCTCCACTTTTTTTCACAAAAAAACATGGCCATACAGCCATGCTTTTGTTTGTCTAAAAAGAGAAACCCCATGTAATCAGGCAATTGTAAGGCGAAAACGCTGACTGCTTCCAATCAGCATCCGGGCAAACTCCTAGCGTATCAAGCGCGTAGCAATTCAGGTATTTTCTGCCCAAATATGCCGCGCAAACGCTGCCCGTGCAATATTTATTTTGCCGCTTTCTCCATTACAACCACATTTAACATCAAAATTCCTCCTGAAATTCAATTTTTTTCAATTATATACGGGAAGTTCTGTTTTGTCAAGCTTCCTAAGCAGATGTTCCCATTTGTCCATTTCTATTTTATTTTTACTTTCTTTGTCTTAAAGCTGCCGGTATATGTCTGCCCTTTATACTTCTTATAGGCTTTTACCGTAAAGTAATACGTTTTTCCGGATTTCAGCTTTGTCTTGGTATAGCTGGTCTTCTTGATATTTTTTAACTTTTTCCAGGATCCTTTCGCCTTGGTTTTATATAAAACCGTATAACCGTCGGCTCCTTTTACCTTATTCCATCTTATAATCGCCTTTTTCTTTCCTGCTTTCACTTTAAAATTTACGCTTTTCGGCGCCGTTGCCGTATCCACAGAAACGTACGTCTTGCTGTAAACCGTCCCTTTTCCCTCCGGCTTTACAAACGCCCTGACTGAAAAACGGTATTCTTTTGCCGGAGTCAGGCCTTTTATCGTATAAGAAACTTCTCCTGGCAAAAGCGTTACTTTCGTTTCCCACGCTTTTTTTGTTTGATTGTATTGATAAACTTCATATCCCGCCGCACCGGAAACCGCATTCCAGGTCAGCGTCACATTTTTAGCAGTGGAAGCGGCAGATAATCCCGTCACATCCGAAACGCTCTGTCCGTCTGTGGAGTTCTGGTTCCCTCCAGACTGATCTGCTTTGTTGATTTTCTCAATCTCCTGAATAATCTCATCCGCTGATTTATAACCCAGCGTAATTTTCCGTACTCTGTTATATTTGTCAATGATAATAATAAATGGGAACGCGCCTTGTGTGTGATTCTCAAGTCCAATATACATCATGCCATGATTGAAATTGAGATAGGCTTCGTCATGGCAGAAGATAATCTTTCCGCCCGGATAATTCTTTGCAAATTCCTCTGTCTTAGACTTACTCGCTCCATACAAATCCGCATAAATCACCCGAATGTCAGAACGGTTCACCCAACTGCTTTTGTCGATTTCAGCCAAAGTTCCCGCCGTAACCGGACAGCCCGTATTTCCAAAAAGCAATACCGTAGTCTCGTTTGGATTCGCTTTTGTGGAAATCGTTGCGCCATCTATGGTTTTTAATCCATAGGCAAAATTTTCGTAGCCTTCGCCGGAGCCGGCGGGAGGCGTCGTACCTCCGGATTCGTCTATGTTTTCAAATTTTTTGATTTCGGCCAAAATTTCATCCGCCGTCTTCTGGCCCATCGATAAACTCCGCGCTTTATTATTTTTGTCAATCAATGCAATAACCGGATACTCTCCGTCCATCCCTGCGCCGAAAAGACTCAGATACGCAATCATAGCGTCCGGGATTCCATAATCTTCATCATAGCAAGAGATCATTTCCTCGCATTGATACCCCTCTTCGTAGGAAATAACCTCCTCTTTTGAATGTCCGTTGGTCTCGGCAAAAATCACGCGAATATCCGAACGATGCACCCAGTTGCAGGAAGCAATGCTGTTTAATGTCTCTCTTGTATATCCACACCTGGTATGACCGAAAATCAACACCGTAGTCTGCCCCGGATTCGCCGTTGTAGATATGGAAGCATCTTTTGTAGACATAAATGTATACGCAGGATTGTTATACTCTGCCGCCTGTACTTTTGTTCCCGTCATCATGCCCATCACACAGAACATCAGCATGAAAAAAACTGCAATCGCATGCGGCATATGCATTTTGATAAATTTCTTTTCTTTCATTTTATATCCTCCTTCTGCCTGACAATCACTTTCAAATCATTGATGGTATTTAACACAGACTGTTTGGCGTCTGGTATTTCATGCAAAAACTCCCTTGACAAAATTCATCTCAAGAGAGATTTTGCAGATTCAATAGAAATATTTTTCAGATTCCTCTTCAGAAAGATTGTATTTGTCCATCAACATCAACCTGATTTCTTTGTCTTCATGACCAAATTTTCTAAGCATATCTACAGCGTCCCGCATTCCCTGCTGCATGCCCTGCTGCATTCCCTGCTGCATGCCCTGCTGCATTCCCTGCTGTATGCCTTTTTGGATGCCTTTTTGGATGCCTTTTTGGATGCCCGCTTCCTCCCATTCTTTTTCCTTTAAGCGGATTTCCGGCTCCATTATCTCCATCAATGCCTGACACATAGCGACATCTCCTTTCAATTCCTGCACAAGCTTCCGGTTGGCTTCAATGCTCACCTGCAATACGGAATCCGCAAGCTCCCGTTCGCGCGCGTTTTGCATGCTTTGCACCTTTTGAAACAGCTTCTGCATATTCTGCTTTTTCAATTTTTGAGACAGGGAGCCAATCCAGACATGCTCCTCTGCATCCAGCTCTCCCGTAACGACAACCTGAACCGGAAATAATACGTTTCCCGCGACATAGTAAATTCCCCTGTGCGGATTTTCCAATGCGTAGCTATGTTCGCTGAAATATCGGAAGAGCCCCTGTGGCTTTGCCTCCCGAATGAGCGATACCGTAACGTCGTCCGCCCGAACGGCGTCTAATGTTTCCCCGTAAGATTTATAGAGCGCGGCGTACGCCATTGCCTTGTAAAAAACGTCGATGTCCAGATGATCTTCCGGCGACTTGTATTCAATCAGATTGTGGCCGCGGAAGAAGCGTCCGATTTCGTTGGAAAGGCGGACGGACGATCGTTTCTTGATAATCAGAAGATCGACTTCCAGAGGCTTCGTGTTTAAATTGTATTCCGGCTCAAATTCCAAATCACCCCTGTTTTCCGCAAATTCAAGATTCATAGCGGCTACAAATCCCGGATGCCATTGTATTTTGGCGTCTTCCATAGCATTCTCCTTTGTTTCTTAAATTATAGCATACCGTCAAAAATATGCAACCGGAGCAGCTTTTGTAAAGCAATATTCTTATAACCATGATCAAAATTTTTCGGGCATAGCGCCCTCTTCTTTACGTAAACCGCCTTTCACTTAAGCGCGCCAGAAGTTTTTCTCTGTATTTCTCATGGTCAGGTATGCCCACTCCACCGCGTTTTGGAATCATAAGCTTCAGAAAACCGCCGTTTTTCATGGTTATCGTACACTCAATGGCTCCCATCCATATTTTTTTCGTCTCACAGCTTTGTATTTCTGTCAGCGGAAAGCAATTGCCTACGTCATTTAGCGAAGTTGGCTCTTTTAGTTCCGTAACTTTTGTATCTCCCGGACTATGCACTTCGTCAAACTCATAATAGTGCTTGTATTTCTGGCATTCAGAAAGAATCAGATAATTCTGGCTGACGCCGACATAAACGTCAAACCTGGCTTTCTTGCCTTTTATTACTTTAAGCGCAGCATTGCTCTCTCCAGGGATCAGCGTCATATCCCCGTCGTAAATACAATTTCCAAAAACCATCTTGATTTCTGTTTCCAGTCCTATGCTATGTACGCCTGACGATAAGGTTTCTCCATACGGAAGATATTTTCGCAAAGCCCGCATCATATTTTTTTCATCTAAAATGCCAAAATCGTCTTTCTTCGCTCTAATCATTGCAGGTACGACGTATCCAAAGGCCAGAATTAAAAAAAACGCGCCAAGCAGCGCCAGGATCGTATACACGGTAACCGTTCTTTTGCCGACCACTTTCTCTTTTAAGTAAATTTCGCCCAGATATTCCGAAAAATTATCGGCGTTTAACGCATCGTTTTGAAATATTTTAAAACTGTTTGAAATTGCCAGCTCTTTTACGTTCTCATCAATCTGGCTGACCGCGCCTATGAACTGAAATGTCTCGTCAAGCTTTCCGGTTTCCTGATCCAGCGTCTCTACGATGCTTTGAAACGTCTGATCCGATATTTCCGCAATATATCTTTCTTCATTTACATCTGTGATAAAATAAAGCTGACTTTCTCCTTTGGAAAACGACGTAATCAAAATCGGAAGCGTATCAAACTCCAGTCTGGCATATTGCTCCCCATTTTCCAAATCCTCCGCGGCAAGCCCCGACACAGGCGGCGCTTCCGGCCGGCTCCTTTCTGCAAATATCCGAAAGGCGACAAATCCAAACAATGCAAGCGCAATGCCGCACAAAACAAAAAACCGAACCGCCAGCTTCTTTCTCGCCTTTTTCATTTTCTCATCCATGTCTTTCCTCCGTATCGTAATTATAGCCTCTCGGATTCTCCAGCCCTTATTTTCTGCGGCTTTCAAATCCCGTTT
>CAJUJL010000020.1 GCA_910586725.1 uncultured Lachnospiraceae bacterium | reverse complement strand
ATGCCCTGTGCCTGTTTCATGCCCTCTATGAGCCTTTCAAAGCGTTCCTGCGCCTACCTGTCAATGTCGGCAAGGTAGGCGTTGAGTCTGCCGCTTGTGAGAAGATTGGTGTATGTAACCTTTCGATACTGCTTCAGATAGTCCAAGTGCCGCTGTCCCCATATGCCTATGGGCTGTTCTTCTTCGGCGGGTACGATTAAGCACGGTATTAAGTAATCTCCTTGCCGCTCATATTTGCCGCCCAGTTCCTCAAATAATGATTTAGCCATTGTCTGTTACCTCCACATTCTTTTTTATTTTGAATGTCCGCAAAATCCGTCCTACATCAGTCGCTGACCAGGGTGGAATACATACCAGACATCGGCGTGCAGATTGAGAATTATTCCAGGAATTATGAACTTTTGTCTACTCATGTGCTGGCGGCGGAACTTCCCCGTTTTGGAGGATTTTATGCCGGAAAGGATGAGAATTTCCTGGTGTTTGGACAGAAGAACGAGTCGGAGTCGGACAGCAGGGAAGTCATGCGGATTGTAAAATACAGCAAAGACTGGCAGCGTCAGGGACAGGTTTCCGTTAATGGAGCGAATACCTACATTCCCTTTGAAGCCGGCTCCCTGCGCATGGCGGAAACCAGGGATGGCAGATTGTATATCCATACCTGTCATGAGATGTATGCGGACTCTATCGGTCTGCATCATCAGGCAAATATGACATACGTGCTAAAGGAAGACGCTATGGAGATAGAGCAGTCCTACTATGATATAATGAATATCGCCCAGGCAGGATATGTGAGCCACTCTTTTAACCAATTTGTTCAGACCGATGGAGAATATGCATTCCGCGTTGACCATGGGGATTTCCATCCAACGAGAGCCGTTACTTTGACTCGCTGCGATGTAAATGGAAAGATTACTGATGTGGCCTATACGCTGCCTCTGCCTATCGAAACCCGTGGGAATAACGACACGGGCGTGTCAGTCGGCGGCCTGGAACTTTCCGGCGGGCAATGCCTGATCGTGGGAAATTCCGTAGATCAGACAAAGCAGGCAACGTCGGGGGTTCGAAATGTTTTTTTGACGGTAACGAAAAAATCTCTGACCAATACCCGTACGATCTGGCTGACAGACTATGCTTCAAATTCCAGCATCACAGCAAGGACGCCGCATATTGTGAAGCTGAATGAAGAACAGTTCCTGATTCTCTGGGAGGAGTCCAATAGCGCCACAAAGACCGTATCCTTAAAAATGGTAACGATAGATGGAGAAGGAAACCTGGCGTCAAAAATAGTGGATACCAAACTTCGGCTATCCGACTGCAAACCGATCATGACTTCCGATGGCCTGGTGAAATGGTATGTAACCGAAAATGGCACGATTTCATTCTGCGAGTTGAATCCTTACAGGCTGGAAGATGTGAAGGGAGAGATTTCCATTAACGCGGAGAAGGATTTCGATGATTTCCTGAAACCTGGTTTTGAATGGACGCCAAAAGACGAGGAGCCGGAACCTGGAGACGATAAAACCTCTGCGTCTCTGGCGAAGAATAAGACATTTACATCTGGGAAGCTGAAATACAAAGTGACTGTCAGCGCAAAGAAAGATGTTCCTGGGAAGGTAGTCGTGACAGGTCTTTCCTCATCGGGAAAAAAAGCGTCTTCCATCAACGTGAAGAATAATATTTCCTATTCCGGCTATTCATACAGGGTAACGGCGATTAGCAGCAGCGCATTCAAGAATTCTGTAAAATTGAAAAAGGCAACTTTGGGAACAAACATTAAGAGTATTCCCCAAAATGCATTTGGCGGCTGCAAAAAACTGGCTTCTCTCACAGCCCTTGGAGTCAAAAAAATAAACCAGAGAGCTTTTAAGAACTGCAGGGCCTTGAAGCAATTAACTTTTAAAGAAAAAATTTCCGTGAAGAAGGGGGCGTTCAGGGGCTGCAAAAAGACGATCAAAGTCACAGGCGGTTCCGGAAAAATCAACAAAGCCAATGTAAAGAAATTGAAAAAGTGCGGTTATAGGAAATTCCAATAATCCCTTATCGGATTGAAATAGACAGCTTTAAGGAGAGATTTATTTATGTCTGTTAACATCAGTTTGTGTAAACCTCTAAACTGGTGTAAGATGTAATTACCAGTTTGGAGGGTAAACAGATGAAAAATTTCGAAATGCAGTTAAAGCGCGCAGAATGTCCCGCCAAGGTGGCGGAAATTGCAGCCAAAACAATCAAGGCCGTTTATCCGCGTTATTATCCCTCCGGCGCGGTGCAGTTTTTTCTGGATCTCCATAATGAACAGCAAATAAAGGAAGCGTTATCCAGAGAAGATATTTATTTTGCAGTAGTAGAGGGAGAGATTGTGGGAACCGGAAGCATTCGGGGAAACGAGATCCGCAGACTGTTTATTTTACCCAAATATCAGTCAAAAGGCTATGGAAGCAGACTGATGGACTGCTTGGAGGACGTCGTTTTCAAACAATTCCAGACAGTGCATATCGACGCGTCTTTCCCGGCGGAGCGCATGTATTTGGATCGGGGCTATCGGATCAAAAGCTATGAGAAAATTGAAACAGAGAATGGGGATTATCTTTGTTATCATACGATGGAAAAGTCGTTAGGCAGATAAGAATCTTATTTTACCGCATATTTCTATTGACGAAAAATTTTTGGTACTTTAAAATATCCATATGCAGTTGAACGACGAGGGTGCAGAATGGACAGAGTGGAAAAGATTCGAAATTATATAACGGTTTCCGACGCGGTTGGAGAGAAAATCATACCCGAATTTGGCGGCGTGAACCAGGAAAAAGCGCCGGTTATTTCCGCGTATTTAAAGCGGATGAGCGGGAAAAATCCGCAGGAAATTGTGGAAGAGAGATACCGCAGATTCCGGAAAACGTAGGAGAGATTAGATGAAAGTGGTGGATGCGGCCTGGGAGAAGAGAAATCTTGGCGTTTCTTGTTATGAGTTTCACATAGATCACAAAGACAGTTTGGAAGAAGTGAAAGAAATATGCAAAAAAGCGGGAGAAAGACAGTATATGGTTGTAAGAATACCGTCGAACCGGTCTGATCTGGTCTCTTTTTTTCAAAAAGAGGGATATGAATTTATGGAATCCGCGTTTACGCTGGAGCATAAATTAAACGATATAACTATGCCGCCAAGGCTTTTGAGCATATGCAGAAAATGCGCCTGGGAAAAAATGACAAAGAATGACATGCAGATTTTGAGCCGGGAAATTTATAAAAATATCTTTCAGACGGACCGAATCAGCGTGGATCCGGAATTTACACGGGAACAGGCGGCGCGAAGATATGACCTCTGGGCGAAAGACTTGATCCGGAAGGGACATATTCCTTATAAAGTCATGTTTGCAGGTGAGCCGGTCGGATTCTTTTTGAACCGGGAAATGGACGATGGGATTTATGACGGGCTTTTAGCAGGTACATACAGCGGGTTTGAGGGAACCGGCATGGGATATTGCATCCAGTACGCGGGGATTTGGTCTGCGAAAGAGAAAGGCGCGCGCGGATATATTGGTCATATATCAGGCAATAATCCGTCAGTCTTAAAGATATTGCTTTCAATTGGCTTTCAGATGAAAGAGATTGCATATATTTTTATCAAACATAGCAAAGGAGAGATATAAAATGACAGAACAGGAAAAAATCAGTTTATTGGAAGAGACAATGGAGCTGGAAGCGGGAACGCTTCATATGGAAGATGCGCTTATGGATTATCCGGAATGGGATTCCATTGCTGCGCTGGCATTTATTGCGCTTATGGACGAGAAATTTCATAAAACAGTCAGAGGCGCGGAAATCAAGGCTTTTCAAACGGTTGCGGACGCAGTGAAAATAATGGAGTAAGCGTTTATGCAGTTGGTTGATTTACGGGAGAGAAAAATTTTGATCACAGGCGCGTCATCCGGAATCGGGCGCGCTACAGCTCTTCTGGTATCACAATTGGGCGCGTCCGTTGTGCTTTGCGCCCGTGATGCATCAAGGCTCCTTGAAACCCTTGAAAAGATGGATTCTCCACAGAAGCACCGGTGCATTCCTTTTGATGTGACGGATTTTGACAAATACGACGAAGTATTTACCCGGGCCGTATCGGACGGGAAGAAAATAGACGGACTGGTGCACTGCGCGGGGATTGCCAGACCGCTTCCCATACGGGCGATGAGCCCGTCCGCGGTTCTTACCATAATGGATGTGAACTTTCATTCTTTTTTGCATCTGGTGCATACCTATACAAAGAAAAAATACGGATGCGGCGGCAGCATCGTGGCGGTGTCGGCGGCAAATTCCCATTATCCCCAAACATGCATGAGCGTATATGCGGCTTCGAAAGCGGCGTTAGAAGCTTCCGTAAAAACAATGGCGCTGGAGTTAGCGGCGCAGAAGATTCGAATCAACTGCGTGGCGCCGGGAGCGGTTGATACGCCGATGACGCAAATGGCAGACGAGGGCGCTTTGGATAAAATCCTGGACAAACAGCTGCTTGGAATGGGAAAACCAAAAGACATTGCCAACATGATAGCGTTTTTACTAAGCGACGCATCTTCTTTTATTACGGGAAGAGCCATGTTTGTAGACGGGGGCCTGCTGGGCCAGTAGGCAGAAAGGAAGATGTATGAACAGTACGCTTTTTGTTGATTTGGATGGAAGAAGTTACGGCGCAGAGGAAATCTTTGATGCATTAAAAGAGACGGGCGCGCAGGACTGCAAGGCGCTTTTTATACATTCGGACATTATGTTTGGAAATGTGGCTGCCGGATTTAACCGCAGGGATTATCTTCAGACGATCGACCAGGTGTTTGAAGACCTGAAACTGGATTGTCTGCTTGTTCCGACGTTTACTTTCAGCTTCTGCAACAAGGAAGATTACGATATAGCAAGAAGCAGGACGTCGATGGGCGCTTTCAACGAGCATTTGAGAAAAAAGAGCGGAAGATACCGCACATGGGACCCTCTGTTATCTCTGTCCGTTCCGATGCATTTAAAAACAAATTTTCAAAATCCCGGGGAACATTCCCTGGGGGAAGGCGGCGGTTTAGACAGCGTGCATCAGATGGAGGATGTGAAATTTCTTTTTTTTGGATCAAGGCTAGGAGAATGTTTTACCTATGTGCATTACGTAGAAAAAATGATGGACGTTCCCTACCGCTTCGACATGCCATTTTCGGGAATGATTATTGATGAGGATGGAAACAGACATGCGTCGCGTCAGTATATGCACACCGCCTGTTATGGGGTGAAGCCGGCCAATTATTATTATTTTGAAGATTACCTTGAGGAAAAAGGATTTCTGAAAAAGAAGCGTCTGGGCAACAAATACGTAGCTTGTTTGTCCGAACGGGATGCTTACCGGGAAATTACAAAAATGCTTGGAAAAGATATGAATTATTTTTTGGAAACCCCGTTTCGCACAGCAGATTTGATTCCCAAGTATACAAAAGGAGCCAACGGGGAAAGGGTTACGCACTGTTAGGAGGAAGAAATGAAGATTAATTTGCTGGATTGTTTTGAAACTACAGTCGAAAGCCATGCGGATTCTATTGCGGTAAAGCACAAAGAGGAGCAGATTTGTTTTCGGGAGCTGAAAGAAAAGGCCAGGAAGCTTGGAGCGCAGATCATACAAAAAACGCATCATGCGATGAATCTGCCTGTGGCTGTCTATCTTCCAAAAGAAATCAATGCTGTCATTGCGGACTTAGGCGTTCTGTATTCGTGCAATCCTTTTATGAATCTGGATGTGAAAACTCCTGCGGACAGAATCGGGAAAATTTTAGATTTAATCCGCCCCTGTGCGATTGTTACAAGCTTAAGATTTGCGGTAAAATTAGAGCGGACGGATGTTCCGCTGATTTTGATGGAAGAGATCGTGGATGAAGCAGAACCAAAAGATTTCGTTTTGGAAAACCGCAGAAAGCTTTTGATTGATACGGACCCGATTTGCATCATCAATACTTCCGGATCTACAGGCACGCCAAAAGGCGTTGTTTTAAATCACAGAAGCTTTTTTGACTTTATGGACTGGTCCGTGGAGCGGTTTGCTTTTGACGGGTCCGAAGTGATCGGGTCATTGTCCCCGATTGTGTTTGATATTTTTGACTTTGAACTTTGCATGATGATGATAAAAGGATCACAGCTTGTTTTGCTCGACGCTTCTTTGGCGTCTTTTCCGGCCAGACTGCTGGAGACGTTAAATCAAAACCAGGTGAATTTTATTTTCTGGGTGCCATCTATCATGGTAAATATCGCCAATCTAGATCTTTTGGATAAAATACCGCTGCAAACGCTCAAAATGATATGGTTTGCCGGAGAAGTGTTTCCGACCAAGCAGTTTCTGTACTGGTACGACAGGCTTTCTGACGCCGTATTTGTCAACCTGTACGGGCCGATTGAAATAACGCTTGACTGTACGTATTATGTCGTAAAAGACCGCCCTGCGGAAAACCAGCCCCTGCCGATTGGCGTCGCCTGCCGGAATACGGACGTTTTGATTTTAAATGATGCGGGAGAGCTGTGCAGAGAAGGGGAAGAAGGAGAGCTTTGCGTCAGAGGCACATCCCTGGCGATGGGATATTACAACAATCCGGAAAAAACATCGCTTGCATTTGTGCAGAATCCGCTGAATGCATCGTACCCGGAGATAATTTACAGAACGGGCGACGTCGTCAGCCTTGACGGCAAAGGTTTGATTTGGTTTAAAGGGCGTAAAGACAGTCTGGTAAAGCACATGGGCTATCGGATCGAATTAGGGGAGATTGAACATGTGATTATCAACGATTTAAAACTGGTAAAATACTGCTGTGCCGTTTACCGGTACACGAAAAAGGAAATCGTACTGTATTATGAGAAAAAAGAAGAGATTTCCGGCGCGCAGTTCCGGAAAGCGCTGGCGAAGGTTTTTCCCGCGTATATGATTCCTGCGGCGTACATCAGAATGGATTTGCTGCCGAGAAACGCAAATGGAAAGATTGACCGCCTGATGTTAAAAGAAATGGCAGAGAAGTAGGAGGATAAGATGGATACGATCTATGATATGCTGGCCGAGATTAAGCCGGAGCATGATTTTAAAAGCAGTGAGGACTATATAGAAGACGGACTTTTGGATTCTTTTGATTTGATTGCGTTAATCAGTATGTTGGAAGAAGAGTATCACATTACAGTGGACGCTTTGGATATTGTTCCGGAAAATTTCTGTGATGCGCAGGCAATTGTAAATCTGGTAAAAAACAGCGGAGGCGCGATATAGATGCAGACAATATGGAAAGGGAAAAAAATATCTGCAATGTTGGGCGTTTTGCCGGAAAAAGAAGTTTTTTTTGATGATGAAGTGGGCAATTATTCTTTTCCGGAAAAACAGACATTGCGGTTGAAACGCGTGATGGGATATGAGAAACACCGGATTTCCAG
Source organism: uncultured Lachnospiraceae bacterium (assembly GCA_910586725.1). Lineage (GTDB taxonomy): Bacteria > Bacillota > Clostridia > Lachnospirales > Lachnospiraceae > Roseburia_B. Next base: position 44,061 of record CAJUJL010000020.1, on the reverse strand, counting down.
GGAAACGTCATCGGCGGCCGACTTTGCGGTATTTGGCGTGCGCCATATGTTAAAGGAAGGATGGATTTTACGAGAAGAAATCGGAGCACTGGTTGTCGTTACGCTCAGCCCGGATTATTTTGTTCCTCACATCAGCAATATTGTGCAGGGAGAGCTGGGGCTGTTGGAAGATACGCTATGCGTTGACATGTCGCAGGGATGCTGCGGGTTTTTGTTCGGTCTGATGGAAGCGTTTATGCTCTTAGAGCATCTGCGGGACAAAAAAGTTGTTTTAGTCAATGCAGACATTTTAAGCCATAAAGTATCGCATCGGGACAGAAATGACTATCCATTGATCGGAGACGCCGCGACCGTAACAATAATTGAGAATTCGTCTGACCAGAGTGAAATTTATTTTGAAATGCATATGGACGGAGCCGGCAGGGAAGCCCTTAAGATTCCGGCCGGAGCGTTTCGTATGCCAAGCACGGCAGACACCGGTATCATGAAAGACATTGGGGACGGCAATTTTCGTTCTCTTGACAATATGCATATGGACGGAAGCGCTGTTTTCAATTTTGTTCAGACAAAGGTGCCTCCATTGATTCAAAGTGTTTTCAAAAATACCGGATATAGTGTGGATGACATAGATTACTTTTTGTTTCACCAGCCCAATAAATTTATGCTGCAAAAGCTGGCGGAAAAAATCGGGATTCCGTTTGAAAAGCTGCCGATGAACCTGGTGGAAAATTATGGGAATCCCAGCGGGGCATCCATTCCATTGGTAACGGTTCATAATTTAAGGGAGCAGCTAAAAGAAAAGAGTTATCGGTGCTGCCTGTCCGCTTTTGGATCCGGCCTGGCATGGGGCGCGATGACAATGGAATTGGGAAAACTGCAAAATTGCGAAATGATTGTTTCAGAATTGTGATTTGACAAAGGCAGGTAACGTATGATGAAAACAGCAGAGATCACAGAATGGATTGCAAACCAAAAAAAATCCGGGAAAAGGGTGTTTTCCAACTGTTACCTGCAGTTTGCCAGGCATCCGGAAAAGGAGTGGGACGCCGCTGACTCGGAAGATTCTTTGGTGATACGAAACAAAGACCACGGGGTAAACCGGATTTTGTTTTATACTGCGGATTTTGATGATATGGGCGTTGTTATGCAAAAGGAATTGCTTACAGAAGAAGAATATGTGATTGATATTTTATCCAAAGACGCCCTGCTTTATGAAAAGGAGCTGAAAAAGATCGGGTTTTCTCCTTTTACGAGGATGATGCGCATGTCAAATCCGGATATAACTTCTGTGCTGGCAGATCATGCCTTGAAAAAAGCATACGATCAGCCGGATATGGGGAAAACAGCAAAAGAGGATGAAGCGGCGGAAATTAATCAGAAGTTGTGGGAGATTTTCGACAGCAGAGTCAGTCATTTGCAGACAACGGATGAATTGAGGGAAAGCATACGAAGAGGAGAGGTCGTGATTCACAGAACGGATCAGGGCATTGTTTCGATTCTGCAAAAGATTGTGGAGCCGAAATGTTTTTACATTAATCAGGTTTATAATGGGACGAAAAAGCGGGAGGTACACGCTATATTGCTGCATGAATTGAACAAATACGCCCAAAATGGCGGCAAATATGTATTTGCATGGGTGGAAGAGAGCAATGTGGCTTCCAGGCGGTTTCATGAAAAGTTTGGTCTGAAACACGATGGTTTGTGGAACAGTATTTATACATATGGGGTCAGGACACGTTAAGCGTCCTGACTTTTTTGATTGATCGGATAGCCGTTTCCCTGGCTGTCGGTGGTGATTTCGTTGAGATGCTGTTTTTTGGTAATTTTTTTCTTTTCATTTATCACGCCGCTTTCCCATGCTCCTTTTGGGGCAGTGCGTATACGCTTGTTTTTTTCCGTTGCTTTCATTTCGACCTCCTGGAATTTTTCTATTAGTATGGCCAAAATGCTGCGTATTTATAAAATATAGTTTCTGAACTTATGGGTACGCTGATTTTGATGGGCGTATTGTGGCATTTCTATAATAAAGGAGAGCCGCAAATCCAAACAGGAATTTGCAGCTCTCCTTGGAAAGCATTATTTACCGAATGGGGGTTTAGGGCTTTGCACTGACAACCGCAGAATAGCCGGAGGATTTTGTCCATGCAGATGATTTCGTATAGGAACGTATCTTGTAATAATACGTTTTGCCCCGTTTAATATCGGTATCTGTCCACTTTATGGTTTTATTTTTGGTAATTGTCTTTACTTTTTTATAGCTTCCCTTTTGGGATGTGGAGCGGTATATGTAGTAGCCGTCTGCCTTGGAATCCCGTTTCCAGGTCAATCTTATTTTCTTTTTTTTCAGAACGGTGGCCTTTTTTATTTTAGGCGCCTCCATTTTCAGCTTCGTCTTCTGAATGGGCGTGTAGGAGGAGTAATAGGTTTTTCCTTTCGCAGATATGTATCCGCGGATCCGGTAGGTATAGGTCTTGCCCGGTTTTACAGAAGTGTCTTTAAAGCTTGTAGAGGATTTTCCGGATAAAGTTTTAATACAGCGGTATTTTCCTTTTCCGGTTTTCCGGTAAATCTTATAACCGTCTACCGATTTCTTTTTCCAGGACAGCTGGATGGTCCTGTAATTTTTTATCTTAAAATCTTTCCATGCGGTGGCCGGGATCGTAAAGTCCGCGGATTTTATATCGGAATAAGGCGAATTTTTATTCCCGCCTTTTAATTTCATATAGCCGCGCACTTTGTATTGGTACGTTTTGCCGGGTACAATTGATTTATCTTCATACGAAAACGCATCTTCATTGACAGACGCGATTTTTTGAACGCGCCATTTTTCCCTTCTGCGCGGTAAATCTGGTATCCCTGGGCGGCGGCGACTTCATTCCAGGAAAGTTTTGCCGATAGATAGGCGTTTGCTGTGACATTTAACGCCGGTTTGCTTAAGTTTTCTTCCGGTTTGGGGCAGGGAGAAGAGGGCATATTGTTGTATACCGGCACTTTGAATACAAAGCCGTTGTCTAAAATTCCGCTCTCCAAATAGCCTTTTCGCATGGTTTTTCCTTCGCTTTCCGCCGCTAAAAGATTCTGCATGTACTGGTGCCAGTACAGACCGTCATAGGAAGCGTCTACGTCGAATTTCTGCAAGTACAGCGTATCCTGTCCCTTATAGATGTAGTCGGAAGCGACGGATTTTGCGCCGCCTTTTAAAGCTTTAAAACGGGTATCCCAGCCGTTTGTTTTGGCCTCATTCAAACCGTTTATAATAACTTCTTCGCCAACGCCCGTTGCGCCTCTGTTAAAATAATTATAATATCCTTTGTATCCGGGGTATTTGCCGGAAATCAAATCAGAATCCCCGTAGTTTCCCTGTTCCTGGCGAACGCGGCTTGCAAGAAAGTAGGGGCTTACTTTTAAGCTGCTGCCTATGTTCATAAAAGCCTGAGCATACGTGATTCCATCGGCGGAGCCGTCTTCCAATGCCTGATTGGACATAAAAGTCCCGGTCAGCATCTTTTCCAGTCCGTCTTCCGTATGGTGATCGCCATAAACGTTTAATTCAAATTGAAATACGGATTCTTCCGTCAGGAAATTTCGCGGGTCCAGATAATATTTGATGATGGACTTCGAAGCCTGTACCCAGTTAGTTCCGTTTTTAATCACCCATTTTCCGGTCTCCATATTATAATCTTCGGGAGCTGTGGATTTCCAGGTGTCGGGAAATACCGTTTCTACCAGATTTCTGCCGTTTTCCATTTCGGCTTTCAGCACGTCTTCCCAATTCAGCCCTGTATTCATCGGCACAAAGCGCCAGTTGGGATGCGCCTCTGATAATTTCTGGATCATCGGACGGTAACTGGCCGGAAATGCGGCTGCCTGATTTGCGTCTCTGGAAAATGACATCCTGGGGTTTTCCAGCTGATATTGTGATTTCCATTCTGCCATTCTGGGATCGGCCGAAATTACATATTCGCTCTGGATATAACCGAAGTATTCCCGGTCTGAAACGGCAAAGCGGATGCGAAACCAAAGGTCTGTTTCTTTCCATATGGCGCCCATTAGTTTTACCTGGTGGCCGCTGGCAAGCGTTTTTATTGTTTCCGATTCGAAAGACGCCTCTTCATATACCGGAAATTCTACATCGTTTGACAAAACGCCGTACATCTCATAGTCTTCCAGCAGTTTTGTAAACGCGGCTTCCGCCAAAGAAAAGTCTGTTGCTTCTTTTTGCGAGGGTTCCTTTGCTGTTATATCGCTGCTATCAGATCCCGGAGTGCGTTCCATGAGGATGGTATCGTCTCCTAAGTTCTGCTGTCCGGCATAAGTTAAAATGCAAGCTCCATAGAAATCAGCGGAAACGATAGCTGCTGCCAGCAGGATAGATATAAATTTCATGCCTTTTTTGATCATTCTTCTTTTTCCTTTCCGAATTCAATTCAAAAGGTTCATTTAGATTATACTGTTTGTTTTTCATTCGCGCAATCCCCTGTTTTCTGGTAATTGTATGAAGAAAAAGACAAAAGGCGTTTTAAGACAAATCAATTTGTTTAGAATTGATAAAAATGCTCATACTGTGACTGGTGATAGATATGAACAAAGTCAACGGTATTCGCATTTTTTTTATTCTTACGGTATTATTCGGGATTGGATGTTATCAGATTTTAAATTTTCAGGATACAGAGGGACCTTTGCGGGCAGAAGCCACGGAGCAGACGGAAATAAAAGAAATTGAAACAGAAACGGAAGAAGAAAAAACCGTTCCGGTCAGTCAGGTAATCGAATATAAATTCATTATTGTAGAGGAAGAAGATTATCTGACCGTTTATTATTCCGATAAGGCCACCGTGTATGAACACACAGATATTCAATATTCGGCTCTGGAGGATTCTCTGCGGCAGAAAATAAGAAAAGGATACGGCATCCGGGATGAAGCGGCGCTTTTTGAATTTCTGGAAAATTACAGCAGTTAATAGCGCTGTTGTTTTTGCGGCGGACAGATAATTTGCCTGTTGAATCTTTATTTTTCTTATGCTAAAATATCTGACGTAGAAAAGTTATGAATTGAAAAAGGTGTCAGTTTGAATAAAATAATTGTTATTGGCGGCGGCGCTTCCGGTATGGTGGCCGCCATATCCGCGGCGCGGCGCGGCTCCGAAGTTATCATAATCGAACATATGGAAAGGGTCGGCCGGAAAATTCTTTCCACCGGAAACGGAAAATGCAACTATACAAACCGCAGGCAGGGCTTACGCTGTTACAGAGGCGAAAACCCTGCATTTGTATTGCCTGTTTTGGAGCAGTTTGGCGTGGAAGAGACGATTGCTTTCTTCAAAGAGCTTGGCGTCTTTCCCAGAGAAAGAGACGGATATTTTTATCCTGCAAGCGGACAGGCGTCTTCCGTGCTGGATGTGCTTCGCATGGAACTAAGGCGTCTGCAGATTGAAATACATACGGACTGCGCCATAACTTCCGTACAGAGGACAAAACATGGATTTGATGTCAGAACCACACAGGGAGCGTTTCGGGCGCGCCAATGTATTTTTGCCTGCGGCGGCAGGGCGTTTCCCAAATCCGGGAGTGATGGAAGCGCTTATCCTTATATTGAAAAACTGGGCCATACGTTGATCGAAATGGTTCCTGCGCTTGTGCCGATGAAGGCAAAACAGTCATTTTTTAAGTCTGTTGCAGGAATTCGTGCAGACGCACGGATTTGTTTGTACAGAAACGGAAAGCAAATCGCAAAAGACAGAGGAGAGATTCAGTTGACGCAAACCGGCGTTTCCGGAATCCCGGCGTTTCAGGTCAGCAGATATGCCGCGAGGGCCCTGGCGAAAAAAGAAAAAGTGCGGGCAGAGCTGGATTTTGCGCCTGATTTATCAGAAGAAGAGCTGGCGGCGGAATTGACGGCCCGCTTTGCGGCCCATAACGGAAAATCTCTCGAAGAATCACTGATTGGTTTTTTCCCCAAAAAGCTGATTTCGCTGTTTCTAAAAGAAAACAGGCTTCCGCTGCAGGAAAAGGCGGAGTGGATGCTTAACGGCCGGATTTCTTCTTTTGCCCGTTATATCAAGCACGTAACGATTGATGTGACGGAAACGGAAGGATTTGACAGAGCGCAGTCGTCTGCGGGAGGCGTCGACACGAAAGAAATCAATCCAAAGACGCTGGAGTCTTATCTTGTTCAAGGGCTTTTTTTTGCCGGAGAAGTAGTCGATATTGACGGCATGTGCGGCGGTTATAATTTACAATGGGCCTGGTCCTCCGGTTACGTTGCCGGGATGCATGCGGCAGACCGGAAATAAAGATAAAGGAAAAGAATTATGATACAAATTCAGCAGTTAAAGCTTCCCATTACACATTTGCGTGGGGATTTGAAAGAACAGATCTTAAAGGCATTAAAAATAAAGGGAGAGCAATTATTGGATTACCGGATCACAAGACGATCCATTGATGCGAGAAAAAAGCAGGATATTCTTTATGTATATACGATTGAAGCGGATACGGCAAACGACAAAAAAATCGTAAACAGGCTGCATAACAATAACATTCGTTACCTGGAAAAGAAACCATACTGCTTTCCATCGGGAGGAGACAGGATTTTGACAAAGCGGCCCGTTATTGCGGGAAGCGGCCCGGCGGGATTGTTTTGCGCGTATATGTTAGCGGAGGCGGGATATGCGCCGATTGTGTTAGAACGCGGGAAAACGGTAACGCAGCGCTGCCTTGACGTAGAGCGTTTCTGGAAGGAAGGGCGGCTTGATCCCAATTCAAACGTGCAATTCGGAGAAGGCGGCGCCGGAACGTTTTCTGACGGCAAGTTAAATACGCTGGTAAAAGATACCGGGGGACGCGGTCAGAAAGCGCTGGAAATATTTACGGCGCACGGCGCTCCAAAAGAAATCCGCTATGATGCAAAGCCGCATATCGGAACAGACCTTTTAAGAGAAGTGATTCCTTCCATGCGGCAAAAAATTTTGTCTTTGGGCGGCACGTTTCTGTTTGAAAGCTGCATGACAGACATAAAAATCAGCCGCGGAAGCATAACTGCCGTAGAAATCAATCACAACACATGGATCGATGCGGAGATTTTGATTCTTGCCATCGGACACAGCGCCAGAGATACGTTTCGTATGCTTCTGGAAAAAAATATTTCCATGGAGGCGAAATCTTTTGCTGTCGGACTCCGCATCGAGCATCCGCAGGAAATGATCAATAAAAGCCAGTATGGAGCGGCGGCGGCAAAGCTTCCTCCCGCTTCGTATAAAGTGACGGCGCGTGGCGCAAACGACAGGGGCGTTTATTCTTTTTGCATGTGTCCCGGTGGCTTTGTAGTCAACGCGTCCTCGGAAGAAAAACGTCTGGCGGTCAACGGTATGAGTAATTCCAGAAGAGACGGCGCCAATGCAAACAGCGCGATTATTGTGTCGGTTACGCCGGAGGATTTTGCGCAGTCAGGGCCGTTATCCGGGGTTATGTTTCAGCAAAATCTGGAGGAACAGGCTTTTTTGCTGGGAAACGGAGCAATTCCGCAGCAGCTTTACGGAGATTTTAAACGCAGACAAAAAACCAAATCCGAATCCCAATTTCCCTCTTATGCCTGTGGAGCCACAGAGCATGCGCCGCTGCATATGCTTTTTGGCAAAGAGATCTATGAATCTTTTTTGTGCGGAATGGAGGCCTTCGGCAGGAAAATTCAGGGATTTGACTGCGAAGATGCAATTCTTTCCGGTGTGGAGAGCAGAACGTCTTCGCCCGTTAAGATTCATAGAAATGCGGATTTTCAAAGTGAAATCTGCGGCATTTACCCCTGCGGGGAAGGAGCCGGATATGCCGGTGGAATTATGTCGGCGGCAATGGACGGGATAAAGGTGGCGGAGGCAGTTGCGCATACGTATACGCCGGACCGCATAAGAAAGGACGATAGATTTTGAGTGAATATACACCTATGATGCAGCAATATCTGGAAATCAAAAAAGAATACAGCGATTACATCCTGTTCTACCGGCTGGGAGATTTCTATGAGATGTTTTTTGAAGACGCAAAGAAAGTTTCAAGGGAGCTTGAGCTTACGCTGACCGGAAAAAACTGCGGCGCCGCGGAACGGGCGCCCATGTGCGGCGTTCCCTATCATGCAGCGGAGGGCTATTTGAACAGGCTTGTCAAAATGGGGTATAAGGTTGCGGTCTGTGAACAGACGGAAGATCCTAAAACGGCGAAGGGAATCGTAAAACGTGAAGTAATACGCATTGTTACGCCAGGCACCAATACAGACAGCCAGGCGCTTGATGAATCCAAAAATAATTATATCATGTGCATCGTATATCTTGAGGACAAATATGGAATGTCTATTGCAGATGTCAGTACGGGAGATTTTTTTGTAACGGAAGTGGATGCCGAGCGGAAACTTTTAGATGAAATGAACAGATACCATCCTGCCGAAATTGTCTGCAACGAAGCTTTTTATATGAGCGGCGTGGATTTGGATGATATAAAAAACCGTTTGAATATCTGCGTCGGTTCTTTGGAGCCCTGGTATTTCAGCGAAGATACGGCTGTGGAAACCTTAAAGGATCATTTTCACATTCACAGCCTGGAAGGAATTGGTTTAAATGATTTTCCCTGCGGCAGCATCGCAGCCGGATCGCTTTTGAAATATCTCTATGAAACGCAGAAAAATTCTCTGTCTCACATGTCTGAAATCCATCCTTATCTGACCGGAAAGTTTATGGTTATCGACAGTTCGACGAGAAGGAATCTGGAACTGGTAGAGACGCTGCGGGAAAAGTCAAAAAGGGGATCGCTTCTTTGGGTTTTGGATAAGACAAAAACAGCTATGGGAGCAAGGCTGCTTCGGTCTTATATCGAACAGCCATTAATTGAAAAAAAAGAAATCGAGCAGCGCCTTTTGGCGGTTGCCGAATTGAATAAGCATGTCATCACAAGAGAAGAGCTTAGGGAATATTTGCATCCGATCTATGACCTGGAGCGTCTGATCACCCGTATTACGTATCAGACGGCGAATCCGAGGGATTTAATTGCTTTTAAAAATTCGATTCAGATGCTTCCTCCGATCAAGAGCCTTTTGTCAGACTTTTCCACTCCGCTTTTACAGGAGATTGCAAAAGATTTTGATACGCTGGAAGACATCTTTGAAAAAATTGAGGCAGGGATTATCGAAGATGCGCCGGTTCTTGTGCATGATGGGGGAATTATAAAGGAAAATTTCAACGAAGAAGTAGATCGTCTGAAATTAGCCAGAACGGAGGGCAAACAGTGGCTGGCAGAATTGGAAGCCGAGGAACGACAAAAAACAGGAATTAAAAATCTGAAAATCAAATACAATAAAATTTTTGGCTATTACCTGGAGGTAACCAATTCCTATCAGAATTTAGTGCCGGATTATTTTACGAGAAAGCAGACGCTTGCAAATGCGGAACGGTATATTACGCCAAAGCTAAAAGAACTGGAAGACGTAATTTTAGGCGCGGAAGACAAGCTGATTGCGCTGGAATATGAACTGTTTCGGACGATCCGGGAATCCATAGCCGCAGAAGTGCTGCGCATTCAGAAAACGGCCAAAGCCATAGCCAAATTAGACGTGTTCGCATCTTTTGCCTATGTGGCGGAACAAAATCATTACTGTAAGCCCAAATTAAACGAAAAAGGCGTGATCGATATAAAAGGCGGCCGCCATCCGGTCGTGGAAAATATGATACATAATGAAATGTTTATCTGCAACGACACGTATCTGGATAACAATAAGCAGCGCATTTCCATTATCACAGGGCCCAATATGGCGGGGAAATCCACTTATATGCGGCAAAGCGCATTGATCGTACTGATGGCTCAGATCGGCAGTTTTGTACCCGCGGATTCCGCGAATATCGGAATTGTAGACCGGATTTTTACAAGAGTGGGCGCATCGGATGATCTTGCCAGCGGTCAGAGCACATTTATGGTGGAGATGACGGAAGTCGCCAACATTCTGCGGAACGCGACTGCAAACTCACTGCTTGTCTTAGATGAGATCGGACGGGGAACGAGCACGTTTGACGGGCTTAGCATAGCCTGGGCCGTTGTGGAGCATATCAGCAATCCAAAGATTTTAGGAGCCAAAACGCTGTTTGCCACGCATTACCATGAACTGACCGAACTGGAAGGCAAATTAAACAATGTGAATAATTACTGCATTGCAGTCAAAGAAAGAGGCGACGACATTGTTTTCCTGCGCAAAATTGTTCCCGGGGGAGCGGATAAAAGTTATGGAATCCAGGTGGCAAAGCTTGCCGGTCTGCCGGAATCCGTTTTAAACCGCGCAAAAGTCATTGTAGAAGAATTAAGCGCAAATGATATTTCGGATATTGCCAAAAATATTTCGCCGGAGATTTCATCCAAAAAGAAAAAAACCGTTCTGGATGAAGTGGATCTGGCGCAGATGTCTTTGTTTGACACCGTAAAAGACGACGATATAATCAACGAATTAAAAGAGCTGGACATCAACAACCTGACGCCTCATGAAGCGATGAACAAGCTTTATGATCTGCAAAACAAGGTGAAAAACCGCTGGTAAAAAGGGACGGGAGGATGCATAATGGCTGAAATTATACTGCTGGAACAAGAAACAATCGACAAAATTGCTGCCGGAGAAGTAATTGAACGTCCTTCTTCCGTTGTAAAGGAGCTGGTGGAAAACGCTATGGACGCCAAAGCTACGGCTGTCACCGTGGAAATCAAAGACGGCGGCATCTCATTGATCCGCATTACGGATAATGGAAGCGGTATCGCAAAAGATCAGGTTTCCATGGCGTTTTTGCGGCATTCTACCAGTAAAATCAAGACCATAGAAGATTTGCTGACCGTATCGTCGCTTGGGTTTCGGGGAGAGGCGTTATCAAGCATAGCCGCTGTTGCTCAGGTAGAGCTGATTACAAAGACGGCGGAAAGCCTGACCGGCGTCCGTTATGTCATCGAAGGCTCCCTTGAAAAAGAGAAGGAAGAAATCGGAGCTCCGGACGGAACGACATTTCTTGTACGGAATTTATTTTACAATACGCCCGCCAGGCGCAAATTTTTGAAAGCGGCGCAGACGGAAGCCGGCTACATCCATACTCTGGTGGAACGTCTGGCGCTATCCCGCCCGGATATTTCGTTTAAGCTGATTGTAAATAATCAGATTAAGCTGCATACATCCGGCAATTCCAGCGTAAAAGATGTCATTTATCAGATTTTCGGAAGGGAAATGGCGTCTTCCCTGCTTGCGGTGGAGGAAGAAAATGAATTGTTTCAGGTGACAGGATTTATCGGAAATCCTTCCGTTTCAAGAGGAAACCGAAACTTTGAAAATTATTTTATCAATCAACGGTATATTAAAAGCTCGTTGATTTCCAAAAGCCTGGAGGACGGATATAAAAATTTCCTGATGCAGAGGCAGTATCCGTTTTGCGTTTTGTATTTTCAGTTTGCCGCGGAATTGCTGGATGTAAATGTGCATCCTTCTAAAATGGAGCTTCGGTTTGACCGGAAAGAGGAAATCTATCAGAAACTTTTTACGTGCATTCGGGAAAAACTGACAAACAGGGAGCATATTAGAACCGTTTCCATAAGCCGTGTGAAAGAAAAAGAAGAGAAAATAACGCCGCGCAGAAAGACGCTGCCGGAGCCGTTTGAAAAAGAGCGTTTGAAAAAACTTGCGGATTCCGTAAAAAAGGATTCTCCCTATGAGACAAAGTATCCGCAGCATACACAAAGATCTTGCGAAGCAAGAGGTTTAGAATCTGCGCAAACGTCCTGCGAAGCAAAAGATTCGCAAACAGCGCAAGCGTCCTGCGAAGCAAAAAGTTTGCAAACAGCGCAAACGTCCTGCGAAGCAAAAAGCTTGCAAACAGCGCAAAAGACCTATGAAGCAAAAGGTTTGCAAATTGCGCAAGCGCCTCATGGAGAAAAAGCTTCAGAATCTGTGCAGACGTTTCATCAGGCAAGAGATGCGGAATATGTGCAGGAAGAAATCAGTTACAACGGCAGATTTTTGTCGGAACAGGCAAAAAAACAGCATAAAATTATCGGACAGGTTTTTGAAACGTACTGGCTGGTAGAATACGACGAAAAGCTTTTTATCATTGATCAGCATGCCGCCCATGAAAAAGTGCTGTATGAGAAAACCATAAAATCCCTGAAAGAAAAAGAGTATACGATGCAGCTGATTTCACCGCCGCTTATTCTGGCTCTGGATCATCAGGAAATTCAAGCGCTTACCATGGTGAGTGGGCAGCTGACAGATCTTGGTTTTAAGATAGAGCCGTTTGGCGGTAAAGAATATGCCATATCCGGCGTGCCGGGAAATTTGTTTGGGTTAAACGCCAGACAGGTTTTGCTGGAAATCTTAGATTCCTGGGAGGAAATGAAAAAGATTTCGGCGCCCGAGCTTTTGCTTGAAAAAATCGCATCCATCTCCTGTAAAGCGGCCGTAAAAGGAAACAGCAAATTAACGGCCAGAGAGGCGGAAACTTTGATTTCCGAGCTGTTAGAGCTTGAAAATCCATATTTTTGCCCACATGGCAGACCGACGATCATTGCCATGGATAAGTATGAACTGGAAAAAAAATTCAAAAGGATTGTATAATATGAAACCACCCTTGATTATCCTGTCCGGTCCAACGGCTGCAGGTAAGACAAATTTGTCCGTCCGTCTGGCAAAGGCCGTGAACGGGTCTGTTATTTCAGCGGACTCCATGCAGGTGTACCGCTATATGGACATTGGATCCGCCAAAATTACAACGGAAGAAATGCAGGGCGTTCCGCATTATCTGATTGACGAGCTGATGCCGGATGAAGAATTTAACATTGTTCTTTTTCAAAAGCTGGCTAAAAAATATATTCGGGAGATCTATGCAGAAAACCGTATGCCCATCCTTGTGGGCGGCACCGGATTTTATATCCAGTCCGTATTGTATGACATTGATTTTTCCAAAGAGCGTTCCTCGGATGCGTTCCGCAGGGAACTGGAGACGTATGCCAAAACAGAGGGAAATGAGGCGCTGCATGCGCGTTTAGAAAAAGTAGACAAAGAATCGGCCGTCCTCATTCATCCCAATAATGTAAAACGAGTCATCCGCGCTTTGGAGTTTTTTGAGCAGAACGGATACCCGATTTCTAAGCACAATGCAAAAGAACGTCAAAAAGAATCTCCCTACCGTTTTGTATATTTCGTATTAAACGATAAAAGAGAGCGGATCTATGCGCAGATTGAAAAGCGCGTGGACGCTATGCTTGCGCAGGGGCTTTTGGAAGAAGTAAAAAAACTAAAGGCGATGGGATGCCACAAAGGAATGGTTTCCATGCAGGGACTTGGCTATAAAGAATTGCTTGCTTATTTAAACAATGAGATTACTCTGAAAGAAGCCGTTTATATTTTAAAGCGGGACACGAGACATTTTGCAAAACGCCAGCTTACATGGTTTGGAAGGGAAAAAGACGTAGTCTGGCTGAACAAAGGTCAGTTTTCCTATGATGAAGACGCTATTTTAACGGAAATGCTTGCCATTTTGAGAGAAAAGGGGATATTGCCATGAATTGCAGTGACAGAATGCAGAAACAATACGAAAGCCTTGGAATTTGTAAGGAAGTCTATGAGTTTGGACGCAGAACGGAAGAAAAGCTGAAAGAAAGATTTGCTATTTTTGATCAGACGGCGGAATGGAATCAAATGAAAGTAATTTCCGCCATGCAGAAAAACAGGGTGAGCGCGGAATGCTTTGGGAGCACAAGCGGATATGGCTATAATGATTTGGGAAGAGATACGTTGGAAGCCGTATATGCCGAATGCTTTCGGGGAGAAGACGCGCTTGTGCGTCCGCAGATTACCTGTGGGACGCATGCGCTTTCCCTGGCTCTTATGTCAAATCTGCGTCCGGGAGACGAACTTCTTTCTCCGGTAGGCAAACCATACGACACCTTAGAAAGCGTCATTGGCATTCGTCCGTCAAAAGGCTCGCTTGCGGAATACAACATTTCCTACCGTCAGGCAGATTTGCTGGAGGACGGAAGCTTTGATTATGACGCGATAAAAAAAGCGATAAACGAAAAAACGAAATTAGTGACGATCCAGCGTTCCAAAGGCTATGCCGTGCGGCCTACCTTATCCGTAAAAAAAATCGGGGAACTAATTGCTTTTATCAAAAATATCAAATCAGATGTTATCTGTATGGTAGATAATTGCTATGGAGAATTTGTGGAAGAAAAAGAGCCTCTGGAAGTCGGTGCGGATTTGATTGTAGGTTCTCTGATCAAAAATCCCGGAGGGGGACTGGCTCCGGTTGGCGGATATATTGCCGGCCGAAAGGAATGCGTGGAAAATGCGGCGTACCGCCTGACTTCACCGGGACTTGGAAAAGAAGTAGGCGCGTCTCTGGGGATTATGCAGTCGTTTTTTCAAGGTCTGTTTTTGGCTCCAACCGTAGTAAACGCCGCTTTAAAAGGCGCCGTTTTTGCCGCGAATATCTATGAAGCATTGGGATTTGACGTGCTTCCCAACGGAAAGGAAAGCCGTCATGACATTATTCAGTCGGTCACCTTCCATCATCCGGATGCCATGACGGCATTTTGTAAAGGAATCCAGGCGGCGGCTCCCGTAGACTCTTATGTGACGCCGGAGCCATGGGCAATGCCCGGCTACGACAGCGACGTGATTATGGCGGCAGGAGCGTTTGTACAGGGCTCCTCCATTGAGCTTAGCGCGGACGGGCCGTTGAAGCCTCCGTATTCCGTTTATTTTCAGGGAGGGCTTACGTATCCGCATGCGAAATTTGGCATTTTAATGTCCCTGCAAAAACTTTATGAGCAAAATCTTGTTAATAAGAGCCTAATGTGTTAAAATGGTTTGAATGACTTTTTGAATTTCCATACAGGTAGGAGAGTAGAAAGGACATTTCATGAACCAACACTTAACGGTAAAAGAATTACCGGACTCCGAGAAACCCTACGAGAAATGTCTGCAATATGGGGCGGAATGCCTTTCAGATGCAGAACTTTTGGCAGTCATTATCCGCACGGGCACTGCCGGCAAAAAATCCATTGAGGTTGCGCAGGATATATTAAACCTCAACCAAAGAAATCTTTTGAACCTGCATCACCTGAGTCTGAAAGATTTTATGCAAATCCCCGGTATCGGCACGGTCAAGGCCATTCAGTTAAAATGCCTTGCAGAGATTACAAAACGAATGACAAAAGCGACAAGAATACGTGAAGTATCACTAAACAACGCCTCATCGGTTGCGCTTTATTATATGGAAGAGCTTCGCCATGAGAACAGAGAAAAACTGATGCTTTGCATGTTTGATTCCCAGTCCGTTTTACTGGGAGACGAGATGATCTCCGTTGGAACGGTCAACGCATCGCTTGTGTCACCGAGAGAAATCTTTATTCGGGCGCTGATGCGTCAGGCAGTTCATATTATTTTGCTGCACAATCATCCCAGCGGGGTGCCGCTGCCAAGTACGCAGGATAAGCTTGTAACCAGAAAAATACAGGAATGCGGAGAGATGTTAGGGATTCACTTATCGGACCATATTATCATAGGTGACAATCAATATTTCAGCTTTAAAGAGGAAAATCTGCTGTATTAGGACAGACGGATTGAAGGGAGAATTACAATGAATAACAATATTTATTGCATTGATTTAGGAACTTGTAATATCAAGGTGTTCTGCAAATCAACCGGCAAAATATTAAATGAGAAAAATACAATTGCCATTGTAAACAAAAACCAGTTATACGCTTATGGTGACGCTGCATATGCAATGTATGAAAAGGCGCCGGAAACCATTCACGTTACGTTTCCGATTATGAACGGCGTGATTGCTGATTTTAACAATGTTCAGAATATGATTTTTGATTTTCTGGAATCGCGCGCCAAAGGAAAAATTCACGGCGCGGAATTTATTGTAGCAGTTCCTACGGATATTACAGAGGTCGAAAAGAAAGCTTTCTTTGATCTGTTCTATAAAAGCAAAGCGAAACCCAGAAATGTTCTTCTCTGCGAAAAACCGATTGCAGACGCCGTCGGACTGGGATTAGACGTCAACGAGCCTACCGGTATTATGATCGTGGATATTGGAGCGGATACGACCGAGATTTCCGTGATTTCTCTGGGCGGGCTTGTATTAAGCGACCTGCTGCATTTTGGCGGAAACAGGATTGACGAATCCATCATCAGCCATATCCGGCGCACTTATAATTTGGTCATCGGGCAGAAAACGGCCAAATCCCTGAAAGAGATGTTAGGCTGCGGACTTCCCGGAAGAGAAGAAACGATGGTGATTGTGGGAAGGGATCTTGTCAGCGGTTTGCCGATTGAACTTGAAATAAGTGCACAGACTGTATATGAGGCAATCAAAGACAATTTAAATTCCATTTGCAATTCCATTAAGATGATTTTGGAGAAAACTCCGCCGGAAGTGGCCAGAGATATTATTCATGCAGGGATCTATATTACGGGCGGAGGATCCCAGATCCACAGTTTGGACGAGCTGTTTACCCAAATTACAAATATCCGCGTGAATACCTGTGAGGGTCCGGAGGAGACGGTGGTGCGCGGTTTGATGAAAATTGTTTCAGACAGTAAATTCAAACATCTGACGTTCAATATGAAGACCAGAATTTTGAGATAATAGAGGTATTTGAATGAAACGGAAACCAAGATTTAAGATTCCATCCAAGTATGTGTTAATGGGTCTGACGCTGTTGTGCGCAATTCTTGTATATGCCAGTTTTACAATGAATCTTTCCGGAGGGCCGTTAAATACGGCGGCGGGATACGTCTTTATTCCCATGCAGCGGGGCATCAATCATGTAGGGCTTTGGATTTCGGATAAAACAGACAATCTGAAAGATTTAAAAGATGTTATGGAAGAAAATGCGAAGCTGAAAGCCCAGGTAGATGAACTGACATCGGAATTAAACACCATCAAACTGGAACAGTATGAACTCAATAATTTAAGAGATCTTTTAGATCTTGATCAAAAATATCCAAGCTATGAGAAAGTCGCTGCCAACGTAATCGGAAAAGACGCAGGAAACTGGTTTTCTATTTTTACCATCGATAAAGGAGCAAAAGACGGTATTGAAACCGATATGAATGTAATAGCAGGAAGCGGTCTGGTTGGCATTGTTACGGATGTCGGACCAAATTATGCAAAGGTCCGCGCGATCATTGACGACATCAGCAAAGTCAGCGGCATGGTACTGACGACATCCGACCGCTGTATCGTACATGGAGATCTGCAGGAGATGAACGCCAATCAGAACATTTTACTTACGGATTTGAAAGATTCTGATGATGAAGCCCAGGCAGGAGATCCTGTCGTAACCTCCAACATCAGCGATAAATATTTGCAGGGAATTCTGATCGGATATATCAATAAGATGGAAATGGATTCGAATAACCTGACAAAGTCAGGAACCGTTACACCGGCGGTTGATTTTGAGCATTTGGAAGAAGTGCTTGTTATTTTGGACAAAAAACAATTGGGAACGGAAGAATAACGGAGGATTCGATGAAGCGTAAGATTGTTGTCACAATTATTATTATCATTTGCTTTGTACTGCAGAGCACTCTGTTTAAAGCTCTTGCTATTGCATCGATTTCACCAAATCTTCTGATTATTGTTACTTCTGCGTTTGGATTTATGCGTGGGAAAAAGGACGGTCTTTTGATTGGCTTTTTCAGCGGGCTGTTAATCGATTTGTTTTATGGCGGAACGCTTGGATTTTATGCTATGATTTATATGTACCTGGGGTATGTGAACGGATTTTTCCGAAAAATATTTTTTCCGGAAGATATTAAACTGCCGATTATTTTAATAACGGCAAGTGACTTTATCTGCAATTTGTTGGTTTATTTCTTCCAATTTCTGTTGCGGGGAAGATTTGCATTTCCTTATTATATGATTCATATAATTATTCCCGAGCTTGTTTACACGATTATGGTTACTGTATTTTTGTATTTTATACTATTGAAAATCAACCAAAAGCTTGAATATATGGAAAAAAGGAGCGCTGGTAAATTTGTTTGATTCCATAAAAGAATTTTTAATTAATTTTTTCAAATCCAGATTGTTTGTGTTGGCTCTGGCCATGATTTTATTGTTTGGAATGCTTTTACAGAGGATCTTTGTGCTTCAAATTGTAAACGGAGAAGAATATTTAAAAAATTATGCGTTAAAAATCGAAAAAGAGAGGGAATTGGCAAGCACCCGCGGTAATATTTATGACAGAAACGGCAAGTTACTGGCTTATAACGAGCTCGCCTATATTATTACCATTGAGGACAACGGAAGCTATGACTCTGTCAGTGACAAAAATGATTCGATCAACCATGTATTGGAGCAGATTTTTTTGAAGCTGGATGAAAACGGAGACGCTATAGATAATAATTTTGAGATTGCGCTGGGGGAAGACGGATCTTTTTCTTATAATGTGGAAAATAAAACGCTGCAGCGTTTTCTGGCCGACGTCTATGGGCATCCTTTGGTGGAAGATCTGGCGTTTAACAAAAAACTGGGTTATAACGAAGGAGAAGCAACTGCGAAACAGGTAATGGAATACCTTCAGTCCGATGATAAATTCGGAATCGCCGGAAAATACAAAGGCGATATGGCATACCGCATTACGGTTGTTCGTTACAACATGTCCAAAAACGGTTATCAGAAATACATTTCCACGACAATTGCAACGGACGTCTGTGAAGAAACGATTGCTTATATCAGTGAAAATGCCGATGTTCTTCAGGGAGTGGAAGTCGCAAATTCCACGCTTCGCAAATATGTGGACAGCAAGTACTTTGCTCAGATTATCGGGTATACCGGCAATATCTCGCAGGAGGAATACGACGCGCTTTCCAAAGAAAGCAAAGAATATTCTCTGACAGACGTCGTTGGAAAATCCGGCATTGAACAGTATCTGGATTTGACGCTCCGCGGAAAAAAAGGCACGGAAACGGTTTACGTGGATAATCTTGGAAAAGTAGTGGAGACCAAGGAGCGGATTGAGCCCGTTGCCGGCAACAATGCCTATTTGTCGATTGACGCCGATCTGACAAAGGCCACATATGATTTGCTGGAAATGGAGATTGCGGGCATTGTATATGACAGTATCCGAAATGTAAAAGATTACGATTCATCGAAGGTTACAAACGCATCCAATGTTATTATTCCGATTGACGACGTTTATTTTTCACTGATCCAGAATAATGTGTTGAATATGGAGCGTTTTTCGGCAGAAGGCGCCAGTCAGACGGAGCAGGAAGTATATGCGGCATTTGTTTCCAAACAGGCGGACGTGCTGAGTTCTATTCAATCGGAGCTTGTATCGGAGGCGGCAGTTCCTTTTGGAGATCTGGACAATGAAAATCAGGATTATATTTCCTTCATTATTAAAATGCTAAAAGATAACGGCATTCTTGTAGAAGACAAGATTGATACGGAAGATACGGTATACCTTCAGTGGAAAAATGGAGATACCAGCCTGAAAGATTATTTAAACTATTCCATTGCTAAAAACTGGATTGATATTACAAAGTTTTCCGTAAATGAAAAGTATTCGGATTCCAATGAAATTTATGCCGCTTTGCTTGCGTTTATTCAGGAAGAACTTGCAGGAGACAATAAATTTTCCAAGCTTGTATATAAATATATGATCCATCAGAATCGGATCAGCGGGACGCAGCTATGCATTCTTTTGTATGACCAGGGAATTTTAAAATACGATGAAGAGCAGGTTACGGCATTGACAAGCGGCTCCATATCTGCCTATAATTTCATACGGGAAAAAATCAAAAATCTGGAAATCACCCCGGCGCAGCTTGCTCTTGACCCATGTACCGGTTCGTGTGTGATTACGGATGTAAAGACAGGAGAAATCCTTGCGCTTGTTTCTTATCCGGGATATGACAATAATCGTCTGGCAAATACAATGGATTCCGCTTACTGGGCAAGCCTGAAAAATGACCGTTCCAATCCGCTTTATAATTGTGCGACCCAGGAACAAACGGCTCCCGGCTCTACCTTTAAAATGCTTTCCTCTACAGCCGGATTTGCAGAAAATGTCATTGATACGGATATGGAAATTAAAGACGAAGGAAAATTTACGCGTTTAGAGGAAGACGGACCAAAATGCTGGATTTATCCATCATCAACGCACGGTTTAATCAACGTTTCGGAAGCGATACGGGATTCCTGTAACTATTATTTTTATGAAACAGGTTACCGTTTAAGCCTGAACGGAAACGTATACGATGAGAAAAAAGGCATTTCCACGATTCAGAAATATGCCGCTATGTACGGATTAGACGAGAAGACGGGAATTGAAATACCGGAATCTTCGCCAAAAGTGGCGGATGAATATCCGATTACCGCGTCGATCGGGCAAAGTAACAACAACTACACAACGGTTCAGATAGCGCGATACGTAACCGCAGTTGCCAATAAAGGAACGGTTTACAATCAAACTTTGCTGAAAGAAGTAAGAGACGCCGATAATCAGAACGTATTGGAAAGTTTTGAACCGACCGTGAAGAACCGGATAGACGTATTAAATCCGTTACAATGGGACGCCATTCATTCCGGCATGCGTATGATGGTGGAAGACGCCGACAGCTTTAAGGATTTTCCGATTGCGGCAGCCGGCAAAACAGGTACCGCACAGCAGGTGAAAAATCGGCCGAACCATGCGCTGTTTGTAGGATTTGCACCGTTTCAAAATCCACAGATTTCCATTACGACCAGGATTGCTTATGGATATACTTCTCATAATGCCATGGATATATCCAGAGACATTTTATCCTATATATTCCAGGTACAGAGTGCGGAGGAACTGATTAACGGACAGGCAAAAGATGTAAACGGAGGATCCAATACGGTTACGGATTAATATCTGGTACCGAAACATATTATGCAGGAGGGAAGATATGTCACAGCCAGTGATAATAAAAAGCAATAAGTATGGTCTGAATCTGATTTTAGATCCGGATGTTCCGTTTCCGGAGCTGCTGGGTCATATTACGAAAAAGTTTTTGGAATCAGAAAATTTCTTTAAAAATGCCCGTATGGCAATTTCTTTTGAAGGAAGAGAACTGACCAGAGAAGAGGAATATCAGATTATTGATACCATATCTCAAAATACAAGCATTTATATTGTATGTGTGATTGATTATGATGAAAATCGTGAACAATATGCAAAAGAAAAAGTAGAGCAATGTCTGGTGGAAGAGTCCGATAATACCGGAAGGTTTTATAAAGGAACTCTGCGTTCCGGACAGGCGCTTGAGTGTGAGACAAGCATTATTATTATCGGAGACGTAAATCCAGGTGCAAAAATTATCTCAACCGGAAATATTATTATTTTGGGGGCCTTGAAGGGAACTGCTTATGCGGGAGCGTCCGGCGATGAGGATTGTTTTGTTGTCGCGCTTGATATGAATCCGGTGCAGATTAAAATCGGAAGTATCATTGGCAGAAGTGAAGATAAAGGAATTCTTGCATCCATCAGAGAACGTAAGAAAGTAGCAGCGCAGCCACAGGTGGCTACGGTATCAGATGGTCATATTTTAATTGAGCCAATTACGAAAAATACATTTAATAATATTTAATATCAGGAGGATGGAAAAAATGAGTGAGGTAATTGTAATTACATCTGGTAAAGGGGGCGTTGGTAAGACAACTACGACTGCCAATGTGGGTACCGGACTGGCACAGCTGGATAAAAAGGTGGTATTAATCGACACAGATATAGGACTTAGAAACTTAGACGTTGTTATGGGACTGGAAAACAGAATCGTATATAATCTTGTAGATGTCGTGGAGGGAAGCTGCAGAATCAAACAGGCATTGATCAAGGACAAAAAATATCCAAATCTTTCCCTGCTTCCATCGGCTCAGACAAGAGATAAAAGTTCCGTAACGCCGGAACAAATGAAGAAACTGACAGATGAACTGCGGGAAGAATTTGATTACATACTGCTGGATTGCCCAGCCGGAATCGAACAGGGTTTTCAGAATGCAATTGCAGGCGCTGATCGCTCGATTGTTGTAACGACTCCGGAAGTATCTGCGATTCGTGATGCGGACAGAATTATCGGTCTTCTGGAAGCAAATGAAATTAAGCAGACGCAATTGATTGTCAACCGTCTTCGTATGGATATGGTAAAGCGCGGAGACATGATGACAGTGGAAGATGTATGTGAAATTCTGGCAATTAATTTAATCGGCGTTGTACCGGATGATGAGCAGATTGTTATTTCCACCAATCAAGGAGAGCCGCTTGTAGGTTCAGACGCATTAGCGGGAAAAGCATTTGCCAATATATGTAAAAGAATTGTCGGAGAAGAAGTTCCATTTTTGGATTTACAGAAGAAATCCTCTGTATTTACAAAACTTGCAGGTTTGTTTAAATAATATTTGAGGGAGGATAAAATGTCATTAGCGGACTTTTTTAGGAAGAAAAACTCCGGTGTCATTGCAAAGGACCGTCTGAAACTCGTTCTGGTATCAGATCGCGCCAATTGTTCGCCGGAAGTGATGGAGTTAATAAAAAACGATATTATACATGTAATATCCAAATATATGGAAATTGATGCGGAAGGACTTGATATACAGATTACGCAAACGGAATCTGAATCAGACAATGGAAAAGTGCCTGCATTGTATGCAAATATTCCAATTAAGGAAATGCATCATTCATCGTAAAGGCTAAGAAAGGGAATTGATAAATTATATATGCTGAAACAATACAAGCTAAGAAATTACAATTTCAGATTGGTTATTTATGTCATTGCGCTTACGATACTCGGAATCATGGTAATCGGAAGCGCCAGGGAGTCCGTGCAGAATAAGCAGATCCTGGGACTGTTTCTTGGAGCTATTGCCATGATATGCGTCTCTATGATGGATTATTCTTTTATTTTAAAATTTAGCTGGCTGTATTATTTTTTTAATATTGTTCTATTACTTCTTGTAAGTGTAATGGGAGACAATACAAACGGTTCTACCAGATGGATTGATATTGGAGGATTTCGTTTTCAGCCTTCTGAACTTTCAAAAATCATTCTTATTCTGTTTTTTGCATATTTTTTTATGAAGCATCAGGAGACATTAAATACGGTGAAAATTCTTGGACTTTCTTTTATACTGGCAGGGATACCGCTTGTTTTGATTAAACAGCAGCCCGATTTATCGACAACGATTGTTACTGCGTTAATTTTTATCGCTCTTTTGTTTATCGCAGGATTAAGCTATAAAATAGTAATCGGCGTTTTAGCTGTCAGTATACCGTCCGTCATTATATTCATCAGCCTGATTTTACAGCCGGATCAGAAAATTCTGGACGATTACCAGTATAAGCGTATTATGGCATGGTTGCAGCCGGAGAAATATGCGGATGCTGCATATCAGCAGTTGAATTCGAAAATGGCAATCGGTTCCGGACAGTTATGGGGAAAGGGTTTGAATAACAGTCAGATTACTTCTGTCAAAAACGGAAATTTTATATCAGAACCACAGACAGATTTTATTTTTGCAATTGTTGGAGAAGAGCTTGGATTTGTCGGCGCCGTTGTAGTGTTGGCGTTGTTGTTTTTAATTGTTATAGAATGTATATTAATGGCAAGAAAAGCAAAGGATTTAGCCGGAAGGCTGATTTGCTGTGGAATGGCATCATTAGTTGGATTTCAGGCATTTATTAACATATGCGTTGCAACAGGCCTTATGCCAAATACAGGTCTGACGCTTCCCTTTGTAAGTTATGGTTTGACGTCTTTGGTTTCTTTGTTTATAGGCATCGGTTTTGTATTGAATGTAAGTCTGCAGCCAAAAAAATATGGAATGGGGGACACTTAATGAATATAGGTTTAATTGCGCATGATTCAAAGAAAAAATTAATGCAGAATTTTTGCATTGCTTATCGCGGAATACTTTGTAAAAATGAGTTATTTGCAACCGGGACAACGGGACGCCTGATTGAAGAGGTTACCAATCTCTCTGTTCACAAATATCTGGCCGGCCATCTGGGAGGCGCACAGCAGCTTGGTGCGCAGATTGAACAAAATGAGATCGATATGGTTATTTTTTTGCGGGAGCCGTTGACGCCAAAGTCTCATGAACCGGATGTTGACAGCACGGTACGTCTTTGCGATTCATACAATATTCCTCTGGCAACAAATCTTGCGACAGCGGAGCTTCTGATAAAATCTTTAGACAGAGGAGACTTAGAGTGGCGTGAAATGTACAGGTAAAAATTTAACAGGGCTTTTATTGGCCGTTTGTGTTTTATCATTTCCAGGATGTGGAAAGGAAGCTCCCAGAGCCGTCTATGCTGATGCTTATGATATTTATGACACTTCCAAAAAATATCATCTAATAGACGAAGATGATTCTTCCCTGCAAAGCGCGACGTCTTATTTTGCAACGGATTACTGTGTCTCTGACGGAAAAAATATTGGAACGGAAGAAACGTCATCCTACGTAGCGGAAGCTTCGGGAGTGTTTAATCTGAACACAAAAGAAGTGACGTATGTTCAGAATATTTATAAGAAAATGTATCCTGCAAGCACTACAAAGATATTGACTGCATATCTCGCATTAAAATACGGTGATCTGGATGCCGTATATACTGTCAGTGAAGAGGCTGCGGATCAGGCAAGCGATTCTTCCGTATGCCATTTAAAAGCAGGGGATCGCCTGACGCTGCGTCAGCTGCTTTATGGACTTATGATGCAGAGTGGAAATGATGCCGCAATTGCGATTGCGGAAGGCATTTCCGGTGATGTAGACACTTTTACGAAATTGATGAATCAGGAAGCGAGAGCGCTTGGCGCAACAGATTCTCATTTTGTCAATCCCAATGGACTGCACGACAGACAGCATTATACAACGGTTTATGATCTTTACCTGCTGTTTCAGGCTGCAATACAGGAAGAGGGGTTTCGGGAACTGATTCATACGACAGAATATACGGTGGATTATCTGGATGCTTTGGGGATGCCGATGCAGCAGGAATGGGTGTCTACAAACAAATATCTGATGGGAACGGAGACTGCTCCCGGGGGAGTTACAGTATTGGGAGGTAAAACAGGCACTACGAACGATGCGGGATATTGTCTGGCGCTTTTAAGCAGCAACGCAAAAGGAGAAGAAATCATTTCTATTATCATGAAAGCAGATTGCCGCAACAATCTGTATTATTACATGAATGAATTGTTGTATGGATTTTCCGACAAATAAATTGTAGCAATTTTACAATAAATTGCAGGATTTGCAGTTGAATATTCGTGCAACTTCTAATATAATATAATTTATAAAAGGATTGATTATAATCCTTAATAGACAGAATAACAGGAGGAATTGCCATGGTCCAAATTATAGCGGGTGAAAAAGGAAAAGGAAAAACAAAATATCTTTTAGAAAAAGTGAATGCTGCGGTTGTTGCAGCAAATGGTAACATCGTATATCTCGATAAGAGTCAGAAGCATATGTATGAATTGAGTAACAAGGTTCGACTTGTAAACGTAAAAGATTTTCCAATAACGAATTGTAATGAGTTTATGGGATTTATCTGCGGAATCGTATCACAGGATCATGATTTAGAAGAGTTGTACTTAGACAGTTTCCTCACAATTGCAAATATGGAAGATGATGAGATCAGTCATGCAATTGAAAAGTTGGATATAATCAGTGAAAAATATCATGTAAAAATCGTTCTTAGCGTATCCAAGAATATTGATGATCTTCCGGAATGCGCAAAAGCCAAAGTTATCATTTCACTGTAACAATACATATATATCCTGTACGACTGCAAAGACAGTCATACAGGATATATTTTTGGATTTTATAGGATGCCCGGCAGTTTTATGCCTGTTCAATGCTTCGAATTCTGCCATATGCGCTTAGCAGATACAGACCTCCGATTCCTACAAGCGCATAAACAATTCTTGAAAGCCAGGACATATTGCCAAATAAAAATGCTACTAAATCAAAACGAAAGAAGCCAATCAGCCCCCAGTTTACCGCACCGACAATGACCAATGTCAGCAGTGCATAATCTAAAGCTTTTGAACTCATAAAAGAACCTCCTTTTTTCTTAGTATCCCACTTTTTTAACAGCTTATACAAAATGATTGTTTTCTGAAACAAAAAGCGCTAGAATGTAGCAAAGGTGAAAAGGCAGGTGAAATAGTGGCAAAAAACAAAAAAATTGTCCGTTATCGAAGACCGTTTCATTTAAATATTGGACTGATCATATTCGGAATTATTTTTATTTATATGATGTTTTATGTATATTCCTATTTTACATCAACGCATACTTCCGTTTATGAAGTCATTCATGGAAAGATAGCGGTCAACAATTCTTATACGGGGCTTGCTTTGCGCAGCGAAGAAGTTGTACTGGCGGAATTTGCCGGTGATATTAATTATTACAGAAAGGACGCGTCAAAGGCAGGCGTAGGAGATTTAATTTATTCGATTGATACAGACGGCACAATTGCCCGGGAAATCAATGCAGCCAGCAAAAATACAGTATCTTTCAATGAAGAGAGTCTAAAGAAGCTGGGACAGGAAGTCATGGATTACGCGACTGGCTACAAAGCTCAAAATTTTTATCAGATATATACATTTAAAAATGATATAAACGCAGAAGTATCGGAAGCTTTGAGCATAAACGCCCTGAATTCCATTACAGGCGCTGTAACGGCAGCGGAAAACAACGCTACGTTTCATAAAGGAACAGCGCAAAAAGACGGGATTGTCGTTTATTATACGGATGGTTTCGAAAATGTGACGCCGGGAAACTTTACGCCGGACATGTTTGACGAGTCTGCCTATCAGAAAACAAATTTAAAGGAGCAGACAAGGGTGGAGGCCGGTGCGGCTGTCTGCAAAATCATAACAGATGAAAACTGGAACCTGGTAGTGCCTGTCACAGATGATGCGAGAAGGCAGCTAAAAGACGCTTCTGCAATTCGAATCAAATTCAAAAAAGACAACACGATTGTCCGGGCGTCTTTTACTCCCGTAGAAAAAGAAGGCAATACTTATCTGATCTTATCTTTGCCCCATTCGATGATACGGTTTGCGACAGATCGTTATGTCGAAATAGAATTGCTGTTTGATGAGGAGAAAGGACTTAAGATTCCCAATTCCTCCATTGCCAAAAAAGACTTTTTTACGGTACCGATGGAATATTTTCAAAAGGGCAATGATTCGAATCAGGAAGGGATTATGGTCAGAAAAACAGACAGAAGAGGAAAAGTCACAGATACTTTTGTGACGCCGGATATTTATTTTGCGACAGAATACTCTTATTACATAGGCGGAGAGGAAATCGCAGACGGGGACGTTGTTTTGAAGCCAGATTCCAGTGAAACTTATACAATCCATGAAACTGCCAAACTGGAAGGCATTTATTGCATCAACAAAGGATATGCCGTATTCAGACAGATTGATATTATTTACCAGAATGCAGAGTATTCTATTATTCGAAGCGGAACGGAATACGGAATATCTTTATATGACCACATTGCGTTAGATGGCAGCACAATTACAGAAGATGTGATAGTAAAAAATAAATAAAGAGGGAAGATTATGTTACGGGAAAATTTAAAACAAGTAGAAGAAAACATTGTCAAAGCCTGTGAACGGGCGGGAAGAGAGAGAAGCGAAATTACGCTTGTCGCTGTCAGTAAAACGAAACCGGTCTCCATGCTTTCCGAAATCTATGAATGCGGCGTAAGAGATTTTGGTGAAAATAAAGTACAGGAAATCTGTGAAAAACGGGATTTACTGCCGTCTGACATTCGTTGGCATATGATTGGGCATTTGCAGAGAAACAAAGTGAAATATATCGTCAATGATACGACGCTGATTCACTCCGTGGATTCTTACCGTCTGGCGGAAGAGATCAATGTCCAGGCCAAAAAGATAAACCGTATCATACCGATTTTAATTGAAATTAATATTGCGGACGAATCTTCCAAATTTGGCATAGCCAAAGAAGAAGCTCTGCAATTGGCGGAAGAGATTTCACATTTGGATGGCATTCAGATCCGGGGACTTATGACGATTGCTCCATATGTGGAAAATCCCGAAGAAAACAGGCCTTATTTTAAAAAAATCAGGGAATTAGCTGTTGACATTGCCAAAGAAAACATTGATAATGTATCTATGGATATTTTGTCTATGGGCATGACAGGAGATTATGCGGTAGCAATAGAAGAGGGCGCTACGATTGTTCGTGTTGGGACAGGCATATTTGGTTCAAGGAACTAGTAATTCACCCAAGGCCGCCACAGGATCTGTAATTGTTGGAAAATGATAATAAATAGTTAGGAGATTTTCTTTTTATGGGAGTACTTGATAAATTTTTAGATGTTATGCGTTTGAATCCGGAAGATGAAGAAGATGGTTTTTACGAAGATGATTACTATGATGAAGAAGATGAACCGGTAAGCAGAAAAAGTACACGCAAAGATCGGAAAAACACAGAGTACGACGATGTGCCTTCCGTCAGGGAAAAACCGAAAGCAGCTCCAAAGATCACGCCTATGCGCTCCGTTAAGAAACAAGGTGTCGGGGGGATGGAAGTTTGTGTCATTAAACCAACGTCTGTAGAAGATGCAAGGGAAATTACAGAGACATTGCTGTCCAATCGTACGGTTGTCCTGAATGTAGAAGGTTTAAACATTGAGATTGCACAGAGAATCATAGATTTTACAGCCGGCTCCTGTTTTGCAATCAGCGGCAATCTGCAAAAGATTTCCAATTACATATTTATTATTACGCCATCATCGGTGGATATTTCCGGAGATTTTCAGGATTTATTAGATTCCTTCAGCGCATCCGGACTTCACACCGATATTTAAGGAGTCTTATGGATCGTCAGGAGGAGCTTCTGATCAAGAAGCGTTTTGTCGATTTGTCAAGGTTAGCAAATCGGAAAGGAAGCGTCACTTTCAGTAATTTTTTAAATTTGAATGAATTAAATTTGTTCCATCAGAGTTTATCAGATATAGAAACATCATATCAGCTTTTTGGAGGATATAAATTTGCAGAGCGTCAGATGATAGCGTTTATCCCTGATGCTCTTTATTATGCATCGGATTATGTGGAGAATGTATGTGACGCTGAATGCAAGTTTCCGATTGCATGTCTGCATTTTTCTCCCAAACAGCTGAAATTTGCGGAATTGCTTTCGCATCGGGACGTACTTGGCGCACTTATGAATTTGGGCGTGGAACGTTCGAGAATCGGCGATATAAAATTAGAAAAAGAACATTATTACATTTTTTGTGAAGACGCAATTGCAGAATACTTATTGGATAACCTGACGCAAATTCGTCGCACCATTGTAGTCGGTGAGAGGTCTGAAACCTGTTTGGACCAATTGGAGCAGGCATATGAACATCTGGACGGAATCGTTGCGTCTGTCAGGCTGGATAACATCATAGCGCTTGCCACCAAAAAATCCAGAGCGCAAAGCGCGGTTCTCATTCAATCACAAAAAGTCTTTATCAATGATCGCGTTGTATCTTCCAATGCATACGAATGCAAGGAAAACGACGTAATTTCGATTCGGGGCTTTGGCAAATTTATCTATAATGGAAGTCAGGGAGAAACGCGAAAAGGACGCGTAAAAATTTCCTTAAAAAAATACAGCTGACAAGGGGTGTCAAATATGTCAAAATCAATTACTGTTTCTTATGAAGGAAATCCATGTTATGATATTTTACTGGAACATGATTTTGAAAAATTCATAGGAAAGATAAAGAAATCAGGGTATTTGCCCACACAAAAAGTATGTATTGTAACCGATTCCAATCTGGAAAAACTTCATTTGGAGGCTTTTCAAAATCGTGTGAAATCTTATTTTCATACGGTGATTTCATTTTGTTTTTCCGCAGGGGAACAGCAGAAGAATCTGGATACGGTACAGCTTTTGTATCAGCGCTTAATTTCGAATCACTTTGACAGACACGATTTGCTGATTGCGTTTGGCGGCGGGGTCGTAGGTGATTTGACGGGTTTTACGGCAGCGACTTATTTGAGAGGCGTGGACTTTATACAGATTCCGACTACGTTATTGTCACAGGTGGACAGCAGCATCGGCGGGAAAACAGGCGTGGATTTTATGCAGTACAAAAATATGGTAGGAGCCTTTTATCAGCCAAAGCTTGTATACATGAATCTTTCCTTGCTGCAGACATTGCCGAAAGAGCAATTTATATCTGGAATGGGTGAAGTGTTAAAACATGGTTTAATCAAATCAAGAGATTATTTTTTCTGGATGCAGAGTCACAGAAAAGAAATCCTGTATCTGCGGCCGGATATAATAGAAGAAATGATTTATCAAAGCTGTTTGATAAAGCGAAACGTTGTGGAATTGGATCCCAGAGAAAAAGGAGATCGCGCACTGTTGAATTTTGGACATACCATAGGTCACGCAATTGAGAAACTTTCTGATTTTCAATTGTTTCACGGGCAATGCGTTGGGATTGGGATGGCGTTATCCTGCCGGTTATCGGCTGATCTTGGGTACATTTCCAAAGAAGCGTGTAATAAAGTGATTGAAACGCTTGAGGAGTTTGGACTTCCGGTTTCTGTGAAAGGTCTCAATGAAGATGAAATACTCTCAGTCAGCAAATCAGATAAAAAAATGACTGCGGGAAAAATTAAATTTATATTGCTGAATGCAGTTGGAAATGCTTTTATCTATTCAGATTTGACCGACGATCAGATTTTGTCTGCAATTTCCGGTGTGCTGCAAGATGCTGACGGCAAAGGGAAAGAGGAGTAACATTTATGCAAGACTTAATAAAAAAGAGCCTGAAATTATGGATTGGAGGCATCTTTGCAGTTCTTCTTATTTTTCTGGATCAATGGACCAAACAGCTTGCGGTTTTGCATTTAAAAAATGCATCGTCAATTCCTTTGATTGCGGATATTTTTGAATTATCGTACCTGGAGAACCATGGAGCGGCATTTGGTATTTTGCAGGGGCAAAAAACGTTTCTGATTCTGATCACATGCGTCTCTATGGTTGTACTGATTTATCTGTATGTGCGCATACCAGGCGAAAAACATTATTTTTATCTGTATCTGACATTAATCCTTTTAATTGCAGGAGCAATCGGAAATTTTATTGACCGATGCATGCATGATTATGTAATTGATTTCTTTTACTTTAAGCTGATTGATTTTCCGGTATTTAATGTCGCGGATATTTATGTTACGACAGCCGCAGTTATATTTATTGTGACGTTTCTTTTTTATTATAAGGAAGAAGATATGGATCTGCTTTTTGAGCGGATTGCCATTTGGAAGAGGAAAGAAAAGCATTAATATGGAAGTTTTCACATATGAAACAGAAGCAGTGGATGAGGGCATGCGTCTGGATAAGTATCTGGCAGACAAAATGACAGGCGTCACCCGTTCTTTTTTACAAAAGCTTATAAAAGACGGTCGTGTTCTAACAGAAGGATGTTCCAGAAAATCCAATTATAAGTTGAAGGCGGCGCAGAAAGTAGAAGTGTCCATTCCGCCGGCGGAAGACGTTGAAATTCTTCCGGAAAATATACCGTTGGACATTTTATATGAAGATGACGATCTTTTAGTCATAAATAAGCCCAAAAATATGGTAGTGCATCCTTCCGCAGGGCATTTTTCCGGTACGCTGGTCAATGCCGTTATGTATCATTGCAAAGACAGCCTTTCCGGGATCAATGGTGCGATACGTCCGGGAATTGTGCACCGCATCGACAAAGATACGACAGGATCGTTAATTGTGTGTAAAAATGATGCCAGTCATTTGTGCATCGCAGAACAAATCAAGGCGCATTCCATTCAGAGAATTTATCGCGGAATTGTTGCCGGTAATCCGAAAAAATCTCATGGATGTATCGAAGGGGACATTGGAAGACATCCGAATGACAGGAAAAAAATGGCCGTTGTCACACAGAATGGCAAACATGCCGTCACGCATTATCAGGCACTGGAACAGTGGAAGAATGCGGCATATATGGAATTTCGGCTGGAGACCGGAAGAACGCATCAAATTCGTGTGCATATGGCGCATATCGGTTACCCTTTGCTGGGAGACACTGTTTACGGAAGCCCGAAAAACCCGTATCATTTGACGGGTCAGACGCTGCACGCCATGACCATTGGGTTTCTTCATCCAAGAACAGGAGAGTATTTGGAGATTTCGGCGCCTTTACCGGAATATTTTGAAAAATTGCTTTATAGATTTCGTTCTATTTCTTGATTTGTATATACTTTTTTTGCAATATCTATTATAATTTAGATATAAAATAATAAAGGTGGGATTCTATGAATAATCATATTTATACAATCGGAAGAGAATTTGGAAGCGGGGGCAAAGACATCGGAACAGCGCTTGCAAAACGTTTGGGAGTAAAATGTTACGATAAGGAATTGCTGAAAGAGGCATCAAAAGAAAGCGGTTATTGCGCGGAAATTTTTGAAAATCATGATGAAAAGCCGACAAACAGCCTTTTGTATTCTCTTGTAATGGATACATATTCTTTTGGAGGATATTCTTCAGCGCCTTTTTTGGATATGCCGTTAAATCATAAAATTTTTCTGGCGCAATTTGATACGATTAAGAAAATTGCAGATAAAGGATCCTGCGTTATCGTTGGACGTTGTGCCGATTATGCTTTAGCTGACAATCCAAACTGCATCAATGTCTTTATACATGCAAATCTGGATTATCGTGCGGAACGAATTGCAAAGAAACTGAATTTGTCTGTAAATAAAGCCCGTGACATGGTTCAGAAAACCGATAAGCAACGCGCCAGTTATTACAATTATTACACCAGTAAAAAATGGGGAGATTCCAGAGGATATGATTTAACGTTAGACAGCGGACGGATTGGCGTTCAAGGCTGTGTGGATTTGATTTTGGCATATCGGGAACAGTTGGAGAGGCAAAAATAAAACAAAACCAACTATTCGCAAAAGACAAGTTTAACGAATAGTTGGCGCGAAATGTTAGATGAGGATGTTTCTTGATGGTTTTGCGCCAACTAGTTCGTTAAACTTGGGGGTTATTACCATATGGTGTTTTCGTGATTTTGCGCCAACTAGTTCGTTAAACTTGGGGGTTATTACCATAGTGTCAGCAGATTTCGGTTGAGTCAAGGATTATGGTGAATGGGCCGTTGTTTTCAATCTGGACGGTCATATCTGCACCGAAAATACCGGTTTCTGTTTGGAATCCGGCTGCGCGGCATTGTTGGATGATGTATTCGTATAATTTGTTTGCAAGGTCTGGGGATGCGGCTCGTATAAAAGACGGGCGGTTCCCTTTTTTGCAGTCGGCATATAAAGTGAATTGTGACACGAGCAATAAGCTGCCGCCGACATCTTTTAAAGCCAGATTGGTTTTACCTTCGGAATCTTCAAATATTCGCAGATTTAATAGTTTTTTTACTAATTTATCGGCGATTTCCTGAGTGTCATTTTCAGATATTCCAAGAAATACGACAAAGCCTTTTTGAATTTCTCCTGTTACTTTTTCTTCTACGGTGACTTTTGCATGATTTACACGCTGAATTAAAAAACGCATACTCTCTTCTCTCCTATTTTTACAGATTCTTTTGTTATTGGATAAGCTTATCAAAAGCTTATTAGAGCAGATTATTTATAGACCCATTATATCATAATTTTTGTTTTAGAAACAGACAAACCTGTGATATACTATCATTGTTGAGATATTTTATACTATTGGAGGAGTTTTGAATGAAATTACAGCAATTGCTCAGTTATACAAGAAAAGCTGTTGATGATTATGGGATGATACTGTCTGGCGATAAAATTGCCGTGGGGATTTCCGGTGGCAAGGACAGTCTGGCTATGTTATATGCATTAAAACATTTGCAGAGGTTTTATCCAAATCATTTTGAACTGTCTGCGATTATGGTACATCTTGGTTATGAGGAATTTCATACGGATCGAATTCAGGATTTGTGCATGGAGTTGGATGTACCCTTACATATTGTGAAAACAGATATTGCAAAAATTATTTTTCAGGACAGAAAAGAACACTCGCCCTGCTCTCTTTGCGCAAAAATGCGGAAAGGAGCTTTAAATGATAAGGCCAAAGAATTAGGATGCAATAAGGTCGCTTATGCACATCATAAAGATGATATTGTTGAGACTATGCTGCTTTCGTTAATTTACGAAGGGAGATTTTACTCCTTCTCTCCTGTCACATATTTAGACCGAATGGATTTAACTGTAATCCGGCCGCTCATGTATGTTCCGGAGGCGGATGTGATTGGCTTTCAGAATCGCTATAATCTTCCGGTAGAAAAAAATCCTTGTTCTCAGGATGGATTCACAAGGAGGGAATATGTCAAAAAACTGCTTAGAAATCTGAATCTTGAGAATCCAGGTGTAAAAAACAGAATGTTTACGGCTATTCTGAACGGAAATATAACCGGATGGCCGGAAAGAAGGGAAACGAAATGAAAGAAAAAGCTTATCATGAAAAAGTCAATATTGACAATGAATTGAAATTAAGACAGATACTACAGACACTTCCTGGCTTTTGTAAAGATTTTTTTATTGGAATAGAACCTACTACTTCTTCCAGAACCCGCCTGGCGTATGCTTATGATTTGGGAATTTTCTTTGAATATATGTATGAAAACAATCCATATTGCAGGAAGCATAAAATAGCGGAATTTCCACTCGACATCCTTGATCAGATCAAAGCTTCTGATATTGAAGAATATTTAAACTGGTTGAAATATTACATCAAGGATGATGTGGAGCATACAAACAACGAACGGGGTATTTCCAGGAAGCTGGCCTGTCTGCGGAGTTTTTACAACTTTTTCTTCCGTACAGAGCGTATTTATACAAATCCGGCTGAACTTGTGAAAATGCCAAAACTGCATGAGAAAGCGATTGTGCGGTTAGATGTGGATGAAGTTGCGTCATTATTGGATGAAGTGGAATCCGGAGAAAATCTTACAAAACGCCAGAAGGCGTATCATGCACAGACAAAAAAAAGAGATCTCGCCATGCTTACTTTGATGCTCGGAACAGGGATCCGCGTTTCCGAATGCGTAGGACTGGATATAACAGACGTGGATTTCAAAAATAATGGTATTAAAGTACATCGAAAAGGCGGATATGAAGCGATTGTATACTTTGGCGAAGAAGTGGAATATGCACTCTCCGACTATATGCAGGAACGGACTCGGATTGTTCCGGCAGAAGGTCATGCCAATGCGCTTTTTTTGTCCATGCAGAAAAAAAGGATGAATGTCCGTTCTGTGGAAAATCTGGTGAAAAAATACTCAAGGCTGGTTACTTCACTAAAGAATATTACACCGCATAAACTGCGCAGTACATATGGTACAGCCCTGTATCAGGAATCCGGAGATATTTATCTTGTTGCGGATGTGCTTGGCCATAAAGACGTAAATACGACCAGGAAGCATTATGCGGCACAGGCGGATGAACGGCGCAGACAGGCTGCGAAAATCGTTCGTTTGCGAGAAAAATAGACGCTAATGTATCATAGCGTCTATTTTTTTCTGAATTCGATTTTGTACGAGCAACGCAATTTCGTTGCTTTTCATCGTATGGTATTCTTCATAATAAATCGGCTCAAGGTAATGCACCTGTGTTGTTATCTTTCCAAAGTGGAAGCTGTTGAAAATTTTATAGGAATCAATTAATGCAACCGGAACAATGGGAGCTTTGGCCTTGATGGCAGATTTAAAACTGCCGGCTTTGAATGCGTTTACCGTGTTTTTATTGTTGAATTCATAGCCTCCTTCCGGAAACAGGATGTATCGTTTGCCGTCTGCCACGTCTTTTGCCACTTCGTTTATAATCGTAAGGGCCTGTCTGACATTATCTTTTTCCAAGCGTTTTCCCTGAATCAAGTCTACAAATTCCTTGACCAAAATTGAATTTGACTTTTGTTTATCCATTACAACTGAACAGGGAAGCTTGTGCGTATGGATAATTCCCAGCGCATCGTATTTGCCCTGGTGGTTTGGGTACATAATATACCCTCCCTCTTTGGGGAGGTTTTCCGTACCGTATGCTTTTGTATGTACTTTTCCGGAAAGCTTCATCAGACGTATTACATGACGCGCAAGATTGTAGCACTCTTCTTCCGTATATCGTTCCGGATGCTCTGCTTCCCTTCGCATCTTGGGAATAATATAGGGCGCCCGAAATAAATTCATGATGATGACATATAAAAATCTTAACATTTATTTAACACTCCTTAAATCACTCTTATTATAAGTGATTTGGCAATGAAAAACAAGAAAAATAAAAGTTGTTGTCAAATAAAACAGAAATTTGCCGGATTAGGCACAATAAATGCCGAAGGCATAAGCCTTCGGCATTTATGTGCTAGGGGTTGGTATATGTAGAAACAAATACCTTATTTTAACATCTTTTTCATTTCATCAGCTACGAATTGAACTTTTGTACCAACAATAACCTGAACAGAAGTTTTGCTTGGTCTCATAACGCCAGCAATACCAGCTGATTTAATCTTTTTCTCATCCACCTTAGTGTAATCTTTGATTTCAAGACGAAGTCTTGTAATACAGTTATCAAGAGATTTAACGTTCTCTTTTCCGCCAAGTCCTTCCAGAACAATTTTAGCAACTTCTGTGAAATTGCTGTTGGAAAGAACAACTTTCTTTTCAGCTTCCAGATCGTCATCTTCTCTACCAGGTGTTTTCAGGTTTAATTTTACAATTAAAGTACGGAAAATTACATAGTAAACAGCTGCAACTACTAATCCGATTGGAATTAATAACCATGGATTCTGAGCTGCCGGAAGTTTTGTACAAAGGAATAAATCGATAAAACCTCCACTGAATGTAAATCCTGCTCTGATTGGCAACAATGCACATACTGCACAAACAACACCTGTTAAAACTGCATGAATCAGGTAAAGTACAGGTGATAAGAACATGAATGCGAATTCGAACGGCTCTGTAACACCTGTTAAGAAGGAACAAAGCGCTGCTGCACCAAGTAAGCCGGCTGCAACTTTTTTCTTTTCTGTTTTAGCCGTATGATACATTGCAAGAGCTGCTCCCGGAACACCAAGCATCATTACAGGGAAGAAACCTGTCATATACTGACCAACTTCACCAGCTGTCTGAACTGCATCGTATCCGCCTAATCCCCAGAATTTGTAAAGGTCAGCGATACCAGCAGCGTCAAACCAGAATACGGAGTTGAGTGCGTGGTGTAAACCAAACGGAATTAATAAACGGTTGAAGAAACCATATATACCTACGCCAACTGCTCCTGTGGAAGAAATAGCTGTACCGAAGGAAATAAGTCCGCCATAGATGAATGGCCATGTGAAGAATAAAAGTACGCTTATCACAATGGTAACGGCTGCAGTAACAATTGCTACGCATCTCTTACCACTGAAGAATGATAATGCATCCGGTAACTGTGTTCCTTTAAACTTATTGTAGCATGCAGCTCCGATAAGACCAGCTAAGATACCGATAAACTGATTTCCATCAATTTTTGTAAATGCAACATCAACAGCTTCTACATCTTCTCCGGTAAACATGGAAACTGCACCCGGAGACAACAATGTTTTAATCATCAAATAAGAAACGATACCTGCAAGTCCTGCTGTACCATCATTATCATCTGACATACCTACGGCAACACCAATAACGAACAGGATTGCCATATTGTCAATAAGCGCGGAACCTGCTTTACAAAGAAAAGCAGCGATGATATTTCCACTTCCCCATCCATTCGGATCAATCCAGTATCCCAAACCAAGCATGATACCAGCAACCGGTAAACATGCAACTGGAAGCATCAAAGATTTTCCCAGTCTTTGTAAATATTTCATCATAAAAATTTACCCCCTTGTTTTTAGTTTCGCCCTAGCATCGAAACAGTTTAATACTTAAAATTTATAGATTAGCCTTCAGAAACTCTTCCACTGCTTTCGCAGCTTCGTCTTCATCCGGTCCCTCTACCTGAATTGTAATTTCTGTGCCTTTTGTGGCGCTAAGACTCATCAATGCCATAATTCTTTTGGCATTTGCTGATTTTCCATCTTTGACGATGGATATATCGCTTTGATAACCACCGGCTAACTTGACAAGAAGCCCTGCCGGTCTTGCGTGTATACCAAGTTCATCCGTAATGGTGAAATTGAATGATTTCATCTGTAATTGTCCTCCTATATCTCTCTGATTGTTTTTCTAAGCCCTAATACATACGTAGGGGAAACAGATAATTCGTCTACTCCCATGTCTACAAATGTTTTGGTCAGGCTGGTATCGCTTGCCAGTTCTCCGCAAATGCCTACCCATGCATTTTCTTTGTGTCCGTTCTCCACGGTCATCCGGATCAGCCTTAAAATAGCGCTGTGATGGGTATCGCAGATATTTTCCAGTTTTTGGTTCTGCCTGTCTATCGCAAGCGTATATTGGGTCAGATCATTTGTGCCAATGCTGAAAAATTCCACTTCTTTTGCAAGTTCATCGCTGATAATTGCAGCCGCAGGAGTTTCGATCATAATTCCAAGTTCGACTTCTCCCATTGGAATGTTTTCATCGGCAAGTTCTTTCTTGACGTCCGCCACAATTTCTTTGATCTTTTTGATCTCATCCACAGAAATAATCATTGGGAACATGATAGACGCCGTTCCGTAAGCGCTTGCGCGATAGATTGCGCGAAGCTGCGTCCGGAATATATCCGGCTGATTTAAGCAGATGCGTATCGCCCGATAACCCAATGCGGGATTTTCTTCCGGATCCAGTCCAAGATAATCGGCTTTCTTATCTGCGCCAATATCTAACGTTCGGATAATGACTTTCTTTCCGTTCATCTTCTCCAGAACCGCTTTGTAGCTTTCAAATTGCTCATCTTCCGTAGGAGCGCTGTCTCTGCCGAGATAGAGGAATTCGCTTCGGAACAGGCCGATGCCCCCTCCGTCCGCTTCCAGTACGCGGTCTACATCTTCCACGCCTCCAATATTGCAGTAGACGTTTACTCTTCTGCCGTCTGTCGTAACATTTTCTTTGCCAATCAGTTTCCGAAGGCTTTCCGTTTCACTGATCCATTCGTCACGCTTCGCACTCAGAGCAGATAAAACATCATCCATAGGATTGATAATCAGTTCTTCATTGAATCCGTCGACAATTGCCGTCTGACCGTTGTATTCATCCAGTAACGCAATGTCTGTACTTACCAGAGAAGGCAGATTCAGACTCCTGGCAAGGATTGCCGTATGGGAGTTTGCCGATCCATGAATCGTTACGAACGCAAGCACTTTATTTTTGTCCATCTGAATCGTCTCGCTTGGCGTCAGATCATCTGCAAGAAGAATGACCGGTTCGTCTGACTTAATTGCATCCTGCCCAACGCCGGCAAGAATATTGATGACTTTGCTGGATATATCTAAAATATCAACGCTTCTTGCCCGCATATATTCGTTATCCATTGCGGCAAACATCTGAGAATAATTGTCGCCGACTTCTTTCACTGCATATTCTGCGTTGCAGTTTTCTTTGATCATGTTCTTGATGTCTTCCAGGTACCCTTCGTCCTCCAGCATCATTCCATGAACTTCAAATATTTTGGCTTCTGATTCGCCAACGCTTGTAAGAGCTTCCTGATATAACGTTTCAAGCTGTTTTTCAGCTTCTTCCACTGCCTGGTCAAACCGCTTTAATTCTGCCTGGACATCTTCAACCCGGGTTTTCACTAAGGAAAACTCTTTTTTGCGGTAAACATATAATTTACCGATTGCAATACCTTTCAAAACGCTTTTTCCAGTACACTTAATCATATCTGATCCTCCTTATTCCGCACAAGTAATTACGTTTTCTCCGGGTTCTACCATTCCGTCTTTTTTACACTCTATTTTAGAATATGCGTCACTGTTGCAAATTAGCATAGGAGTTACGGTATCGTATCCAGCTTTGCTGATTTCCGCAAGATCCGCTTCCAGAAGAAGATCACCTTTCTTAACCGACTGCTCGGCTTCTACTTTTGTACTGTAGAACTGTCCTTTTAACTCAACGGTATCCAGTCCAACATGGATTAAAATCTCTATGCCGTCAGACGTTGTCAGTCCGACTGCGTGGCCAGTTGGAAAAACCGTACTGATTGTACCGTCAGCAGGAGCGTAAAATTTTCCGTCAGCCGGCTTAATTGCAATTCCTTTTCCTAATATTTCCTGAGAAAAAGTTGGATCTGAAACTTCACTGATGGGAATGCACTCCCCTTTTACCGGCGCTGCAAGCACGGTTTCTTTTTTCCCTTTCATAAAATCAAATAATCCCATGTTATTCCTCCGTTTCCATCAGATATGCCTGACACTGATCTGTCAGAATTTGTCCGTTTACTTTCATTTTGTTATGGACGTATTATTGTCTCAACAACTGTATAATATCTTAACATACCCTGTAAATATTTACAAGTTTTTTATACAAAAATTCATATGCATTGTATATTTTGTCAAATAATTACTTATGATTCACTATCAGAAGCAAGTTTTTCCCACAATTCATATAATTTATCCAGCTGTTCTGATACAAGCACGGTTTCATTGTGTATCTCCGATAACCTTGCGGAATTGGTTGCGATTTCTTCGTCATTCAAGGCTTCATTCAGCTCTTCTAAACGTTTTTCGTTTTCCGCAATCGCATCTTCCGCTTTTTTTAATTCGGCGGCTCTTTTTCTTTCGCTTGCCTGTTTTGCTTTTTTCTGCATCCATTCTTCTTTTTGCGATTCGTTTTTGCCTTCTTTTGCCGGAATGTCTGCCGAATGTTTCAGGGTCTGCATCAAAATATCATGTTTTTCCAGATAATAATCATAATTCCCTATATATTGAACAATTGTTTTTTGCGTCAGATCCAGAATTCGTGTGGCTGTTTTGTTAATGAAGTATCTGTCATGGGAAACGAAAAGAGCTGTCCCGGTATAGCGGTTTAACGCGTCTTCCAAAATTTCTTTTGAAATAATGTCCAGATGGTTGGTGGGCTCGTCAAGGATCAGCAAATTTGCCTTGGAGA
Organism: uncultured Lachnospiraceae bacterium; assembly: GCA_910586725.1. Lineage (GTDB taxonomy): Bacteria > Bacillota > Clostridia > Lachnospirales > Lachnospiraceae > Roseburia_B. The sequence continues at coordinate 2,963 of CAJUJL010000020.1, read as the reverse complement.
GCATTAATTTTGCCAGGGACACACGGCCCTTTTCACCGCCGCTAAGATCCCCGATCCGCTTAAATACATCGTCGTTTGTGAATAAAAACGAAGCCAGAATATTTCTTACCTGCGTATTGTTCAGATTCGGAGCCGTATCTGATATTTCTTCAAATAAGGTTTTTTCTTCGCAAAGTTCCTGATGTTCCTGATCGTAGTATCCGATATGCACATTGGTCCCAAGGGTAATCCTGCCTGTGTCAAAAGGCAGCATTTCATTGATGATCTTTAACATGGTCGTTTTGCCGGTTCCATTGTCGCCGATCAGCGCCACACGCTCTCCCCGTTTGATTTCAAAGGAAATTCCGGAAAACAATTGATTGTTTCCGAAAGATTTGGCAAGATCTTCTACGGCAAGCACGTCGTTGCCGCTTGTGACGCTGGGATTTAAGCGGATTTTCATATCGTCCTGTTCCTCGGCCGGTTTTTCTAGACGCTTTATTTTGTCCAGCATTTTCTCACGGCTTTCCGCGCGTTTTATGGATTTTTCGCGGTTGAACGATTTTAATTTGGCAATGACTTCTTCCTGATGTCGGATTTCCTGCTGCTGATTTTGCCAGGCTTTTAGCTGCGCTTCCCGAACGGCGGCTTTTTTGACCGCATAATCGGAATAATTGCCGGAAAAGACACAGCTTTTGTGTTGAGATAATTCTACGACTTTCGTAACAATCCTGTCCAAAAAATATCTGTCGTGACTTACGATCAAAACAGAACCTTTATAATTGGACAAAAAGTTTTCAAGCCATGCAATGGAAGACATATCCAAATGGTTGGTGGGCTCGTCCAAGATCAGCAAATCGGGTTTGGACACCAGGAGTTTTCCAAGAAAAACTCTTGTTTTCTGGCCGCCGGACAATTGAGATACCGGACGGTTAAAGTCTTCTTCGGAAAAACCAAGCCCCCGGATAATGCCTGTCACCTCGCTGCGATAGGCGTACCCGTCCCGAAGTTCAAACTCATGATGCAGACGGTTGTATTTTTCCAGGAGGCTGTTTAGTTCCTCTCCGCTCAGACATGTCATCTGCGTTTCCATATCCCGCAGTTTTTGTTCCATTTGAATCAAATCTTCTTTGGATGAGAGAACTTCTTCCAATATCGTGTGCGCTCCGGATATGTTCTGATACTGCGCCAGATAACCGACGGCAGCGTCTTTTGACAAAACCACAGTTCCTTCATCCGCAGAAATTTCCCGCATGATGATTTTCAGAAGGGTGGATTTTCCGGCTCCATTGATGCCGATGAGGGCAGCTTTTTCATTTTTGTTGATATGAAAAGAAATATTTTTTAAAATTTCATCGGCGCCAAATGATTTGGATATGTTCTGACAGTCTAATATCATAAAGTTTCCTCTAATGTTTTGCGTATTTCCTGAATAAATTCCTGGCTGTTTAATACGGTTGGATTTGCAATGGAGGTAATTAACGCAAGATCTTTTGTCATCCTGCCCTCTTCGATCGTTTTTACACAGGCGGCTTCTAATTTATCGGCAAATGCCATAAGCGCGTCATTTTGGTCTAATTCTCCGCGTTTTCTAAGCGCGCCGCTCCAAGCAAAAATAGTTGCGACGGAGTTGGTTGACGTTTCTTCTCCGTTTAAATGTTTGTAATAATGCCTCTGTACGGTGCCGTGCGCCGCTTCATATTCATAATAGCCGTTGGGTGAAACCAGAACGGACGTCATCATGGCAAGAGAGCCAAATGCAGACGATACCATATCGCTCATAACGTCTCCGTCGTAATTCTTGCATGCCCAGATATAACCGCCTTCGGATTTCATCACGCGGGCAACGGCGTCGTCAATCAGGGTATAAAAATAAGTAATGCCAGCTTTTTCAAAGGTTTCTTTGTATTCCGCATCAAAGATTTCCTGGAAAATGTCTTTAAAGGTATGGTCGTATTTCTTGGAAATCGTATCTTTCGTTGCAAACCACAGATCCTGTTTGACATCCAGCGCATAGGTAAAGCAGCTTCTTGCGAAACTTTCAATCGATCCGTTTAAATTATGCTGTCCCTGTATTACGCCGGCTCCGGTAAAATCATGAACGGTTTCTCTTGTCTCGCTGCCATCTTCTGCGGTGTAAACCAGCTCTACCTTCCCTGCTCCCGGAATTTTCATTTCCGTTGCTTTATATACGTCGCCATAGGCATGTCTTGCTATGGTGATTGGCTTTTTCCAGTTTTTGACGCAGGGTTCAATGCCCTTTACAATAATGGGCGCACGGAATACGGTTCCGTCCAGCATGGCTCTTATCGTCCCGTTTGGACTCTTCCACATTTCCTTCAGATGATATTCGTCCATGCGGGCCGCGTTTGGCGTAATTGTTGCGCATTTTACGGCAACGCCGTATTTTTTGGTGGCGTTTGCGGAGTCTGCGGTTACCTGGTCGTTCGTTTCATTTCTGTGTTCTAATCCCAAATCATAGTATTCTGTTTTTAAATCTACAAACGGAAGAAGAAGCTCTTCTTTGATCATTGCCCATAAGATCCGGGTCATCTCATCTCCGTCCATTTCAACAAGGGGTGTCGTCATTTGAATCTTATTCATGTTCTTTTTCCTCCTGAAATACATTTTTGCCTTATTTTATAATACCAGTGATTCTTTGCCTGTCAAGAATTTTATCTTTTAATTTTCATTTTGTCCACCGGAAACACTTACAAGCCCTCTACATATGATGAAGTGTAATCAATCAATAAATGGAGGTTTTCAAATGAGTGATTTAGCAGCAACAAACTGTGGATGCGGAAATGATGGAGGATGCGGTTCTATTCTCTGGCTTATCGTTTTGCTTTGCCTGTGCAACGGCAACGGCGGCGGTTTCTTCGGCGGCGGCAATTGCGGCGGCGGATGTGAAGGCGGCAACAGCTGTATCTGGATCATCTTATTACTGCTCTGCTGCGGCGGATGCGGCAACAGCTTCTGCTAAT
>CAJUJL010000019.1 GCA_910586725.1 uncultured Lachnospiraceae bacterium | reverse complement strand
TAACTAAAAAATCCTTGAAAAATAAGGAAAAAAGACTTGACTAAATAGGGAGGATTTACACATGAAAAAAACGGCACTCATCATGGCTGGTGGCCGCGGCGAGCGTTTTTGGCCCAAAAGCAGAAAGAGTCTGCCCAAGCAGTTTCTGTCTCTGACTGATGACGGTAAGACGATGATTCAGCTTACGGTGGAACGAATCAGCTCTCTGGTAGAAATGGAAGACATCTATATTTCCACCAACAAAGATTACAAAAATCTTGTGTTGGAACAGCTGCCGGGCATTCCCGAGGAGAATATCCTCTGTGAGCCGGTTGGCCGTAATACGGCTCCCTGTATTGGACTTGGCGCCGTGCATATTGCTAAAAAATACGAAGACGCCGTTATGATGGTGCTTCCTTCTGATCATCTGATAAAATACAACAAAATGTTTGTGCAAACGCTTCGGGAAGGGTGCGAAATCGCAGAGAAGGGGCCGAATCTGGTGACGATTGGCATCACGCCGGATTATCCGGAAACAGGATACGGATATATCAAATTTAATCCTGATGCATCGGACGGGCATGCGTATCAGGTGGATTGTTTTGTGGAAAAGCCGGATCTTGCAAAGGCCAAAGAGTATCTTGCCACGGAGGAATACCTCTGGAACAGCGGTATGTTTTTGTGGAAAGTCTCTACGATTCTTTCCAATATCCGGATGCATCTGCCGGATCTGCACTCAGGCCTTATGAGCATTCAAAAGGCAATCGGCACACAGGAGCAGGAGCTTGTGCTGGAGAAGGAATTTGCAGGATTTTCATCCGTATCCATTGATTACGGCATAATGGAAAAAGCGGAGAATATCTTTATTCTGCCCGGAACGTTTGGATGGGATGACGTTGGAAGCTGGCTTGCGGTCGGCAGGATCAAAAAGACAAACGAAGCCGGAAATGTAGTGGATGGCAACATTATTACAATCAACAGCAAAAATAACATTATTCAAGGCGGCGGAAAACTGATTGCCACAATCGGAATCCAGGATCTGATTATTGTGGATACGGAAGACGCTACGTTAATCTGTGAAAAAAACAGTGCGGGAGATATTAAAAAGGTTCTGGAGAATCTTAAAATCTGCAACCGCGATGAATATATTTAATAAAGGAGAAACAACATGAAAAAAGCGCTGATTACAGGTGTAACTGGACAGGACGGTTCCTACCTGGCCGAGCTTCTGCTGGAAAAAGGATATGAAGTTTACGGAATTATGAGACGCAAAAGCGTTGTGGATTATGGAAATGTGGAGCATATCAAAGATAAAATCCATTTTATTTATGCGGATATGACGGATTTGGTTTCTCTGGTAAACGCAATGAAAATATCTATGGCGGACGAAGTATATAATCTGGCTGCGCAGTCTTTTGTCGGGACAAGCTGGGAACAGCCGCTGGCAACGGCGGATATTGACGCGCTGGGCGTGACGAATATGCTCGAAGCAATCCGCATTGTAAAACCGGAAGCTCATTTTTACCAGGCCGCCACTTCTGAGATGTTTGGTAAGGTTCAGGAAATGCCGCAGACGGAGAAGACGCCGTTTTATCCGAGAAGCCCGTATGGAGTAGCCAAGGTGTACGGATTCTGGATTACGAAAAATTACCGTGAAAGCTTTAATATGTTTGCATGCAGCGGAATTTTATTTAACCATGAGAGCGAGAGAAGAGGAAAAGAATTTGTTACCCGTAAAATCACGTACGCGGTAGCCCGCATCAAACAGGGGGTACAGGATCACATTGAGCTTGGCAACTTAGACTCCAAACGCGACTGGGGACATGCCAAAGATTATGTGCATGCGATGTGGATGCTGTTGCAGAACGACAAACCGGATGATTATGTAATCGCTACCAACGAGACAAGGACCGTACGTGAGTTTGTCGAAACGGCATTTCGACATGTGGGGATTGAAATTGCATGGGAAGGCCAGGGCGTTGACGAAGTCGGCAGGGATAAAGAAACCGGCAGGGTTTTGGTAACAATCAATCCGGAATTTTTCCGGCCGGCGGAAGTGGAAGTTTTGCTGGGTAATCCGGCGAAGGCGGAAACGGAGCTGGGATGGAAAAGAGAAATATCTTTTGCACAGTTAGTAGAACGTATGGTAAAAAATGATATGGAAATTGTAGCAAAGGAAATCAAAGCAGAGAACCTGTAAATGAAATCAGGGAGCATAGCATGACAATAAGGGGTGTATTTTCTAATTATGAAAAGCACCCTTTTGTGTAATTTTAACGGTAAGGCAGGTACAGCGATGAAATCATTTATTATTGGCGGCGCCGGTTTTGTGGGCGATTACCTGATTCGCTATTTACAGGCGGAGGGACAGAAGGTTGCCGTGACAAAAATGCCGGGAGAGACGATTGACATACCGGATGCGGACGTATATGATTTAAATATTTTAGATAAAAACGGGATCGTGGATTTGCTCGAACAAGTGCGGCCGGATTATGTTTACCATCTTGCGGCGCAGAGTTCCGTGGCGGTATCCTGGAAGAATCCCCAGTTGACGATTGACGTCAATATCAAAGGAAGCGTAAACGTACTGGAAGCGATACGCGGGCTTTCCCATAAGCCTAGGACGCTTTTGATTGGCTCCGGTGAGGAATACGGGCCGATCCGTCCGGAAGAAACGCCGGTTACGGAAGAGAACGCGATCCGTCCGGGAAATATTTATGCGGCGACTAAGGCCTGTCAGAATATGTTCGGAAGAATATACGCGCAGGCTTTTGGCTTAGAGGTGATGATGGTACGCGCGTTTAACCACATTGGCCCCAATCAGGATTCTTTGTTTGTTGTGGCTGATTTCTGCAGACAAACGGCGGAAATTGAAGCGGGGCTCAAGGAGCCTGTGATAAAGGTAGGGAATTTAAGCGTTGCGCGTGATTTTACGGACGTCCGCGATGTGGTCAGGGCATACGATCTTCTGATCCGCAAAGGAGAAACGGGAGAGACATACAATATCGGAAGCGGCCGCGCTATTGTAATTGAAGATATTTTAAACATGATTTTGTCAAAATCCAAAACAAAAATTCAGGTTGAAAAGGATCCGTCAAGATTTCGTCCGGTGGATGTGCCTACGATTGAAGCAGATACGCGTAAGGTATACGAAGTTACGGGATGGGTTCCAAAGATTCCGCTGGAACAGACAATTCAGGAAACATTGGACTATTGGAGGAGGAAAATTTAAAATACGGTATGGAAAACGAAATCTTATTTTTAGATCCGGTATTTACCCATAATGTTTGGGGTGGGACAAGGCTTAGAACAGAATTTGGATATGAAGTGGAAGGCAATGATGTGGGTGAATGCTGGGGGATTTCCGCGCATGAAAAAGGCGACTGTAAGGTTGCAGAAGGAAAATTTCAGGGCGAATTTTTATCAAAGTTGTGGAAGGAACATCCGGAGTTGTTTGGATATTTGAACGATCCGCGTTTTCCTCTGATGGTTAAACTTATTGACGCCAGAGACGATTTAAGCGTCCAGGTGCATCCGAACAACGCCTATGCAAATGAGCATGAAAACGGTTCGCTTGGAAAGACGGAGTGCTGGTATGTTCTGGATTGTGAGGATGACGCGGCTTTTGTAGTCGGACACAATGCTTCTGACAGAGAGGAGCTTGCCCGAATGATAGAAGAAGGCAGGTGGACAGAGTTTATCAGAGAAATACCTGTCAAAAAAGGAAGTTTTGTACAGATTGATCCTGGCTGCGTGCATGCAATCAAGGGAGGTCTTTTGGTCTATGAGGTGGAGCAAAACAGCGACATCACATACCGGGTTTACGACTATGGGCGTTTGAGCGGAGGCAAGCCCAGGGAGCTGCATGTACAAAAGAGTATAGACGTAATTCGCGTGCCGGCAAAGCCGGTTGAGAAATGTGTCATAGATGCATCCGATGTTCCCAGGAATCAATGGAATGCGCTCGTTTTCTGCGACAGCTACCGGGTTTGGAAGCTTGTTTTAGACGGTGAAATGAATTTTGAGCAGTCGCAACCCTTTCTGCTGATGAGCGTTTTGGATGGAGCGGGCAGCATAAACGGCGTTCCGGTAAAAAAAGGAGCGCATCTGATATTGCCAAACGGCTTTGGAAATGTAAAACTGCTTGGAAATATGGAAATTGTGGCGTCTTCTGTTGGGAGTGGATCGGATTAAAAAATTTAGCAAGTTTTAATATGGTTTCAATGTTTCAGATATAAAATAGAAAACAATGCGGTGAATACAATTCAAAGAAAGGACCAGGTGATAAAAATGGGATATTTGGAAGAGTATAAAAAATGGTGTACGGATTCCTATTTTGATGAAGATACAAGAGCGGAATTAAAAGCAATCGAAAATGATGATAAAGAAATACAGGATCGGTTTTACCGTCAGCTGGAGTTTGGCACAGGAGGGCTTCGCGGCGTAATCGGAGCGGGAACGAACCGGATGAATATTTATACGGTCCGTCAGGCGACGCAGGGACTGGCAAATTATATCATATCCCAGGACGGTAAAGAAAAAGGCGTGGCAATTGCCTTTGATTCCAGGATTATGTCACCGGAATTTGCCAAAGAGGCGGCGTTGTGTTTAAATGCGAACGGTATCAAATCTTATATTTTTGAAACGCTGCGTCCTACGCCGGAGTTGTCTTTTGCGGTGCGCCACTTAGGCTGTATTGCCGGCATTGTGGTAACTGCAAGCCACAATCCGCGGGAATACAACGGATACAAGGTATATTGGGAAGATGGCGCGCAGATTACGCCGCCGCACGATAAAAATATTTTGGCGGAAGTTGCGAAAGTAACGGATTTTTCCATGGTTAAGACGATGGGGGAAGCGGAGGCGAAGGCTGCGGGCCTGCATCAGATGATTGGAAGTGAAATTGACGATCTGTATATGCAGGAATTGAAGAAACAGTCCATCCACCCGGAAGTGATCCGGGAACAGGCGGACAACATCAAGATTGTGTATACGCCGCTTCACGGAACAGGAAATCTGCCGGTGCGCAGGGTATTAAGCGAGCTTGGATTTAAAAATGTGTATGTGGTGAAAGAACAGGAGCTTCCCGACGGGAATTTTCCGACCGTTGCTTATCCGAATCCGGAATCACCAAAAGCTTTTGAGCTGGCATTAAATCTCGCAAAAGAAAAAGACGCCGATATTGTGCTTGCAACAGATCCGGACGCAGACCGCCTGGGCGTGTACTGCAAAGATACGGCGTCGGGCGAATACGTAAGCTTTACCGGCAATATGTCAGGTATGCTGATTGCCGAATATATTCTCAGGGAAAGAACGGCTACAGGCACGATGCCAGAACATCCCGCTCTTGTTGAGACAATTGTCACAACGGATATGGCGAAAGAAATTGCGCGGGCATATGATGTGAAATTGATTGAGGTTTTAACGGGATTTAAATATATTGGCGAGCAGATTAAGAACTTTGAAGAGGAAAATACGTTCCATTACGTATTTGGACTGGAAGAAAGCTACGGATGCCTGGCGGGAACTTACGCAAGAGACAAAGACGCCTGTATTGCCGTGATGCTGCTTTGCGAAGTTGCTTCCTGGTATAAATCCAAGGGCATGACGCTTTGGGATGCGATGCTTGAAATGTATGGGCGCTATGGTTTCTATCAGGAAGGGCTTGAAACGATGACGTTAAAGGGTATGGACGGAGCGGCCAGAATCCTTGAGATGATGGCGAAAATGCGCAGCAATCCTCCCAAAGAGCTTGCCGGCAGGAAAGTACTGGCAGTGCGTGATTACAGCGAAGATACCAGAAAAGACCTGACGACAGGGGAAGTTACAAAAACGGGGCTTCCAAACTCCAATGTGCTGTATTATGAGCTCTCCAACCGTTCCTGGTGCTGTGTGCGGCCGTCCGGAACAGAACCGAAGATTAAATTTTATTTCGGAGTTGTTGGAGATTCCCTTGAAGACGGAAAAGAAAAATTAGAAGCGCTCAATAAAGCAATGCTGGATTATGTAGAAGAAAACTAGACGGAGATGGCGGACTGAGCCAGCGGCGCCTGGAGCTTATAACATTTTGAAAAGACTGTGTGGTGAAGAGATTGGAACAGAAAAAAACAACGCTTGTGATTATGGCGGCGGGCATTGGAAGCCGTTTTGGCGGCGGGATCAAACAGTTGGTTCCGGTAGGCCCGTGCGGTGAAATTATTATGGATTATTCGATTTATGATGCAATGGAAGCGGGATTTGACGAAGTCGTTTTTATTATCCGGCATGATCTGGAAAAAGATTTCAGAGAAATCATCGGTGAAAGGATTGAAAAAATTCTTCCGGTCAGGTATGCGTTTCAGGAGCTTGAAGATCTGCCGGAAGGTTTTCACAAGCCGGCAGGCCGTACGAAACCTTGGGGGACGGGACAGGCGGCGCTTGCGGTCAAAGAACTTGTAAAAAACCCGTTTGTGGTGATCAATGCGGATGATTATTATGGAAAAGAGGCGTTTGTAAAACTGCATGAGTATCTCGTTTCTCATACAGGAATATCAGATAATAAAATCAATATCTGTATGGCAGGTTTTATTTTGAAAAATACGTTAAGTGAAAACGGCGGCGTTACCAGAGGCGTTTGCGAGGTGGATGCCGGCGGGAATCTTTTAAAAGTGACCGAGACATATGAGATTCAGCGGAAAGACGGCGTTTTGCATGCCCGCGATGAGGACGGGCAAATTGTGCCGGTGGAAGAGGATCAGTATGTTTCTATGAATATGTGGGGGCTGTATCCGGAGATTTTTGATGAACTGGAACAGGGATTTCGGGAATTTCTGGAAGAACAGAAAGAAGGAGATTTGAAGAAAGAGTATTTGCTTCCAAAGATCATTGATCAGCTTTTGATGAATCAGAAAGCGACGGTCAAAGCGCTTGAGACAACGGATAAATGGTTTGGAGTCACTTATCAGGAAGACCGCCAAAGCGTTACCGATGCGATTTGTAATTTGACGGCACAGGGAATTTATAAGGAACGGTTATTTTAAGGCAGGGTGACATATGCAGAAGAGAAATTGGAATAAATGGAAGTTTATGATTGCGGCAGTTTTACTCCTGACAGGATTTTTGACGCTGTCGGGGCCCACGTCGCTTCAGGCGGCAGACCAGCCGGTCTCCGTTACTTCATGCAAGTTAAACAGCAAGGGAAAGAAGCTTACCGTCAAGGCAAAAGTCAAGAACAAAACGAAGGCGATGGGATCGAAACTGTATCTTTTGGGCCTGAACGCAAACGTATCGGAAACAGGCAAGAAAAGCGCGACGCCGCTTGCGTCTGTAAAAGCCAAAAAAGGAACGGTTTCTTTTAAAATAAATTACAAAGATTCCATGCTGTTTCAGAAATTTGCCGTTGCCTATAAGACAGGCAAAAAATACAAAATAACAAGTAATGTCAGATACATTACAAATCCGGAAGCGCTTGCGACTTATAAGGGAAAAGGGCCAACTGCGTCTTCTAAGAAGGGGATCCAGACAGAAAATTTAGAAGATTCTCTGGCGCTTGGCGCGCAGCACGCCGTGGTCAACTGGACGCTCAATTCCCTTTTAAATAACCAGGCTGTAAATAAAACGTCTTTTACATACAAAAACAAAAAGTATTATTTAGATGCGGATCAGATTCAAAGAAATGACGAGATGGTCAGGGCATATCGTGCGGCGGGGGTCAGAGTAACGGTGATCCTTCTGCTTCCGAAAGATTCGGGTTCCAAAGGAACGCTTCCGATGCAGTACGGCGGGCATTCTTATACGCTGTTCTCTTCATTTAAAACATCATCCAAAGCGGGATGTCAGACATTGGAAGCCGTTATGACCTATCTGGCAAAACGTTATGGCACGGAGGAAAATTTAGTGTCCGGCTGGATTGTCGGCAATGAAGTCAACAGCGCGGCAATCTGGAATTACGGCGGCAATAAGAGTCTTAGCGCATATATGGATAATTACGCCAGAGCGTTTCGCATTTGCAGTAATGCCGTAAAGAGCGTCAATAAAAACGCAAATGTTTACATCAGCCTGGATTATAACTGGAATCATGACAGCGACGGAAATGGCAAACGGTATTTTAGCTCAAAGGCCGTGCTGGATACTTTTTATGCGAAATTAAAAGCAAAGGGAAAAATCGACTTTCAGATTGCATACCATGCTTATCCGGAAGGGCTGTCGGATCCGGTTTTTTGGGATGACGCCAAAGCCACCAGTTCTTCCAAAGCAAAAATCGTGAATTTTAAGAATTTAAAAACGCTGACCAATTATGTGAAAAAGAATTTTGGGAAGGACTGTAAAATCATGTTGTCAGAGCAGTCATTTAATTCCAGCAAAGGAGAAGAGATTCAGGCGGCGGCCTATGCCTATGCTTATTATATAAGCGAGGGCAACAGCATGATTGAGGCGTTTATTTATGGCAGGCATGTGGATCATACATCGGAAACAAGCCTGGGATACCACTGGGGACTCTACGATGCATGGTATCAAAAACGTCTTGTCTGGCATGTGTTCCAATACATAGATTCGAAGGAATCGTTTACGTTTACAGATCCGCTGATTTCCTATACTAATATCAAAAAATGGAATAAAATAGACGGATTTAAAAAAGCCAAGTATACAAAAATGGCGTCAAAACTGAAAAAAGCGGCAATTACCAATGCCACGTCTGCCTCCACGACTTCCCTTACGCTGTCATGGAACAAAATAGATACCGCAGACGGCTATGAGATTTATCGAAACGGCGTTTATCTGGCGGAGATTGCCAATAATGAAACCGTATCTTATACCGATAAGAACCTCGCGAAAACGGGAACCTACCAGTATCAGGTAAGGATGTATAAAGAAGCTCCCAAATCAGGCGACGCAAAAAAACGCGTCAGAATATACGGAGATCTTTCGGATGTCTTTACTGCAACAGTTACGGCCGGAAAAGCGTCTTTGGACGAGGATAACTGCGATGTGGACGGCGGTGAAATTACGGTTGCCTGGAAGAAAATGGCTGGTGCGGACGGTTACGAGATTTACCGTGCGCCAAAAGCGACCGGCAGCTATGCTTTGCTGGGGGCCGTTCCCGCAAGCCAGATTTCTTATCGGGACACGACGGCCGTTACCGGAGAGACGTACGTGTACAAGGTGCGCGCTTATGTGGTGATAGGCGGAGTCAACCATTATGGAGATTTCTCCGAAGAAACAACGCGAACGGCGCGGATTCAGCTGACGGCAGGAATTGAAAACGGAAAAGTAGTGTTAAACTGGACGCAGTGGCCGCAGACGGATACTTACCGTGTGTTTTATAAAAGACAGGCGGAGCCTGAAGATAATTATGTCAGAGTCGGAGGAATACGGGAACTGACATACAGCATGTCCCAGTTTAAAGATGCGGCGGGCAATCTGCTGGATTTCGTGCCGAATGAGGTATATAGTTTCCGTGTACGGGCCGTTATGCCAGATGGCTCCGTGAGCAAATATTCGAATGTGGTGGAGCTTAGGATAGATGAGTCCTTTGGAAAAGAGGAGTCAACGGGAGAGAAACCGCAGGAAGAAACGGAGGATCCCGGCGCGTTAAATCCGGATGCGGAAGACGAAGAGAAGCAGCCGGGCATGACGGAACCGGCGCCGCAGTATTTGGAGGCAGGTGGAGCGGAAGAATGAAAAAGAAACTATTTTGTATTTGCGTTATCCTGTGTTTTATAGCGGGGATTCTGGGCAATACAAATACCGTCAAAACGATGCCGGATTATAAAGAGGCGCATACTGCGCATGCCGAAGCCTTTGGGGGAAAGAGGCTTATGTCTGCCGGACCAATGCAGTGCATGGATGATTTTCATATGCAGGCCAAAACAAATGGGGTTTCCTCTCCGCTGGCGCAGCTGGTAAGAGGGAGGACGCTGCCATTTCTGGCCGTTGTTCTGTGTCTGTTTTTCGGGTTTATATATTTGGCGTACCGCCCGGAGTCGGAGGAAAAACAAATTTATGTTTTTGCAGTCGTCTCGTTTATACATCGGACGGATGGTAAGAAAAAATCCTGTTTTGAGCGAAGAAATACAATCAAAACAGGAGGATTTTCGGATGGAAGTTGGTATCAAATATAAAATATTATCGATAGACGAGGAAAAGGAAGTACAGTATTTTTTAAAAAGAATGTTTTTGAAGGAAGGATATAAACTTTTTACAGCGCAGAGCGGACGGGATGGAATCGCGCAGCTTACAAACAGCTGCCCGGATTTGGTGCTTCTGGATGTGGTTTTGCCGGATGCGGACGGGATAGAGATGGTTCGCAAAGTGCGTGATTTTACTGATTGTCCGCTGATTGTCGTATCTTCCAGAGGAAAGGAGAAAGACAAGGTGACGGCTTTGGACGCCGGAGCCGACGATTATGTGACGAAACCGTTCGGACCGGAAGAATTGATGGCCCGTATCCGCTGCGCTTTGCGGTACCGCAGAAAGTATGGCAATAAAAATGTTTTTCAGGCCAAAGATTTAAAAGTGGATTTTGAAAGAAGGATGGTACTGCTGCATGGAGATCAGGTGCATCTGACGCCGGTAGAGTATCGGATGGTGGAATATCTGGCCATGAATTCCGGGAAGATGATTACTTATCAGAAAATGCTGGAAAAGATATGGGGGCCGTACGCAGCTGAAGACAATAAAATTCTTCGTGTGAATATGACAAATATCCGCCGGAAGATCGGAGATAATCCGGCGGAACCAAAGTACATATTTACAGAATCCGGCGTAGGCTACCGAATGGTGGAGTCTGCGGAATCTACAGCATGAGATGCGTCTGTTGTCTTGTGTATGAATACTTCGTAAATATTCCAGACGAAACTTATTACAATAATAAGAATGCCGGAAATGGCAATAAAATAATCAAGAGCTCCGTTTAATTCCATAATACATGCCTCCTAAGTCAGATTTGTAATGCAATTATAGCGGACGGGTACAGGGCATGGAAACGAGAGCGGGAATTTTCATAAAAAACTGGCACAAAAAAGAGAAAAATAAGCAAATTTTTAACGGCGCAGAACACATGCAAAAGTTTTTTAAAAAAATTTGAATACGATGCAATAAAAAACATTTTTCCTGCATTATCTAAGTATCAGACAGATTGAAGGAGGTACTTATTATGAAGAAAAATGTAAAAGGATTTATGGCGGGCGTATTATCAATGAGCATGGTGTTGTCTGCGCCGATTGCTGTGTTTGCGGCGCCACAGGAAACGGGAGCTTCTGCAGGGTATGAGGCACAGGCCAAATATGCAAAGCCGGAAAAGGCAAAAGGGCAGCAGGGCTGGTGAAAGACCAGGTTTATACGATTACGATTGAAGGAATTCTCGATGCGGATTCCAGTGAAGCAGTGACAATTGAAAAGACATTTACGGCAAAGGGAATGAAGTCAAAATGTAAAGTTGGTTCCGCATCGGTAAAAGGCAAAAATTTTGTGATTTTAAAAATGAAGTCAGCCACATCTTACAAAGATGCAGTCGTAACTGTGACAGACGCGAATGGAAATGAGTGCGAAGCAAAGATTGTAAAAAAAGCTAAAGGGAATATCAAAATCCAGATAAATGGAATGAAAAAAGGCAGTGCTTATACAATTGTTGTGAACGGTGTAAAAACAAAGAAAGAGAAGAGTTATGGTTCTGTTACCAAGACAATAACTGTAAAATAAGAATTGTGTTTTTGGCAGGAAACAAAAGTTGAAAGGGGTATGTCCGGATGCGGGAGAGCGCTCCAAGACAAAAAGCTTATATAGATGAACGGCTGTTTGAGCGTATTCTCAGCGGAGAACAGGATGTATTCAGAGAACTGTATGATGTTTCATACAAGCCTCTCTATGCGTTCCTGCTTTCACATACCCTGAATTCAGAAGATGCAAAAGACTTATTGCAGGATACGTATATTCAGATCTTTCAGAATTGCCATTCGTATTGCCCGCAGGGAAATCCTATGGCATGGATGATGAAAATTGCAAAAAATCTTTTTTTGATGAAATGCAGAAAAGAAAAAGAAGGGCATATTGATTTTGAGGAAGTGGAAAATGAATTGGGCTTTGATGGAATTTCCAATTTGGAAAACAGAATGGTTTTGAGCAAAATGTTTGCCCTGCTTTCCAAAGAGGACAGAGATCTGATTATTCTGCATGATTTAAGCGGGCTGAAACACAGGGAAATCGCAGCAATGTATCAGATGCCGCTGGGTACGGTGATCGCCCGGTATAACAGGAGTATCCGGAAATTGCGGAAAGAATTTGGTGACAGATTATGAAGAGAAAAGAATTAACGCGAAGAATAGAAAATGGATTTGAGGAGCTTGCACCAGATGTATTTGAAGCAGTGATGGAGACGTTAGAACAAGAGGAGAAATATTGTTCGGAAGCAGAAGAGGAAATAGAGTCGATTTTGCCGGATCGGAAGCTCTTTTCGTTCGGAAAAGGCTTTGGAAAAGGGTTTCCGAAGTATGTGATTTCTGTTTGTGCAGGCTTTGCATTGATCTGTCTTTGGATTTTTGCAGGACTTGGCATGAATAAAGAAACTGTATATCTGGTTTTAGATATTAATCCCAGCATTCAGATTGAGTTGGATGAATCTTTTCAGGTAACGCAGCTGAAAGGGTTGAACCAGGATGGAAAAGAAGTTGCAAAAATGCTGGAATGGAAAAAAGATGAGCCGGTGCGGGATCTTTTGGATGTTCTTTTGAGTAATGTGGTGGAGCGTTCTTATCTGAAAAGCAGTGGAGCCATACTGGTAACGCTTTCTGCGTCAGACGAGTCTGTCTGCGGAAATTTGGAACGTGTGGTCAAGGATGGGATGAAGGAGAAACTGACGGAACTGAATGTATCCGGCGTTACCGTTGCATATTGGAGAGCAGATCATATTGCCGGTGAAGAAGGCAGAAAAATCCTGGAAGAGGAATTGGAGCGGCAATGCGGTTTGCCAGGAGAAGAAGTCCGGGAAATGTCCGTTGCGGAATTGATTTCTTATTGCCGGGAAAATCTTGAGACAACATTGACGGTTTCGGAAATGGAAACGGCAGAAGATTTTTCTGTGAAAGAAGAAGTTAAAAATGATGCCGAAACAAATAAATCCGAAGAAAATTTCCCGAATAAGGAAAGCGGACAGTAAGATGGCGCCAATATGGAAAATATGGAAAAGGATACGCAGGAGAGTACGGAAGAAAGTACGGAAGAGGATGATTCCAAAGAGGATATAAAGTATGAGGAAACAGAAGAAAATCAGAATATACAAAATAGCAATACGGATTTGCCGCCACAGTCTGAAGCTCCCGTACAAAATGAAAATTCTGCGCAGGAACAACAGTGCGATCCTCCCGCGCCGAATGTGACGTCTGCTTCAAATCAAGAGGATAAAGAGAAGAAAAAGAAGAAACAGAAGAAAAAGAAAAAAGAAAAGCAAAAAGAGAAAGAAAAGAAGAAAGAAAACCATAAACAAAAAGAGAACGAAAAGAAGAAAGAGAAAGAAAAGAAGAAAGAAAACCAAAAGCAAAAAGAGAAAGAAAAGAAGGAAGAGAACAAAAAAAAGAAAGAAAACCAGAAGAAATGCAAGAATAAGAAACAAACTCCCAAAACACAAAAAGTTGTTACAGATAAGCCCGATACAGAGAAATCCGGTACAGAAAAAACAGGCGCCAAAAAAGATGGTGCGGAAAAATCCGGTACGGAAAAAACAGGCGCCAAAAAAGATGGTGCGGAAAAATCCGGTACGGAAAAAACAGGCGCCCAAAAAACTGCTACGGAAAAAACCGGCGCTGGTAAAGCGAATACAGGTAAAACACAAAAAGAAAACTTGTAAGCGGAAAAGAAATCAACACAAAAAGAAGCTGTTGCAAAATGCAGCCTATATACGATGTATGGATGGGACCCATGTGGTATCAATGCCAAATCTTGTATATATCGGCTGTTTTGCAACAGCTTTTTTGTTTGCTTTGCGGTGTCTTTGAAAGGCTATATTTGACATAGTTGGTAATTGACGGTATAATAAAATAATTTCTAAGAGACGGGACGTGGAGCAAATGGATCAGCAGAAGGAAAAGAAAGTGAAGATAACGGTAATCGTTCCCTGCTACAATGAGGAAGCGGCGCTGCATTATTTTTACGAAGAAATGCAAAAAGTCATGGGCATAATGCAGGATGTGGAATTTGAGCTGTTGTTTGTCAATGACGGATCAGGGGATAGGACGCTGAAGGTGATAAAAGAACTGGCGGAAAAAGACGCTTGCGTATCATACATTTCTTTTTCCAGAAATTTTGGCAAGGAAGCCGCAATTTTTGCGGGATTAGAGCATTCAGACGGAGATTTGACCGCAATTATGGATGCGGATTTGCAGGATCCGCCTTCGCTTTTGCCGGAAATGTATCGGGCCATTGTGGAAGAGGGATATGATTCGGTGGCTACAAGAAGGGTGAACCGAAAAGGAGAGCCGAAAATCCGGTCATTTTTTGCACGGCGTTTTTATCGTTTGATGAATCGTATTTCAAAGGCCGATATTGTAGACGGGGCAAGAGATTTTCGTTTGATGAATCGAGCCTTTGTAGACGCGCTTTTAAAAATGGGAGAGTACAACCGATTTTCCAAGGGTCTTTTCGGATGGGTCGGATTTGAGACGAAGTGGCTGGAGTTTAAAAATGTGGAGCGGGTGGCAGGAGAGACAAAGTGGTCATTCTGGAAGCTGCTTTTGTATTCGGTGGATGGAATTGTGGCATTTTCCACCATGCCGCTATCCTTATCGGCGGTGTTTGGCATTTTGATGTGTCTGGCTTCCGCAATCGCAATCGTGTTTATTATTGTGCGTCAGATTTTGTATGGCGGTTCCGCCTTCGGATGGCCTTCTATGGTGTGTATTGTTATATTTTTGGGAGGCATACAGCTATTTTGTATTGGAATATTAGGATCTTATCTTGCAAAAACTTATCTTGAAGTGAAAAAACGTCCGATTTATATATGTAAAGAGACGAATAAAGACAATGTGCAATAGTATGGAAGGACAGATGGCATGATAAAAAGCGTGGTTTTGGCAGGAATTTTTATGGGAGCGCTTCCGTTTTTACTCGGGCTTTTGTATACCAGGTTTGTGGAAAAAGAACAGGACAATATTCTGATGCATATGGCGGCGGGATATGTCATTATGTTTGGCGTGTTTGAAATTTTAACGCTGCCGTTGATCTTTATGGGACAGTCGCTGTCCCTTTTGACGGGAATCTACGGAGGTATTATGGGAGCGGCATGCATAGCTTCTCTTGTATTAAATTATAAAAGGATTCCCGGCATCATCTGCAAAACGGTTTTTGCGGTGAAAAGTTTTACATTGTGTATTTGGGCGCAGCTTTTGTTGATTGCAGGTCAGATATTGGTTTATATGAGGTATCAGTATACCAATTCGGACGACGCGTTTTTTGTAGCGTCTGCAACGACTTCGCTTGCGACCAATACAATATTTGCTTACAATCCATATACGGGAGCGGCATATGCAAAGCTGCCCTCGCGGTATGTGTTGTCTCCGTTTTATGCGTTTACGGCAGTGATGAGTAAACTGACAGAGATACATCCTGCAATTGTTGCGCATACCGTATTTATGATTGTGTTTTTGCTTTTGGCATACGCCGTATACGCGTTGATCGGAAGGGCTCTCCTTTCCTATAATATGGAAAAAGTGGGTTATTTTATGGTTGTCTTGTCCGCGTTAAATATTTTTGCGGCGTACAGTGAGCGGACAAGCAGTTTGTTTTTACTGATTCGGCTGTGGCAGGGAAAGGCAATTCTGGCCGGGATTTTGCTTCCGATGGTATTGTATCTGGCAATTCGCCTGTTTTTATCGGAAAAAGCGCCGGATGAGGATTGTGCGCATCAGCCCGGCAGGAGAGCGGATTGGCTGCTTTTGTTTCTTTTGATGTCGGCCTGCTGTATGGTTTCTTCCATGGGAATTATTTTGGGCGCCATTATGCTTGGAATTTTTGGAATGTTATTTGCATGGAGGCAGAAAAGCTTTCGGCTGCTGATTTATTCCGCGCTGTGCTGTGTGCCCAATTTGCTTTGCGCGGGCATATATCTGGTGATTCGATAGGGAGGTGCAATTTGAGGGAAATCTTGAATCATGTCATATCCATGTATCACAATTATAACGGTGCGGGTATGCAGATGGCGTTGTTTTTTGCCTGTCTTGTATATCTGATCGTCTCAAAAAAAGAAAGCTCCAAACGATATTTGTTTTTGGGCTATACGATATTGTTTTTTGCAATTTGCTTTTTTCCGGTAACGGCACAGATCATTATGGATGTCTGCATTGGCAGAAATGTGTATTGGAGAATGTTCTGGCTTTTGCCATGTACAATTGTCATTGCATATACTGCGGCGGTTGTCATTTCCCGTATGGAAGGAAAAATCAAAAGATACGGTTTGCTTGTTTTTATGCTTCTGATCATAATCATGACAGGAACAAATGTGTATAACGGTACGATTTTCAATAAAAAACAGAATTACTATAAGCTTTCGCAGGATGCTATTGATATTTGCGATATGATAGAACAGGATGCGGCGGCAAATGGAATCACCCACAAAAAACTGATAACGGAAAATAACCTGATTGAGTCTGTCCGGCAGTATGACGCCGATATTTTGATGCCCTATGGTTACAATGCCGTGATGAAGAACAAGACGGATACGCCCAATGCGCATCATATTTACCAGCTCATGAGCTGTGAAAG
The DNA here is from genome assembly GCA_910586725.1 of uncultured Lachnospiraceae bacterium. Taxonomy (GTDB): domain Bacteria; phylum Bacillota; class Clostridia; order Lachnospirales; family Lachnospiraceae; genus Roseburia_B. The sequence continues at coordinate 35,439 of CAJUJL010000019.1, read as the reverse complement.
CAAAAACTGGGAATCGATTGCCTGGTATGCGGCAATGGAGGAATGTAATTATCTGGCATATCCGGCTGAGGAAACCGCGGTGGAGAGCCTCTCATCCCTGGGATATGAAGTGGTCGGAGCCAATGAGACATACTATGTTTACAGGAGAGATTTGAAAGAGACGGATTATCAGGGAGAATGGCTGATTACGCAGTACGGGGCGGCGGAAGGCAGCCAGCAGATGTTTTATACGATTCAGGACGCAGAGGGGCATTTAATCGTGGTAGACGGAGGATGGGCCGATGGAGCGGACTATGTCAGGACGATCATTAAAGAAATCGGCAATCATGTGGACGCGTGGATTATCACGCATCCTCACAGAGACCATGCGGGAGCCTTTACCGAAATTTATAAAAACCGAAAGAAGATGAAGGTGGATCGGGTGTACGCGGTCGATATGGCGCCGCCGGACGTTTGTCTTAAGTCGGCTCCATGGGATGAGACGGAAGTATATGAGAAGTGGCTGAATCTGGATATTGAAAACCTTGAATATGTACATGCGGGGGATTCCTTCGAAGTGGCGGGATTAAAGTTTGACATATTAAACGCTTATGATGATTATGTGGGAGAGCTGTCAGACGATCTGCTGAACGATGGTTCGATGATGTTTAAAATAACGGCAAAGGATCAATCGATGCTTTTTTGCGCAGACGTTGGGAAGAAAATGAGCGACTATCTTCTGGAACAGTATGGAGATTTACTGAAGGCGGATTATATTCAGATGGGACATCATGGTAACGGCGGCCTTAAGAGCGATTTTTATCAATTTGTGGAAGCGAAAGCGGCGTTTTTTGACGCGCCCGCCTGGCTGATGCAGGATGTGAGCGGTCGTTATACCACAGTTAAAAATGCGCATCTTATGGCGGAAAACGGTGCGGCAGTGTACAGTTTTTCCACGACTCCAAACCAGATAATCTTAAAGTGATAAGGAGAAAATTATGTTGCATGGAACTATATTTGGCACGGTCTTTTATCTTGCTGCATTTATCGCATGTGTGATAACTGTCTATCGGTTTCGTAAATCCTGTAAACCAATGAACGGATTTATCTGGCTGATACTGTCTTTCCTGTCCGCTGTTTGCATGGGCAGCATAGTTGCCGGCGTGATCAGTATCGTGCGTATCCCGGTGAATCTGTATTCTATGGCCGTTATCTATGCGTTTATTGCGCTTGTGGTAAGTTTTTTTATCCGCAGAGACGGAATGAAACAGGAGTATGTATGGGAAAAATTTGACTTCCTCATGATAGGGCTGGCCACAGTGGCGGTTGCGGCGATCAGCATTAAGATTTATACGCCGCAGCTTTGGTATTGCTATTATAACAGCGATGCCGGTCTGCATTTGAAAGAAGCTACCGAAATTGTGCGTTCCCAGACAGTCACGAAGATGTATTTTCTGCATCTGCAGAATGCGATGATCATCGAAATGATACAGCCGTTTGTGCGCATTGCCGACTGGTATAAAGGTTATATTATCGGCGATTGTTTTTTCCTTTGGATTGAAACGCTGTTTTTTGCGGCATTGATTCGGCGCTATGCAAAAACAAAGGCGTCGAAGGCGTTTGCTGCGGTCATTACCGCGTTTTACTTTATGGGTTATCCGTTTTTGAGCTTTTATTATTCGTTTGGATACTGGGCAGTAGGAAGTATGATGGTGGGCTATCTGGTCATGGCGGTGCGTCTGCACGAAGAGGCTCAGGTGGAACGCAGAATAACGGTTTTTATGCTGATGCTGGGATGCTTTGGAGTCATGACAAGCTATATGATGTTTGCACCGGTTGCATTTGTTGCGGTGTTTGCGTATCTGGTTCTTGTGGCGAAACGCGAAGGAAAGGTGTTTTCCCGCAGGAATGTGCTTTTGGCGTTAAAAGTGTTTCTTCTGCCTACTGTGATGGGAATTTATTATTGCCTGTACGGTTTCTTTATTTCATCCGGTACCAGCATTGGAGGGGCTCTTTCCAATCAGGGAGGCATCTATACGGAGCTTTATATGGATTTCTTCTGGACTGCGTTTCCTGTGCTTTTTATTCTGGCGATTACCCTGAAGAAACGAAAGCTTACGCCGGATGTGGCGTTTTTTGGGATTTTTCTGGGATTTACCGGTGTTATGCTGCTTTTAACTTTGACGCATCGTGTTTCAACCTATTATTACTATAAGACGTATTATCCGCTATGGATGCTTTGCTGGGCGTTGACGGCAAGGGCGGTTTCCGTTATGCTTCAGGAGGCGAAAGAGACGCTTGCGGCGTATTGTACGCTGATTTTGGTATTTGCCGCACTGTGTTACGGCAAAGTGGAATATAAAATTTATACCTCTACGGAAAAAATTACAGGCGCGCTGCACAGTCCGGCATTTTTTACGCTGCAGCAGTTAAACTGGTCATTTATTACATCCGAACACGTTGGGCTTTCGGAACATGTTTTTGATTTGTTTCAGTATGTGCAGGATCATCTTTCCGAAGAAAAGATGGTGCCTCTTATGGTAGAGAGAAACGATTATGGACAGACTTATCTGTATGAGGGGGCGTCAGGATACGATTTTCCGGATTTCTATGAGTGGCGTCATACAACAGAGGAATTGCGCCAGGCATATTATGACTGGAATATTAATTATACGGTAATGATGAAAGGGACGCAGTTTGAAAAAGAACATGGACAGGATACGTTAGCGGATGACGCTGTCGAAATTGTATTTGAAAATGAGGCAGGTTATGTTTTAAAAATAGATTTATAATAATTTCTGCAAAGATAAGGAGATTTTCATGGAGTCAGACAGAGCGTGGAACAAACGAATTGACCAGGAAATGGCAAATATTTCGACGGATTTGGGCGATTATGCAAAATTTTTGGCATATACGCATGACGACGGGCCGGATGATGTAGAGAAGGAACCGGAGAGAACGGGGATTCGCAAACTGAAAGGAACCCCGGTGTGGGCGCTTTTGTACCCGGCAAGAAAAGGGTACCGGGGCTTACAGTTTTTGCGTCAGAACGGATTTGCGGGCGTATATCAGAAAGCGGAAAATGCCAGGGCCAACAATCGTTATGCCAGAAGGAAAGCAGCGAGAAAATATCTGACGAAGATTATGCCTACGGAGGAAGAAAAAGAAAAGCAGAGAACGCACGCATTTTCCGAGAATATTAAAATCAGCGTATTGGTTCCCCTGTATAATACGCCGGAACATTTTTTGCGTGATATGATCTCTTCTGTTACCGGGCAGACTTATGGAAACTGGGAGCTGTGTCTTGCAGACGCTTCGGATCGGGAGAGCGGCGCCGTTGCGGAAATTGTAAAAGAATATGCACGGTCAGATACGCGCATTGTATATCAGAAATTACAAAAAAACGCCGGAATCGCAGAAAATACCAATGCGTGCATTCGTATGGCCTCCGGAAATTATCTTGCGTTGTTTGATCATGACGACATGCTGCATCCTTCCGCATTGTATGAATGCGCAAAAGCAATTGAGCGGGAAAAAGCGGATTTTGTATATACGGATGAGGTGACGTTTGAAGGCGATGAGCTGGAAAATATCGTTACCTATCATTTTAAACCTGATTTTTCCGTGGACAATTTAAGGGGAGTCAATTACATCTGCCATTTAAGCGTATTTCGAAAATCACTATTGGACGAGGTGGGTTATTTCAATCCGAAGTACGACGGCAGCCAGGACCATGATATGATTATGCGGCTGACCGATGCGGCGGAAAAAGTCTGTCATATTCCCAAAGTTCTTTATTTCTGGCGCTGCCATCAAATGTCGACTTCTATGAATTTGAACGCAAAATCTTATGCGGTGGCGGCCGGAAGAAGGGCTGTCAAAGACGCGGAACTGCGCAGAGGGTATCCTGCGGTTGTGCACAGTGCGCAGATTTGTAAGACGCACTACCGCATCAAATATGAAACCGGCAAACCGAAAATTTCCGTTTTGATCAACGGATGCGGTTATGACGTCAGTCAGGCGGCATGTACGGCGGCGTCTGTCATGAAAGTTTCTTCTTATGATAATTATGAAGTGTTACGGGCGATGTCACAGGCCGAGCTTGCAGATGCGCTAAAACATGCGGATGGGGAGTTTCTGCTTTTGCTGGAGGCGGGAATGCGGATTATTACGCCGGCATTTTTAGAGGAGCTTTTGATGTTTGCACAGCGCAAAGATGTGGGAATCGCGGGCGCGCAGACGCTGGATGAAAAAGATTTGATTTTAAGCTCGGATCTTGTAATTGGAGATTCAATGCAGAATCTTGCAGTTGAGATCAATCAGGGAGAGCGTTACGATGCGCCGGGATATATGGGCAGAAATTATTATGCCCACAATATTTCGGCCGTATCCGGATGCGCCTGTATGGCGGCCAGAGAAGATTTTGTCCGGTTTTGGGAATCAGGCGCCGCAAAATCCGTATTTGGCAGAATGCTTGAGATGTGTTTTCTGATTCGTAAGGAGAACAGACAGGTTGTATTAAATCCATATGCATTGTGCCGGATTTCAAAAGCGGAGCATAAAGAGGAATTATTGGCGGGAGAACGCCAGAGCTTATGGGATACTAATCAGGAACAGATTTTGGCGGGAGATCCTTTTTATAACAGGAATCTTTCGATTGAAAATCATTGGAAGATGAAATAGGAGACAAAATGATCAGTGATTTTGATGTGGAAGGAAAAAATAAATTTCAGAAAGCATGTTATTATTTCAGATATTACGGGATTTCCTATACCGTAAAAAAGGCGCTGCGCAAGTTTGGGGTTCCAATCAGCGAGGAGTCGGAGTATATGACATGGTGCAGGAGAAATACGGCTTCTTCAAAAGAGCTGGATTTGCAGAGAAAAGACGCATTATCCGGAAAATTTTCGTTTGTGATCGTATCAGAAGAAGATCCTGCGGACGCAGCGCAGAGCGGGTGGAGGAAGCAGACCTGCAAAAACGTTTCTTTTGTACAGATTACGGAGGAGACGGAGCTTGGCGCGCTTTTAGAAAAAAATCCCGGGGAGTATTTTGTGTTTTCCGGCAGAGACATAAAAGCGCTTCCGGAATTTTTGTATGAAATTTCCGGGGCGGCAGACAGACGGCACAGACAGTATAGCAGCAGAATCCGCATAGAAAATAAAAAGCAGCCGGATTTGATTTATACGGATGAGGACAACTGTGTGGGAAAAAAGAGATACCGTCCGTTTTTTAAACCCGATGCAAGTATGCAGATGTTGTTGAATTTTCCATACCTGGGACGGTGCTTTGCCGTAAAGCGGAGCTTACTGGAAAAAATATCAAGGAGCAGAGTGGAAATCGAGTTATACGGCAATGACTGGTATGACCTTTCTTTACAGGCGTTTTTCCGCGCAGAGCATATTTTTCATATTCCGGAAGTCCTTTTTTCCAATGTTGTTTCGGAGGATAGAAAAGATTCGTTTGTGCGCAGCGGGGGAGAGGATCCTATATCCTGTATCCGGCGGTTTTTAAAATCCGTCAACATAGGCGCAGAAGTAACGGAGACGGATGTGCCCGGTTTTTTTCATGCGAGATATGAACTGGCGCAAAAACCGCTGATCAGTATTGTGATTCCCAATAAAGACCATACGGAAGATCTGAAGAAATGTCTGGATTCTTTAAAGCGGTGCAGTTATGACAATTATGAAGTAATCATTGCGGAAAACAACAGCGAGGATGAGCAGACATTTGCCTTTTATGAAAAGCTGACGGAAGAAGACGCCCGAATACGCGTTGTCGTATGGGAGGGAGCGTTTAATTATTCGGCCATCAATAATTTTGCGGCACGAAAAGCCAACGGCGAACTGTTTTTGTTTTTAAATAACGATACGGAATTTATTGGAAGCGATACGCTTTATGAACTGGCAGCGTCTGTTTTAAAACCGGGCGTTGGGGCTTGCGGAGCGATGCTTTATTACGGGGATCAGACGATTCAGCACGCGGGAGTGATTATAGGCATGGGAGGATTTGCCGCGCACGCGCTCTGGAGCCTTACGGACAGGGATGAAAAATATTTTCCGTTCTCGCTTTGTGAGAGGGAAGTCAGCGGCGTAACGGGTGCGTGTCTGATGGTTCGAAGATCCGTTTATGAGGAAGTCGGCGGCATGGGAGAGGATTTTGTCGTTGCGCTAAACGACGTGGATCTCTGCTTAAAAATACGTGCGGCAGGTTATAAAATATTGTTCAATCCGTTTGCAAAGCTTTACCACTACGAATCCAAATCAAGGGGATATGAAGACACGATGGAAAAACAGACAAGGTTTCAGAGTGAAATCGAACGACTGCAGAAGAAATGGAGAGAGGAAATCGAACAGGGAGATCCATATTATAACCGTAATCTGACGCTGCATCGCGCAGACTATTCTATGGATGTTTAAAAGGGGATACAATGGAGAAAAAATCAACGCTTGCAAATATATTTTTCAACAGTTTTGGAACCATATTCTATTATGGGTGCCAATGGCTTACGACAATTTTGATTGTAAGGCTGACGGGTTTTGAGGATAAAGGAATTTATGATCTTGCGATGACTTTTACGGCGGCTTTTGGAATTTTGGCGATGTATAACACCAGGCAGTACCAGGTGTCCGATGTAACCGGAGAGTATTCCGATCAGACTTATATTCGTTCGCGTCTGACAGCGATGGTAATTGCATTTGCGATCTGCTTTGCGGGAGTGGTTTTGAATGGCTACAGTCTGTATAAATCCGCGGTTATCCTGTTGTACATGCTGCATAAATGCGGAGAAGCCTGGATTGACGTTTATCACGGCATTGATCAGAAACATGGCCGTATGGACTATGTTTGCTATTCTTATCTGATGCGCGCGATTTTAATGCTGGTTTCATTTTGCGGCGTTTTGTATCTGACTGAAAATTTGATTTTCGCGGTAGGAAGCATGACGTTTGCTACTTTTGCCGCCGCTTATGTATATGATAAACGTATAGCGGAACGTTTTATGGAAAAAGTGTCCGGCGTGGACAAAGAGGCCTTGAAAAAACTGATGCTTGCCATGCTTCCCCTTGTCGTTGTGGCAGTGACAAATAACCTTTCGATCTCGCTGCCAAAATATTTTCTGGAGCGGTATTATGACGATGCGGCGCTTGGATATTATTCTTCGGTTGCAACGCCAAGCCTGATTGTTCAGGTGGGAGCGCAGACGATCTTTATTCCCCTGATTACGCCTTTGGCGGACAGATTGAAGGAAAATGACAAACGGGGGTTTGTGGATATATTAAAGAAGGTAAGCATCGTTTGTTTCGTGCTCTCCGTGCTGGCGCTGATTGGTTCGGCATTGTTTGGGGAGTGGTTTTTGGTTTTGATGTTTCAGGAAGAAATACGACCTTATGTGTATTTATTTGTGCCGGTAATTATTTCGACGTTGCTGATCAGCGTAAATGCAAGCCTCTTTCCGGTATGCACGGTTCTGCGTGAAATCAAGGGACAGCTTGCGGTCGGGATCTGCGGCGTGTTGGCATCGTTAGCGGCGTCTGTCTTTTTCGTAAAGAAGTATTCGATGGACGGAGTTGTAATTGCGCTGTTGATTACTTTGGCGGTACAGATTATAATAGAAGTATACTGTGTATATCGAAAGATGATAAAATGGAAGGAAACCTAGAATGGACAAAATAGCGGTATTGATTCCCTGCTACAATGAAAGCAGGACAATTCAAAAAGTAGTAGAAGATTTTAAAAGAGTTTTGCCGGAAGCGGCAATTTATGTCTATGACAACAATTCCACGGATGGAACAGATGAGATTGCCCGTAAAGCAGGGGCCATTGTCCGTTATGAACATAAACAGGGAAAAGGAAACGTAATACGCAGGATGTTTCGGGATATTGACGCCGAATGTTACATTATAATTGACGGAGACGATACGTATCCGGCCGAAGCGGCGCCGGAGCTGATCCGCCCGGTTTTTGAGAAGAATGCGGATATGGTCGTAGGGGACAGGCTTTCTTCCACTTATTTTACGGAAAATAAAAGGGCTTTTCACAACTTTGGAAATACACTGGTGCGCAAAAGCATTAATCTGTTGTTTGATGCGGATATTAAGGATATGATGACCGGTTATCGGGCGTTTGGCTATTTATTTGTGAAATCGTTTCCGGTACTGTCCAAAGGGTTTGAAATTGAAACGGAGATGAGCATTCATGCCGCAGATAAAAATATGCAGGTGGAAAATGTAATCATTGAGTACCGTGACCGTCCGGCAGGAAGCGTATCGAAGTTGAATACATTTTCGGACGGCTTCCGGGTGCTTCGGACAATTGCAAGGATGTATCAGACTTACAAACCAATGAATTTTTTTGGCGTTTTGTCCGTTGTGCTTGCAGCGTTATCCATTTTGTTTTTGATACCAATCATTATCGACTATACGAAAACAGGCCTGGTGCCGCATTTCCCGACTTTAATCGTATGCTGTTTTGCCATGCTGGCAGCTATGCAGGCGTTTTTTTCGGGACTGATACTAAAAACGATGGGACAAAAAAACCGTCAGGATTTTGAAATGGAACTACAGAATATTAAGATACGAAAGGATAACTTATCAGAGGACGGGATAAAATGAAAGTATTTATTTGCCCCAATTGCGGGTGGATTCGGGTGGTTTCAAGAAGAAAGAACGTAGAGTGCTTTAAATGCGGGGAAATTCAGATGGCTGTAACAAAGCTTCCTTATGAGAAGGTTGGCAATATGTCGGAGGATGAGCGGAAAAATTATGCCAAAACATGGCTTTATCTGCACGCTGCCAAAAATAAATGAGGTAGAAAGTTATGTATAAAAAGGAAAAGAAGAGCTGGCTTAAGCATTTGGATTTTACAATATTAGATATGGTTTGTTTGCAGGTTGCGCTGACGATTGCTTATGTCATGCGGCTGGGGTGGCATCTTCCGTATTCCAGTGAACCGTACGAAAGACTGGCAATTGTAATGCTTTTGATTGATATATGCGTAGTATTCTTTTTTGAGCCGTACACAGGCATTTTAAGAAGAGGGCATTTTCAGGAAGCAAATGCCAGCATAACTTTTTGCACGATTATTTTTGCCGGAATTTTGGCTTTTGAGGTGGCGACGAAGCAGACGGAAATCTATTCAAGGCAGATCATTTTTGCGTATTGGTTTATTTCTATGGCGCTGGTTTTTGCGGAACGGCTGCTGTTAAAACATATCATTCTGAAAAGAATGGAAAATGAAAAAAACCTCTCCGTGATGATTTTACTCACGACTACGGATTATGCCAAAGAAGTTTTAATGGAGTTTGCAAATCTTCAGTACCGGGATTTTGTTGTATCCGGCGTGATTGTGGTGGATCAGGATTTGAAGGGCGCCAAAATATGCGGCGTGCCCGTGGTAGCCAATGCGGATGACTGCTATGAGTATCTGCGTACCAATGTGGTGGACGAAGTGTTCATCAATGGGAATACCAGGGAAAGCTCACAGGCCCTGGCAAATGAATTGCTTGAAATGGGTATTACGGTGCACTATAATCTGGTGCATATGAACGCGCTTGCGCCCAATAAAGCAGTTGCAAAATACGGCAATTATCTGGTTTTGACATCCAGTATGAAAATTGCTTCGCCAAGGCAGCTGTTTGCCAAACGGCTGATGGATATAATCGGCAGTTTACTTGGACTGATTGTCTGTGGGTTTGCATTTCTCATATTTGCCCCGATCATTAAGAAACAGTCTCCGGGACCGGTGTTTTTTTCCCAGGTGCGGGTAGGAAAAAACGGCAGAAAGTTTAAAATCTACAAGTTTCGCTCGATGGGAGTAGATGCGGAAGAACAGAAGGCTTCCCTGATGGAGCAGAATGAAATGTCTGGACTGATGTTTAAAATGGAGGATGATCCGAGAATTTTTCCGATCGGAAAATTTATGAGAAAGTATTCCATTGATGAGCTGCCGCAGTTTTTTCACGTGTTAAAGGGAGATATGAGTCTGGTAGGCACGAGGCCCCCGACTGTGGAAGAATTTGAGCAGTATCAGATGCATCACAGGGCAAGACTTGGCATTAAGCCGGGGATCACCGGCATGTGGCAGGTCAGCGGGCGCAGCGATATCAAGGATTTTGAAGAAGTGGTTGCGCTGGATACGCATTATATTTCCCAGTGGAGCATTGGACTGGATTTTAAAATTTTAGCAAAAACGTTACAGGTAGTCATTATGGGAAAGGGTTCAAAATAGAGCAAATGAATCTGAAATATCAATGGAATTATTTTACAGGGCTTTTGAATCGTTATGGATTTCGGGGACTTGTTTTAAAAGCGCAGGAGAGGCGCAAATCACCGATGCGTTCTTATTCAAAGCAGTTCAAACGTTATATGCCGACGGAAGAAGAGATCAGAGAGCAGAGAGACAAGCCGCTTTCTTACGAACCGATGGTCAGTATCGTTGTGCCCGCTTATGAGACGCCGGAAACTTATTTGCGGGAATTATTGGAGTCGGTTTTTATGCAGAGTTACTGGAATTGGGAGCTTTGCATTGCGGACGGAAGCAAGAGCGATGCCGTGGAAAAAACGGTGGAAAAATATGCGGATGAAAGAATCTGCTATAAACGTCTCTCACGAAACGGCGGAATTTCAGAAAATACAAACGCGGGATTCGATATGGCAGAGGGAGAGTATCTGATTTTGATGGATCATGACGATCTGCTGGCGGAGCATGCGCTGTATGAGATGGTAACCTGTTTGAATGAATGTTATTCCAAAACGGAACGGCAGATGGCCATGATTTATTCGGATGAAGATAAAATCAACGGAAACGGCTCCGTATACAGCAGACCTCATTTTAAGCCGGATTTCAATTTGGAATTCTTACGGCGCAACAATTATTTTTGCCATTTGTTGATGTTTTCCAAAGAGCTATTGGAAAAGGCCGGCGGTCTGAAAAAAGAATACGACGGCGCGCAGGATTATGATTTTGTGCTTCGCTGTGTTGATGCGGGGGCAATCGTCAGGCATGTGCCCAAAATTCTTTACCATTGGAGAATTCACGAAGGTTCAACGGCGGGAAACAGCACGGATAAAGCATATGCTTTTGACAATGGCTGCCGGGCGATCGAAGCGCATCTAAACAGGTGCGGGGAGCCGGGAAGAGCGGAAGTGACCGAAAATCTTGGCGTATATCGTGTAAGCTATGCGCTAAAAGGGGAATATGAGCTGACTGTCGCGGCAGAAAATAAAAATCAGCTGGAGCAGATCAGGAATCATTATGAAAATATGTCTTTTTCAGACAAAGCATATGGTTTTAAGATTCACTATCTGTATATCGAATCCCTTTCGCATGGGATAGAAAAGAAATGTTCTGGTGATTATATATTATATATTCGGGAGGATGTAAAAGTAGATCCGCATGGGCTGCTGGAGGAATTTCTTGGGATCTGTCAGCATACGGATACTGCGGCAGTGTCCGCAAAGCTGCTCACGGCAAAACGGCGCGTGCATTCCTGCGGTCTGATTTACGATGAAACAGGAAATCTGATTGGTTCAAGCGGAGGCATCCCGGCAGAATATAAAGGATACTTTCTCCATGCCGTTATTCCGCAGAATGTCAGCGCAACGCTTTTTGCGTGCGTGATGATTCGTCGTGAAGCGCTTGCTAAGGCTGGCGGTATGGATCATTCTATGGCAGGGATTTACCGTGATGCCGATTGTTGTTTCCGATTGCAGGAACATGGTTATCGAATCGCGGTTACGCCGGAAGTGACGGCAGTCATAGGCGTGGAAAATGAGCCGAAGGATGACAGTGCAAACGGAAGAGAAGTTTTTTTTCAAAAATGGAAAGAGAAACTGGCGGAGCCGGATCCCTGTTATAATTGCAACTTAAGCCTGAAAGAAAAGCACACATATGCCATGAAATGAATCAGAAAATCGTTTTGACAGATGCGGGCGGCAACGGAGCGGGGGATAAAGTCCGCCGTACAAAAGCATAGCGCAAAATCGCAGCAGAACAGGGGAAACGCATGCAGGATATATTTATTATTGGAAGTAAGGGAATCCCGGCAAAATATGGCGGGTTTGAAACATTTGTCGAGCAATTGACAAGACATACAGAAAACGGGGCCATTCGGTACCACATAGCGTGTATGGCGGATAAAAAAGATGAATTTGAATACCAGGGCTGTCATTGTTTTCAGATAAAAACGCCGAAGATCGGACCGGCCAAGGCAGTTTGGTATGATTTGGCGGCCTTTGCATATTGTTTGAAGTTTATCAGACGGCATTCGTTAAGGAGTCCAATTGTCTACGTGCTGGCATGCAGGATCGGGCCTTTTACAGGCGTGCTGAAACGCCGTCTGAAAAAAAGCGGGGGCAGACTGTTTGTCAATCCGGACGGACATGAATGGATGCGGGCAAAGTGGAATAAAGCGATCCGAAAGTACTGGAAATTTTCAGAAAAAGGAATGGTTAAGCATGCGGATTTGCTGGTTTGCGATTCGAAAAATATGGAATCTTATATCCAAAACAGTTATCAAAAGTACAGGCCAAAGACGGTGTTTGCGGCTTACGGCGCAGATGTGGCAAAGAGCGGGCTTTCAGACGAAGATCCAAAGCTTTGCCAATGGTATCGGAAATGGGATCTGATGCCATTGGAATACTTTTTGATCGTAGGGCGGTTTGTGCCGGAAAATAATTATGAGACAATGATCCGGGAATTTATGGCGTCAGCGACGGGCAAAAAACTTGCTATTATCAGCAACGTGGAAGAAAATGCTTTTTATCAGAAATTAAAAGACGCGACAGGTTTTGAAAAAGATCCCCGCATTGTATTCTGCCAGACGGTATATGACGAACAGCTTCTGAAAAAAATCCGGGAAAATGCGTTTGCCTATCTGCATGGACATGAAGTGGGAGGCACAAATCCGTCTTTGCTGGAGGCTTTGGGAAGTACGGATATAAACCTGCTTTTGGATGTGGGATTTAACCGGGAAGTCGGAGAAGAGGCGGCGCTTTACTGGACAAAGCAAGAAGGCAGCCTGTCTTCCCTGATAGAAGAGACGGTAAAGTTTGATGCGGCAAAAAGACAGGAATTTGGCGCGCAGGCAAAAAAAAGAATTCTGGATCATTACAGCCATGAGCGGATTGCAAGGACTTATGAACATATATTTCTAAGGTGAAGAGAATGGAAGAAATCAGAATTTCAGTGGCAGTGGCGGTATATAATGGAGAGAAATATATCAGAGAGCAGATGGATTCTATTTTGAAAAATCTTACGGCCAGTGACGAAGTGATTGTTTCAGACGACGGTTCTTCTGACGCAACGGTGAAAATCCTGGAGGAGTATCAAAATGGTGAAATTCCTGTTCGGATCATTGCAGGTCCCGGAAAGGGAATCAAACAAAATATCAATGCGGCTTTAGAACAGTGCCGGGGACAGTATATTTTTATGTCGGACCAGGACGATGTCTGGACGGACAATAAGGTTCGCATCGTGATGCAATATCTGGGAAAAAACGGATGCAGCCTGGTTTGTCATGACGCGCAGGTAATGAATGCCGATCTGACCCGGGTGCAAATGCCATCTTTTTTTTCTTATCGTGGATCAAAACCGGGATTTTTGAACAATTTGCTGAAAAATCGTTATATGGGATGCTGTATGGCTTTTGAAAAAAATCTGTTGTCTTATGTATTGCCGATTCCGGATGAGATTGAAATGCATGATCAGTGGATTGGCATAATCAATGATTTAAAAGGCCGAAACAGCGTTTTTATCAGGGATAAGCTTTTGTTGTACCGAAGGCATGATGCAAATGTTTCGGACTTTTCACATGGCACAGTTTTGGAAATGGCGGTCAAACGCATGCGATTGGTAAGGATTTTGTTAAATAGAAAAAAATTATGGAAAAATTAATGATTTTTGTGTAATATGTACAATTCCTTTCGAAATTGGGAGATTGACAGAAACAAAAAAAAGTTATATATTGGAATTGTTTGTCAAATACTATATATTCAGGAAGGCAAAATCCTGAAAGAATGGAGTTGAAATGGGTACGGGAAGAAAAAAGAAAAAAAAGAAAAACAAAATAATATTATTTACCATTGAAATTGTTGTTTTAGTAGCTTTGCTGGTTGGATTATTTATCTATTCCTGGATGGGCAAAGTTGATAACAGTTCCGGAGAAGATATCAGGCAGGAAGACCCGGCAATGAATATTGAATTAGATTCCGAAACGGCGGAAGTGCTGCAAGGATATACAAATATAGCATTATTTGGCATTGACAACCGTGAAAGCGGAAAATATGAATCGGGTAATTCGGACTGTATTATGATCGCGAGCATCAATAACGATACCAAGAAGGTAAAATTAATATCGGTGTACCGTGACACCTTTTTAAATGTCAAAGACGATACTTACGGTAAGATCAATTCCGCATATTCGAAAGGAAACGGCGCAAAAGGCGCAATTGCCGCGCTGAATAAAAATCTGAATCTCGATATTGTCGATTATGTGGTGGTTGACTTCGGCGCACTGGTGGATGCGGTCGATTTGCTGGGCGGAGTTGAGCTTACGCTTACCGATCAGGAAGTGCAGATTATGAACGACAATTATATTGATGAAATTAACAGCGTTACAAATCACAATTCCAGTAAGCTTAGCGGCGGCGGCGTTCATACGGTGGACGGCGTGCAGGCGCTGGCTTATTGCCGGATTCGTTATACTGCGGGAAATGACTTTAAGCGTACAGAACGTCAGAGGACTGTTCTGACTAAGATGATTGAAAAAGCAAAAGGCTCCGGCATTACCACGATCGGAAGCATGATAAACAGCATGATTGGTGAAGTTTCCACCAGTTTCTCCAGTGCGGATATGTTAAAGCTTGCCAGCGACGTAATGGATTATGAGCTTGCGGACACGCACGGATGGCCGTTCGAATTATGCACCGGCAATTACGGTACGAAGGGAGATCTTGTCGTACCGACCGATCTGGAGACAAATGTAAAAGAGCTGCATGAATATCTGTTTGATGAGAAAAATAATGTGTCGACTACAGTAAGCGGTATCAGCGATTACATTGTAAATTATACAGGTTGTACTGCAAGTTCCGCTACAAGGCTGGATAATCCTCTGACCGGAAACGATAACACAAGTACGGCGGACACCGAATATAACATGCAGGAAGACGGCGTAGAATAAAATACTTTGGAAACATGAAGGTGAAAGATGAAAAGAAAGCATCTTTCACCTTTTTTGCACTTTATTTTCACAAAAGCAACACAAATACAATGTAAACTAATCAACAGTCAGAAGTAAAAAAACTTATGAAAAACAGATAAAGGAGTTTTTAATATGCGGGAATTGGAAAACGAATTTACGGCAGGAAGCGGAACTACGGATGATTATAATATGGGACATAGAGAGAATTCTGCAGAACAGGGCGCGGCATCGGAAATAAGAGGAGCGGAGCAAAGCGAGACGCCAGCGATAAATCCGGCGGGATATGGCGAAGCGCCGGAGATGAGAGGAGCGGAGCAAAGCGAGGCGTCAGCGATAAATCCGGCGGGATATGGCGAAGCGTCACAGATAAGCGGAGCAAAGCAGTGTGAGGCGCCGGAAGCCGCTGCATGGGAAAATCAGGAAATCAGGATGGGAGTTCCTGTGGAGGAAAGCGCAGCAGCGGGTGGCGTGCATGTGGATGGAGTCGGAAGCGGGCAGCAAAACGGCGCATGGGGACAGACAGATTATTATGCTTACGGCCAGCCGCAGAATGCCGGTACATATACGCAGAATGCGCCAAACGACGGAACAGGCAACGGATGGAATCAAGCATATGAAGCGCCGCAGCAAAAGGAAAAGAAAGGCGGGAATGCAGCGGTAAAGATTCTGAAGTTTGCTGTCATGGCTCTGACATTCGGGATGATTGCCGGGGTAACATTTGCCGGATCGGCATATTTGTTTAATCAAGCAGTGAGAGAAGATGCATCCGAAGACTCATTTGAGAACGAAGAGGTTTTATCCGGGGCAGATTTAAATATTGCGGAGACAACAGAAGAAATTGATTCTATTGCAAGCCGGACAGAGGGGGATGCCGACCAGTCTGCCAAAGGCGCCGTGACAGATGTATCGGAGATAGTGGACCAGTCGATGCCGTCGATTGTTTCAATTACTACGATTGCCAGAACACAGGTGCCCAGTTTCTTTTATGGATATGAGGAATACGAAAGTGAAGGATGCGGTTCGGGAATCATAATCAGCCAGGATGAAGAAAATCTGTATATTGCCACCAATAATCATGTGATTGAAGGCGCGCAGACGTTGACGGTTGTTTTTGCGGACGGAAGTTCTGTAGATGCGAGGGTAAAAGGAACAGATCCAAGCAGCGATCTTGCGGTTGTTTCCGTAGCGCTTGAAAATATTGAAGATGAAACGAAACAGGAGATTCGATTGGCTGCTTTTGGCGATTCTTCCCAGCTTAAAATTGGCCAGACAGCTATAGCGATCGGCAATGCGCTGGGATATGGACAGTCCGTAACAATGGGCGTAATCAGCGCATTAGACAGAGAAGTGACAGTTACAAATGAATCCGACGGCAGTTCCATAACGAATGAACTGGTGCAGACGTCTGCGGCAATTAATCCGGGAAACAGCGGAGGGGCGCTTTTAAATGACAACGGAGAAGTAATTGGGATTACTTCTGTAAAATATGCCGAGACCAGTGTAGAAGGAATGGGATATGCAATTCCTGCAAAAACAGCGATACCGATTATCAGACAGTTGATTACGAGAGAATTGGTAAGAGGTTCGGACAGCGCGTATCTTGGAGTTTCCGGCGTAGATGTTACACAGTCCGTATCGGAGACTTATCATATGCCGCAGGGCGTTTATGTCGCACAGATTGTAGAAGGCAGCAGTGCAGACAGCGCAGGATTGATGCAGGGAGATATTATTACTAAATTTGACGGAAGAAACGTCAAATCCATGGATGAGGTGCAGGATTTGATGCGGTATCTGCCGGCAGGGACGAAAGTAGAAGTTATTGTTCAACGCGCTCAGAATGGAGAATATGTGGAGCAGACGATAGAGGTGACGTTGGGAAGCAAAAATTAGACAGAAAGCAGATGTAATCAGAAATACAATCTGGAAAGAACCTGGCTGTAGGATTTTATGGAAAATCTGGCAGCAGGTTCTTTTTCTTTTTCATAAAACGGCAGTATTGTAGAAAGGAATAGATTGTGTTACAATTAAACATTATCGGGAAATTTTCGCAAATCGGATATGAGGAGGCGGTATCCATGAGAAAGAAGAGAATAGTTATTGCATTAGGGCACGAAGCATTAGGTACAACATTGCCAGAACAGAAACTGGCGGCGAAGAAAACGGCGAAGGCTGTGGCGGATTTGATCGAAGCGGATTTTCAGGTGGTCATTTCCCACAGCAACGGGCCGCAGGTAGGAATGATTCATACGGCAATGTCAGAATTTTGTAAACTGCATCCGGAATATACGGCTACGCCCATGTCCGTTTGTTCAGCCATGAGCCAGGGGTATATTGGTTATGACCTTCAGAATGAGATACGCACAGAATTATTGAATCGTGGGATATATAAGACAGTGTCTACGATTCTGACCCAGGTGTGCGTGGATCCTTATGATGAAGCTTTTTACCATCCGGGAAAAGTGATTGGACGTATTTTGACCAAGGATGAAGCGGATGCAGAGGAAAAGAAAGGAAATTATGTATCAGAAGAAGAAGGGGGGTATCGTAGAATCGTTGCGGCGCCAAAACCGATCGATATTGTTGAAATTGATGCAATCCGGGCGTTAAGCGATGCGGATCAGGTGGTGATTGCCTGCGGAGGGGGAGGCATTCCTGTCTTAGTGCAGGCCAACAAGTTAAAGGGAGCCAGCGCTGTAATTGAAAAAGACCTTGCAGCCGGCAAATTAGCCAGGATGCTGGATGCAGATATGTTTGTTATTTTAACCGGAGAGGATAAAGTTTGTTTGCATTATAATACGGCGGAAGAAAAGCCGTTAGATTCCATGACAGTGGCGCAGGCCCGGTCATACATGGAAGAAGGAGAATTTGAAGAGGGGACAATTCTGCCTAAAATTCAGGCGGCAATTGATTTTATCGGCGATTCCGCGGTAAAGACCGTGCTGATAACCAGATTGGATAAATCCAAGGAGGCGATGGCAGGAAAAACGGGAACGGTTATTTATAAGTGATTGCAGACAGATGGAAGGGATATAGAATGAAAATAACAAAGAGATTAGCAGCAGTAGTTACAAGCCTGGTTTTGTTTATCGCAGGCAGCGGAAGCGTTTTTGCCGCACAAATGGCAGATGGCACAAAGGAAAAGCCGGATGTGCTGGTAGATTATCTTATAGTGGAAGAGCCTGTGGTGAATGTACCCGAAAAGCAAACGGTAATGCTTGGAATCGGAGATGAGAGCACAAAGCTGGATTCAGCCGTATTATCTTACAGCAGCCAGGAAAGCGGGAAGGTCTATGAAGCGGAGGCTTCGGAAATTTATGACAATTTCGTTATGTTTCAAATGGAATTTACGAAAGAGAGCCAGACAGGGAGTTACCGGCTGGATGGCATTACATATACGGCGGACAATCGTACCTACGAGACGTCTTTTGAAGAAATGGGAATAGACGCCGCATTTGGCGTAAATCAAATCGTGGAGAGCGAGCCTGACGATGTGCTTTTGACAGATGAGGAAGCGGAGGCTTTAGCTGCCGGAACGGAAATGAACATTGTAGCTTTAAATGAGGAGGGGCAGCCTCTTTCCGGAGAGACAATGGAGGAGGCCATGGATCAGGCAGGATGCAGCGTGAAAGAGGGACTTTCTCAGATCATGAGAAAAGGAGTAAAATCGGGCAATGCAGTCAGCGCGGATCCAAAAGGGATGAGAAGCCAGGTGGTTGTGCTGGATCCCGGGCATGGCGGTTCCGATTCTGGCATGGCGCACAATGGCGTTGTCGAAAAAGACCTCAATCTGAAAATTGCAAAATACTGCAAAGCGGAGCTTGAGGAATACGCGGGAATTACGGTATATATGACAAGAAACAATGATTCGTATCTTACTTTGGCGCAGAGAGCGCAGATAGCGATTGCAAAAAGAGCGGATTTGTTTGTCAGCCTTCATAACAATTACAACCCGAATCCGGCGCCATGCGGGGCGGGCGTATATTATCCCAATTCTAATTACAATGCGAATTGCGGAACATCCGGAAAAAATCTGGCTTCCATTATTTTGACAAAACTAACGGATCTTGGCCTTGCGAATGCGGGAATCCGTATCCGCAATTCAGAAAACGGCACCAAATATCCGGACGGCAGTCTTGCGGATTTTTATGGAGTAATCAAAAGATGCAAGGAGAACGGGATTCCGGCTTTGATTGTCGAGCATGCATTTGTTTCTAATGCAAATGACGTTAAAAATTATTTAAGTTCGGATGCGCAGTTAAAGAAGCTGGGAATTGCAGACGCGACCGGAATAGCGGAATATTACGGATTGAAAAAAGGATTGGGATTTAACAGCATCCAGTCTGCAAGCAGTACAACGATGGACTTGAAGTGGTCTATGGTAGTCGGCGTATCGGGATACTGTATCTACAGGAGCACGACAAGCGGAGACGGGTTTGTAAAAGTAGCGCAGATTTCATCCGCGGACACAACAACCTGGAAAGACACTGGATTGACTCCCGGAACGACTTATTATTATAAAATCCGTACATACAACAAAACAAGCTCCGGTACCAAATATGGAAAGTACAGTTCGGTTGCGTCCGGCACCACGATGTCTACGCCTAAAATTTCTTCCGTAAAATCAAAAGACAGTAAGACATTGGTAATCAGCTGGGCGACCATGAACAACGCGGCAAATTATGAGCTTTACCGGTCCACGAAAAAAGACGGAACTTTTAAGAAAATAGCAACGATTGCGGGAATGAACCAACTGAATTATACAGATAAGGTAAAAGCCGGGAAATTGTATTATTATAAAATCCGTTCGATCGGCATGATTGATAATACGACGGTATACAGTGACTACAGCGCTCCGGCGCCAGGAAGAACCGCTGTCATCCCAAAAGACGTGTCAGTAAGATCGGAAGGGACGGAGACGCTTCGTGTTTCCTGGACGGCGGATCCAAATATGTCCGGTTATGTGATTAAGCGGGCGACTTCCGCAAAAGGGAAATACAAAAAAGTCGGAACGGTAAACGGCGGCTCTCAAAAATATTACGATGATAAGGTGAAAACCGGCAAAACTTACTATTATAAGGTTCAGTCCTTTAATCACAATGACGGGATCAAGGGCGTCAGCGGCTACGGAAAGAGCGCTTATGGAAAAACAATCCAAAAGACGTCCATCACGAAAATTACAAACAATTCTTCTACCAGCCAGACAATTAACTGGAAGAAGGTAAAAGGCATGGACGGCTACCTGATTTACCAGTCCACCTCAAAAAACGGTGTATATAAAAAGATAAAGAAGATTACCGGCTATAAGAAAAATTCCTATACGGTTACCGGACTGACGCCGGGCGTTCAGTATTATTACAAGGTAAGGACGAGGAAAAAGGCAAACGGCAAGATGGGATACGGTTCTTATTCTGCCGCGCGCAATACATGGACGTTAAATCCGGTACAAATAACGTCCGCAAAAGGCGTTTCCGGAAATAAAATCCAGATTGCCTGGGCTGCGGCAGGAGGCGCGGAGTATTACGATATTTACCGATGCGATTCCATTGACGGAGCTTATCAGAAAATAGCGTCCGTTGCCAATACCCAGACGAGTTATACCGATGCCAACCTGAACATGAACCAGAATTATTTTTATAAAATTGAAACGTCTGTCAAAGGCTATAAAACGGATAGCAAAACCTGCGGCATGAGCGCCGCTTCAGGAGCTTCTCCGATTAACATTACCGGCATTACATCTGTTGCGGAAAATGAACAGGAAATGCTTGAGATTGCATGGAGAGGGGTGCCGGATGTTACGGGATACCAAATTTACCGAAGCACGGAGGCAAATGGCAATTATACTTTGCTCCAGACAATATCAGGCGCCGCAAACACCAGTTACGCAGATCTTTCCGCGAAGCGCGGCGTCGTATATTATTATAAAGTTGTTGTGATGAATCAGTATGGATCGGCAACCATTTATGGGCAGCATTCACCGGCCGTATCCGGAATGCTGCCGGAGACAGAACAGAAGCCGGATATGACTCCGGGCGCGCCGACGGCAGCCGCAGAGCTGCCGGAAGCGGCTTTGGAAACGGTATTTTAGCGCTTAATATCAGAACGTTAGGAGAAGAGATGAGATGAGAAGGATTGGGAGCAGGTTTTCTTTACTCTTTTGCATAGTTTTTTTGCTGGGCTTTGCGCCAGAGAATGCGCATGCGGATTCCCTTCATGTAAGCGCTTCCGCAACGGCAGTATCCAGCAGTAAAATCAAACTGCAGTGGAACGGCGTTGCTTTGGCGGGCAGTTATGCGGTTTATCGAAAGACTTCTGCAGATGCGGCTTATCAAAAAGTGATAACGACATCCAATACAGATTATACCGATGCAAAAGTAAAAGCGGCGGTAAATTATTATTACAAAATTGTGCCGGTCAGCCGCGAGACAGGAAAAGAAATTAAGACGGCAGAAGTTTCCGTTAAGATGAAAACGCCTGCGTCAACATCAATTGAAAAAGTTAAAGTCAAGTCGCCGACAAAGATACAATTGTTCTGGAAGGCGTCAGCGGGAAGCGACGGGTATCAGATCTTCCGTTCGGAAGGAGACGGCGCAATATATACTGAAGTAGAATATATCAACGGGAAAACGGCTTGTACTTATACGGATGCAAATGTGATACCGGGCAAAACATACTTTTATAAAATACGGCCGGTAAACCGGGGGAACGGAGGCTTTGGTTCCTGTTCGGCGCCGGTCAGAGGCAGAACAATTGCACAGGCATCGATTGCGTCCATCAGTTCTCTGGCTTCAAACCGTATGCAGATTACATGGAATCAGGTTAAAAATGCCAGGGCGTATGAGATATACCGAAGCACACAGGCCAAAGGCGGGTATAAAAAGATTACAACGTTAAAAGGCGCTCAGCGTAAATATGTGGATAAAACCGTAAAAAGCGGTAAGAAATATTATTATAAAATTGTTGTCGCAGGAAGCTTTAACGGAGAGAAAATCACAAGCGGATATTCGGAGGCCGTTTCCTATCGGGCTTTGAAGCAAGTGAAAATATCTTCCGTAAAAGTGACTGCAAATGACGGACTGAAACTAAAATGGAATAAAGTGACCGGAGCGTCAAAATACAAGATATACCGCGCGTCTTCTAAGTTTGGAACTTATAAAAAGATAGCGACAGTAAAGAGCGCCGAAGGTTTGGCGTATACGGATAATAAAGTAGTTTCCGGCAGAACATACTATTATAAAGTTCAGGCATATTCCGACGGCAAAGGTTTGATTACCGCTGGCAGCGGGACACGTTCGGAAGCAAAAGGGGCATCGCTTTCTTATGCGATTATGGGCGAAACATCGGTGACAAAAGAGCAGATGGCGGCGCTTTACAATGCATCCGGCAAAAAATATCCGTCCAATATATACAAAAGTAAAGGGGCCAAAAACATAAAAGAGTTTTGTAAAATTGTGCTGGATGAAAGCGAAAAAGAAGGGGTAAAAGCGGAAGTTATTTTTGCTCAGATCTGCCTTGAGACAGGGTATCTTTCTTTTGGCGGGCAGGTCAGTGCGCAGCAGTGTAATTTTTCCGGCATTGGAGCTACCGACGACGGAGCCGCGGGCGCGACGTTTTCGGATGTGCGCACGGGAGTGAGGGCTCAGGTACAGCACCTGAAAGGATATGCTTCCAAAGAGGATCTGAATCAGAAATGCGTGGACCCTCGGTTTATGTATCTTTCGTCCAAGCGCGGAATTGCAAAATATGTTCAGAATCTGGGAAATGGAAACTGGGCAACGGATCCCGGTTACGCGTTTAAGCTGATGGGATTGATCCGGTCGATGAAGAGCTATTAAAAAGGCTGCCAAATTTTTGCATTGAAAAATTTGGTGGATTGCATAAAAAAATGCGGATTTTTTGTGGAAAAAGCAAATTCAATTTTAATTTTAGTTGAATTTGCTTTTTTTTTAGTTGAATATAAAGATGTATCATGTTATAATGCACATATAAACAAGAAGGAAATCATTCATCGTGCATTTTGCACAATATCATCTGGCCAGATGAACTTAAATTTCCGGTTTATGAACTTAACAAAGTTTTGGGAGGAAACTAAAATGAAAAGAAAATTAATGGCACTCTTATTAACAGGCGCTATGACAGCAACAGTATTTGCAGGATGTGGCAAAACTGAAGAGCCTGCACCAGCAAATGAAGACAATGATACACCGGTATCAACAGAGTCTAATGAAGAAGAACCGGCTGCTAATAATGAAACAGAGGCTCCGGTTGAGGCAGAAGAGCAGACGCTTAAAGTAGCGGCAATTGAGACTGCTTACGGCGCTGGTATGTGGGATCAGATTAAAGCGGCTTTCGAAGAGCTTCATCCTGGCGTTACTGTAGAACTTACAGTAGACAAACAGCTTGAGGACGTAATCAGCCCAAGCATGCGTGCAGGAGATTATCCGGATGTTGTACATCTTGCAGTAGGACGTGATGCAGGTCTGACAGAGACTCTGACAAAAGAAAAATCACTTCTTGAACTGACAGATGTTCTGGATATGACAGTACCTGGCGAAAGCGTAACAGTTAAAGACAAAGTTATTCCTGGATTTTTCGATACATACGGAACAAATCCTTACGGCGATGGAAAAACATATTATGCTCCAATGTTCTACAGCCCCTGCGGATTGTTCTACAATGCAGGTCTTTTGAAAGAGAAGAACTGGGAAGTTCCTACTACATGGGATGAGATGTGGGCATTAGGCGATAAAGCAAAAGAAGAAGGCATCGCTTTATTCACATATCCGACAACAGGTTATTTTGACGCATTTACTTACGCTCTTTTGAATTCATCAGGCGGCCCGGATTTCTTCACAAAATGTATGACATATGAAGATGGCATCTGGGAAAGCGCTGAAGCAAAAGCAGTATTTGATCTCGTTGGAAAATTAGCTTCCTACACAGAAAGCACAACTGTTGCAAATGCAAACGATCAGAACTTCACAAAGAATCAGCAGTTAATTCTTGACAACAAAGCAATCTTCTGCCCGAACGGAACATGGTTACCGGACGAAATGAAAGACGCTCCAAGAGCTGACGGTTTTGAGTGGGGATTCATGGCTCTTCCGGCAGTAAACGCTGGTGGAGAAGGAAGCTCCTATACATTCTTTGAGCAGATGTGGGTTCCTGCAGAAGCAGCAAACCAGGATATGGCAAAAGAATTCGTAGCTTTCATGTATTCTGACAAAGCAGCAGAAATCTTCAAAGAAGGCGGAGCAATTCAGCCAATCGTTGGAATGAGCGATAAGTTAGAAGGCGACCAGAAGATGTTCTACAGCGTTTATGATAACGGCGCAACTGCAGTTATGGGTAGCTTCGCAGCAACTGCTCCTGTAGAAGGCGTTGTTATGAGCGACATCTTATTCGGTACGGTTAACAGTATTGTAAGCGGAGAAAAGACAGTTGAAGATTGGCAGGCTGATGTAGAAAGCGCAAGCGATCAGCTGAGAGCAGCAATGGAATAATTTGATTCAGGAGCGTTCCGAAGGTTTCTGCTTTCGGAACGCTTTTTTATAGTAAGCCGGTAATCCGTACCGGCAGAATAGGAACGGAGGTATGGATGTGAAAAAGGGCAAAGCAAGAAGTGTGTTTATTGGGGTGTGCGTAGCACCAGCTGTGATATTGTTTATTATTTTTATGTTAGTTCCTACATTCAATGTATTTAAAATGTCGCTTTACAGATGGGGCGGCTTTTCCAACAATAAGGAATTTGTAGGCTTAGACAATTTTAAAAAATTAATGTCAGATACCAACTTTTTGCGTACTTTCCAGAATACAATACTTCTGGTAGTCTGTGTTACAGTTGTAACGATGGCACTTTCCCTTATTTTTGCTGCAATTATTTCCAGAGAAAAAATAAAGGGTGAGAACTTCTTCAGGGTTATATTTTATATTCCTAACATTTTGTCAATCGTTATTATATCCGCAATTTTTTCTGCAATTTATGATCCGACCAATGGATTGTTAAATAGTTTTCTCAGTATTTTCAAAGGGGATAAAAATCCGATTCTCTGGCTGGGAGATCAGAAAATTGTTATTTTCAGTTTGGTGATTGCTCTGATTTGGCAGGCGATCGGATATTATATGGTTATGTATATGGCAAGTATGGCAAGTGTGCCGGAAAGCCTGTATGAATCGGCCGATCTGGAAGGAGCAAATCATGTTCAGCAGTTCTTTTCCATTACGCTGCCTTTGATTTGGACGAATATCAGGACGACATTGTCCTTTTTTGTAATCAGTACCATCAATTTAAGTTTCCAGCTTGTAAAAGTACTTACGGGCGGAGATCCGGATGGAGCTACGGAAGTATTTTTGAGTTATATGTATAAACAGGCATATACAAACTCTTCTTACGGATATGGTATGGCAATCGGTGTTATTGTATTCTTGTTCTCCTTTGGCTTAGCGGCAATGATCAGCTTTGTGACCAAGCGAGAGCCATTAGAATTTTAAGGAGGAGCGCAGATGAAAAAGAAAAGTGGAATGGGCGTAAGATCTTTATATAGAATTTTTGTATACGTTGTGCTTCTGGCATTGGCGATTAGCATTATTGTACCTGTAGGCTGGGTGTTTATCGCATCCATCAAGGAGAATTCAGAGTTTTACGGTAGTCCATGGACTGTTCCAAAAGGTTTTTATATCCAGAACTTTATTGACGCCTTTGAGAAGGCAAACATGGGCCAGTACTTTATGAACTCCGTACTGGTAACGGCTCTGGCTCTTATCCTGTTGCTTGTCATTGCGCTTCCGGCATCTTATGTTCTGGCAAGATACCGTTTTATTGGAAGCAAGATCATCAATGTTTTGTTTATGGCAGGATTGTTTATCAATGTAAACTACATTGTTGTACCGATCTTTTTGATGTTTATTGATGCGGATACATTTTTAAGAAAACTTGGCATGACAGATGGATTTTTCTTAAATAATATATTTATTCTTGCGTTGGTATACGCATCTACTGCATTGCCATTTACAATTTATCTGCTGTCCGGTTTCTTTATAACGATTCCAAGAGATTATGAGGAAGCGGCTCATGTGGATGGAGCGGGCTATTTCAGAACGATGGTTCAGATTATGATGCCTATGGCTTTGCCAAGTATCGTTACTGTAATTTTATTTAACTTTTTGTCCTTCTGGAATGAGTATATTATTGCGATGACTCTTATTACAAAGGATTCGAAGACGCTGCCCGTAGGTCTAATGAACCTGACACAGGCACAAAGAGGCGCCGCCAACTATGGTCAGCTTTATGCAGGTCTTGTTATTGTAATGCTTCCGACCTTGATCTTATATATTCTGGTTCAAAAGAAGCTGACACAGGGTATGAGTCTTGGCGGATTGAAAGGTTAATAAGGAGGAGTTACTATGGAAGGAACTAAAAAATGGATTGTTATATTGATTAATTTAGTGCTCTTTATTGCCTGTATGGCGCTTGTTATTGTGGGTCAGAAGACAATAGAAGTAAAAGGTCTGGTTATGCAGTTGGTAGGACTTGCCGGAATACTGGCATTGATCTATGTGTATAACAGGAAATACCAATAGTAATTCAGGAAAATTTTGCTACCTGTATACTATTTCCAAATGGAAGAATATGTGATATAATGCAGAAAAGGTATCGTATATTTAGTAAAGGATGTTGATATTATGACAGAAAGCGGATTATTCATATTCCTGGCAATCATTGTTCTGTTTGTGGTAGTAGTTGCTGTGGTTACTGTTGTATCGGCAGTGACAAGCGCAGTGGCTGCGGTGGCACAAAAGAATTTTGAAGATGAAGAATAAAAGAGTTTGCATTTGCAAACTCTTTTATTTTTTCATGTAATATGACGATTTAGATGCGTGACGTTTCTAATTTTTTTTCTTTCTTGGAATTGGATTCATATCCAGTCCCCGATTTGCATCTGCACTGGGATCTTCTCCAAAGGTATAATCTTTTCCCGGCAAAATGGCGTTTAGAAGTATGCCCGCGATGGCTGCAATTGCCAGTCCTGTTAACGTAATAGAGGTTGTCCCGACGGTAAAGGTAAGACCGCTGGAGAATCCAAGACCGGACACCAGTATAACGGCTGCAATAATCAGATTTCTGGATTTGGTAAAATCCACATGGTTTTCCACAACGTTTCTTACCCCAATCGCAGAAATCATTCCATATAGCATAAAGCTGACGCCTCCGATAATGGCGGATGGAAGAGAGCTGATGATTTCTGAAAATTTCGGCAGAAAACTTAAAATAATTGCGTAAATGGCAGCCAGGCGAATGACTTTGGGATCGTATACTTTGCTTAATTCCAAAACGCCTGTATTTTCACCGTATGTTGTGTTGGCAGGGCCGCCGACTATGGCAGAAAATGAGGTTGCAAGACCATCGCCGATTAATGTGCGGTGAAGGCCCGGATTTTCAATGAAGTTTTCTCCAACGGTTGCTGAAATAGCGGACATGTCGCCGATGTGTTCCATCATAGTTGCCAAAGCGATCGGAGCCATAACTAAAATTGCTGTCAGGTCAAATTTGCAAAATTCAAACGGAGGAAGTCCGACGACAGATGCCGCGGCTACATTGGAAAAGTTTAAAATAGCGGTGCCATCCGGATTTGTAAGACCGCAGGCATTCATAATTAACGCTGCCGCATAGGAAATTACGACTCCAAGCAAAATAGGAATGATGCGGAACATGCCTTTTCCCCAAATGTTGAAAACAATAATGACGGATAATGCAATGAGAGCCAATAGCCAGTTTGTGGATGCATTGGTAACAGCCGAAGGCGCAAGGCTTAATCCGATACAGATGATGATTGGCCCGGTTACGACCGGCGGCAGAAAGCGCATCACTTTCCTGATGCCGACTAATTTAATTACAAGCGCTAAAATAAGATATAAAAGACCTGCAACTACAATGCCGCCGCAGGCGTATGGGAGTTTTTCTCCCATTGTCATGTCTTTGAAAATTCCGGTATCCAGGCTTGCGATCGTGGAAAAACCGCCCAAAAAAGCAAAGGAAGAACCTAAAAATGCAGGAACCCTTAATTTGGAACAGATGTGAAAAAATAAAGTTCCGATTCCGGCGCAGATCAAGGTGACCTGAATGGACAGCCCTTCTCCTTCAAAATAACCGTTGACTAATATAGGCACTAAAATAGTAGCGCCGAACATAGCGAACATATGCTGCAAGCCCAAAATCAGCATTTTCGGGATACCGAGAACTGAGGCATCCCGAATTGGCGTTGTTTCATGGTTCATTTAATAAACTCCCTCCTGATCCTTTGTAGTGTGTTTAACATTTTTCCGGTTTCGGATAGACTTCTCCGAATGTTTCTACAGATACTTTTTTCATTTTCTGCTCTTCTAATGGACGGTCGCTGTAGTCAGTCGCTGTTTCCGCTATTTTATTTACGACATCCATTCCTTCCGTAATTTTTCCAAAAGCAGCATAAGAGCCGTTTAGATGCGGGGCGTCTTTATGCATGATAAAAAACTGGCTTCCCGCAGAATCGGGCATCATGGAGCGGGCCATAGATAAAACGCCGGAAGTATGCTCTAAATTGTTTGAAAAGCCGTTTTGCGCGAATTCACCCTTGATTCCGTAGCCGGGGCCGCCCATGCCGGTGCCTTCCGGGTCGCCGCCCTGGATCATAAAGCCTTTGATTACGCGGTGGAAAATAAGTCCGTTATAAAATCCGCTGTCTGCCAGGCTGATAAAATTATGGACGGTATTGGGAGCAATTTCAGGATAAAGCTCTGCCTTCATAATATCGCCGTTTTCCATTTCAAATGTTATAATTGGATTTTGTGCCATTATAAACCTCCTACTTAAAGTTTTCTGCACAATATTGTAGCATATTATTACAGAAAAACAAATTCTTTCTTTTTTCTTGTCCGCATTTTGCCCCGGGAAAGACAGGATGTTCTATAAAAATGCATTGCGGTTTTTGGTATTTGCCCTTATAATAAGATAGAATTTTTAATTATGACAGTGATGCTAAGGAGAAAGAATGAGTATTTATGAAACATTAAATGAACCGCAGAAACAGGCCGTATTTCAGACAGAAGGCCCTGTTTTGATTCTGGCAGGAGCAGGAAGCGGCAAGACGCGCGTTCTTACATACAGAACGGCATATTTAATACAAGAAAAGGGAATCAATCCATATCATATTATGGCGATTACATTTACGAACAAAGCTGCGGGTGAAATGAAGGAACGTATTTGCCGGATGGTGGAATATGGCTCGGAGGGTATCTGGGTGACGACGTTTCATTCTACCTGCGTCAGGATTTTGCGCAGATTTATTGACAGGCTTGGGTTTGCTTCCAATTTTACCATATACGATGCGGATGATCAGAAGACTTTAATGAAAGATATATTAAAAAGGCTGCAGATCGATACGAAGGTTTATAAAGAAAAATCTTTTTTGGCAGCAATTTCATCCGCGAAAGACGAATTGACAGGTCCTCTTGAGTTTTCTAAGAGGGCCGAAGAGGAATGCGATTATATGAAGCAAAAGCAGGCGTTGGTTTACAGGGAATACCAGCAGGCTTTGAAGAAAAACAATGCTTTGGATTTTGACGATTTGATTTATTATACCGTGGAGCTTTTTAAAACGGATCCGGAGACGCTTGCGTATTATCAGGAAAGGTTTCGTTATATTATGGTAGACGAGTATCAGGACACGAATACCGCGCAGTTTCAGTTGATCCGGCTTTTAGCGGATAAATACAAAAATCTCTGTGTGGTAGGGGATGACGATCAGTCTATTTACCGGTTTCGCGGCGCAAATATTTATAATATTTTAAATTTTGAAACATATTTTCCGGAAGCGACGGTAATAAAGTTAGAGCAGAATTACCGTTCCACACAAAATATCCTGGCAGCGGCGAATGAGGTGATTGCAAACAACAGGAGCAGAAAAGAGAAAAGACTCTGGACGGCAAACGAGGAAGGCGGAAAAATTGATTTCCGTCAGTTTGAAACGGGATACGACGAGGCGGATTTTGTGGCAAAAAATATTACGGAAAAGGTTTACCGGCAGGGATACCAGTATAAGGACTGTGCGGTCTTATACCGCACCAATGCCCAGTCCCGTCTTTTTGAAGAGAAGTTCATTGTTTCCAATATTCCCTATAAAATCGTGGGAGGCATTAATTTTTATTCCAGAAAAGAAATCAAGGATCTTTTGTGTTATTTAAAAACGATCGACAATGCCAGCGATGATTTGGCCGTACGCAGAATTATTAATGTGCCGAAGCGCGGAATTGGAGCTACTACTTTGAGCCGAGTGCAGGAGTATGCGATTGCAAATGAAATTAGTTTTTATGATGCGTTGAAAAAGGCAGACGATATTCCGTCTATTGGAAAGGCAAGCGCCAAGATACGTCCCTTTGTATTGTTTATTCAGTCTATGCGAAGTAAATTGGGAATGATCAGTCTGGTGGAGCTGTTTGAGGAATTGCTTGAGACAACGGGTTATGTGTCGGAACTGGAAGCAGAGGGAACGGATGAGGCTGCGGCGCGTATAGAAAATATCGACGAATTGCTTAGCAAAATAACGGCATATGAAGAAGCAGAGGATGAACCGACGTTGAGCGGTTTTTTGGAAGAAGTGGCTCTTGTCGCAGATATTGACGGCCTGGATGAGGACAGCAATTATGTTGTGCTTATGACGCTGCACAGCGCAAAGGGATTGGAGTTTCCGAATATTTATCTTACCGGGATGGAAGATGGGCTGTTTCCAAGTTACCGGTCTATCTTGTCGGAAACGCCAACGGAAGATATAGAAGAGGAGCGGCGGCTGGCATATGTAGGGATTACCAGAGCCAAAGAGAACCTTTCCATTACCGGCGCAAGACAAAGAATGCTCCGGGGAGAAACGCAGTTTCATAAGGTGTCGCGGTTTGTAAAAGAAATATCGGAAGAGTTATTGACAAAACCGGATTCCGGATTGAAGGCGGAAGAATTGCAGCGTCATGCGCAGAAAGAAACGCATAGGCAGTCGTCTTTTCAAAAAGCCAGGGAAGCGTTTCGTTCCAAACCTGTAGCCGCCGCGGGTTATGGAACGCCCAGGAATTTTGGGAATGCCAGAAAAGAGCCTTTGGATTATAAAGTTGGCGATCAGGTAAGCCATATTAAATTCGGCACAGGAACGGTTGTACAGATCGTGGAAGGCGGGCGTGATTACGAAGTGACGGTAGATTTTGATACCGCGGGCATAAAAAAAATGTTTGCTGTTTTTGCAAAATTAAAAAAAATATAAAAATTTAAGAAAATGTAATTTTTTATTTGTGAATAGGAAAAGATATGTTATAATATATATGATGTGTCATGCGAAACAAGGAGAACAGATGAAGTTCTCCAAAGAATAAATGAAAAGGAGTGGACAGCATGAATAAAGTAGATGATTTTTTGACAATGACAAAGTTAAATGACTTTCTGAAGAAGAAGAACGATGATGAGAAGAAAGCGACTAAAATTATTTGGGTTTTTGCAATTCTCGGAATTATTGCAGCGATTGCCGGAGCGGCATATGGAATTTATCGTTTCTTTACACCGGATTATCTGGATGATTTTGAAGAAGATCTGGATGATGAATTTGAGGATGATTTCTTCGATGATGATGAAGAAGAAGCTGGCGATAAATAAAAGCATATTTGGTAGCATGGAAAAGAGCCGCAGACCTGCGGCTCTTTTTCCGTATGACGAAAGAGCCGTATGTTTCAAAGATTATGGAAATGTTTTGAAGATAACGTGTGATGACAGAGCAGGTGAAAATGCCGGTTTTCCGATTTGATTTGTGGAAGTAAGGAATTATTAAATAAAATTGGTATGGAAAGGACAGCAGGAGAGATGAAAAAAGGCCAGGTGTTAGAAGGAATTGTGGAAAAGGTTGTATTTCCAAATAAAGGAATTGTAATTACAGAAGACGGAAAGGAATTTGTTGTGAAAAATTGTATTCCGGGGCAAACAGTTTCTTTTTCCGTTCGGAAGATGCGAAAAGGAAAATGTGAAGGAAGACTTTTGAACACGCTCAAAAAATCATCGATAGAGTTACAAGAATGGTCGTGTCCTCATTTTGGAGAATGCGGAGGATGCGCATATCAAAATTTAAGTTATGAATCTCAGTTGAAATTGAAGGAAAATCAGATCAGGGAGCTGCTTGCGCCCGTCTTATCGGAGTCGGGAGTTGATTTTGAACGGGTTTTTGAAGGCATCAAAGAAAGCCCAAGGCAGTTTGCGTATCGCAATAAGATGGAATTTTCTTTTGGTGATACGGAAAAAGACGGACCATTGGCTCTTGGCATGCATAAAAGAGGGAGCTTTTATGATATTGTAAATGTGGAAGAATGTAAAATTGTCGATGAAGATTACCACAGGATTTTGATCTGTGTCAGAGCTTTTTCTGAGGCAAAAAAGATTTCATTTTATCATAAATTGAGCCACGAAGGTTATCTGCGTCACCTGCTTGTGAGAAAAGCGGTAAAAACGGGTGATATTTTAATTGACCTTGTCACCAGTACACAGACAGAGGGGTTTGACGAGACGGCTGTTTTGGCAGAGCTAAAAGAGCAGATCCTTGGCGTCTCTTATGATGGAAAAATTGTCGGTATTTTACATACAAGAAATGACAGCCTTGCAGATGTGATTCGGGATGATGGAACAGATATTTTGTATGGTCAGGATTATTTTTATGAGGAGCTATTGGGGCTGGAATTTAAAATTACGCCGTTTTCGTTTTTCCAGACAAATTCTCTTGGAGCGGAGGTTCTGTATGAGACTGCACGGGAATATATCGGCGGATCCCTTGGAACGGTATTTGATTTGTACAGCGGGACGGGAACAATCGCACAAATCCTTTCTCCTGCCGCAGGAAAAGTAATCGGCGTGGAGATTGTGGAAGAAGCAGTGGAAGCGGCAAGGGAGAATGCGAAGAGAAACGGACTTGCCAATTGCACATTTATCGCGGGCGATGTATTGAAGGTGGTAGATGCCATAGAAGAGAAGCCGGATTTTATTATTTTGGATCCGCCGCGAGACGGGATTCATCCGAAGGCGCTTTCTAAGATCGGCTTGCGTTTCAGGCCCGAGAGAATGTTGTATATTTCCTGCAAGCCCACGAGCCTGGCGAGGGATCTGCAAATGCTGCAGGAGTATGGGTATGTGGTGGAGAGGCTGTGCTGTGTGGATATGTTTCCGGGGACGGGGCATGTGGAGACGTGCGTTCTTTTGGGTAGGAAATAGTAACACCGCTGAAACAGTCTATGCGTATGTGGATTATGAGCCAAAAGATAATGAATATCTGAAAGACGTAAAGCAAAGTGCAACCTATACGGAAATGAAAGAATGGATAAAATTGGAGTATGGTTTAAAGGTGTCGTCACTGTATGTAGCACAGATAAAAGACAAATGTGGTATTGAGAAACGTCTGAATTACAATGTAGGCGATAATAAAAGCCGTGTGCCGAAATGCCCACCGGAGAAAGAAAAAGCGATTATGGCGGCGTTTAGGCATTTTAATATGATATGAGATAATGGTTACAGTTCAGCTTTTCGGCTGAACTGTAACCATACCATAAACCAGTAAGGAATCATCCTTGAATATAAGATGGTTTCTTTGTATAATGGAGCCAAGCAACCTGATTATTTCTCTGCAGAAAAGGTGGGGACGAAAGGAAGAAGGAATGAAAAAACGGATATTGCGTAATATACTTGACAATATTCTGATGATGGATGTATGCAAGATGGAATATGCTAACATTGTTTACTCCTAGATTTTTCAAGCAAGAGAAAGAGGGTGTGTAATTATTTGTAGAATCAATGAATTGTGTTTTTGGGAAATCTCTGGGGGATGGGATTATTTCAGGATGCTGTAGTACATTGTAAGTGGGAAGAAAACGGAAGAGTAGATGGAAAGGAATGGTAGATAGTATGGAAGCAGATACATTAGTTAGCATAGTAGCTTTATTAATTTCAATTTTAGCATTATTTGTGTCAATTTATTTTAATGCAAAAGACCATATCAGAAGGCGAAAACAAGCAACAATAGAGTATTTTGAAGATATAACGTCAAAACTTTATAATTTGCAAGCTAAATTTAATATAAAGTTATCTCAGCTTGATATTGAAATGAATAAATTAGATACAGATTCAGAATTGCTTAAAGATGCTACAGAAGTGCTTGCTGCTTTTGAAAGATTATGCGTAGGAATTAACACCCATATATTTGATATCAATATTCTTGACCGCATGGCGGGTTCTTATCTAATAATGATGTATGAGAGGTTTAATCCATATATTGAAAAAATAAGGACAGATTCAACAAGAGTTAATTCATATAGAGAGTTTGAATGTGTTGTAAATAAGATTAAACAAAAAAGAAAAATATCAACTTGAAAAGTATATATAAATTCAAATTCTAATGAAAAAGGGGTCTGTAAATTTGAAAAATATAAGAAAAAAAACATTTTCTTTTATATGGCAGATTGTTCAATGTATATTGGAACTGTGCTGCTTAATTGTTGGTTTTAGTTTGGTTTTTGGGGTGATAATGGGAGGACCATCTTCACCCCATTTTTTTGAGAATATATTATACAAGATTGAAGATTTGATTACTGAGTATCATTTTTATTTTATGAATATTACGGTTTTATTCATGATGTTAGTTTGTGTTCTTACAAAAAACTTTTCCACTTGTAAATTTTATATAAAATTGATTCTTTTAATTGTTATGGATGTAGGATACGTCTTTTTCTCGCTTTTTATATATTATGCATTTGCATTTGATGAACTAATATATTATAAATTATCCACTGCAGATTTATTAGTTACTGTGTTGTCTGTTTTGTTTTTGCAGATATCTGTTCTTTATTTTTCTTTTAACCTTAGTATAAATAAAAAATATATTCAAGGTGTTTTTGGTGGGAGTAAAATTATCTCTCAATCTGTTATAATATTGTTATATTTTTATTTTGTGCAATACACTTACTTACTTGTATTTCAAAAAGTGGGCATACTTTGGTTGTTTTTTATAATATTTATTTTATTGATATTATTTTTTTGTTATCAGATTTTTTTGGTGAATCGCTTAAATAAATATTGTGAAAAAATTAAAAAAGTACCGAAAGATTGTTTTGTGTATATTTATTGTGTAGACTGTGAAAGTAATGGCTTTTTCTTTAATTTTTTTCTTAAACCGTGTATTATAAAAAAATGTTCAGAGATTCCAGATTTAAACCCAAGC
>CAJUJL010000018.1 GCA_910586725.1 uncultured Lachnospiraceae bacterium | reverse complement strand
TCATAATGGGGCGCATCCTTCCGCTTGCTTCCGCTCCATTTGCAACCGTAACGATTCCCTGGACTGTTATAGGGCTTTTTTTCTCCCTCAGAGCTTTCAGAAACGCATCGTTGTTTGTCACGACAACGCCCGCGTCTGCATTCCTGCCGTTTTCTGCAAAAACAGGCTCCCAGGCGGCAATCGGCAGCAAAGACGCGATCAACAGGCAGCATACGAATACTTTTATTTTTTGTAATACCTTCATATTTTCTTTTCCTCTTTCTTATTTTGCTTTTCCGGCTTCTTTTACCTGTACGTCGATTTTCTGATATGGAATTTCAATGCCGCATGCATCCAACGCCAGTTTAATATTTTCCATCAAGCGCCACTTTGCTTCCCAGAATTCTTCCGTCTTTACCCAGATGCGCAGCCCGATTTTTACTTCGCTCGCGCCAAGCTCCGATACAAATACCAGCGTTTCTTCCTCCGGCACGCGGCAGATTTCTGCCTGCGCCTGTTTTAAAATGACTTCTTTGGCCAATCTTAAATCAGCCTCATATGCAATTCCGATTTCCAGATGAATCCTGCGGATACCGGAATAGGTAATGTTGGTTAAGCTGCTGTTTGCCAGCATGCCGTTTGGAATGACAATCGTATTATGATCCGCCGTCATAAGCCTTGTATAAAATATGGAGATTTCTTCAACGGTTCCCTCATTTCCATGCGTATCTTCCCGAATGTAATCTCCCACTTTAAACGGCTTTAACATCAAAATCAAAACCCCTCCGGCAAAATTGGAAAGGCTTCCCTGCAGGGCAAGGCCAAGCGCAAGGCCCGCAGAACCGACGACCGCCACGACAGAAGCCGTCGTAACGCCAAACAGCGTCAGGATCGTAACGATTAAAATAAAGTAAAGCACGTATTTTAACAGCGCATCCAAAAACTGCCTTACGCCTATATCCGCTTCCGACTTCTCCAGCCACCGGCGCAGAAATTTTCTGGCAAGCCGGATCAAACGGCTTCCAATCACATAAACAACGACGGCAAGAACGACTTGCAGCGCAAATCCCAAAAGTCCCGGCACAAGACTTAAAAGCCACTCCCGTATCATATCGGAATCCGCATTTTTTAATGTTTCCGCCGCCTGTTCTAAATTTTCCAGCGTCCGTGTTTCCGTAGTGATGTCTAAAGTGTTATTCATTTCGCTTCGTTACCTCTTTTTCTGTTTGATTCGATTCAATATATTTTAAATCGCATGAATAAACAATCCGCTTCGAAGCTTTGGCTCAAACCATGTGGATTTTGGCGGCATCAGCTTCCCTGCATCGGCCACTGCAAACAACTCTGCTATGGAAGTCGGATACATGGCAAACGCCACGGCGCAATCCTCATGGACTCTGCGCTCTAACTCCAAAAGTCCCCGGATTCCTCCCACAAAATCAATTCTCGCATCTGTTTTCGGATCTTTGATATTTAAAACCGGCTCCAATAAAAGCTTCTGAAGCAAAGATACGTCAAGGCCGTCCACCGGGTCGTCGCTCTGATCGCATTCCCGAATCGTAAGCCCGTACCAGCTTCCGGCAAGATACATAGAGATTTCTCCCTTTTTTTCCGGTTTTTTCGCTCCATCCAGCGCTCTTACGTCAAAAATCTGCTCCACTTTGGAAAGAAACGCTTCTTTCGTATCTCCGCAAAGATCTTTGACTGCCCGGTTATAATCTAAAATCATAAGCTCTTCGTCCGGAAACAGCACCGACAGAAAATAATTGAATTCTTCCTCGCCCGTATAGTCCGGGTGTTCTTTTCTCCGTTTCAATCCGACGTTTACCGCGGAAGCCGCCCGGTGATGTCCGTCCGCTATGTAAATTTCTTCAATGGCGGAAAACGCGTCTTTTATTTTTGCAATCTCTTCCGTATCGGAAATGCAAAATACGCGGTGCCTGATCTGATCTTCTGATACAAAATCATACAAAGCGTCTGTTTCTTTTGCCGCGCAGACTGCGTTTCGAATGACTTCATTGGCGCGGTAAGCCAAAAAAATCGGCCCGGTCTGCGCATTGCACGCGTCAACGTGGCGAATCCTGTCCGCTTCCTTTTCCGCTCTGGTATTTTCATGCTTTTTAATCACGCCGTTAGCATAATCGTCAATGGACGCACAGGCCACAATTCCGGTCTGTACGCGGCCGTCCATCGTCTGCTCATACACGTAATAACAGGGCGTATCTTCCTGAATAAAACTTCCCCGCTTTACCATATCCCATAAGAGATCGTGCGCTTTCTGATAAACTTTCGGATCGTAAGTGTCTACGGAATCGTCAAACTGCGTTTCGGCCCGGTCTATGTTTAAAAAAGAATCCGGATTGTTTTTTACTGCTTCTTTTGCTTCTGTTCTGTTATAAACGTCATAAGGTAAAGCAGCGATGTCTGCCGCTTTACCCTCTGATGGACGGATACACAGAAATGGTCTGATTTCTGCCATTTTGTCTCCTTCTTTATTTATCTTATTTTATCACGCGTACTTTTAGTACTCCTGTAACTGCCTGTAACTGGGAAACGACCTCGTCTGTAACCGGCGTGTCAATATCTAACAGCGTATAGGCATAATCTCCCTTTGATTTGTTCGTCATATCTTCAATATTAATGTCTGCATTTCCAAAAATAGTGGAATATTTGCCGATGATTCCTTTTACATTTTTATGCAGAATGGCCACGCGTCCGGCTTTCTCGCAGCCGCCCATATTGCAGTCCGGGAAATTCACAGAATGCACAATGTTTCCGTTTTCCAGATAATCCCGGATTTCCCTGACCGCCATCATAGCGCAGTTATCTTCCGATTCTTCCGTAGAAGCTCCAAGGTGCGGCGTTAAGATGACGCCGTCTTTTCCCGCGACGGTTTCATTGGCAAAATCCGTCACATATTTTTTGATTTTTCCGCTTTCAATTCCGGCTAAAACAGCCGCTTCATCCGCCAGCAGATCTCTTGCAAAGTTTAAAATGACAACGCCGTCTTTCATTTTGGAAATGGCTTCTTCATTGATCATGCCTCTTGTCGCGTCCATAAGCGGAACATGCACGGTAATAAAATCACATTCTTTGTAAATATCATCCACGTTGCTGATGTGTTTCACGCTGCGGGATAAATTCCATGCGGCGTTGACGGAAATATACGGATCGTAGCCGAGTACATCCATGCCAAGATGAATCGCCGCGTTGGCAACCTGAACGCCAATGGCTCCAAGACCTATGACGCCAAGCTTTTTACCGGAGATTTCACATCCGGCGAAGTTTTTCTTCTGCTTCTCCGCGGCCTTTCCAATGTCCGGCAGATCTTTATTTTCCCTGACCCATTCGATGCCCCCGACAATATCGCGGGACGCAAGCAGCATTCCGGCAATCACAAGCTCTTTTACGCCGTTTGCATTCGCGCCCGGCGTGTTGAATACGACAATGCCTTTCTCAGCGCACGCATCCAGCGGAATATTATTTACGCCGGCTCCGGCTCTTGCAACCGCTTCTAAATGCTCCGGAAGCTCCATATCGTGCATAGACGCGCTGCGCACCAAAACGGCGTTTGCTTCCGCTATCTCGTCTGTCTTCTGATATTTCTTAGAAAATAAGTTCAGTCCGACGTCTGCAATCGGATTTAAACAAGTATACTGAAACATAAATAAGTCTCCTCCTAACGATTCTTTTCCTCAAATTCGCGCATAAAAGCAACCAGCTTTTCCACGCCCTCTTTCGGCATGGCGTTGTAAATAGACGCGCGCATGCCGCCAACCGAACGGTGGCCTTTTAAATTCTCAAGCCCTGCCGCTTTGGCTTCCGCGACAAATTTTGCGTCTAACTCGTCGCTTCCGGTAACAAATGGCACGTTCATCAGCGAGCGGTCTTCTTTTGCGACCGTTCCCCGAAACAGGCTGCTTTCATCCAGAAAATCATACAAAATTTTCGCTTTTTCTTCGTTGCGCTCCCTGATTGCGGAAAGGCCGCCCATGCTCTTTAACCATTTGAACACCTTGCCGCAGATGTAAATGCCGTATGCCGGGGGCGTATTGTACAGAGACGCAGCGTCCGCATGCGTTTTGTATTTTAACATGGTAGGAGT
The DNA here is from genome assembly GCA_910586725.1 of uncultured Lachnospiraceae bacterium. Taxonomy (GTDB): domain Bacteria; phylum Bacillota; class Clostridia; order Lachnospirales; family Lachnospiraceae; genus Roseburia_B. The sequence continues at coordinate 49,533 of CAJUJL010000018.1, read as the reverse complement.
TCCCGGCAGCGTATCTTCCGTAATCAGATCTTCCCGGATAATTACAATGACTACGCCCGCAGGCCCTATGTTCTTCTGTACGCCGCCGTAAATAACGCCGTATTTTGTCACGTCTACCGGCTCGGATAAAAAGCAGGAGGATACGTCGGCCACTAACGTATGGCCTTTCGTATTCGGCAGCTCTTTGAATTTTGTGCCGTAAATCGTGTTATTTTCACAAATGTAAACATAATCCGCGTCGTCCGGAATGTCCAGATCCGAACAGTCCGGAATATAGGAAAACGTCTGATCCTCGGAAGAAGCCACGGAAACCGCTTCTCCGTAAATCTGCGCTTCCTTCCATGCTTTCTTTGCCCACTGTCCGGTCACAATATAAGCCGCTTTCTTATTTTTCATCAGATTCATTGGAATCATGGCGAACTGCTGCGACGCGCCGCCCTGTAAAAACAGAACTTTGTAATTATCCGGTATCTGCATCAGATCGCGCAAATCCGCTTCCGCTTCTTTGATAATCGTATCGTATACTTTGGAACGATGACTCATTTCCATTACGGACATACCGCTTCCTTTATAATCCATCATCTCCTCTGCCGCTTCGCGCAATACCTCTTCCGGCAAAACCGCCGGTCCCGCGGAGAAATTATATACTCTGCTCATACTTCATAACCTCCTCATGTCATTTCGTCTGTGTTCTCGTAGAATACTGTAATCTTTTTTAAAAAAACTGTCAAGGCGTGTTTTACCATGGATACCAATTTTTCATATCCTCTCCCGGTCTGTCGCGCAGCAGAAAAAAATATATTTTCATGATGACCGTTATAAGCCCGCCGGTTCTTAATGAGGTTTTTTCGAATTTAGAACCGCTGCCGGCTTATATAGCGCAAGCGGGTCTGAATAAAATATATTTTTCTTCTGCTGCGTTCATACCTGAACAGGGATATGAAAAACTGGTTTCGGCAGCAATTATTTCTGTTTTAAATCTTCTTCGGTAAATACTTCCGCAATTGCGGCGCCCGGCGCCACCATCGGCCAGACTTTATCATCGGAATCTATGACGCAGTCGATTACAACGGGGCCGTCTGCCGCAAGGGCTTTTTTCATAACTTCCTCAAATTCTTCTCTTGTCTTCGCCCTGTATCCTGTCGCTCCCATGGCTTCCGCAAGCTTTACGTAGTCCATGCCGTCGTCTAGTATCGTAGCGGAATAGCGTTCCCCGTAAAACAGCGTCTGCCATTGCCGCACCATGCCAAGCACGTGATTATTCACGATAACTTCAATCAACGGAAGCTTTTGCCTTACGGCTGTCGCGATTTCATTCATATTCATCCGGAAGCATCCGTCTCCGGCAATATTAATTACCGTTTTATCCGGGTTGGCCGTCTTTGCGCCAATCGCCGCTCCAAGCCCGTATCCCATGGTGCCAAGACCGCCGGACGTAAGCAGGGTACGCGGCTTTTTGTATTTGTAAAACTGCGCCGCCCACATCTGATGCTGTCCGACCTCGGTGACAATCAGCGCGTCGCCTTTTGTCATCCGGTAAATCGCGTCTATCATATAAGGCCCGTTCAATCCTGTTTCGGGATATTTCAGCGGATATTTTTCTTTATATTCCTGTATATGGGAAAGCCATTCGCTATGCTCCATCCGCAAAACGCGGGCGTTTAACCTGCCAAGCACGTCTTTGACGTCTCCTATCATGCTAAAATCCACAATGATATTTTTGTTGATCTCCGCCGGGTCAATGTCAATCTGCAGGATTTTGGCCTGTTTTGCAAATTTGGCCGCATTTCCGATGACGCGGTCGGAAAAACGCACGCCGACGGCAATAAGCAGGTCGCATTCGCTCACGCCAAGGTTTGACGTTTTCGTCCCATGCATGCCAAGCATTCCGGTATATTTCTCATCCGTTCCGTCAAACGCGCCTTTCCCCATCAGGGAATCGCAGACGGGCGCATCTATCTTTTCTGCAAATTCTTTTAATTCCGCGCTTGCCTCGGAAAGCACAACGCCGCCGCCGGCAAAAATAAACGGACGCTTTGCCCCGGAAATCATTTTGACTGCCCGCTCAAAATCTTCTTCCGGAATCTCCGCCGCAAAGCGCGCCGGTTTTTCCTGTGAAACCGGCGTATACTCACATTTCTGCGCCGTTACGTCTTTTGGAATGTCAAGAAGCACGGGCCCCGGCCGTCCTTTTGCCGCAATCGCAAATGCCCGCCGAATCGTAGCCGAAAGCTTTTCAATGTCTTTTACAATAAAGTTATGCTTGGTAATCGGAGTTGTGATTCCCGCAATGTCCACCTCCTGAAAGCTGTCTTTTCCAAGAAGCGGCACGCCGACGTTGCAGGTAATCGCCACAAGCGGCACGGAATCCATATAGGCGGTTGCAATTCCCGTCACAAGATTCGTCGCTCCCGGCCCGCTTGTCGCCATGCAGACGCCGACTTTTCCCGTACTTCTGGCGTATCCGTCTGCCGCATGGCTCGCCCCCTGTTCATGGGACGTTAAAATATGCTTAATTTCATCTCTATGCTTATACAGTTCGTCATATACGTTTAAAATCTGGCCGCCCGGATACCCAAACACCGTATCCACACCCTGTTCTTTTAAACATTCAATGATAATTTCCGCACCTGTCAACTGCATGAAAATTCCCTCTCTCTGTTTCAGTCTGTTTGTTTTTATTTTTCCAGAATCGCCCCGCGGTTGCCGGATGTCACCATGGTTACATACCGTCCAAGATAACCGCTTACGTTCTGCTCTTTCGGTTTCCAGTTTGCTTTTCTTGCCGCAAGCTCTTCGTCCGTCAAATCTACGTCAAGCTTCATTTCCGGGATATTGATTTTGATGATGTCTCCCTCTTCAATCAGCGCAATCGGACCGCCGACCGCAGCTTCCGGAGAAACGTGTCCAATGGATGCGCCGCGGCTTGCGCCGGAAAAGCGTCCGTCCGTAATCAGCGCGACCGAAGAGCCAAGGCCCATTCCTGCAATGGCGGACGTCGGATTTAACATCTCCCGCATGCCGGGTCCGCCTTTCGGCCCCTCATAACGGATGACCACAACGTCTCCCGCGTTGATTTTTCCGCTCTTAATCGCTGCAATGGCGTCTTCTTCGCATTCAAATACTCTGGCCGGCCCCTCGTGTACCAGCATCTCCGGAGCGACTGCGGAGCGTTTTACCACGCTTCCGTCCGGAGCAAGGTTTCCGCTTAATACGGCAAGGCCGCCCGTCTTTGTATACGGATTATCCAGCGGACGAATCACTTCCGGATCTTTGTTGACGGCGTCTTTAATATTTTCCCCGACGGTCTTTCCGGTTACCGTTATGCAGTCGGTATGTAAAAGCCCCGCGTCCGCAAGCTCTTTCATCACGGCGTATACGCCCCCGGCTTCATTTAAATCTTCCATGTATGTCGGTCCCGCCGGAGCCAGATGGCAGAGATTCGGCGTCTTTTCACTGATTGGATTTGCGAATTTTATATCGAAGTCAAAACCGATTTCATGCGCGATTGCCGGAAGATGCAGCATGCTGTTTGTGGAGCAGCCAAGCGCCATATCGACGGTCAGGGCGTTCAGCACCGCTTCTTTTGTCATAATATCCCTTGGCCGTATATTTTTCTCATACATTTCCATAACCGCCATGCCGGCGTGCTTTGCAAGCTTAATGCGCTCCGAGTAGACCGCCGGAATTGTGCCGTTGCCCCTAAGCCCCATGCCAAGCGCCTCCGTCAGGCAATTCATGGAATTGGCCGTATACATGCCGGAGCAGGAACCGCACGTCGGACATGTCTTTTCTTCATATTCTCTGACTTCCTCTTCTGTCATTGTGCCGGCGGCATAGGAGCCTACGGCTTCAAACATGGAAGATAAGCTTGTTTTCTTTCCTTTTACGCGACCCGCAAGCATGGGGCCTCCGGATACAAATACAGTCGGCACGTTGATTCTTGCCGCCGCCATCAAAAGTCCCGGCACGTTTTTGTCGCAGTTTGGCACCATGACAAGGGCGTCGAACTGATGCGCCAGGGCCATGCATTCTGTGGAATCTGCAATCAAGTCCCTTGTCACAAGGGAATATTTCATGCCGATATGCCCCATCGCAATTCCGTCGCAGACGGCGATGGCCGGAAATACGACCGGAACGCCCCCTGCTTCCGCTACGCCAAGCTTTACGGCGTTTACGATTTTATCCAGGTTCATATGGCCCGGAACGATTTCATTATAAGAGCTTACAATGCCGACCATCGGCTTTTTCATTTCTTCTTCGGTAAATCCCAGTGCGTTGAATAAACTTCTGTGCGGCGCCTGCTGCATGCCCGCTTTTACATGATCACTTTTCATATTATCGTATCCTTTCTGCAATCAAATCGCCCATTTCCTTTGTGCCAACCTGCGTAACGGCCGCGCGCTTTGCTTCTTCCCGCGGCATAATGTCAATGGTGCGCCAGTTTTCTTTTAACACCTGCTTTACGGCGGCTTCGACGGCGGCGGCTTCTTTGTCCAGATCAAAGGAATACCGAAGCATCATGGCCGCGCTTAAAATCGTCGCAATCGGGTTTGCAATTCCCATGCCCGCAATATCCGGCGCGGAACCGCCGCTTGGCTCGTATAAGCCGAATTTCGTATCGTTTAGGCTTGCGGACGAGAGCATTCCAATCGAGCCTGTCACCATGCTCGCCTCGTCCGATAAAATATCTCCGAACATATTTTCGGTTAAAATCACGTCAAACTGCTTTGGATCTTTGACAAGCTGCATGGCGCAGTTGTCTACCAGCATATGCTCTAACGTCACTTCCGGGTAATCGCCCGCCACTTCTTCCACGACTTTTCTCCAGAGCCTGGAAGAATCCAGGACATTTGCTTTATCCACGCTCGTCACTTTCCTGCGGCGCTTCATGGCGATGTCAAATCCGCGTTTTGCGATTCTGCGGATTTCGTCTTCGTTGTATGTAAGCGTATCGACCGCCGTCATCCGGCCGTCTATTTCTTCTGTTTTCCGTTCTCCAAAGTAAAGCCCTCCGGTCAGCTCCCGCATAATCATCATGTCAAAGCCGTCTCCAATGATGTCTTCCCGCAGCGGACAGGCTTCTTTTAACTCTTCGTAGAGATAGGCCGGCCTTAAATTGGCAAACAGGTTTAAAGATTTCCGGAGCTTTAACAGCCCCGCTTCCGGCCGAAGATGCGGTTCTAGCTTATACCACGGGGAAGTCGCCGTATTGCCGCCGATGGAACCCATCAAGACGGCCTGGCTTGCCTTTGCCTGTGCAACCGCCTCGTCTGTCAGCGGAACGCCGGCTGCGTCAATGGAGCATCCTCCCATTAAAATCTCTTCATATTCAAATGTATGACCGTATACCTCTCCGATGCGGTCTAAAACTTTTTTTGCTTCCGCTACAATTTCCGGTCCGATTCCGTCACCGGAAATCACTCCTATCTGATAAGTCACGCTACCTCTTCCTTTCTATTTCATTTTATGCACATATAGATTCCCTGATTTTAAAAAACAGGAAACGCCGTCACACGTTTCCCACTCTTCGTTCTCTATTCTGCTTCCGGCTTCTCCACGGCTGAAATCGCCTCTTTCTGCATAGGAATACGACAGTTCTTATTGCTGCCAAATTCTACAATGACCGTATTATCTTCAATATCAATTACAACGCCGTAAAATCCGCTCGTTGTCAATACTGTATCTCCGACTGCTAATGCGGAAAGCATAGCATTTTTCTTTTTCGTCTCTTTCTGCTGCGGACGAATCATAAAAAAATACATAAACACAAACAAAACAGCTAATAAAATCAGCATTGGCGCAGAGCTGACTGCCCCTTGATTTAATAAAATTGACATCTTTTTTCCTCCTAATAAATGAAATTACCTAAATCATTGTACACAAATCTTGTCTAAACAGCAAGAGGGTTTGAAAATTTCATCGAAATTTTAGATTCTTTTTTCTTCCGTTACATGGGTTTTAGGTTCTTATTGAGTCTGTCCGCCATCCAGGCAATCCGCTTTTCCATCTGACCATCGTTGCGCCCCCTTCAAGGCCGTGATGAATCCCCGGCCGGCCGCGGACGTCTCCTGATGCAAAGCATCCCTTACTTCTGTTCTATCCCTCTCTTAATCATTTATGACTTAAAATATTTTTTCAGCTTTGCGGCAACAATTGAAAAATCAATCGGCTTTGCCAAATGGTCGTTCATACCGCATTCCAGGCATTTTTGAATATCTTCGGAAAAAGCGTCGGCCGTCATTGCGAGAATAGGAATGTCTGCGTCCGCGCGCTTCAGCCCGCGGATCAGCCTGGTTGCTTCGTAGCCGTCCATTACGGGCATACGCACATCCATCATAATCGCGTCATAATATCCGACCGGGGATTTTTCAAATTTTTCCACGCAGATTTGTCCGTTTTCCGCCCAGTCCAGTTCCATCTCAAGGACGGAAAGCAGCTCGCTTGCAACTTCCCAGTTCAGCTCGTTATCTTCCGCCAGTAAAATGCGTTTCCCACTCAGCAGCGTATCCGCTTCTTCTTCTGTTTTCACAGATTCTTCACCGAACGGCGCGGCAAACGCACGCAGCGCATCAGACAGCGCCGATTGAAACAGGGGTTTGGAAACGAAACCGGAAATTTTAACTTCCTCTGCATTCTCCTCTATCTCGCTTTGATCATCGGCCAAAATCAAAATAGCCAAATCATCTCCATAACGCATACGTATTTCCCGCGCGGCTTCCATCCCGTGCATATCCGGCAAATGCAAATCTAAAAGAATCATCTGATAATCGCCCTGCGCAATCCGTTCCATTGCGTTCTGCGCGCTTTGACACCAGTCAGAACGCACGCCCATGGAACGCAGGGAACGAACCGCGTTTTTGCACAGCCGCTCGTCGCCGTCTACGACAAGCGTCTTTAAGTCCGGAAGCATCTGTTCGGCCGCTTTCCCCTCCGCCTTGGCCAGGTCAAGCACAACGTGGAACTCGCTGCCCCTGCCCTGTTCGCTTCGGACAGAAATCGTACCGCCCATAGCGTCCACAATACACTTGGTAATCGACATCCCAAGGCCGGAGCCCTCCGTTTTCTGCACGCGGGCAGTATCCTCCCTGCTAAAGGAATCAAAAATTTTCTTCTGGTATTCCTCCGACATGCCAATGCCCGTATCTTTCACCATAAAATGCGTACGGACTAACGATTCGTCCTCAGGCAATGCTTCCTGATATAAAACGACCTGAACCGTACCGTTTTCCGGCGTAAATTTCACGGCATTTCCCAACAGGTTGATCAGTACCTGATTCAGCCGCACGCTGTCGCAGCACACATGTTCCGCGAGAATTTCATAGGCAGCCGCATGAAACTTCTGATTTTTGGCCCTGGCCTGCGGCTGTACGATATTTACAAGTCTCTCCATAGCTTCTCTCAAAGACGCCGGAGCCACATGCAGCGTCATTTTTCCGCTTTCAATCTTGGACATATCGAGTACGTCATTGATCAGGCCCAGCAAATGCTTGCTGGATAACGCGATTTTACGCAGATAATCCTGAATCTGTTCCGGATTGCCGGCATTCATAGCTATGGAGGTCATACCGATGATGGCGTTCATGGGAGTCCGTATATCATGACTCATGCTGGATAAAAAGTCCTGCTTTGCCGCATTGGCGTCTTCCGCTTCTTTCCGCGCTTTTTCAGCCGCCCGCCGCGCCTCATCCATTTCGGCATTCACGCGCTTTAATTCCGACACCTGCTTTTTGAATATCCGAAAGTACTGAAAAAATATGTACAAAAGCATGGCTATAACCGCAAAAAAGACAGCATAAACAAGAGTCAGCCAATGAACGCCCATGCCGGAAATTGCCTCATCCAATCCATCAAAAGGAAGAACGGTCACCAGATACCATTCGCAATAGGGAAGACTGGTACAATACAGGTGACGGCGCGACTTGCCGCTATTCAAAATCACGGAATAATCTTCCCCCGCATTCATTGCGTCCGTCAACTGCTCAATATAAGAATCCGCTTCCTCATTCTGTCCGTCAAAAATACGATACAGCCTGTCAAAATAATTTTCCTTTTTACTGCCCTGATTTCGAATTACATAGCTTCCGTCTTTTCGTATGACAAAAGAATAAATCAGCGGATTATCCGAATCCAGAAACAGAACCTCGCTCATATATTTGGAAGAAAGCCCTACGACAAGCGCGAGACTGTCGTTTCCGTCGGACATGGGATACGCGCAGGGAACGCCGAACAAAATCACGTCGTTTCCGCTGCTGTCAACAGCGGACGATACTTTGCGCTCTCCGTTTTTCAGACTGTTCAAAAAAGGTTCCGGCGTGTTTGGCTCCGCAGAATCGCCGTAAATCATTTCCATTTTGCCATCCGGCGCATAAAGGGCGGCGCATAAAAAATGTCTCGCCTTTGCGCCGTATTCTATTTCTTCTTTTGAACCGTAATCTGAAGTTTTTTCATCTGCCGCAATGTGCGCTATGGACTCCGCCATAGTCAGCCGAAGCGCAATAATCGTTTCAAAATGCAGCGACACCTGCTCGTTTGTCCCGTCCATATATGCGGCTCCTAAATTTTCAATTGCTTCTTCACTCATTTTGTTAATGGATTTTCCCAAAAACGAAAAAATAAAAATATTCAAGCAAATGATTACTGCTATGCTGATTTTCAAGGAACGCGGCAATGCCTTGCTTTTCATACTTTTTTCATCTCCATTCTTTTGGTTTCATTTCCAATGCCAAGCAAAGGAACGCGTCATGTCTGCAAAAATACAGATACCACGCGCCCATAAAAACAACATTTTGTCAGCGTCTCAGCCGGCCCATAACCTGAAACACTTTTTGGATGTCCACAGGCTTTTCCAGATGTTCGTTCATTCCGGCGTCTTTTGCCATAGCGACGTCTTCTTCAAATGCGTTGGCCGACAGCGCAATAATGGGAACGTCCGCCGCATCCGTCCGATCCAGACTGCGAATCACGCGAGTCGCCTCATATCCGCTCATAACCGGCATCATCAAATCCATCAACACGCAGTCAAAAGTTCCGGGAGCGGACGCTTCAAACGCATCTACGGCGGCCTTTCCGTCGGCTGCGGTTACAACACTGGCTCCGGCCTCCTTTAACATAAATTCGACGATTTCACAATTGATTTCATTATCTTCCACCAAAAGGACGCGCATCCCGGAAACACTGCTCTGCAAATTCTGCGCATCCTCTACAGACGGCTTACACCATGCCCCGTCCACTTGCATGGGCAGAGTAATTTGAAACACGCTTCCCCTGCCGATCTGGCTGTCCATCTGGATGCTCCCCTTCATCTGATCGACCAGTTTCTTCACAATGGACATGCCAAGCCCGGCGCCATTATACTGTGTCCTTGCATCCTGATGCTCCTGGGTAAACGGCTCGAAAATATGCTTTTTAAAGTCTTCTCCAATGCCAATTCCATTATCCTCAATCACAAACTGAAAGTGCGCAGTCCCGTCCTGGCAGGTTTGCTCCTTTACCCGAATCAATACAAATCCATGGGAACGATTATATTTCAGGGCGTTTTCCATGACGTTCATCAGGATTTGCTTTAGCTGAAGCGGATTTCCAATCAGCCTGCTGTGCTGTAAGTCAATCTCTTCCAACTCCAGGCGAATCCCAAACTCCTTTGCCTGAGCGGATAAAATCATAACGCAGCTTTCCAATGTTTCCCTGAGGTCAAACGGTTCTTTTACCACAGTCGGTCTTCCGCTCTCCAGATTGCTGACCTGCAAAACATTGTTCACCAAAGACAAAAGATGTTCCGTCGAGACGCGGATTTTCTTCTGACACTCCTTCTGCCGCTCCAGATCATCCTGGCTTTTCTCCAGAATGGCAAGCATTCCCAGAATTCCGTTGATGGGCGTACGGAGATCATGGGACATATGGGAAAGAAATTCGCTTTTCGCCGAATTTGCCCATCTCACTTTCTCAAGCAGATCCAAAATGGCCCTCTCCTGCTTCTTTCTCGTTACCATCGTCTCCGTAATGTCCTGATGGTAACCGTTTAAGCAGACGCCCGGCTTTTTAAAAGTTTTATCCGGCACCCCGCCGCAGCGGACATGAATCTTTCCAAGCTTTGGATGATTCCACGGATAAATCACTTCGGAACGCCCGGTTTCTAACATCTCCTGCACCGATTCCTGTACCATCCCAACATAGTCCGGCTCAATATTTGCAAACCACTGACGATAGCACTCCTCCGGCTCAATTTCATCCGGCGCTCCCAGAAGAATCCGCATCGTCCGGTCCGCATACATCCTCGGCTGACAGCCCTCCTCCATCTCAATCGTCCAGATTCCGGTTCTGGCTCCCTCCAGAATATCTTCCAGACTCCGCCTTGCCTCAAGCTTATATTTCTCTTCCTGCTCCACAACGGCATTGACGTCCCGCTGGGCAAATATCACGCAATTTTCCGTATCTGTCTTTTCCATAGCGGAAAAATGAATTTCCATGTGTTTCAACCCACAGAAACAATCTTTCACCTGAAATCGGATATAGAACTTCTTCTTCGTCTTAAGCTGCGCAAGCACATATTCCTTTTTTGTCGCAGTACGAAGCCGCTCCTGATCCCTTGGAACTACATACCAGGAAATGTACTGTTCCATGGCCGTCTGGTAGCCCTTTTCAAAATCAACGACCCAATCCATGCTCATCTCTTCGCTGTTTCGAAATATCTCGCATTCTCCCGTATCAAAATTCACCTGATAAATACCCAGATAATCCACGCTTAAGGCATGCAGGACATTATAACTGCGTTTTTGAAGCTCGCGAACCAGATTGCGCCGTTTCAGAGAAGATACGATAAAATATGCCGCCGTCTGGAGCATATTCGACGCGTATTCCATTGACTTTACAGGAGGATTGTCCACGCCGTAAAACCCAATAATCTTTTCGCCGTCATAAAGAGGAACGACGACAAGAGAATGAATGCCCTGCCGTTTCAGATTTTCATACTGAAGCGGATCTATCTCCCGAATGTCTTCCAGATTCTCAATGACAATATATTTGCCGACGCTGAAATTCCGATACCAGCTTGCGCATACTTCCGGTGGGACATTTTGAAGATTCTCCTTTTCCGGCTCCACCCCCTCGGCCACCCATTCATAAGTATTGTCGTCGCAGCCGGACTCGTTCTGCTCAAATATGTAAGTACGCTCTCCGTTCAGTACTTTTCCCAGATGTTTTAGAAGCGTCTCTAACGACTGGTCCGGCGTCTCCTCCAATAAAGCGATGCGAAGCCCCTCATTGATAACGGTCTCCAGATTTTGAACGCTTCGCATGCCGCTGTGCGGTTCACAGCTCGAAACGGCCAGAGCGTCATCGCCGTCCCTCTTTGGCATCTTCTTTGCATTATCCATACGTCTGTCCTCCATACAGGCCGGTATCCGGCTATCATCACTGCATCCAAAAATTCCGGCACAAAAGTTTTTTACAAAATCTTTGTCCGGAACTGTTGGTACAGTTTTATTTTTATTTAATTTCAATCGCCGCGCAAAAAAACGGCTGCGCCCGTGTCATCATACCATATGTCTGCAAACTCGTCAAACCTGTTTTTACGGATGCATTGCTTCTTCCTGAAGCCTGTCAATTTCCGCCATACATTCATCTACGGACGCTCCGTTTAACAGCTTGCGCACAACCAGGCAGACGTTTCCCCACTGTTCCATTTTCATGCTTGCATTTGACGCAAGAACGTAAACTCCCTCGTCCACCCTGTCGTTTAAGGGTTTTAACGCATCGATGCATTTGACCTCTACATTTTTCGACGGAGAAATCACCTTATTTGTCTCCGTATAAATCTGCATCGCTTCATCGGAAAGAATCACATCCAGTACAGCCATCGCATCTTCCATATGCTCCGCCTCCGCGCTGACGGCATATCCCGTAATGGTAATGACCGGCATTTGCCCAAGGCTGCTTGGAAAACCGATTACTTTCATGTTAAAATCAGGCTTTCCATAGGCCGTATCCGCATTTGCAGCGCCCCAGTACGCCATGACAATCGGACATTTTTCCGAAAGAAAATCGTCCCGTTCGCCCTCCAGCGCTTCGGATACATAGGCTTTCTCTGCGTCCACATATCCCTCGTCAATCAACCGCTTTAAAAATTCAAACGACGGCCGCATATAATCGCTGTATTTTGCGGCTCCGCTGTTTAATTCCTGTATTTTGGCATCCGTATCCTCTTCATTATATAAGCCGGCATACGCCTGGGAAAAAACAAATGTCTCCAGCCACCAGCGGTTCGCGCCAACCGGCGTTTCTATCCCGTTTTCTTTAAAAACTTTACAGCAATTCAAAAACTCCTCCGGCGTGTTGGGCAGACTTAATTTGTACTCGTCAAACATATCCTGATTGACAAACAGTCCATAGGCCACAACTTCCTGCGGAATGGCCACAAGCTTTCCGTCAATCGTATTCGCCATCTTTACGACTTCCCGCAAATTTTCCGCCGCTTTCAGATCCGATAAATCTGCAAGCTTTCCCTGTGTGCCAAGCTTTTGAATCACATCCGGATTTAACAGATATAAATCATCCATACAGTTATTCGCACGGTCTAACGTCACATCGTCATACGTCTTATCCTGGTGATCTTCCGCCGTATACGTCCGGTATTCAACTTTGATTCCCAGCTTTTCCTCCGCCATAAGCACCGTCATTTCATGGGCCGTCCTTGCAATATTTTTTGCATCCGGACTTGATTTTTCCGTAGGTCCAAATAAATTAACATATCGTTTACTCTCTGTGCTTTCCTGAATCAGATTGACGTCCGGGTTCTCCGCTTTCCCGCAGGCTGCCATTCCAATTGCCAGAAAAGCAGCAGCCGCAACCAAAGAATAAATTCGAATCTGCCTTTTCATTTCCTATTCCTTTCATTTAAATAATAACTAATTGTTTCTTTTACAACGTCCATATCGATTGGCTTTGGCACATGAGCGTTCATGCCGGCGTTTAGGGCGTCTTTGACGTCTTCCGCAAATGCGTTTGCCGTCATCGCAATAATCGGTATCTTTGAAGCGTCTTTTCGCGGCAGGGCGCGAATTGCTCTCGTCGCGTCGTATCCATTCATCACCGGCATCTGCACATCCATTAAAATAACGTCAAATTCTCCCTCCCTGCTTTCGCAGAAACGCTCCAGCGCAAGCTTGCCGTTTTCCATAACTTCGCAGTTCACGCCCTCTGCGCCAAGCAATTCCATTAAAATTTCCGCATTGATGTCATTGTCCTCCGCCACCAGAAAACGCAGTCCGGAAAAATCCGCGCATTCCGCTTTTTCCCTGCTTTTTTTATCGGGTTCTTTTTCTCCTCTGAAAATTTCAAAAAGCTTTTCCTTTAACGCCGTAACAAAGAACGGCTTTGCTAAAAATCCGTCAATCCCATGACAGAGCGCGTCTTTTTCAATCATATCCCAGTCGCTTGCCGTAAGCAGCAAAATCTGCGTGTCTTTCGGAACAATCCCGCGCATCTTTTCCGCCGTTTCAATACCGCTTAGTCCCGGCATATTCCAGTCCACAAGAATAATCTGATACCCGTCGCCCGACTCTTTTGCACGCGTGGCAAGCGCAATCGCTTCTTCTCCGTCAGACGCCGCATCCGTCCGGATTCCCGCCGCTTCCATCAGGGTCTGAATATTTTCACAAACATCCGCGTCGTCGTCTACCGCCAAAATATGCGAAATGCCGTTTTCCTCCCAGAACCGCTCGTCAATTTGCGTTTCCGGAATCCGAAGCTCCAGTTCCACGGTAAAAATCGTTCCTTTGCCTACTTCGCTGGAAACTTCAATCGTTCCGCCCATAAGCTCTACGATATTTTTGGTAATCGCCATCCCAAGCCCGGTTCCCTGCACTTTATTCGTCGTACTGTTTTCCGCACGGGTAAAAGCGTCAAAAATAATCTCCAGGTATTCCGGCGTCATGCCGTATCCATTGTCCTCCACTTCAATGCGGATATGTTCAAACTGGGAGGAACGCTGTTTCTGGCCGATAATGCGAAACCAGATGTCGCCGCCCTCCTGAGTATATTTGACGGAATTTGACAACAGATTGATCAAAACCTGATTGATCCTTGTCTCATCGCCGATTAACTTCTCATGTGAAACGCCCGTCACAGAAACATGAAACGTCTGCCCCCGTTCTTTCGCCGCCGGACGGATAATGTCATCCACTGCGGAAACTATGCTGCTTAGCGTAAACTCTCCGATGGTAAGCACTACTTTTCCGCTTTCTATTTTGGAAACATCCAGCACGTCGTTGATCAGGCTGAGCAGATGCCGTCCCGAAGACGCAATTTTTTTTGTATATTCTCTTACCTTTTCCGAATTATCCGCATCTCTTGCAAGCAGCGTCGCAAAGCCTAAAATCGCATTCATTGGCGTACGTATGTCATGCGACATATTAGAAAGAAACATCGTTTTGGAATTATTGGCAATCTGCGCCGCCTGCAATGCTTCCGCAAGCTGTTTATTATGCGTCTCACGCTCCTGTTCCCGCTCTCTGCGGATTTTCACCTGCTGTTTTTCATTGAAAAAATAAACCGCGCAGCACAGGAAAAACGCCACAAGCATAACCAGCACGACAATCAGTATATTCTTATTTACTGCGTCTCCCTCCTGCTGAATCGCGTCTACCGGCACAAATCCAATCAGATAAGCAGACTTGCCGTTCACCGCCCACATATAAATCAGAGATTCTTTCTGCCGAACGTCATGATAAAACATAACATTTTGCCCGTTCGCCATACTTTCAGAAATTTCATCCTGAATTTCTTTTTCCAGAATATTATTCGCCTGATAAAAATCATAAAGATTCAAATGGCCGGCGTCTCTTTCTCCTATGCCCTTTGGTTTCAGGACAAACCGCTCGCTGTTCGTATCCATAATATAAAGCGAAGCCATTCCATTATAAAATTTCTCCGGAAGCGCTTCGTCAAACGAATCAAAAATATATTCCACATAAAGCGTGGCCAGCTCTGCTCCCTCCCGTTCAACCGGGCATTTCATCGTATAAGCCCATGTTCCAATATCATTGATATAGGAAGTCGAAACCGGAAGCCCCTCTATGGCATACCCGCCGGAAAAATCCAGCTCTTTCGGAGAAAATTTCTCTCCGTTATTGGAAACGCCCTCCGTCTTCCCTTTCGGAACCCATGAGATTTTTACAATGGTCTTGTCTCTATGATAAGAAAGGATAAATTTTTCAGGTTCGTCCATCACCGCTATTTCTTCCGCGATCAGCTTCTGATATTCCGCTTCTCTTTTATAAAGCGTTTCCACTGTCCCTTTGATCAGATTTAAGCTTTCTCCCAGGTTTAAAATGGCCGATTCTGACATTTCTTCCGATATGCTTTTTGCAACGGAAAATACAAATCCCGCCAAAATGCAAAAAACCAGCAATATTGGAATAATAATATAATTTCTTTCTTTCTTCTTCATCTTATCTAATGCTTTCTCTCCCAATTCATAGAATCCTACATCAAAAAAGCTACATTTGAATAATTATATCACAGTTTTTTTCCATTTTCTACCCATCCCTCCGCAAATATTTCATAACAGAAGCCAAACGGAGCGGCGCCTCTGCCCTCGGCTTTCGAATATCTTCTGATACCACATAATATGAACCTTATCTTCCATTGTTCTTATCAATCGACCAATTTCAACATTTCACTCATATTTCAAATTGTTCCGGTTGCATATATTTGACGGTATGCTATAATTTAAGAAACAAAGGAGAATGCTATTTGAAATCAGACTGATCCCGATGAACAAATATAATCTTTCCGAAAAAGATTGCGAAAAATATTTTCATTAATATTGACTTTCTAAATCTCAAAAACGGGCAGAGCCAGATTTTCTGGTTCTGCCCGCTTGTTTTATTTTTTTATCTTTACTGTCTTTGCCTTGCTCCAGTCTCCTTTCACTTTTACGTTTCCAGATTTCGCGTAAGCGCATATGCGCACATAATATTTTTTACCGGACTTTAATTTTTTTACCGTCGCGGTAACCGTCTTATTTTTCTTTACCTCTGTTTTCACCTTGTTCTTTTTAAATTTTTTATCCGTCGCGCACTCAATCAGATAACCCGAAGCGTTCTTATCTTTTTTCCACTTCACCGTAGCGGTTTTCTTCTTTTTGGATTTCACGGACGACACCGTCATCTTTTTCGGTTTTACCGTCAGACGGATTGTTTTCTGCGCCTTGCTGTACGTACTTGTTTCCGCCGCCGTAATTGTAATATCCGTAATGCCGCAGCCTTTGATGGTTACTTTCCCGTTTCCGTCTACTGCGGCAACCTTTGGATTGGATACCGCATAGGAAAGCGTTGTACCGCCGCTTGCTTTTGCGCCGATAGAAAATGCTTTTGCGCCATAGGTTTTCGTAATATCATTCGCCGTAATGATCTGGGTGGTTTTTTGAGGCGTTCCCATACCCAGGTCTGCCGGCCCGTCAGAATAATAATGGAAAGTTGCCGAATTTAAAGACCCATTGAACGCAATAAACCATATCTGCTTCCATTGCTCCGGGCCGCCGCCATAATACACATCTTTCACATCGTTGCTAAAAGCGGATAAAGCCAAACCGCCGCCCAGCTTTTTCAGGCTGACGGGAATACGAATAGCAGTCAGTTTTTCGCAGCCCGAAAACGCGCCCTCTCCGATTTCCGTCACACCGTCCGGAATCCGAATGCCTGTCAGGCTTTTGCAGCTCCCAAATGCGCCTCCTCCGATTATTTTCACGCCGGTTGGAATGCTGATACTCCCCAGATTACTGCATCCACAAAACGCGACGTCTCCGATATTCGTCACGCCGTCTGGAATCCGGATACCTGTCAGGTTTTTGCAGCCGTAAAAAGCGCCGTCTCCGATTTTTGTTACGCCGGCCGGAATCGCTATATTGCCTGAAATCGCTCCATCCGCACCTATCACAGTCTGATTGACAATGGCCATTCCCCCATTTTGCCGAAACTTCTCTGCCAGCCACGGCGTATTTTCAAAAGCAGAACGACCGATGTATTTCACGCTCTCCGGAATGCTTATGTCTGTCAGATTACTGCACCCGGAAAAAGCGCTTTGTTCGATACCTGCCACGCTGTCTGGAATCCGGATGCTTTTCAGACCGCTGCACCAGGAAAAAGCGCCGTCTCCGATCCTTGTCACGCTGTCCGGAATCCGGATACTTTCCAGACTGCCGCACCCACAAAAAGCTCTGTCTCCGATCCTTGTCACGCTACTCGGTATGCTGACGTCTTTCAAACTGCCGCATTGCCAAAAAGTCCCATCCTCTATACTCGTTATGCCGTTCGGTATATGGATGCTTTCCAGACTGCTGCACCCATAAAAAGCGTCAATTCCTATGCTTTTCACACTGTTCGGTATGTTGATGCTTTCCAGACTGCACCAGCGAAAAGCATCCCCTCCGATTTCTGTCACGCCTTCCGGAAGCCGGACGTCTGTAAAATCGCATTCACTAAAAGCTCCCGCGCTGATCGCCTTTACGCCATCCGGAACTTCTATAGAATCTGAATAGCTGTCATCTGCAGCAATTACAATTTGATTGACAATAACCAGTTCCTCACCCTGCTCGAACTGTTCGTCTAACCACGGCGTATATCCAAAAGCAGAACCGCCTATACTTGTCACGCTCTGCGGAATGCTTATGTCCGCCAGACTGCTGCATCCAAAAAAAGCGTAATCTCCGATACGCGTCACACGCTCCGGAATGCTTACTCCTGTCAGACCGCTGCATCTATAAAAAGCTCTGTCTCCGATTTCCGTCACGTTCATTGGAATCGTTATGTCTGTCAGGCTGCCGCATTCATAAAACGCGTTCTCCCCAATACTTGTCACACTCTCCGGAACGCTCACATTTGTCAGACTGCCGTAACGACTAAAAACATCATCTCCGATAGCCGTCACGCCATCCGGAATCACAATGCTGCCTGAGAGATTATCCTCTGCATCGAACACAATTTGATTGACAATGGCCAATCCCTCATTTTGCTCGAACTGCTTTTCCAGCCATGGCGTACTTTTAAATGCGTCGCCGCCGATATACTCTACACTGCCCGGCATCTGAACATCGGCCAGGTTTTCGCAAAACATGAAAGCCCCATTCCCGATATCCGTTACGCCATTCGGGATACGTACGCTTGTCAGATTGAAAAGCTGATAAAAAGCGCACACTCCAATCTCCGTTACTTTCTTCCCATCAATGCTCTCAGGAATGACAAGTTCTCTGACATTTGTATTATCACATCTGGTAATAATTATCCCGCCATTGGCTTCCTGATAAGCAAACCCGTCTTCCGTTGTCTGCTCCAGCCAGCTTTCCGCCTTGACCGTTACCGTCCCCACAGGGCCCGCCGCAAGCCCAAAAGCCAGAGCGCACGAGAGCAAAACTGCCGTTATTCTTTTCTTCATACTTCCATCCTCACCTTTCTCATTTCTATTAATTCAAGTTTTATTTTTCCCTGAAAAGGGCGCAAAAAATCCATCCTGACTGTCCATTCGGACCGTCTCTGGCCCAAAAGCCATGATGGAACAACACGATTGTACAAAACCAAATCAAACCTGCCTCAAAAACGCATCCATCTCCCCATTTCGAAACACCACCGTATCCTCGTACTTTTCTTCCTCTCTCACCGGGAGAAAGATCGTCAGCTTCACAATACGCAGCCCGCAGTCCGGGCATCGGTATGTATGGATGCCGCAGGCATAATGTCCCGTGGGAATATCTGCTTTTTTGTTTACTTTGATCAGATTCCGAATATAATACGCCGCATCCGCATGCGATGTATAATTTCCTACCAGCATCGGCAGCATATAGAGCTGCTTTTGCATCACATCCAGGACGGCCGTGCATTCCGGACACCAGTCGTCATGAAAAGGAGCTTTTAATTTTCGAAAAAAACTCATATCTTATGACCTCTTGCGGGCTTCGTTCAACGCCTGAACTACAACGTCCGCTTTGGAAATCCCCGTCAATATGTAATCGCTGTCCATGCGCCACCTCTGATTCGAAGTAAACGTATCCACCCTGATTTTGATTCCGTCTACGAGAAACAGAAAGCTTACCCTGCTGCTTCCCTCCAGAAATCCCTTTCCTCCTCTTCCGTCGTCCACCCATGCTTTTTGAATGCGGGAGGCCGGAAAAACATACGTCTGAAACGGATTCCAGAAAAAGATAAGGCCAACGCTGCCGCCAACTTCATCTATCATCACTGTTTTTCCTCTTCCATAAAATGTATTGTTTCTGTGAAATCCAGCGCCGTCCAGTTCCCGCTCAAACTTTTTTACTTTATGTTTATAGAAAAAGCTTCCTCCAAAAACCCACCAGATAAAAGACAGAAACGACGGTCCCATAATCAAAACGACGGCCCCGATTCCTTTCGGAAAATAAAGATAGCTAAGTAAGAAACACAGACCGCACAAAATCACCGGCCCAAAAATATAACCCAAAAAATACAGTGGGCTGATTTTTTTGATTCTTTTCTCTTCCATGAAATCCCCCTATTCCCATTCCGACTTTTGCTTCTTCCTGGGTGCGAAAAAATAAGGAAACAGCCCCAATTTCGCTCCCAGCGCATGAAAAACAGGAAACGTCAGAAAAATCGTCAAAAGCTGCACAAGCAAAACCGGCGTATCTACAAACGATTCTTCGCTTTGAATTTCCGCTTCTCCTACCATGTCCACATAAAAATCCGTCCGATCCAGCGGATCGGAATATTCAATCTGGCCAAGAAACGTCTCGTCCGCGCCAAGATCTTCCTTGACCACGCGACCGACCGGCAGGGTAGAATTCCCGGTAAATATAGAATCTCCATCGGTTACGACAGAATCATTGTTGATGCGCGCGGCCACCCGTTCCCCGGAGGGAAGCTCGACGGAATACAAATACATGCCGTCATAAAAGCCTGAGCCCTCATTTCTGTATGCAATTCCCGAAGAAACGATGGTAAAGAGATCATGGGATAACAAATCGTCCACGCTCTGCGCCCGAAACAGAGAGTCGTCTGCGACGCCTCCCACTTCTCCGGCCGCCACCTGATGCTCTTCTTTGTGTTCTTCGTACATTTTCGGCAAAAGTTTATTTGCAACGGCTGTCGTCCCAAGGCTTACCAGGTAGGCAAACAACAGGCAGAGCCAGACGTCGAACCGTAGATAACGGCGTCTCATCTCTCGTTCTTCTCCTTATTCCGATATATAATGTCATTTCTGCCCGGTCCGTTTGATACCATGGTAATCGGGTAGCCAATCTGTTCTTCTACAAACTCCACGTAACGTCTGCAGTTTTCGGGAAGCTCTTCGTAAGTCCGAATGCCGCGGATGTCCTCTTTCCATCCCGGGAGCGTCTGAAATACAGGCTTTGCGCGCTCAAGTCTTCCAGTCGTCGGAAAATCCGTCGTTTCTTCTCCGTCAATTTCATAAGCTGTACAGACCGGAATTTCCTCCAGGTACCCCAAAACGTCAAGCACCGTAAACGCCACGTCCGTCGTGCCCTGCAGTCTGCATCCGTATTTGCTCGCCACGCAGTCAAACCATCCCATGCGCCGTGGTCTTCCGGTTGTCGCGCCGTATTCTCCTCCGTCTCCGCCGCGCCGCCGCAGTTCGTCCGCTTCTTCCCCAAAAATTTCACTGACAAACGCGCCCGCGCCGACTGCGGAAGAATATGCTTTGCACACGGTAATAACCTGTTTGATTTCATAAGGAGCAATTCCCGCGCCAATAGCGCCGTAAGCGGCCAGTGTAGAAGACGACGTAACCATCGGATAAATCCCGTGGTCCGGATCTTTTAACGTGCCAAGCTGTCCTTCTAACAAAATGTCTTTTCCCTCTTTAATTGCCTGATCCAGATAAAGCGAAACATCGCAGACATACGGACTTATCATCTTCCGGTACGACTGCATTGTCTCAAACAGCTCTTCTGCATCCAGCAGCGGCTTGTGGTACAAATGCTTAAGCAAAACATTTTTTGTTTCGCATATGCCTTTTAATTTTTCTTTCAAAGCCGCTTCTTCAAACAATTCGCTGACCGGAATGCCGATCTTTGCATATTTGTCTGAATAAAACGGCGCGATTCCCGATTTGGTAGAGCCGAACGATTTGCCGCCCAGACGCTCTTCTTCATACTGATCAAACAAAATATGATACGGCATAACAATCTGCGCCCGATCCGACACCAAAATCTTTGGCTCCGGCACGCCTCGGTCCGTTATGGACTTGATTTCCTCTACCAGCACCGGAATATTTAACGCCACTCCGTTTCCGATAATGCTTGTCGTATGCTCGTAAAAAACGCCGGACGGCAGCGTATGCAGCGCAAACTTGCCGTAATCGTTTACAATCGTATGCCCCGCGTTCGCGCCTCCCTGAAAGCGAATGATAATATCCGCTTCTTTTGCAAGCATATCGGTAATCTTTCCTTTTCCCTCATCTCCCCAGTTTGCCCCAACAACTGCTTTTATCATATTTACCTCCTTCTTGTCCTGTTCTTTGGACATACAGGTATACCCCTTGGGTGTTACCTCCTTCTTGTCCTGTTCTTTGGACATACAGGTATACCCCTTGGGTGTTACCTCCTTCTTGTCCTGTTCTTTGGACAATTTAAGACATCAGTTCCGGAATTTTCTTTGTGCAGGTAACTGCCAGAGCCCCAGGCCCAATGTGGCAGGAAACGCTAAGTGATAACGGATCCATCGGAATCTCGTCAAAATTCGGAAACGCCTGTCTGACTTCTTTTCGAAATGCTTCCGCCGCGTCCAGATCATACGTATAAGCCATGGAAAGCCGCATATTCTTTCCCTCCGGATCCAGAAAGCGATTTGCAAAATCATTTTTTATGGCGTCCATCATAATCGTTTTCGCCTGTTTTACCGTTCGCGCCTTTGCGAACGCATCCAGCTTTTCACCCTGAATCTGAAGCACCGGCTTTAACCGCAAAAGCGTGCCGAGCGCGGCGGCCGCGGGAGTGATTCGTCCTCCTTTTTTCAGATAGGTCAGCGTATCCACCATAATATATATTGAAGATTCTAATTTTTCTCTTTCTAAAATCTCCTTGATTTCCGATGCAGATTTTCCCATATCCGCAAGCTCCTTCGCGTCTGTTACTGACAGGCGCTGCGTAACGGAAATTCTCTGGTTATTGACTACGAACACTTTCCCTTCATAATCATTCGCAAGCATATGGGCCGTTTCAAAAGAACTGCTCAAACCGCTTGACATTGGAATATGCACAATCTCGTCATACTCTTTTAACAGCTCTTCCCACAAATCCGTTACGCTTGCCACGGAAGGCATGGAAGTGGAAATGTCGCAGCCATCCTTTAGCTTTTCGTAAAACTGCTCCTGCGTCAGATTTTCTCCCTCATAGTAAGTTTCCTGATTGATAAAAAACGGCATCGGCAAAATATAGACGCCAAGTTCTTTTGCTTCCTGCGGCGTAATTCCGCTGTTACTATCAGAAACAACTGCTATTTTACCCATAAGTCCCTCCTGTCTATTTAATCACAACATTTTGATTGTACCACACTTTTTTTTCGATTTCCACTATGATAAACCAATTTTTTGCGCAAAAAATATGCAAAAAAAGACAAAACGCCTCCGGCTGTGAGCGACTGCCCACAGCCGGAGGCGTTATCTGTTTCTTCATCTAAGAAGCGCAAAGCGATGCGCCGCTTTTCATTTTTACATCATGCCGCCCATTCCTGCGCCGCCAGCCGGCATTGCAGGAGCTTCTTCTTTGATATTTGCAACGGCGGATTCCGTTGTAAGAAGCGTGGACGCTACGGAAGTCGCATTCTGCAATGCGCTTCTTGTAACTTTTACCGGATCCAAAATTCCGCTTTCTACCATATCGGTATACTCTTCCGTTACAACGTCAAAGCCTACGCCCGTTTCCGCTTCTTTTACCTTGCTGATAATAACCGCGCCTTCCAGTCCGGCATTTGCGGAAATATAGAACAATGGAGCTTCCAGAGCTTTTAACACGACTTTTGCGCCCGTCTTTTCATCGCCCTCTAACGTATCCGCAAGCTCCGCTACTTTCTTAGACGCATGGATATATGCGGAACCGCCTCCTGCAATGATGCCTTCTTCCACGGCTGCGCGCGTTGCGTTCAAAGCGTCTTCCATACGAAGCTTCGCTTCTTTCATTTCTGTCTCTGTCGCAGCGCCTACGCGGATGACTGCTACGCCGCCGGCCAGTTTTGCAAGTCTCTCCTGCAGTTTTTCTTTGTCAAATTCAGAAGTCGTTTCTTCAATCTGTCCGCGGATCTGTCCGATTCTTGACTGAATCGCGTCTTTGTCGCCCTCTCCGTCTACAATCACCGTATTTTCTTTCTGAACTTTTACGGATTTTGCGCGTCCGAGCTGATCCATCGTCGTATCTTTTAATTCCAGTCCAAGCTCTTCGGAAATTACCTGGCCGCCCGTTAAGATTGCAATATCCTCAAGCATTGCTTTTCTTCTGTCGCCGTATCCTGGTGCTTTTACGGCTACTACGTTAAATGTGCCGCGCAGCTTGTTGACAATCAATGTCGTGAGCGCTTCGCCCTCGATGTCTTCTGCGATAATCAAAAGTCTTGCGCCGCTTTGTACGACCTGCTCCAAAAGCGGCAGAATTTCCTGAATGTTGGAAATTTTCTTGTCTGTAATCAGGATATACGGATCGTCTAACGTCGCTTCCATCTTATCCATATCCGTACACATATATGCGGAAACATATCCGCGGTCAAACTGCATGCCCTCTACCAGATCCAGCTCTGTCTGCATCGTCTTTGACTCTTCAATCGTAATTACGCCGTCGTTTGTCACTTTTTCCATAGCGTCGGATACCAGCGTGCCAACTTCGTCGTCTCCTGCGGAAATTGCGGCTACTTTTGCAATCTGATCTTTGCCTTTAACTTTCTGGCTCATAGATTTTAACGCTTCCACAGCGGCGTCCGTCGCTTTCTTCATGCCCCTTCTAAGCACGATTGGATTTGCGCCGGCTTCCAGGTTCTTCATGCCTTCATGCACCATTGCCTGCGTCAGTACCGTAGCCGTCGTCGTTCCGTCTCCGGCAACGTCGTTTGTCTTTGTCGCAACTTCTTTGACAAGCTGCGCGCCCATGTTTTCAAACGCGTCTTCCAGTTCGATTTCTTTTGCAATCGTAACGCCGTCGTTTGTAATTAACGGAGCCCCGAATGATTTATCAAGCACTACGTTTCTTCCTTTTGGTCCCAATGTTACGCTGACGGTATCCGCCAGTTTATCTACGCCCGCGCCAAGCGCCGCTCTTGCTTCTGAACCGTATTTGATTTCCTTTGCCATGATTTTCTACCTCTTTCCTCTATATATTATTCTACAACTGCCAGAATGTCGTTCTGTTTTACAATCATGTACTCTTCGTCTTCCAGTTTCACTTCCGTACCGGCATATTTGGAATAAATTACCTTTTGTCCAACCGTTACCTGCATCGTAACTTCTTTGCCGTCCACCACGCCGCCCGGGCCTACCGCAACCACTTCTGCTTCCTGCGGCTTTTCCTGGGATTTGCTCGCCAGAATAATTCCGGACTTGGTCGTTTCTTCTGCTTCTAAATGTTTTAAAACAACTCTGTCTGCTAAAGGTACTAACTTCATTTGAAATGCCTCCTTATACGTTCTGTTATTTTTTTGATTATTAGCACTCATTACTTTCGAGTGCTAACCGATAATCCTATAATATGAGTTGCATTCTGATTGTGCAAACGGAATCTTTTCGTTGCTAACTATAGTATGCTCATTTATACTCTCTTATTCTCATTTTTTCTCTCTGTTTCATATTTTTTCCGTTTTTTCTTTATTTAATACTTTTTTTAGAAACAGTTTATGTTCTCTTTGCGATTGCGCCGCAATCTGCGCTAAATCAGGGAAAAATGCCGAAGTCCCTCCCAAATGCCGTCTTCCCACAGAGGCGCGGTAATGTAATCCGCCGCGTCTTTTGCGACATCTGTGCCATTGCCCATCGCGATTCCATGCCGAACGTAAGAGAGCATTTCGATGTCGTTGACGCTGTCCCCAAACGCATACGTATCTTCATGCGCGACGTTTAAATACGCGCAGACACGCCTGATCCCGCTTGCCTTGGAGCATCCCTTTGGCACAATTTCAAATACCTGCGTCGTATGGAAAATCAGATCAAAGTGAGCGGAAAGCTCTTTTTTGACCCGTTCCAAATCTCCGCCGCGAAAATAAGACGTCGCTTTATTGGCGTCGTATCTGCCCGCATGTTCCGTAAATGACACAAATCCGTCTCCTAAGGATTTTTTCAGATTGAGTATATAGGGATTGTCGCTGAAGTCGTCCATATCTCCGTAGAGATGCTTCTTTCCCTCCAGAATCAGCGGCTGGTTCTGCCTTTTAAAGCAGTCCGTCAGCTCCAACAGCTCTTCTTTGGAAAGCGTCCGTTCATACACGACTTCTCCCCGATATTCAAAATATGTGCCGCATGCCGCTAAAATACCGTCAAATCCTATGTCAGACAGCAGCGTTTTGGCCTGAATGGCCGCGCGGCTCCTGCCGCTGCAGATAAACGCATACGTTCCGTTTTCCCTCAGCTTATGAATGGCTGCAGCCGTACTTTCCGGCACCCGCATCTTTTCATCCCATAACGTACCGTCTATATCAAAAAATACTGCTTTTTTCAATTTTAGCGCCTCCTTGAATCAAACACCTGTAAATTTCCCGTTTCATGCTCCATATCCATTTAAGAATGCCAAAAACGGCGCAAACCTGATTCTCACAGATTTACGCCATCCTGCTTTACTCATCCCGACTGTCATAAATATGATTGCTTGCGATATACCCGATGCACCAGACCAAACCGGCAACGGTCAAAGAACAGACGCATTTTATGATCGCAATCAAAAGCTGCGGCAAAGTCAAAGTCCCAAGCGTATATGCCGTTATCGTAAATTTAACGGGCTTAATAAACATAACCCAGCCGCCGATGTAAATAGCCGCTGCAAATCCTGTCATATAGATTGCCATAGATATTATGATTCGAATATTCCGACTCACTCTGCTCTCCCCCCTCTTTTTGACGTTTTGCCTGATGTATCATAACACTATTGCATGTATAATTTCAAGACCCATTTTCGACAGAGCTCAAAAATCCTTTACTGTACCGGCAATCCGGAGTACCCAAGGAGGCTTTCATCCACTTCCCTTGCCGCTTCTCTTCCCTCCCGGATGGCCCATACGACCAGAGACTGCCCTCTGCGCATATCTCCGGCGGCAAATACTTTTTTAACATTTGTCGCATATGTTCCAGACTTACAGGCCGCATTCGTCCGTTCATCCAGCCCGACGCCAAATGCGTCCGCCACATACTTCTGCGCGCCCAGAAATCCGGCTGCGATCAGCACAAGATCGGCTTCTAAGCAATGTTCCGAGCCGGGAACTTCCGCCATTTCCATCCGTCCTGTTTTGCCATTCTTTTTCCATTCCAGCTTTACCGTCTTTACCGCTGTAACGGCGCCGTTCTTATTTTTGATAAATTCTTTCACCGTCGTTTCATAAATCCTTGGATCCGTTCCAAATACGGCAATTGCTTCCTCCTGTCCGTAATCCGTCTTAGAAACTTTGGGCCACTGCGGCCATGGATTGTCTTCTGTCCGCGTATCCGGCGCTTTTGGCATCATCTCTAACTGCGTAACTTTTGCCGCTCCATGGCGAATCGCCGTTCCCACACAGTCGTTTCCCGTATCACCGCCGCCAATAATGATTACTTTTTTGCCCTTTGCCGAAATCCATCCCGGCTCTTTTTGTCCGCCGGAGGGCAATTCTTTGTTTGCAGACTGAAAGAGCGCTTTCGTCGCAGACGCCAGAAAATCCACCGCAAAATAAATTCCCTCCGCATCTCTTCCCGGAACTTTTATATCCCGCGGATTCTTTGCCCCGCATGCCAAAAGAACCGCATCGTATTCTTTCAGGATTTTTGATGCTTTGACATCCCGTCCGATGTCTGCGCCCGTCTCAAACACAACGCCCTCTTCTTCCATCACCTTGATTTTCCGCTCAATAACGTCTTTTTCCAATTTCATGTTCGGAATGCCGTACATCAAAAGCCCGCCCGGTCTGTCCTCTCTCTCATAGACCGTAACGCTGTGCCCGCGTTTATTCAACTGGTCCGCCGCCGCCAACCCGGCAGGGCCGCTGCCAACCACCGCAACCGCCTTTCCCGTGCGCACCCTGGGAGGCTTTGCTTTTGCATATCCCTCTTTGTACGCATTTTCTATAATGCCAAGTTCATTTTCTTTCACGGAAACGGCGTCCCCGTAATGCCCGCAGGTACAGGCCGCCTCACAGAGCGCCGGACAGACTCTTGCCGTAAATTCCGGAAAATTATTTGTCTTGATCAACCGACGGTACGCTTCCTCCCAATTGTCGTTATAAACCAAATCATTCCATTCCGGAATCAGGTTGTGCAGCGGACATCCGCTTGTCATACCCATAATTTCCATTCCCGACTGGCAGAACGGCACGCCGCAGTTCATACAGCGGGCTCCCTGCATTCTCTGTTTTTCTTTTGAAAGAGGCACATGAAATTCATTGAAATTTTTTATCCTCTCTTTTGGCAGAACTGCTGCCGAAGTCTCTCTGTCATATTCCATAAATCCCGTTGGCTTTCCCATGATGCGTGCCTCCTTTAATTTCTCGTATTCGCATAAAATGCTTCAATCTGCGCCTGTTCGGAAGAAAGACCCTTTTCTTCCATCTGTACAATCGCCATCATCATACTGTGATAATCATATGGAATAATCTTTTTAAATTTCGGCA
Source organism: uncultured Lachnospiraceae bacterium (assembly GCA_910586725.1). Lineage (GTDB taxonomy): Bacteria > Bacillota > Clostridia > Lachnospirales > Lachnospiraceae > Roseburia_B. Next base: position 21,721 of record CAJUJL010000018.1, on the reverse strand, counting down.
GATATTCGCTGAATTTATCCAGAATTTTCTTCCCTTTTTCGGAATTTGTCAAGGCCACATGCTCTTTGATCATTTCCTTTAACTCCAGAACGTCATATTTATTGGAAACTTCTTCTGAAAACACCATTTCCTTATTAATTCTGGTATACAAATCATTTTCTTCATCCAGAACATAAGCAATTCCTCCGCTCATGCCGGCCGCGAAATTTTTCCCGGTTTTTCCAAGAACGGCAACGCGGCCTCCCGTCATATATTCACATCCGTGGTCTCCCACGCCCTCTACTACTGCGGTTGCACCGGAATTTCTTACACAGAACCGCTCTCCCGCTGTGCCGCTGATAAACGCTTTTCCGCTTGTCGCGCCGTATAAAGCCACGTTTCCAATGATGATATTGGTATCTTTCTGAAAGGCCGCGCCGGCAGGAGCGTATACGATTAATTTTCCGCCCGATAACCCTTTTCCAAAGTAGTCGTTGGAATCTCCTATTAATTCCAGTGTCAGTCCTTTGGGTATAAACGCTCCGAAGCTTTGTCCCCCTGCGCCGCTGCATTGAATCAGAAACGTGTCTTCTTCCAGAGATTCCCCATACTTTTTAGTGATTTCCGATCCAAATATTGTTCCAAACGAACGGTCCGTATTGGAAACTTCCAGCCGAACGCTCTTTTTCTGCCCGCCATCCAGCGCGCCCTTTAATTTCTTTAACAGCACGGTGACATCTTTCGTTTTATCAAGGCCAAAATCGTACACGTGCCTGGGATTGTATGTCACCTTTGCTTTTGGCTCCGCAAATGGATTGTTTAAAATGCGGGACAAATCAATCTCCTTTTCCCTGCCGGACAAATCTTCCCCTGGTTTCAAAAGGTCACTGCGTCCCACCATTTCATCTAATGTACGAAATCCCAGCTTTGCCATATGCTCCCTTAAATCTTCCGCAATAAATCGCATAAAGTTTTCCACATATTCCGGCTTTCCGGCAAAACGCTTTCGAAGCGTGGGATTCTGGGTTGCAATGCCGGCCGGACAGGTATCCAGATTGCAGACGCGCATCATAACGCAGCCAAGCGTTACCAGCGGAGCCGTGGCAAACCCGAATTCTTCCGCTCCAAGCAGCGCGGCAATCGCAACATCACGCCCGCTCATCAGCTTTCCGTCCGTCTCAATGCGCACCTTGTCCCTAAGCCCGTTTAAAATCAAAGTCTGATGCGTTTCCGCAAGACCAAGCTCCCAGGGAAGCCCCGCGTTGTGAATTGAGCTTTTCGGCGCCGCTCCGGTGCCTCCGTCATATCCGGAAATCAAGATTACCTGCGCTCCGGCTTTTGCCACGCCGGCGGCTATTGTCCCAACGCCCGCCTCCGAAACAAGCTTTACCGTAATTCTGGCATCCCGGTTGGAATTTTTTAAATCATAAATTAACTGCTCCAGATCCTCTATCGAATAAATATCATGGTGCGGCGGCGGTGAAATCAAAGATACGCCAGGCGTGGAGAGTCTTGTCTTTGCAATCCACGGATAAACTTTTTTGCCGGGCAGATGGCCTCCTTCTCCGGGCTTTGCCCCCTGGGCCATTTTGATCTGAATTTCATCCGCGCTCACCAGATAACGGCTGGTAACGCCGAACCGGCCGGAAGCAACCTGTTTGATGGCGGAGCATTTATTGATCCTGCCATATTTGCTTTCCATGCGCTCCGCTTCTTCCCCGCCCTCTCCGGAATTTGATTTTCCATGGAGGCGGTTCATGGCGACAGCCAGCGTTTCATGCGCTTCTTTTGAAATAGAGCCATAAGACATCGCCCCTGTTTTAAAACGCGTGACAATGGAATCTACGCTCTCCACTTCTTCGATCGGAACGCCTTTTTTCGGATAACGGAAGTCCATCAGTCCCCGAATATTGGATTTTCTCTCTTCCGCATTTACCAATTCCGTGTATTTTTGAAATAATCCGTAGTCTCCCCGTTTTGTCGACTCCTGCAGCAAATGAATCGTAGCGGGGTTATACAAATGCGAATCTGCGCCGCTTCTCATTTTATGCCGTCCCCTGCTGTCTAACGTCAGATCCGTTTCCAGGCCAAGAGGATCGTATGCCATGGAATGCAGGGCGTCTACGTCTTCTGCAATATCCTTTAACGTGATTCCTCCGATGCGGCTGACCGTATCCGTAAAATACTTGTCAATCACATCTTTATCAATGCCGACTGCCTCAAATATTTTGGAGCCCTGGTAAGACTGAATGGTGGAAATGCCCATTTTGGAAGCAATTTTCACGATGCCGCTCAACACCGCATGGTTATAATCCTCCACTGCCGCGTAATAATCTTTATCCAGCATACGCTCATCCACAAGCTGTTTTACCGTATCCTGCGCCAGATAGGGGTTGATGGCGCACGCCCCGTATCCAAGCAGCGTTGCGAAATGATGCACCTCCCTCGGCTCGCCGGATTCTAAAATCATGGCAACCGCCGTCCTCTTTTTTGTCTTTACCAGGTGCTGCTGCAGCGCGGACACCGCAAGCAGAGACGGTATCGGCACATGATTTTCATCAAGGCCGCGGTCTGAAAGAATCAGAATATTCGCCCCGTCCCGGTATGCCCGGTCAGCTTCTACAAACAACCGGTCAACCGCCTTTTCCAGACTTGTGTTTTTGTAGTAAAGAATCGGCAGCACGGCAACCTGAAATCCCTCTTGCTTCATTGCTTTGATTTTCATCAAATCTGTGTTGGTCAATATGGGGTTTTCCACCTTTAAAAGACGGCAGTTTAACGCTTTCTCTTCCAGAAGGTTACCGTCTTCTCCAATATAGACCGCTGTTGATGTTACGACCTTCTCGCGAATGGAGTCAATCGGAGGATTTGTCACCTGGGCAAATAGCTGCTTGAAATAATTAAACAACGGCTGATGGTCTTTTGCCAGAGCGGCAAGCGGTGTGTCAATGCCCATAGCGTCCGTGCTTTCCCCTCCGTCCCTCGCCATCGGAAGAATGACTTCCTTCAGGGATTCGTACGTATATCCAAATGCTTTTTGCATTCTGAGGCGTTCTTCTTTTTTGTATTCCGGCACTCGTTCGTTTGGAATCTTAAGGTCCTTTAAACAGACCAGATTGCGGTCAAGCCATTCGCCATACGGCCTCTTTCCGGCATATGCGGCTTTTAATTCCTCATCGTCTATGACGCGTCCCTGCACTGTGTCCACCAGAAGCATTTTCCCGGGCCGAAGCCTCTCTTTTGCCACAATCTTCGTTGGATCGATCTCCAAAACGCCTACTTCCGAGGAAAGAATCAGATAATCGTCGTCCGTAATGTAGTATCTAGAAGGCCGCAGACCATTGCGGTCCAATACGGCTCCCATTTGATCTCCGTCCGAAAAGAGAATCGACGCAGGGCCGTCCCACGGCTCCATCATCGTCGCATAATACTGGTAAAAGTCCTTCTTTTTCTGTGACATCAGCGCATTGTTCGCCCAGGGTTCCGGAATCATAATCATCACCGCCAGCGGAAGATCCATACCGCTCATCACAAGAAACTCCAGCGTATTGTCAAGCATCGCCGAATCGGAGCCTTCGCTGTTAATCACAGGCAGCACCTTCAAAAGCTCGTCTTTTAAATGCTCCGATTCCATCGTTTCTTCACGGGCAAGCATCTTGTCCGCATTGCCCTTGATCGTATTGATTTCCCCGTTATGTACGATCAGCCGGTTGGGATGCGCGCGTTCCCAGCTCGGGTTCGTATTCGTAGAAAAACGGGAGTGCACCATCGCAATCGCGGATTCGTAATCTTCATCCTGCAAATCCGCAAAAAACAGCCCAAGCTGCTCAACAAGGAACATTCCTTTGTATACAATTGTGCGGCTGGATAAGGAAACAACATAGGTATCGTCATTCGACTGCTCAAATACGCGTCGCGCCACGTAAAGCTTGCGGTCAAAATCCAGGCCCCTGCCAACGCCGTCCGGCCGCCTGACAAACCCCTGCATTATCCAGGGCATACAGTCCACCGCCTTTTGCCCTAATCTGGAAGGATCCGTTGGAACGTTCCGCCAGCCAAGAAAATCCATGCCCTCTTTTCTGACAATCACCTCAAACATTTTCTTCGCCTGATTGCGCTTTAATTCATCCTGTGGAAAGAAAAACATTCCAACGCCATAATCACGCTCGGCTCCTATTTGTATTCCAAGCGGTTTTACCGCTTTTGAGAAAAAACGATGTGAAATCTGAAGCAAAATGCCAACGCCGTCTCCTGTCCTACCCTCCGCGTCTTTTCCGGCCCTGTGCTTAAGATGTTCTACAATTTTCAGAGCATTTGTAACGGTATCGTGCGTTTTTATGCCTTTGATATTGACGACTGCGCCAATTCCACAATTGTCGTGCTCAAACCTCGGATCATACATACCCTGTGCTTTTCGACTGCCTTCCCGCTTCCCTGCTGCCTCTCTGTGCAGATTGGAACGCCCGGAAAGCGCTTCTCCTGACTTCTGCCTCATATCCTTCCTCCTGTAATCCGGCGCCAATTCCGATTCTAATATGTGGCGCCTTTATTCTGTTTTCAATCATACTACTTTTTTTCGTCTTTGTAAATTGTTTTTTCTTTAAAATTGTCAAATAATATGATAATTTGTATTTATATATTAAATTGTGTTTATTATATGGCTTATTATTTGAATAAAATTTTGTCATACACACAATTTTAAAGAAATATTTATTCTTTTTTTAGATTTAAAAACCTTTGGCTTTGCTTATTATTTTAAATTGTGTTAAAATTCTAAATTGATTGATATGGAAAATAATCGTTTTTTCTATGTAATATTTTGAAAGAGAATATAAAAAAAACAATTGGCAGTATTTCTATGCATTTTATTTGTACTTCCTGCAATTTCAAAATATAATAATTTTAAACAATGAAAAAGAATGTATTAAAAAAGAAAAAAATTTTGGTTGTGATCTGTATCCTTCCTCTGGCTGTTCATCTGGTGATTTACAGCTGCGGTTACAGCGCATATGACTGGTTTTCGCAAAATGATCTGATGAACTTCTCCTTGCGCTGATCTGGTACACCTGCTCACGAATGGCTTTCCTGACGCTTTTTGCAACTGTATTTTTCGTCATTTTTCCGACAGGAAGAAAAGACAAACGAAAGGCGCTATATCAGCTTGCAGCGGGCATCCTTGGCATTGTCGCAATACTAACATACTGCTCCCTCTTGAAGCGGGCCGGGCACTTATGCAGAAGTATTTCCCCAGGATGATGTCGCAGGAAAAATTGTGTATGCGGATAACCCTGACCGCGTGATCGAAAAGGGACACAATGATTACCTTACAAAATGGGTTCAGACAGGCGGTCTTTCCGTTGTTTGCCTGATGGCGCTCTATTTCTTTCTTATAAAAAAGGCTGGCGGATGTATGGGAGAAAGATTCCACACTGCAAACCGCTCCCATTTTCTGGGTATTTACCGGTATTTTCCTGTCTGTCTCAGCGCAATGCAATTCCATTACGCTCCAAAACCGCTTCACAGGCTTAAACGCTAAGCAGCTGCTCCCGCTCTGTTAGTTCCGTCAAAAATTTCGTGTTTTAGTATAGCTATTTTGTATAAAAAATGTTAAAATATAAAAAAGTGTTTTGGAAATATACACAATGAATATCAGCCCCAAAGGCGTCGCAGTATATGTTCCATACAAAATATCATAATGAAAACGTTACTCCGGCGGCATGATTAGAACGAAATTTACATAACGGGTCTGGAATTAATATATTCTGTACACGAACGTTTACTAAGATGTAAATTTGCCATTGCCGGCACAAAACGGCTGATGAAAAGGAGGTATGCTCATATCAAAAGAAATATCTGCACTTTTACAGGTCATAAAATTGACCAAAATGTACAGTAATTTTGTAGCTTAACAGGATCATTATCAATCAAAAATCAGGAGGACATTTTATGAAACGACGTTTTCACAGACTGCCGGCAGTCATACTCACAGCTTCCCTGTGCGTCCCTGCTCTTCCGGCAGCGTCCATGCAAGCGGCAAATGCCAACGCAGAGAATGCATACTGGACAGAAGAAGAATCTGTTCCGGTTGTCACAATCAGCAGCAAAGACCGGCTGATCAATTTCAATGACGGCTGGAAGTTTAACCTTGGCGATTCTTCCACCGCTCATGAAACAGACTTTAACGATTCTTCATGGGATAACATCACTTTGCCCCATGATTTTAGCATTTTTCAGGATTTCACCACAAGCGGTGAAGGAGAAAGCGGATTTCTTCCCGGCGGCACAGGCTGGTACCGCAAATCTTTTACCGTGCCAAAAGCTCTTGACGGCAAAACCATCGTCCTAAATTTTGACGGCGTTTATAAAGATACCAATGTATATGTCAACGGAGAAAGTATCGGAGAGCATCATTACGGCTATACTTCTTTCGCTTTTGATCTTACAGACAAACTCATCTGCGACGGTAAAACCCAAAACCTGATCGCAGTCAAAGCGGACCACCAGCTTCCAAGCAGCCGCTGGTACTCCGGAAGCGGTATTTTCCGTGACGTCAGTCTGATCGTTACGAATCCGGTACACGTTGCGCGATACGGAACTTTTGTTACAACACCTAATTTAAAAGACAGCGACGGAACTGACGGAACTGTAAATATTGCCGTAGAAGTGCAAAATGACAGTGATGCGGCAGCAGACGTTACCGTCCGCAATACTGTTTATAAAAAAGACGGCACAAAAGTCGGCTCTTCTGCCCAGACAACCGCATCTGTTCCCGCCGGCGAAACACAGACAGCAGAAACATCCATAGCCATAACATCACCCGATTTATGGTCCACCGAAACGCCGAATTTATATTACGTACAAACAGAAATTCTAAAGGGCAGCGACGTTATCGACACCTACGATACGGAATTCGGCTTTAAATGGTTTGAATTCGTTGACAACCAAGGCTTTTATCTGAACGGGGACGCCTTGAAGATCAACGGCGTATGCATGCACCACGATCAGGGAGCTCTTGGTTCCGCGGCATACTACGACGCTATTTACCGTCAGATGTCCACGATGAAAAATATGGGCGTCAATACCATCCGCATCACCCACAATCCGGGATCCGAAGTCCTTGTGGATATTTGCAATGAACTTGGTCTTTTGGTAATTGAAGAGTTTTTTGACGGATGGGCATGGCCAAAAAATGGAAACAGCAATGATTTTGCAAAACATTTCAACGCCAATCTTACGGAAGACAACCAGATCATTGACGGAAATCCCGAGATGACCTGGGCGGAGTTTGTATTGAAATCCACAGTGAAACGCGGCAGAAATGACGCTTCCATCATCTTATGGTCACTTGGCAATGAAATTAATGAAGGATGCGGCTCCAATGGTCCATGGGATGCGCTTGCCGACAACCTGATCCGCTGGACCAAAGAGTTAGATGAAACTCACCCTGTAACTTCCGGCTCAAACAGAAGAAGCTTAAGCGCGCAAGGCGATACAGGCGTCCCAATTGTAAACCAGAAAATTTATGAAGCAGGAGGCGTTCCGGGATACAATTACGGCGACTTAAATTCCATGAATGCCTTACACCAAAGATACCCCGTCATGCTCTGGAGCGAAACCGTCTCCCCGAACAACAGCCGCGGTATTTATACGACGCAGACAAGCCAGGCAAACGCAGACGGCAAATACCACTTAACGTCTTACGACACTTCATGCGTCGGATGGGGCAAAACAGCGCATGCTTCCATGTATCCCACTCTGACAACTGACTGGATCGCAGGCGAGTGCGTTTGGACCGGTTTTGACTACATTGGGGAACCAACACCCTGGAATCCTACCAGCCCAGGCGCCTCTGCGCTTGGCGCGGCTCCAAACAGCAGTTATTTTGGAATCGTGGAAACGTCAGGCTTCCCAAAAGATACCTACTACCTCTACCGCAGCCAGTGGAACCAGACAGCTAATACGCTCCATCTTGTTACCGCATGGGATCCGGATAACATGATGGAAACGAACGGGAAAACTCCTGTATGGATCTATTCGAATGCTGCAAAAGTGGAATTATACCGCAACGGCGTTAAAATAGGCACTGCTACCCGCAAAGATCCTGCGCAGACAACATCTCCAATGGGCCATGTGCATTACGAATATACCACGGAGAGCAATAATCCGGATCTCTGCGCCACAACTTCCGGAACCGGTGACACTTCTTTGTATTCCGTTTTTAACGTGGCATTTGAGAGTGGAACCATTTCCGCCAAAGCATTTGACGAAGACGGAAACGACATCACAAACACCTGCGAGGGAAATGCTTCCGTATCTACTCCGGGCAAAGCCAGTCAGCTTGTGGCATATTCCAACAAAGAAAGCATTGCTGCAGACGGAAGCAGTCTTGCTTATATCACGGTCGACGTCAAAGACGCAAACGGAAATTTAAAAACAACAGCCGGCAACACCATTCGTTTTACTTTAGAAGGCCAGGGAGAAATTATGGGCGTCGACAATGGCGACCAGGCTACGGTGGATAAATATCAGCAGCAATCCGTTTTATTCGGCCCTAAATCCGCCGCCATCAAAGCATATGCCGGAAAAGCCCTTGTAATCGTGCGTTCCACCAGACAGGCCGGCGGCTTTACCTTGAAAGCGGAAGCCAACAACCTGACCGGCTCTTCGGTAACGGTAAACACTACCTCACTGACAGACGGCGCGCCGCAAATGACGGATTACAAGCTTTCCAAACACTGCTATGTTCCGACAGGCGCTTCAGCGATTACCCTTCCGTCTTCTGTTAAAGCAAGCTTTACGGACGGAAGCTCCAAAAACATTCCGATTAAAATGGAGAACTATGACAAAGCACAGTTAGCAGAAAAAGGCAATTTCCGAATCAACGGCTCTTTTGAGCACGAAGGCCAGACGTTTTCCTTCTACATCACGGTTCATGTATACGATCCAATCGGAGGCGTGGATGGATTTGCTTTATATACAAAGCCCGGCCTCGTTCCGGCGCTGCCCTCTCTTGCAATGGCATATGACATAAACGAAAATGAATTTGAAGAATACCCTGTCAAATGGGATACCAGCAGTCTTACGGAAGAAAGCATTTCTGAAGCCGGCAATGTGGCTGTGGTTCAGGGCACGGTTGATGTAATCGGCAAAACATTTGTTACACAGGCAACCATCCGCGCCGCCGAAGGAGAAGATCCGACGCAGTCCAATGTTGCCACCGCCAGAGATCACCTGGTAGACAACGGACCATACAACGATTCCCTTGTTTCTGTTACGGACGGTGACCGGACAGACGGCGATCATGGCGGAAGCAACCGATGGACAACATGGAAAAACAGAGAAAGTGAAGAACCCTGCAAAGATATTTCCATCTCTATGGACTGGGCAACCGCCACCATGACAGACCGGATTAATCTGTTCTATTACAAAGAAAGCGGTAATACTTCCGTTCTGCCAACCAGCGTAAAATTTGAATATGCCCTAAGCTCCAATTATGACGAAGATGCAAATACACTGACAGCAAACGAGTGGTTTGAAATCAGCTATGCAGAACCCACAGACGTAGAAGGCTTTGCAGGCGCGGATAGAGTTGTAGCCAAAAGCTATCAGCTGAACGAAGCGATCAACCCGCAAGCCCTTCGCATCACGTTTGAGCACCCCGCAAAATCCTTTATCGGATTAACCGAAATTGAAGTAATTGGAACCACTTATTCTTACTATCCAAAAACGTCTGCCGCTTTAACAAGCGCCAAATTTAAAGATACGGTAATTGCCGCTTCTCTGGAAGAAAACGGCACATATCAGACAAACGCCGGCGTGCCGCAAAGAATCGAATTCGACAATCCGAATAATGCGTCTCTTACGTTTATTTATACAAACGAGGATCATACGGCAGCAAAAGTCATTGCCCATTCAGAAGACGGTAATGATACAAAATCATATAACTTTACCTTTACCGACGTACCGACTGAAGAAAGCAAACAAAATCTTCAGGAGAAATTAGACAGTTATGAACAGGCAACAGCAGAAATTGAAGACAGCCTCAAGGATCTGGAAAGTTTTACCGCATTAAAGGACGCTCTTGCACAAATCTCCAAGGATGTGCACACCATGACAGAATCCGAACTGCAAAGCAGCCTTACGGATCTGCAAGCGCAGTATAAACAATTTTACCAGAAGGCGATTGAAACCAAACTAAACGAATATCGATCCTTGAACGCCGCGAAGTACACTGCAGAAAGCTATCAGCAGTTAAAAAAGGTTATGGATGAGATTGATTTATCAAAGATAGGCGATTTATCCGAAACAGAGCTTATGCAGAAATTGAATGCTCTAAATGATGCTTATGCTAAACTCAAATCAGCGGCTTTAGAATCTCTGGAGGCAAAATTAAAAGAATTTAAAGCCATTGATGGCAGCAAATATACGCCGGAAAGTTATGCGCCATTTAAAAAACTGCTGGATGAAATCGCCCAATTAAATCTGAATGATTTATCAGAAACAGAACTGACGGAAAAGCTAAACGCATTAACTGCCGCATTTGGCAATTTAAAACAGGCATCTGCTCCTTCCGGCGAAGAAAAACCGACAGACAGCGTAATCTTTAAAAATGTTAAATACCAGATTATAAGCGACAATGCAGCAGCCGCAATCAGCCTTGATAATACAAAAGCCAAAAACATTGTTATTCAGGCGTCCGTTACGATCAACAACAAAAAATACAACGTTACCCAGATTGCTGCAAACGCTTTCAAATCGGGCAAAAACTCGTTAAAAACTGTTACCATTGGCAAGAATGTAAAGACCATTGGCAAAAATGCTTTTAACGGCTGCAAGAAAATTACAAAGATCACGTTCAAAGGAACTGCATTAAAGCCATGTAAGAAGAACGCTTTTAAAGGTACTAAAAAAGGAGTAAAGGTAATTGCTCCTAAGAAAATTGCAAAATCAAAGCGTAAGAACTTCTTAAAGAACCTGACGACTACAGGCAAAATGAAAAAACCTAAATTGCAGTACAAATAATTAAAAAAGGAGATGCCGCAGCTATGCGGCGTCTCCTTTTCTTTCCTGTAAAAAAATGCCCTTTATAACTCAGATAAAATATCATTCAGAATATCATACATTTCATCTACATGCTCCTGGCCTATGATAAGCGGCGGAAGAAATCGAAGTACGTTTGATCCGGCCGTAATTAAGATCAGCCCGCGCTCCAGCGCCTTTTTGGAAACTTCGCCCGCAGAAACGTCTGCTTTCAGCTCAATTCCCTGCATCAGTCCCATTCCACGATGATCGGACACACATGCGTGCTTTTCTTTTATTTCATCTAATCTGTCCCACAAATATCCGGAAATATTCCGCACATGGTCTGTCAAATGATCTCTTTCCATGATTTCAAGCGTTTTACTGACTGCCGCTCCCGCAAAAGGATTTCCACCGTAAGTCGTCCCATGGTCTCCCGGCGCCAAAGACTTCTTTGCCACGCGCTCCGTCATCAAAAACGCGCCTACAGGCACGCCGCATCCCAGCGCTTTTGCCGCGGTCATAATATCAGGCCGAACCTTGTAATTCTGCCATGCAAACATTTTGCCGCTTCTTCCCATGCCGCACTGAATTTCATCCAGAATCAGAAGAATATCTTTTTCTTTGCAAAGCTCCGCCAATCCTTCTAAAAATTCTGCTCTTGCCGGATAAATGCCTCCCTCTCCCTGCACCGTTTCCAAAATAATCGCGCAGGTCTTTTCATTCATCTGCTCTTTTACGCTTTCAAGATTGTTAAAATCCGCAAAACGCACGCCCGCAAGCAGCGGCGCAAACGCCTCTCTGTAATGCTCGTTTCCGGTTACAGACAGCGCGCCAAGCGTTCTTCCATGAAAAGAATTCCGCATCGCAATGATCTCATGATCCGTATGTCCATCTCTTGTATACGCGTATTTTTTTGCTGCTTTTATGGCTCCTTCAATTGCTTCCGCTCCGCTGTTTGTAAAAAAAACGCGGTCCATGCCGCTGGCTGCTTTCAAACGCCCGGCAGCTTCGATTACAGGCCCATTATAAAAAAGATTTGACGTATGGATAAGCCTGGCCGCCTGATCCTTCAACGCACCGAAATACTCTTCATTCCCATACCCCAGCGCACATACGCCTATCCCGGATGCAAAATCAAGATATTGTTTCCCGTCCGTATCAAACAGACAGACGCCTGTTCCATGCTCCAATACAATTGGATAACGATTGTAAGTATGCAGAATATCCTGTTCTGCATGTTCCATGCACTCTATACTATTCATGATAATATTTTGTCTCCTTTTCTCCCAAAATAGCCGTACCGATTCCTCTGTTTGTAAAGATCTCAAGCAACAGGCAATGCGCAATCCTGCCGTCTAAAATATGCACTCTCGAAACCCCGTTTTCAATCGCGTCAATGCAGTTGTTGAGTTTCGGGAGCATTCCTCCTCCAATATAGCCGTCTGCAATCAACTTTCTCGCATCTGCAATCGGAAGTTCTGAAATCAGCGTCGACTTATCGGACGGTTCTTTATATACGCCTTCAATATCTGTTAAAAATGCCAGTTTTTCTGCCTTCATAGCTCTTGCTATGGCACAGGCGGCATCGTCCGCATTGATATTATAAGTTTGAAACGCATCGTCCATTCCAATCGGGCATACAATCGGCAAAAAGTCTTTTTCCAACAGATCATAAAGAATTTTGGGATTAACCTCTTTGATTTCTCCCACAAAACCAATGTCTTTTCCATCGGAATATTTTTTATCCACGCGAAGCAAACCTCCGTCCTTTCCGCTGATCCCAATTGCATGCACGCCCAATTCCTGAACCATCTGCACCAATGATTTATTTACTCTTCCAAGCACCATTTCCGCAATCTCCATTGTGTCTTCGTCTGTCTTGCGAAGGCCGTTGATAAATTCCGGTTCCATGCCTGCTTTGCTCACCCACTTGCTGATTTCTTTTCCACCGCCATGTACAATGATCGGTTTAAATCCTACCAGCTTTAAAAGCGTTACATCCTGAATCACCCGGCGCTTTAATTCCTCGTCCACCATTGCGCTGCCGCCGTACTTCACCACAATGATTTTCCGGTTGAATCTCTGAATATAAGGCAATGCCTCAATTAAGACCTCCGCTTTGCCCATAATCTGCTCTATTTCTGTTTTGTTCATTTTTCTTTTTCTCCTTTCGCTATCAGGAACGATAATCCGCGTTTATTTTGACATAATCATAAGTTAAGTCGCAGCCCCATGCCGTTGCGCTGCACTGTCCCATCTTTAAATCTGCAATTGCCGTCACCTTCTCTTCGGAAAGGATTTTCGCCGCCATCTCTTCGCTGTAGACGGCTGCAACGCCGTTTTCCATAATCTGAATTTTCCCGGCAGCGCTTTCAAAAAACAAATCCACCTTCTGCGGATCAAATGCGGCGCCGGAATACCCCATGGCGCAAAGTATCCTGCCCCAATTCGCATCGTGCCCATAAATAGCCGCTTTGGTCAGATTCGAAGACACAACGGATTTGCTCAATGTCTTTGCCTGCCGCTTACTCTCCGCTCCGATCACTTTTACTTCAAACAGAGCCGTCGCGCCTTCCCCGTCGCCCGCCATCTGCTTGGAAAGCGTTTCATTGATATAATGAAGAGCCTTTTGAAACGCCTTATAATCCGCGTTTTTTTCTGTTATTTTGGGATTTTGAGCCGCTCCGTTCGCCAGAAGCAGAACCGTATCGTTCGTAGAGGTATCTCCGTCTACGGAAACCATATTGTATGTATCCTCCACATCGTCGCGCAGCGCTTCCAAGAGCAGCTCTTTGGAAATTGCAAGATCCGTGGTAATAAAACTTAGCATCGTGCACATGTTGGGATGAATCATTCCGGAACCCTTGCACATCCCCCCGATCGTCACTTTTACGCCTCCCACTTCAAAAACGACTGCCGCTTCTTTTTCATGGGTATCCGTCGTCATGATGGCAAGCGCCGCGTTATGGCCGGCCTCCATAGAAGCGTCCAGCTTATGAACCAGATCTTCTGTGCCGGAAATAATGCGGTCCATCGGAAGCTGCATGCCAATCACCCCGGTCGACGCCACAAAAACCGATTTTTCCGGAATTCCCAAAAGTTCCCCGGCTTTTTGCGCCGTTTGTCTGCAATAGGAAAATCCCTCTTCTCCCGTGCATGCATTTGCAATTCCGGCATTGACTACGACCGCCTGCGCGCATGTTTCATTTTCAACAATTTCCTTATCCCATAGTACCGGAGCCGCTTTTACTGCATTTGTCGTAAAAGTCCCTGCCGCTACACACGGTTTTTCACTGTAAATCATCGCCATATCCGTCCGGTCGGCATATTTGATGCCGGCTGCGGTCGATGCCGCCAGAAATCCTTTTGCCGCGGTAACCCCGCCTTTGATTGTTTCCATATTCTTCATCTCCTCTTCTTATGGAATGCTGTTAAAACGCGTAATATTTTCTTCATTTAATATAAAATCATAATAATTCAAATCCTGGCGAAACGTCCATCCCACGCTTTTCCAGAATTGATTTCCAATCGCATTGTCCGTAAAAGCAATCAGGCATACCTTCGTTATCTGTTCTGCCTGTAAAGCCTTCATCGCAGATACCGCCATTGCTTTTCCAATGCCCTGTTTTCTAAAATCTTCTCTCACGCAGACATGATAAAAACACCCGCGTCTTCCGTCATGGCCGCACAGAATCGAACCGACAATTTCGCCCTGGGATGCGGCAACCACGCTTGTCGTGGGATTGCGCTTTAAAAACCGCCGGATTCCTTCGAAAGAATCGTCAATGCTGCGGATTCCAAATCCCTGGATACCCATCCACAAATCATAGACCTGCGGATAATCTTCTATTTTCATTTCGCGTATATGATAGTCTGTCATAATTTCACACTTCTTTTCTAGGGAAAGACCGGCACAAGTTCCAGCCCTTCCGACTCTTTTTCTCCAAACAAAAGATTCATGTTCTGAACCGCCTGACCGGCCGCTCCTTTTACGAGATTGTCAAGCGCGCCCATCAGAATGATCCGGCCGGTTCTCTCATCCATTTTAAAATTCAGATCCACATAGTTGCTGCCCTCTACCCATTTCGTTTCCGGGTATATATCCGGATCTAACACGCGCACAAACTTCTCTTTTGCATAATAATGATCGTACGCCTCTTTTACCTGACGGTAAGTCGGCGCGCCTTTCAGCGATGCGTATTCCGTCACTAAGATACCTCTGTTCATCGGCACAAGATGCGGCGTAAAATTCACTTTGATCTCTCTGCCCGCAGCATACCCAAGCTGCTCCTCTATCTCCGGCGTATGCCTGTGGCTTGTTACGCCATACGCTTTGATATTCTCATTGACTTCACAAAACAAATTCGGCGTTTTCGCTCCTCTTCCCGCTCCGGAAGTCCCTGACTTTGCGTCGATAATCAGCGTGTCCACATCAATCAGACCTTCTTTGACCAGCGGATACGCCGCCAAAATAGAGCATGTCGTATAACATCCAGGATTGGCAATCAGCCTGGCTCCCCGGATTTTTTCACGGTTAATCTCGCAAAGCCCGTATACGGCCTCTTCCAAAAACTGAGGCGATGCATGTTTCAGCTGATACCACGCTTCGTAAACGGATACGTCTTTTATCCTGAAATCCGCGCTTAAGTCCACTACTTTTACCTGGTTTAAAACAGACTCACTCAATATGGATGCCAAATACCCCTGCGGCGTCGCTGTAAAAATAACATCCACCTGTTTTGCAAGTTCTTCGATATTATCATCCAGACAGCTGTCTTCGATCAGCTGAAACATATTCCGATAAATCGACGCATATTTTTGATCAATATAGCTCCTTGATCCAAACCATTTTATTTCTGCATTTTTATGTCCCAAAAGGAGCCTGACCAGTTCCCCTCCCGCATATCCGGTCGCTCCGATAATTCCGGCTTTTATCATATTATCTTTTCCTTCTTTCTTTCGTCTTTGGATTTGATTGCAAAACCGCTTTTATATCTTAGTACAAATTCGAAGTTCCGTAAAGAGAAATCTATGTATTTTTCCCTCTCTGCCTTCTTTTTTCCAATTCGTTTCTTTTTCTTTCGTTGGATTGCATAATTATACATTTTTTCTCATGATTATTCAATAAGAATTTCTTAATTCTTTGATTTTTTTCTGATTTGACGGTTTTTCTATGCATTTTTATAACTTTTATATGTATATTTTTTCACTTGCCTTTTTTTAAGACTTGTTGTATATTATCTTTAGCAAACTTCCGTGCGCATCAGGACAGACCGCTGTATTTGTACGCGGAAGATATAATACATATATGAAGAAAGGAAGTATTCCCACTATGAAAGAAAAAGTTATTTTAGCTTACTCAGGCGGCCTTGACACAACTGCAATCATTCCCTGGCTGAAAGAGAACTACGATTATGACGTTATCTGCTGCTGCATTGACTGCGGCCAGGAAGATGAGTTAGACGGATTGGAAGAACGTGCGAAATTATCCGGCGCCAGCAAATTATATATTGAAGATATTGTGGATGAATTTTGCGACGACTATATTATACCCTGTGTACAGGCCGGCGCAGTTTATGAAAATAAATATCTGCTCGGAACGTCTATGGCCCGCCCAGGCATAGCCAAACGCCTTGTAGAAATTGCGCGCAAAGAAGGCGCGACCGCTATCTGCCACGGCGCGACCGGCAAAGGCAACGACCAGATCCGTTTTGAACTCGGCATCAAAGCGCTCGCCCCGGACCTGAAAATTATCGCAGCCTGGCGTGATGATAAATGGACAATGGATTCCCGTGAGTCAGAAATCGCATACTGCAACGCCCACGGCATTCACCTTCCGTTTTCTGCCAGCAGCAGCTACAGCCGCGACCGCAATTTATGGCACATCAGCCACGAAGGCCTTGAGCTGGAAGATCCTGCCTGTGAACCGAATTATGACCATTTGCTTGTACTTGGCGTTTCACCGGAAAAAGCTCCGGATACAGGCGAATATGTCACCATGACATTTGAAAAAGGAATTCCGGTTTCCGTAAACGGCCAAAAAATGAAAGTTTCTGACATTATCCGCGAATTAAACCGCCTTGGCGGCAAACACGGCATCGGCATTGTCGATATTGTAGAAAACAGAGTTGTGGGCATGAAATCCCGCGGCGTTTATGAAACTCCCGGCGGAACAATCTTAATGGAAGCGCACCAGCAATTGGAAGAGCTTGTATTAGACCGCGCTACCATGGATGTCAAAAAAGATATGGGAAACAAAATGGCACAGATCGTATACGAAGGCAAATGGTTCACACCGCTTCGTGAGGCCGTTCAGGCATTCGTAACCTCCACGCAGGAATATGTGACCGGAGAAGTGAAATTCAAACTGTACAAAGGCAATATTATCAAAGCGGGTTCCACTTCCCCCTACTCTCTGTACAGCGAATCCCTCGCAAGTTTCACAACCGGAGATTTGTATGACCATCATGACGCGGAAGGATTTATTACCCTGTTTGGGCTTCCTTTGAAAGTGCGCGCCATGAAATTAGCGGAAACAGAAAAAGAAGCATAAATAAAAGACGATCAGGGACGGCCGGCAGATTTGCCAAAATCCGTCCCTGATCGTTGTATTTTTATCTACTCAATTTCTTTCTGATACGACATATGAGACAAAACCATCATAGCAATTTTAAACGTCATGGCGTCTTCAAATTTCCGAATATCCAGTCCGATTTCTTTTTCCAACCGCTCCAGCCGATATACCAATGTATTTCTGTGAACAAATAGCTGTCTTGCCGTTTCCGAAATATTCAGATTGTTTTCAAAAAACTTTTGAATCGTTACAAGATTTTCCTCTGAAAACACGTTTGGAATTTCATTCCCAAATATTTCACGGATAAACATCTGGCACAAACTCATTGGAATCTGGTAAATCAGCCTTCCAATGCCAAGCCTTCCATAAGAAAACGTCTCTTCATCCGCA
This sequence comes from uncultured Lachnospiraceae bacterium, assembly GCA_910586725.1. Taxonomy (GTDB): domain Bacteria; phylum Bacillota; class Clostridia; order Lachnospirales; family Lachnospiraceae; genus Roseburia_B. Next base: position 3,756 of record CAJUJL010000018.1, on the reverse strand, counting down.
TAAAATATTTTGCCTACTTCGATTGCCATTTTTGCTTCCTGGTAAGATTTTGTTAAATCCTGTAAATTCACGACACGGTTCCCATAACCGACATAACCGCGCACCATAGCCTCACTGTGCAGATTATCAATCATCATTCTGGCAATGCCTTCCAGCTCTTCTTCCTCGTTCAAATCCCGCACATCTTTTACTACAATAATGCTTTGCTCGTCCACTTCTGTAATAAAATCTTTGGAAGAGCTGCCAAACATGCTTTTCACCATTTCTATTATAGGAGCTTCTTTTTTTCCTTCTACTTCTATGACATATACTACGCGTTCCACTTGCTCAATGTGAAATTTCCTCGCTTTGTTGTACATATCCACAACAAGCATATTACCAAGCAGTATATTCTGCATAAAGTTGTTTCGGTCAAACTGCTCATGATATGCTTCCACAAGATGGCGCATTTGACAGACCGCCAGTTTCCCTACCATATACGCTTCTTCTGTAGAAGATTTTACAAGAAGAACATAGGCCACTTCATCATCCACAATTACTTTGAATAAATGCGAACCGGAAAAAGACTGGCTTTCTGCCATAGACCCAGCAAAATCCGCTACCACGCTTTCAAAGTTTTCCTGCTGCTCAAATGTCGCTGTCAGTAATTTCCCTTCGGCGCTGTATACGGCCATCTCAATTCGCGATATATCTTTTATTTCTTCTAATGTTGACTGGATTCTGTGATTGGATAGCAAGAAAATCCCTCCTTATATTTTAAAAAGCCGGGCGCATATACGCCCGGCCTTTCTATGCTTCACATACAAAATCATTAATTTGTAATCGTCAATTCCGTTTCTTTATCAAATACATGAATTCTGTCAGGATTCATTGCCAATTTGACATGCGTGCCAAAACGGGCTTTTGTTGCAGAATCAACTTTTGCACACATATTAACGCCGGCGATATTGAAGTATAAAATTACTTCTGAACCTAAAAGCTCGTATCCCGTAACGTCTGCTTCAATCGTGCTGTCTTTGCATTCTTCCAGATCTCTTGCCTTGTCTGACATATCGTCCGGACGAATTCCCAGCAATACTTCTTTGCCATGGTATCCGCCGTCCGCAAGCTTCTTGGATTTTGCAGGAGATAAGCTTACTTTGAACTTATCAAAGGATAATACGGCCGTTCCGCCTTCTATGGTGCATTTTGCGTCTACAAAATTCATCTGCGGAGATCCGATAAAGCCGGCTACGAATAAGTTGTTCGGCTCGTTGTAAAGTTTGATTGGAGAATCCACCTGCATGATAACGCCGTCTTTTAATACGACGATTCTTGTTCCAAGCGTCATTGCTTCTGTCTGATCATGCGTTACATAGATAATCGTAGCGCCTAATCTCTGATGCAGCGCCGAAATCTCCGCACGCATCTGCACTCTCAGTTTTGCGTCCAGATTGGAAAGCGGTTCATCCATCAGGAATACTTTCGGCTTACGTACAATTGCACGTCCCATGGCAACACGCTGTCTCTGTCCTCCGGATAAAGCTTTTGGCTTACGGTCTAACAATTTATCCAAATCAAGAATCTTGGCTGCTTCTTCTACTTTTTTCTTAATCTCATCCTTGGGAACTTTTCTTAATTTCAATCCGAATGCCATATTATCAAATACGGTCATATGAGGATATAATGCGTAATTCTGGAATACCATTGCAATATCGCGGTCTTTTGGCTCAACATCATTTACTACTTTTCCATCAATAGAAAATTCACCGGAAGAAATGTCTTCCAAGCCTGCAATCATTCTAAGCGTCGTAGATTTTCCACATCCTGAAGGACCTACAAAAATGATAAATTCTTTGTCTTCCACCTCGAGATTAAAATCTTTTACTGCTTCAAATCCATTCGGATATTTTTTGCAAATATGCTTTAATGATAAACTTGCCATTACTTTAACCCTCCTAAAATTTGTTCTTTATTTACTTTCTATACTCTATCATTTTTCCTCTCTTTTTACTATCCCTTAATTAAACAAAAAAAAAGATTTATTCTTGTTGATTCAACGAATTTAAACAATAAACCAGGATCACCTCATCATTCTGACGAAATAGTCCTGGTTTTTTGTACAAACTAACGAATTATCTGTTTTTATCTTCCGTCATTTAAGCGAAGATGCATTGGCAGTCCATCTACCATAACAGGCGCATATTCACCCTGAATCAGCGGACGCGCATACTGTATAAATTCTTCTGTCACGCCATTGCCTTTTTCATTGATCCACTCTCTTGGAACCATTTTTTCAACGTTTGCAATTTTATGAATATCATAAATATCCGTAGAAACGCGGTAAGGATAGTTGGATACGCGCTCGATTACCGGCATCTTGCCTGTTTCGCCTTCGTCTGCCGCTTTTACCGCCGCTGCTCCCGCCATAAACGCTTCGTTAATGTCGGTAAGAGACGCCGTATGGGAAGCGCATCTTTGCAGCGTACTGAATTCAATCGCACGCGTCTTGCAGCCCACTTCGCTTCCAACCAGACTTGCAAGGTAAGTAGCCGATCCTGCAAGCTGTTTATGTCCAAATGCATCGACATAATCGGATCCTCCGCCAAGCTCGCTGATATATGTGCCGTCCGCCGTACGGATGCCTTCTGAAATAGCTACGAATACCGTGCTCTTTGTCTTCATGATCTCTTTGATCTCTTCTACAAATACTTTTGTATCAAACGCCACTTCCGGAAGGTAAATCAAATCAACGCCTTCGCAATCCTGCGTCTTCGCAAGAGCCGCAGCTCCTGTCAGCCATCCTGCGTTACGTCCCATAATTTCAATAATTGTTACGATTGGCGTATTTGCAAAACCTCTGCCGTCACAGATAACTTCTTTTACGGAAGTTGCGATATACTTGGCGGCGCTTCCAAATCCAGGCGTATGGTCGGTAATCGGAAGATCGTTGTCAATTGTTTTCGGTACGCCCATAAATCTCTGAGATTTGCCGTTTGCAGCCGCATAATCGGAAAGCTGTTTAATCGTATCCATAGAATCGTTTCCACCGATATAAAGCAATACTTCAATCTCTAACTTTTCCAAAATAGTAAAGATCTTCTCATATAATTCTTCATTGCCCTCGTGCGGCGGCAGCTTATATCTGCAGGTTCCAAGATAAGAAGCCGGCGTATGCTTTAAAATCTCCACATCCAGATCACTCTTTAAGTGCTCGGATAAATCCACATACTTCTCATTCAGCAATCCCTCAATTCCGTAACGCATGCCATATACTTTGCCGGCTCCACACGCAAGAGCTGTCTTATATACTCCTGCCAGACTGGAATTGATAACGGCTGTTGGTCCGCCGGACTGTCCTACGATAACATTTCCTTTCATTTCATTTCCTCCATTACTATTATTTTACTGTAGCGGTTTGATTATAGCACAGCCTGTCCGAAAAAGCCAGATCGTATGTGATTTTTTCTGTTTTTCCATGTTCAAATACAATCCCAATCATCGTAAGCCCGCAAGCCGGCGCCGTAGGGCCTGCCGCGCTCCTGTCTCTTTTCTCCAGAATTAACGGAACCTCCTGCTCCTCTATCGTCCCGTTTCCCACCTGAATCAAAGTCCCCGCGAGAATCCGCACCATATTATATAAAAATCCGCTGCCGGTAACGCGTATGACAATCACATCGCCCTCTTTTTTTACATCCAGCGCATAAAGAGTGCGCACCGTTGACGGGAGTTTGACACTTCCTTTTAAACCTCATAACACACAAATCTTGTATTTAA
>CAJUJL010000017.1 GCA_910586725.1 uncultured Lachnospiraceae bacterium | reverse complement strand
CCAGAGACACGAGGATTTTCAGTCCTCTGCTCTACCAACTGAGCTAACTGGGCAATGCACTACGGCAGAAACTATGATACAGGAAGATGCATGAACTGTCAAGAAATTTTGCTCAATTTCTTTAAAAAAAATAAAAGATATGATACGATATTCCATAAATAAAGGAAGGAGCAATAGAGCATTGATCACAATAAGCCTATGCATGATTGTAAAAAACGAAGCGGATGTTCTGCGCCGCTGTCTGGTGTCAATCGCGGATTTGATGGACGAAATTATCATTGTAGATACGGGGTCTTCTGACCGTACAAAAGAAATCGCGGCGGAATTTACCGATCAGATATACGACTATCCATGGCAGGATGATTTTGCGGCGGCGAGAAATTATGCATTTTCCAAAGCATCCATGGATTACATATACTCCGCGGATGCAGATGAAGTTGTGGATTATTTCAATCACAAGCGGTTTCTGGAATTGAAACAGGCGCTTCTGCCGGAAATTGAAATTGTGCAGATGCACTATATTACGCCTCCGGCGTTTAATACAACGGCCAATTATCAGAAAGAATACCGTCCCAAGCTCTATAAGCGTCTTAGGGAGTTTGTCTGGGTAGACGCGGTGCATGAGACAATTCGGCTGGAGCCTGTGGTTTATGACAGTGATATTGAAATCAAGCATTTGCCCAAAAATCTGCACAGCAAGCGGGATTTTTCCATATTTCGCAAAGTCTTTCAGCGGGAGGGACGCCTTTCTGAAAAATTGCACGCCATGTTTGTAAAAGAATTGTTTTTAAGCGGGACAAAAGAAGATTTTCTGGAAGCGGCAGATATTTTTGAGGCGACAGTAAAACAGGCGGACAGCTCTTTTGATACGAAACGGGAAGCCATCTGCGCGATTTGCCATATATACCGGGAGACAAAGAAGACCGATAAATTTTTTGCAATGGCGTTTAAACTGATGCCGGACGCCATGTGCGCGGAGCTTTGTTATGAAATCGGCAGCTATTTTATGGAGCAGGAGGACTATGAGGAGGCGGTTTTATGGTTTGAGAGCGCGGCGCATGGCATGGAGGCTGTTATCGACGTGCGAAGACAGGGAAGTCTTCCGTTGGACGCGCTTGGCAGATGTTACCGCAACATGGCGGAGCAGGCGCAAAAAGACGCGCCGTTTGAGGAGGAGCAGATACGGTTTTTGATTGAGAAAGCAAAATCGTATGAAGAAGAAGCCGCCGCTTTTCAACTTCCGCTTTCTTAAAATAACTGCAAAACAGCAAAAAGAGAAAGGATTAGGTTATGACAATTGTAACTTTGAAAAAGGGAGAAGGACGGAGCTTAAAATCCGGGGGCATGTGGATTTACGATAACGAAATTGATTCCATTGCGGGGAGATTTCAAAACGGCGGCATGGTAACGGTGCATGATTTTGACGGTTATCCGATGGGGAAGGGTTTTATCAATCAGAATTCAAAAATCCGGGTGCGGATGCTGACAAGAAACGCCAGACAGGAAATTGACCGGGAATTTTTACGCATGCGGATAGAAGACGCCTGGGAATACCGGAAGAAAACCGTGGATACGTCAAGCTGCCGGCTGGTGTTTGGAGAAGCTGATTTTCTGCCGGGATTTGTCGTGGACAAGTTTTCCGACGTGCTGGTCGTGCAGTCGCTTGCGCTTGGCATAGATCGTTTTAAAATGGAGCTTGTGGAGCTGATAAAGGAAACGCTTTCCAAAGACGGTATCAAAATCCGGGGCGTATATGAAAGAAGCGACGCAAAAGTCAGAAGCAGCGAGGGCATGGAGCGTATCAGGGGATTTATCGGGGATGCGTTTGATACGGATGTAAAAATAACGGAAAACGGCGTAACGTATGTGGTAGATGTAAAAGACGGGCAGAAAACAGGATTTTTCCTGGATCAGAAGTATAACCGTCTTGCCATACAAAAGCTGTGCAAAAATATGGAAGTGTTAGACTGTTTTACCCATACCGGGTCGTTTGCCTTAAACGCAGGAATTGCCGGAGCAAAAAGCGTGCTTGGCGTAGACGCCTCGGAGCTTGCCGTAAATCAGGCAAAAGAGAATGCTGCGTTAAACGGCCTGGAAAGCGTGGTGCGGTTTGAATGTCGGGATGTGTTTGAACTGCTGCCGGAACTGGAAAAAGAGGGAAATAAATTTGACGTGGTTATTTTAGATCCCCCGGCATTTGCCAAATCAAAAAATGCGGTAAAAAACGCCGTGAAAGGGTATCGGGAAATCAATCTTCGGGCAATGAAGCTCGTAAAGCCGGGCGGGTATCTGGCTACCTGCTCCTGTTCGCATTTTATGGGAGAGGAATTGTTTACAAAGACGATTCAACAGGCGGCGAAAAACGCCCATAAAAGACTTCGCCAGGTGGAAGCCCGCACGCAGTCGCCGGATCATCCGATTCTGTGGGCGGCGGATGAGAGTTATTATCTGAAATTTTATATTTTTCAGGTCTGTGAAGAAAAATAAATTTATACAGTGGAATTGCAAAAGTTTTTATACTTGACAAACAATTTTAATTTACGTATGATTAGATCAGTTATCTGGAAAAAGGTAAAGAGAAAGAGGAGTACGCATATGCGGTTTTCAGAGAGAGCGGCCCATCGGCTGAAAGGCAGCTTAAAATACGGTATGCGGAAGGTAGCTTTTGAACCTGGAGACTGAAGCGGCAGAGATACAATATGCTGTGCGTAGGTTTGCACGGGTCATCCCGTTAAAGATGAAAAGATGTACGACGCGACATGGCGCCGTATAAGCAAGGTGGTACCGCGGAACATTCGCCCTTGGAAGGAATCCTTCCAGGGGCTTTTTTATCGCCCCGGCCACCGGATTTTCGCGTGTAAACAAATATGTTTCTGGTGTTTCAAAATAAAGAAGAATAAGGAGAATGCATATGAGCAAAGAATTGGCAAAGACCTACGACCCAAAAGGCATAGAAGACCGTCTTTATCAAAAATGGGAAGAAAACGGTTATTTCAAGGCAAAAGCAGACAAAAGCAAAAAGCCCTTTACGATCATGATGCCGCCCCCCAATATTACCGGACAGCTTCATATGGGACATGCATTGGATAATACGATGCAGGATATATTAATTCGCTACAAACGAATGCAGGGCTATAATGCACTGTGGCAGCCGGGAACCGACCATGCGGCAATCGCAACGGAAGTGCGGGTGATTGAATCGTTAAAAGAACAGGGAATCGAAAAGGAAAGCCTGGGCAGAGAAGGATTTTTGGAAAAGTGCTGGGACTGGAAAAAAGAATACGGCGGGCGCATCATCAACCAGCTGAAGAAAATGGGCTCTTCCGCGGACTGGGAAAGAGAACGCTTTACCATGGATGAAGGCTGTTCCGATGCGGTCTTGGATGTATTTATCAAATTATATGAGAAGGGATATATTTACAAGGGCTCCCGGATCATCAACTGGTGTCCTGTGTGCCAGACCTCTATTTCCGACGCGGAAGTAGAACACGAGGAACAGGACGGTTTCTTCTGGCATATCAATTATCCGGTTGTGGGAGAAGAGGGAAGATTTGTGGAAATTGCCACTACCAGGCCGGAAACGATGTTTGGAGACACTGCCGTAGCCGTAAATCCTGAAGATGAACGATACAAGGACATTATCGGAAAAATGTTAAAGCTTCCTTTGACAGACCGGGAAATTCCGGTGATTGCAGACGCATATGTAGACAAAGAATTTGGAACGGGATGTGTAAAAATCACCCCCGCGCACGACCCCAATGATTTTGAAGTGGGGAAACGGCACAATTTAGAAGAAGTGATTGTAATCAATGACGACGCGACAATGAACGAGTACGCGGGAAAATTCAAAGGCATGGACCGCTATCAGTGCCGGAGCGAGCTGGTGAAAGAATTAAAGGAGCAGGGGCTTTTGGTAAAAGTTGAGCCGCATTCCCATAATGTAGGAACGCATGACCGCTGCAAGACGACCGTTGAGCCGATGATTAAGCAGCAGTGGTTTGTAAAAATGGATGAAATGATCAAACCGGCTATAGAAGGGGTCAAAAACGGAGAAATCAAGCTGCTTCCCAGGCGTATGGAAAAGTCTTACTTTAACTGGACGGACAATATCCGCGACTGGTGCATATCCAGACAGCTCTGGTGGGGACACAGGATACCGGCTTATTACTGTAACGACTGCGGAGAAATGACCGTTTCCAAAACGGCGCCAAAGCAGTGCCCCAAATGCGGCGGCACGCACATCGTACAGGATGAAGATACGCTTGACACCTGGTTTTCATCTGCACTCTGGCCCTTTTCAACCCTGGGATGGCCGAAGGAGACGGAAGATCTGGACTATTTTTACCCGAACGATGTGCTTGTAACGGGTTATGATATTATCTTTTTCTGGGTAATCCGCATGATTTTCTCCGGTTATGAGCAGATGGGAGAGGCGCCGTTCCATACGGTATTATTCCATGGCCTTGTACGCGATTCTCAGGGGAGAAAAATGAGTAAATCGCTGGGGAACGGCATAGATCCTCTGGAAGTGATTGACAAGTATGGCGCGGACGCCTTAAGACTTACGCTTATTACCGGAAACGCGCCGGGAAATGATATGCGTTTTTACTGGGAGCGTGTGGAAGCTTCCCGTAACTTTGCGAATAAAGTATGGAACGCCTCCCGGTTTATCATGATGAATATCGGAGATGAAACGCTTGCGGCTCCGGCAGAAGAAGAGCTTCTTTCGGAAGACAGATGGATTTTATCAAGGGTGAACCGTCTGTCTGAAGAAATGACGGAAAATATGGACAAATTTGAGCTGGGAATCGCCGTTCAGAAGGTGTACGATTTTATATGGGATGAATTTTGCGACTGGTATATTGAAATGACAAAACGACGCATATATCGCCGCGAGGAAAATCCGGCTTCAGCCAATGCCGCTCTTTGGACGCTGCAGGAGGTTTTGACAAATGCTCTTAAGATGCTGCATCCTTATATGCCTTTTATTACGGAAGAAATTTACTGCACGCTGCATCCGGATCAAGAGACGATTATGCTTTCCGACTGGCCGGTTTATACGGAAGAGCGAAATTACCCTGCCCAGGAGGCAATGGTGGAACGCTGCAAGGAACTGGTAAAAAGCGTCAGAAACCGCCGTTCGGAAATGGATGTGCCGCCTTCCAGAAAAGCAGCCGTATACCTTGTATCGGAAAATGAAGAGGTAAGAGATATTTTTGAATCGGAAAAAGATATGTATGCCGGACTGATGGGCGCGTCGGAGGTTATAGTTGCCGCGGACAAGACGAATATTGCACAGGACGCCGTTTCGATTGTAATTCCGGACGCCGTAGTCTATATTCCGTTAGAAGAGCTTGTGGATATGGAAAAGGAAAAAGAACGTCTTTTCAAAGAAAAAGAGCGTCTGGAAAAAGAGATTGCGCGTGCAAAAGGCATGCTTGGCAATGAGCGTTTTCTAAGCAAAGCGCCGGAGGCAAAAGTGCAGGAAGAAAAAGATAAGCTTCTCAAATACGAACAGATGATGGAACAGGTGAACGTCCGCATTTCCTCCATAAAATAGCATTTGCCGTATATCAGGGAAAAATATTGCAAATTTGTGTAAAAAATTGCGGCGAGATAATAAAAAGTTAATATTTTTTCGCTTGCATATTAAAATCACTATATTATAATGGTAAAAGATATGACCCATCAGGATCCGATAAGAACAAAATGCCAGTTATAATATAGTGGTTTTTTATAAACAGACAAAATCAGGAGGTGCGCAGATGATCGATTTTGAAGAAGAATTAAAAAAATTTCAGCCTAGTTTGGAAGTGGAAGAAGCAGAAGATGCGATCTATGGACGGGATTTGAGCGATATGACGGATATACTGCTTGAGATGATGCGGGAAAGGCATAATTAAAAATCAGATAAGCGAGGTGAGCTATGGAATGTTATAATTGCGGGGCATCTCTGACCGGAGCTGATTACTGCGGGAAATGCGGTGTCGATGTAAAAATTTACAAAAAAATATTGAGCGCTTCAAACAGTTTTTATAACGAGGGATTGGAACGTGCGGGTGTGCGGAACCTTTCCGGGGCAATTGAAAGTTTGAAGAAAAGTTTACAATTGAATAAAATGAACATAAATGCCAGAAATCTGCTTGGTCTGGTATATTTTGAGATGGGAGAGACGGTCGCGGCCTTGAGCGAATGGGTAATCAGCAAGAATTATCAAAGCAGAAACAACGCGGCGGCCCATTATCTGAATGAAATACAGAGCAATCAGTCAAGGCTTGATACGATCAATCAGACGATTAAGAAATACAATCAGGCGTTGATCTATTGCAGACAGGACAGCAGGGATTTGGCGATGATTCAGCTGAAAAAAGTATTGTCCCTAAACCCAAGACTGGTCAAGGGCCATCAGCTTCTGGCGCTTTTATATATGCAGGAGGGCAAATACGATCAGGCCAGGAAATATCTGCGCAATGCGGCGAAAATAGATGAAAATAATACGATAACACTCAAATATCAAAAAGAAATCGGCAGCAAATTGCAGGATACTGCCCATTCCAAAAAACACAAAAAAGAAAATTTAATTTCTTATCAGAGTGGAAATGATACAGTGATTATGCCAACGCAGTTCAAGGACAATTCCGCGCTGCAGACTGTGATCAATATTGTAATCGGCGCAGCCCTTGGAATTGCGATTACCATGTTTTTGATAATTCCGAATATACGGCAGCGTTCCAAAAGCGATGCAAATGAAGCGTTGAAAGCTGCAAATGATACGATTTCCACAAAAGAGCAGTCCATTGCGTCCCTGGAGAAGCAGGTGGAAGATATGACAAAAGAGGTAGAGGAAGCAAAAGAGACCTCAGAAGGCGCGCAGACGAAGCTGACATCATATGAGCAGCTTTTGAACGCATATACGGCATATGCGGCAGACGACATGGAAGCGGCGGGACTGGCGTTAGAGAAAGTGCAGGTTTCTGATTTGAGCGCCAAGGCGGCCGCGGCATATCAGGACGTTAATACGAAAGTAAATGAAAAATACCTTGCTTCGCTTTACGAGGAAGGATACAGCGCATATTCCAAAGGAGAGTACGAGACGGCGATAGAGAAGCTTGCAAAAGTTGTTGAGACGGACGAGACTTATAAGGATGGATATGCAGTATATTATCTGGCGCAGTCCTATCGCAGAGAAAACGATATGGCACAGGCGGTTATCTACTACAAAAAGGTAATGGAGCAAAATCCGGGATCGGAACGGGCGCGTGTGGCGCAGACTTATGTAAATGAAAATGAAGACAGGCAGGAGAGCGGAAACGGGCAGAATTCGCAGCGGCAGACAGATCAGCAGCAGGGAGAAAATCAGCAGCAGCCTGGTTGGCCGGGAGTCCAGTAGAGCACAAAAGACGTGAAACCTTGAGGAACATACGGGGTATTAGCGTCTTTTTTATATTTTATCAGAAAGGAAGACAAGTATGGAGTGCAGTTATCAGTTGAAAGACGGGTGCATGAGAATTTCAATGCCGCGGGAAGTAGACCATCATTATGCGGAACAGCTCCGCAGGGAAGCCGATTTGTTGATCGGAGCGTATCATATACGAAAATTGATTTTTGATTTTTCTGGAACGGAATTTATGGACAGCTCGGGTATCGGCGTGTTGATTGGAAGATGTAAAAATATGGGCTACAGCGGCGGGGAAGTTTCTGCGGAACATTTAAATGAACGTTTGAAAAAAATTTTTGCGGTATCCGGATTACATAAAATGATTCAGGTTGCGCCCGATGCGAAAGAGGAAAATACAGAGAAAAACAGCAAAGGAGAACGGAAATGAAAAACGAAATGAAAGTAGAATTTGATGCAAAATCAGTAAATGAAAGCTTTGCCAGAGTGACCGTGGCGGCTTTTCTGACACAGCTGGATCCTACTTTAGATGAGATTGGAGATGTAAAGACCGCGGTATCTGAAGCGGTTACAAATGCAATTATTCACGGTTATGAAAACAATGAAGGAAAAGTATGCCTGACCTGTACATTGGAGGAGGATACGGTCGTGATTACCGTAGAAGATCATGGAGCCGGCATGGAGGACGTCAAAAAAGCGATGGAGCCTTTTTATACGACAAAACCGGAGCTGGAGAGGTCCGGTATGGGATTTGCTTTTATGGAAGCCTTTATGGATGATATGGAAGTGGAATCCAGAGCCGGATTTGGGACAAAAGTAACTTTGACAAAGAAAATCGGACAGAGGGAAGAAGAGAATCGGAATGGATGCGGTGATAGCTCTTATTAAGCAGGCACACGCAGGGGATAAAGATGCACGGGACAAGTTGATTTCGGATAACCTGGGGCTGGTGTGGAGCATTGTCAAACGGTTTGAGCATCGGGGTCACGAAAGAGAAGAGCTTTTTCAGATTGGCTGTATTGGTCTGATGAAAGCAATTGACAAATTTGAAGTTGCGTATGAAGTGAAATTTTCCACCTATGCGGTTCCGATGATCATGGGAGAGATCAAACGGTTTTTGAGGGACAGCAGCATGATGAAGGTGTCCCGCTCTTTAAAAGAAAACGGATGGAAAGTAAAAAAAGCGTCGGACAGGCTGTCACAGGCGTATGGCAGAGATGCGACGCTGCAGGAAATTTCGCAGGAAATCGGGCTTAGCGTGGAAGATATTGTGGAAGCAATCGAAGCAAATGAAGAAGTCGGGTCGATCTATCAGCCGATCTATCAGTCGGACGACAGTGAAATATACCTGGTGGATCAGGTATCAGGCGCCGGCATATCCAAAACGGAAGAACTGGTCAATCATCTTTTGCTGGAACAGTTGCTGGGAGAATTGGATGAGAAAGAAAAAGAATTGATCGATCTTCGTTATTTTAAAGAAATGACGCAGGTGCAGGTGGCTGCAAAACTTGGCGTTAGCCAGGTGCAGGTGTCCCGCATGGAAAGGAAGATACTAAAGCGTATGAAGAAAGCGAGCGAACGGTAGCCCTGTGTGACGAAACCAGGGCTGCCGTTTTCTGAAATCACAGCATATTTTTGTCGTTTAACAGGCGCTGCTTCATGTTGTAGAGCTGATCGGAAAGGTCTACATAAATTTTGGCCGGATTGACAAACCGTTTTGTCTCATTCCAGATGGTTTCCAGTTCTTTTTGGCATATTTCGCGGATTTCCATGACGCTGGGCGATTCATAAACGCAGCGGCCTTTCCGGAAAACAGGAACGAGTAATTCCCGCATGGTATAGCTTCCTCCTGCCAGTTTTGTCTTTTTCCAGGGTTCGTTGGGATCAAATAAAATCAAATCTTTTTCCGTATCAAAACGCTCTCCTGTCAGACAGATATAATCGGCCCGGATTTTTCCCGTGTCATTGTCATATATGCGATAAATAATTTTATTGCCCGGGTTCGTGATTTTCTCCGTGTTTTCGGAGAGCTTTATCTTGGGCAAAAATGAGCCGTTTTCATCTTGTATGGCCGCAAGCTTATAAACGCCGCCGAAAGCGGGGTTGTCTTTTGCAGTGATTAAATTGGTGCCGACGCCCCAGGAAGTAATCATGGCCCCCTGAAATTTTAAACTTTCGATCAGATATTCGTCCAGGTCATTGGATGCGGAAATGACAGCGTCTGTAAATCCGGCTTCATCCAGCATCCGGCGGGCTTTTTTGGAAAGATACGCAAGGTCGCCGCTGTCCATGCGAATGCCATAATATGTGAGAGGAATGCCTTTTGCGCGCATTTCGGAAAATACCCGGATGGCGTTTGGAATGCCTGACTGCAAAGTGTCGTAGGTGTCGACCAGAAGAATACAGGCGGAAGGATACATGGCCGCATATTTTTGAAAAGCCGTATATTCATCCGGAAAACTCATAATCCAGCTGTGAGCGTGCGTTCCAAGAACGGGTACGTCAAAAAGGGAACCGGCAAGCACGTTTGACGTCCCCCGGCAGCCTCCGATCATAGCGGCTCTTGCGCCGTAAACGCCGGAATCAGGGCCCTGGGCGCGCCGCAGACCAAATTCCATAACGCCGTCGCCTTTTGCGGCGTAGCATACTCTCGCTGCTTTTGTGGCAATGAGACTCTGGTGGTTGATCATGTTCAAAACGGCTGTTTCGATAAGCTGCGCTTCCATAATCGGAGCGATGACTTTGAGCAGTGGTTCTCTTGGAAAAATAACGCTGCCTTCCGGAATGGCGTAAATATCGCCGGAAAACCGAAAAGCATGCAGATAGTCTAAAAAATCTTCATCAAACATCCGAAGGCTTCTTAAGTAATCAATATCTTCCGTGGAAAAATGCAGGTTTTTAATATAGTCAATCACCTGCTGCAGACCGGCGCAGACCGCGTAACCTCCGTTGCACGGATTGCTGCGGTAAAACATATCAAATATTACGACTTCCCGGTTGTTGGTTTTAAAATAGCCCTGCATCATCGTGATTTCGTACAAATCGGTTAACAGTGTTAAATTTAAAGTACTCATGGCTTCTCTCTTTCTTTTGGGCATCTTGTCAGTTTTTAGTATTATAGTCAAAACGGGTTCTTTTTGCAACCGTTGTTTCGCTTGCAACCGTGGAATTTGCCTGGTAAAATATGGACCGCAAAAAATCGTTTTGTGCACGAAGAAATACAGGTAAGAGCTTGAAATTTAAAAAGCGGTATGGTACTATTTTTTCGGACGGTATCCACAGGAACTGTACCGAAGATATACGACAAGTAAAAAAGATCAATTCTTATGCCCAAATGACCGTACCAGCCGGACGGTACATGAAGAGTAAGAATTTTTAAAGTATGTCTGGATCGGGGAAGTTCCAGGCTTTTTTTGCGTAGAAAACAGAATTGCCAGACAGGCTGTTTAGAAAGGAAGCATTATGGAAATTACAGGTTCAATTCAAAACGTAAGGGAAACGGTTAAAAAATGGCGGCAGCAGGGGCTGTCCGTGGGATTTGTGCCTACGATGGGGTATCTTCACGAAGGTCACAAAAGCCTGATTGTAAAGGCGGTTTCCGACAATGACAAAGTAGTGGTGAGCGATTTCGTCAACCCGATTCAATTCGGCGCCAATGAGGACTTGTCTACCTATCCAAGAGACATAGAACTGGATAAAAAACTCTGTGAAGCAGCGGGAGCGGATCTTATTTTTCATCCGCAGCCGGATGAAATGTATGCCTCGGATTTTTCCACTTATGTGGAGGCGCAGAATGTCAGCCGGGAACTGTGCGGCAGAACGAGGCCGACTCACTTCCGAGGGGTTTGTACGGTAGTGTGCAAGCTGTTCCATATCGTAATGCCCGACCGGGCATATTTTGGACAGAAAGACGCGCAGCAGCTTGCGGTAATCCGCCGTATGGTGCGGGATTTGAACATGGACATAGAGATTGTAGGATGTCCGATTGTCCGGGAAGCGGACGGGCTTGCAAAAAGCTCCAGAAATACCTATTTAAATGAAGAAGAGAGAAAAGCGGCTCTGGCGCTTTCGAAAGCCATTTTTTATGGTGAAGAGATGATCAGAAACGGAGAGCGGAAAGCGAAAGTCGTTTTGGCTGCAATGCGAAGCATCATAGAGGAAGAGCCTTTGGCCAAAATTGATTACGTGGAGATGACCGACGCGGACAGCATCGAGCCAATTGAAACGGCGCAGGGCAGAACGCTTACGGCCATTGCCGTTTATATCGGAAAAACGAGGCTGATCGATAATTTTATTGTGGATTTACGGGAGGTGGATCAATCATGATGCTTGAAATGTTAAAAAGCAAGATTCACCGCGCTACAGTTACTCAGGCAGAGCTCAATTATGTGGGAAGCATTACCATAGACGAAAGACTGATGGAAGCCGCGGGAATCTATGAATATGAAAAAGTGCAGATTGCGGATATAGACAACGGTTCCAGGTTTGAAACCTATGTAATTGCAGGAGAGAAGGGAAGCGGGATTATTTGTTTAAACGGAGCGGCGGCACGAATGGTTTCCACGGGGGATAAAATCATTATTATGAGCTATGCTTCCATGACGCCGGAAGAAATCAAAGAAAACCCGCCCAGAGTCGTATTTGTGGATGAGAACAATAACATTTCATCCGTAACGCAATATGAGAAACACGGGATGCTGATGGAAATTTAGGAGGGATCAGATGCTGACAGGAAAAAGAGTAACGCTTGGCATTACGGGGAGCATTGCGGCTTACAAGATGGCAAATGTGGCAAGTATGCTGGTTAAGCAAAATTGCAGCGTTCATGTGGTGATGACCAAAAACGCGGCAGAGTTTATATCTCCCGTAACATTTGAAACGCTGACGAAAAATCCCTGTTTGGTAGAATGCTTTGAACGTCTGACGCCGGTGGACATTCATCATCTTACTTTGGGTCAGAAATCGGATTTGATCCTGATTGCCCCTGCAACGGCGGACATTCTGGGGAAAATGGCTTATGGCATTGCGGACGATCTGCTGACATCTGTGGTTGTGGCTGCCGTTTGCCCCGTTTTGATCGCGCCCGCTATGAATGTACATATGTATCGGAATCCGCTTGTACAGGACAATATCAAACGGCTGAAACGTTTCGGATATGAATTTATTGAACCGGAAGAGGGCCGTCTTGCATGCGCTGCGGTGGGAACGGGCAAGCTGGCGAAAGAATCCGCGCTTATGGACGCTATCGTGAGCAGACTGTCAGAAAAACCGGATGCATTGCGCGGCAGGGACCTGGCGGGAGTCCGGATTCTCGTTACGGCGGGGCCCACAAGGGAGAGTTTGGATCCGGTACGTTATATTACCAATCATTCTACCGGAAAGATGGGATACGCCATCGCATCCCGGGCAAAGAAGCGGGGAGCGGATGTAACGCTGGTTACCGGGCCTGTCAGCTTAAGCGTTCCGGACGGGGTCAGCGCCGTTTCCGTTACAACGGCCCAGGAGATGTATGAGGCAGTCATGGAGCGTAGAGAAGATCAGGATATAATCATCAAAGCCGCGGCTGTAGCCGATTATCGTCCAAAACAGGTGAATCCGGAGAAAACCAAAAAGAAAGACGGCGCGATGACGCTGGAATTGGAGAGAACAAAAGATATTTTAGAAGAGCTGGGGAAAACAAAAAGAAAAGATCAGTGTATTTGCGGATTTTCCATGGAGACAGAACATGTATTGGAAAATTCAAAAGCAAAATTAGAAAAGAAAAATGTGGATCTGATTGCGGCAAACAGCATACGGGAAGCCGGAGCAGGATTTGGAGGCGAGACAAACCATCTTCTATTGCTTACGAGAGAGGGCGGGGAAGATACCGGGATGGCGACCAAAGAGGCATGCGCGGACATATTGTTAGACAGGCTGCATGAAATCCGAAAGCAAAAACAAAAAGAACAGGGGATGATACCATGAATCGTGTGAAAAATATATGTAGTTTTATGTCGAATAATATAGCGGTACTGATTATTGTGTTTTCGGTAATTGCGTTTTTTTATCCAAAAGGATTTTCCTGGGCTACAAATTATACGGAACTGTTTTTGGGAGCGGCAATGTTTGGAATGGGATTGACGATTAAAGCCAAAGATTTTAGAATTGTTTTTACCAGGCCAAAAGAGTTGTTTGCGGGATGCGTGCTCCAATATACCGTTATGCCGATTGCGGCTTTTTTACTGGCAAAAGCCTTCCAGCTTACGCCGGATCTGGCGCTTGGCGTCATATTGGTAGGCTGCTGTCCGGGAGGAACGGCAAGCAATGTGATTACCTATGTGGCAGGAGGAGACGTGCCTTTATCGGTAGGAATGACGATTGTTTCTACGCTTTTAGCGCCCGTCTGCACGCCGTTACTGGTATATGCGCTGGCAGGTTCCTGGGTGGAAGTTTCTATTTTCGCCATGATGATTTCCGTTGTAAAAGTGGTATTGGTTCCGGTTTTGACCGGAATACTGATTTATCGGATTTTTCCAAAACAAATCGATTACATCCGGGATTTGCTTCCGCTGGTGTCCGTTGCGGCAATTGTTATGATTATTTCGGGCATTGTAGGAACGAATGCGGAGAAAATCGTTACCTGCGGGGCGCTGGTAATGCTTGTGGTTGCGCTTCATAACGGTGTGGGGCTGCTGCTTGGGACAGGCGCGGCAAAGATTTTGAAGATGGATGAGCGCAAAGTAACGGCAATCGGAATTGAAGTGGGGATGCAAAACAGCGGGCTTGCGATCTCACTGGCTACCGCGAATTTTGCGGCAAATCCTTTTGCGACGCTCCCCGGCGCTATTTTTTCCGTGTGGCATAATATTTCAGGAACAATATATGCCGGGATTCGAAACAGAAGAACAATAAAGAGGTCGCAGAAATCAGAAGAGGCGGCTGTGGAAGCATAAAAAGAAAAGGAGCTGTTTATGGAAAAAAACACATTTACAACGAAAAAATTTGTCGAATTAGCGTTGTTGGTGGCAATTATTATCGTGCTTGCGTTTACGCCGCTTGGATATATTAAGACGCTCGGATTGGAAATCACATTGATTGTCGTTCCTGTTACGGTGGGAGCAATTACGTTAGGACCGGCGGCCGGTGCGGTTTTGGGTCTGGTATTTGGCCTTACAAGCTTTATCCAGTGCTTTGGGATGAGTGCGTTCGGCGCGGCGCTGTTTCAGATTAACCCGTTTACTACGTGTATTGTCTGTATTGTGCCACGGTTTTTGATGGGATGGTGTACGGGGTTGATTTATCGGGGCCTTTGCAGAATACGGCAAGCCCGTAAAGGGGCGATCGTTGTTGCGAGCCTGATGGGGCCATTGCTAAATACGCTGTTTTTTATGAGCGCTTTGCTGCTCTTTTTTTACCAGACGCCAATGATTCAGGATGCGGTAAAGTCGTATGGGACGACAAATGTGCTGGCGTTTGCCCTGGCATTTGTGGGAATCAACGGGTTAGTCGAAGCCGTTGTTTGTTTTGTGGCGGGCGGCGCTGTTTCCAAAGCGTTACAGGTGGCCTTAAAGAGCAGTTAAAGAGATGAAAGAGAAGGCTTGCGCAATTGTCTGTAATTGTTTTATACTGTATAGGGTATGATATATTTGAAAAATCTAAAATCAGAAAGAAAAGAGGAAGAACTATGCCAGAAAACAGTACATGCAGCAGTGCGTCAAGCTGTTCCAAAGAAAGCTGTGAGGGATGTCCCAGCCAGAATAAGTCTCAAAGCATGCAGGAACCATGCAATGCAATGTCTTCCGTAAAGAAAGTGATTGGGATTGTCAGCGGCAAGGGAGGCGTCGGAAAATCTTTTGTTGCGGCTTCGCTTGCAGTAGCTATGAGAAAAGCGGGCTATGAAACAGGCATTATGGATGCGGATATTACGGGGCCTTCCATTCCCAAAATGTTTGGCCTGCATGGGCCGGCATACGGAACGGATGAAGGAATTTTTGCGATGTCTGCGGAAAATGGAATAAAAATCATGTCGATTAATCTTTTAATGGACGATGAAGAAGCTCCGGTTATTTGGAGAGGGCCTGTCATTGGCGGCGCGGTGAAGCAGTTTTGGACGGACGTGATATGGGGAGATTTGGACTATCTTTTTGTGGATATGCCGCCCGGAACAGGCGATGTGCCTTTGACGGTATTTCAGTCTCTTCCGGTAGACGGAATTATTGTGGTAACATCTCCGCAGGAGCTGGTGCAGATGATTGTAAAAAAAGCGTACCATATGGCAGAGATGATGCATATTCCCGTACTTGGCATCGTGGAAAATTTCAGTTACATCAAATGTCCGGACTGTGGTAAGGAAATGCGTATTTTTGGAGAAAGCCATGTAGACGAAGTGGCATCGGAACTGAATATTCCGGTATTCGGCAAATTGCCGATAGATCCGGAGCTTGCAAAAGCGGCTGATGAAGGAAGATTTCATGAAATTGAAAATCCTTATCTCACAGAGGTTGTCGCCGCGCTGCAGTAGGAGAATTTGAGAAAGGAATCCATATGTGGGTAGCTGACAATTGGAGAGACTATGAAGTAATCGACTGCTCCGGCGGTGAAAAACTGGAACGCTGGGGGGATTATATATTGATTCGTCCGGATCCCCAGGTGATTTGGAAAACCCCGGCGACACGGAAAGAATGGAAGGCAAAGAACGGCCATTATCATCGCAGCAGCAAAGGGGGCGGTGAATGGGAATTTTTTGGGCTGCCAGAGCAATGGAGCATTCGCTACCGGAATCTGACCTTTCAATTAAAGCCGTTTCATTTTAAGCATACGGGTCTTTTTCCGGAACAGGCGGTAAATTGGGACTGGTGTGCAGAGAAAATCAAACAGGCGGGCAGACCCATAAAAGTATTAAATCTGTTTGCCTATACCGGAGGAGCTACACTTTCCGCTGCTGCCGCGGGCGCGAGCGTTACGCATGTGGATGCGTCAAAGGGGATGGTTGGCTGGGCAAAGGAAAATGCGGCGGTATCCGGATTAAAAGACGCCCCTGTTCGCTGGATTGTTGACGACTGCGTAAAATTTGTGGAAAGGGAAATCCGGCGGCAGAATCACTATGATGGAATTATTATGGATCCTCCTTCTTATGGCAGAGGGCCAAAAGGTGAAATATGGAAGATAGAGGATTCGATATTTCCGTTTCTACAGCTGTGCAGCAGACTTTTATCCGATCAGCCGTTGTTTGTTTTGATAAATTCATATACGACCGGTCTACAGCCGGCAGTGCTTTCGTATATGCTGGGAACTGTGTTAAAGAAATACAAGGGCAGAATTATGGCGGATGAAGTGGGACTCCCTGTTTCTTCTAACGGATTAATTCTTCCCTGCGGCGCTTCCGGAAGATTTGAATTATAGCAGTTATATAGAAAAGACAGACTGGTATTCAAGGATATGTCCAGTCTGTTTTTTTAGTTGAATAATTGATATGTGCAAATTTCTTTATTATATTCGCGAAAAGAAATTTTTTGGCATGGATTTTGCTTTTTGGTACGCAAATTGAGAATATTATGTGCGAATCGTACATTAAAAGACAGAACGAGGTATGGGTGGTATAATATTACCAATTAAAATTTAACATGAAGGATACATTTTACGAAAGAAAAAAGAGGGGATTTTATATGTTACAGATAGCAATATGTGATGATGTAATAGAACAAACTCTTACGCTTCAGCAATATATTTGCGAATATTGTGACAGGAATAATGCGGAATATAAGCTGTATTTATACACTTCAGGAGAGGAGTTGATTGGCGACGCGGAAAAACTGGATATTGTATTTTTAGATATTGAGATGCCGGGACTGGATGGGATTGAAACAGGAAAGATTATTCGGAGTAAAAACAGTTCTTGTCGAATTATCATGGAAACGGTTATGTTAGAACGTATGAAAGAGGCATTTTTGTTTGAAGCATTTCGTTTTATTCTGAAACCAATCGACCGTATGGAAGTGGAAGAGGCCCTGAATGCTTGTATGAGAAGGATTTTAGGAAGCGGAAGCGTTCCGCTTTTTTACAATCGTATCGAACATAAGGTGCATCAAAGTGAAATCCAGTATGTTGTAACATATGACAGCTACAGTGAATACCGCGTGAAAAACAGAATGCTTCGCAGCGAAGCATCGTTACGAGAGCTGGAAAGTCAATTGGATAAAAGATTGTTTTTTCGCATACATAGAAAATATATTGTAAATATGGCACAGGTACAATCTTACCGTAATGGCATTATTCATATGAGGGATATTGAACTTCCGGTCGCCAGAAGAAAGAAAAAGGATTTCGAACAGGCGTATATGGAATTTGATTTGAAGTATCGTTGAGGTTTGATATGGAAGTGATATTGCTTTGTGGAATTTATTTGGTGGAGTTGGCTTGTTTTTGGTTGGGGCTTAGGATACTGTTTGAGATAAAATATAAAACAAGATTAGTAATAATACTAGGAGGCATATTACCGGTTATAATTAGTTTATTTCCATTCGAATTTGCTACAGAAAAAATTGCATGGTTGATAGTTGCTATATTAGGAATTTTGTTTGTGTCAATTGATGGTAAAATTATAGAAAAAGGCATTTGGCTGATATTGGTATTTCTTTTATTAGAGTGTTTAGACGGTATTTTTACGAATCCGTGTGAGCAGATAATGAAACTTATTGATAGAGATAGCATATTTGATAAAAATTATTTTTTTATTAAATGCTGTACATTAGGAAGTGTAATTTTACTCAATTTAGTCAAGGAAAAGATACGTCGTAAAAAAGCCCATATAAATTTAGCGATTTATTTTGTGATAGGAATTATTGTTGCTTCGATGATGATTTGTCTGGCTATTCTAAATCAAGTAAAAAGATTTTTGCCTAATAATAAATACATTTTAATTTGTAATATATTATACGTTGCTGTACTTGTAAGTGTATTTTTGCTAGTAGTTTTTATCGTATATATTAAAAACACGCATGAACGAATGGAACAATTGTTGCGCACAGAACAGTTACTAAAAGAAGCACAGGTAAATTATTATAAACAAAATTTGAAGAAAGAAACGGATACCCGTAAGTATCGTCATGATATGGTAAATCATCTTGTTTACCTTCAGGAAATATTAAGCGTAAATAGAATGGATGATGCCAATAGTTATTTGAAAAGCATATTAGGTGGATTTAAGAAAATCCAGAATACTTATTATGTTACTGGTCATGAGATGATTGATACAATAATGAATTATTTTTTCGGAATGCTTCCAAAAGACACTGAAATTGTATTGAAAGGAAGATGTGCAGTTAATATCAATATGGAGGATGCTGATATTTGTACGATTTTCTCAAATCTATTTCAAAATGCTGTGGAAGAGATCACAGAGAATCATATTTGTAACGCTAAAATTATCGTTGAAGTCCATAAAGGTGAACAGTACATAAATTACATTGTAAGAAATTCGATTCATGCTCAATTTGATAATAATGATATTAATAAAAATGGATTACCAAAATCACATAAATCAGATGCTAAGAGCCATGGGATTGGAATGATTAATGCGAAAAGCGCTATAGAAAAATACAATGGGAGATTTGTATGGATACAGAAAGAGGATTATTTTTCTGTAAATGTTGTTTTGCCTTTAAAAAAATAATAATATGATGATAATCCGTATGTTGAAACAGCTTAGTATAGTTCTAAGCTGTTTTTAAGTGCAATTTATTTGTTTTGTATAAAAATTGTGAGGATTGCAATTCCATTCGGGAAGATAAAATACCGTTTAAGGAGCTAGTATGGTTTGCCAGAAGATGAAAAGCTACTCTATTTATAAGACTTGATGTCCTAAAAATAAATAGGGAGGTGTTTTCATGTTTTTTGATGCACTGGCAGTAATTATTTTAAAGAAATTAGGAATTATCTAATAATTTGCAGAATATTTTAGAGCCAACCATTGGGTGTTCGTTTTATATGACGAACACCTCAAATTTTGTAAAGGAGAATTAAAAATACAAACGATGACAACAAAGGAAGCAAGAGAAATATACTTAGATTCTGACTGTTCCTATTTTACTATGTGTACAAATCATTATGCAGGATATATACAATACAGACAGCTTGAGCTTCCAAAAGAACAGGAAAAGATATGGAGAGATGAAAAAATTCAAATGTTATGCATGGAAATGCGTAAAACAGGCGATTATCGCATATTTGTCAGGTTATGTGAAATTACATCCAAATTTCATGATTATGAAAATCTATGTTTGGTATTAGATGCTTTGAGGCGTATAAAATATCCGTTGGCTTCTGTAGAAAGGATATGTGTGGCGAAATCTTTGTTAGGAAGAAAAGAACTAAAGGTCAGAAGTGGTTCTATATTCTGGGCATTTGATATTGGCCAGAAGGCAATCGCAATTATACTGATGGATTATGTGTTAGAGCTTTTACACCATCCGAATGAAGAGGATCCGGTAATAGAAAAGAAAATACGTAAAGAAAGACAGCTTTGTAAAAAAATTATTGCAGAGCTGAATCTTAATTTTTCAAATAGATATTTAAATCATTATTATAATTTTTAGTAATTTTTATCCGGCAGAAATGGGAAGCAGTAATTCCTTTTAAGAAGATAACTTGCCGTATAAGGGGTTATCATGGTTTTATATAAGACAGGATTTTACTCTGTTTATGTAGTTAATAGATAGCATAAACAGAGGAGGTGTCTATCATGGGTGTTATGATGTTTGGTGTATTAGATGAATTGGCAAAAATCTTATTAAGAAGTTTGGGGATTATCAAATAATACGTAGAATATTTTAGGGTTAGCCATTGGGTGTTCGTCGTAAAAAACGAACACCTGAAATTTTTAAAAGGAGAAATTTATTATACGAATGATGACCACAAAGGAAGCAAGAGAAATATACTTAGATTCCGACTGCTCCTATTTTACCATGTGTACGAATCATTATGCCAAATATATACAATACAGACAACTTGAGCTTCCAAAAGAACAGGAAGATATTTGGAGAAATGAAAAAATTCAAATGTTGTGTTTAGAAATACGTAAAACCGGGGATTATCACAAATTTATCAGACTATGTGAAATTGCGTCCGAGTTTCATGATTTTGAAAATCTGCGGTTGGCGTTAGACGCTCTGAAACGCATAAAATATCCGCTGGCTTCGGCAGAATGCATACATGTTGCGGAAGCCTTGTTGGGAAAGAAGGATTTCAAAGTTAGAAGCGGGCTTATATTCTGGGCGTTTGATATTGGACAGAAAGCAATTGCAATTATTTTGATGGATGTTGTTCTGGAGCTTTTGCACCACCCGAATGAAACAGATCTGGCAATTGAAAGAAAAATACGTAAAGAAAGACGGCTCTGTAAGAAAATCATTGCAGAGCTTAATCTTAATTTTTCAAACAGATATTTAAAACACTATTATGATTTTTAGCGGAATTCGTCTGGCGCTGCAAAAACCTCATCTGAACGTCCGGCATATTTCCCAGGAGCCTGGAATAACCTCTGAAATTTCACCGGATGGATAAGTGCTGGGCGATTGCAATTGACAGGATGATGATTCTGATAGATTTCCTTTGAAAAAAGCAGATCTTTCCAAACAAAAAGATTGAATCTGAACATAATTCATTGTATAATATTTCCGTTCTGAAAGCTTTTGCAGGAAAAGAGAGAAAAGAAAGGAAATCACGATGATAGATTTAAAATTTTTAAGAGAAAATCCGGAAATTGTTAAGCAAAATATCAAAAATAAATTTCAGGAGCACAAACTCCCCTATGTAGACGAAGTGATTGCATTAGATGCGCAATCCAGAAAAGCCAAGCAGGAAGCAGACGCGCTTCGCGCAAACCGTAATGTTGTTTCCAGGCAAATCGGCGCACTGATGGGCCAAGGCAAGAAAGAAGAGGCGCTTGCCTTGAAAGAGCAGGTGCAGAAAGACGCCGGACGTCTTGCCGAATTGGAAGCGCAGGAAAAGGAACTGATGGAAAAAGTCAATAAAATTATGATGGCGATTCCTAATATCATAGACCCTTCCGTACCCATTGGCAAGGACGACAGCGCGAATGTAGAAATAGAAAAATACGGGGAGCCTGTAATTCCTGATTTTGAGATTCCCTATCATACCGAAATTATGGAAAAATTCAACGGCATAGACCTGGATTCGGCCGGGAAAGTTGCCGGAAACGGATTTTACTATTTGATGGGAGATATTGCGAGGCTTCATTCCGCGGTTATTTCTTACGCGCGTGATTTTATGATTGACAGAGGATTTACGTATTGCGTGCCTCCGTTTATGATTCGCAGCAATGTGGTAACCGGGGTTATGAGCTTTGAAGAGATGGATGCCATGATGTATAAGATTGAAGGGGAAGATCTTTATCTGATCGGAACATCGGAGCATTCCATGATCGGAAAATTTATTGATACCATTCAGGAAGAAGAAAAACTGCCTTTTACGCTGACAAGCTATTCCCCCTGTTTCCGGAAGGAAAAAGGCGCGCATGGCATTGAAGAGCGCGGCGTATATCGTATACATCAGTTTGAGAAGCAGGAAATGATCGTTGTGTGTAAGCCGGAGGATTCGAAAATCTGGTACGATCGTCTGTGGCAGAATACGGTTGATTTGTTCCGCAGTCTGGATATTCCGGTTCGTACCTTAGAATGCTGCTCCGGTGATTTGGCGGATTTAAAGGTAAAATCGTGCGACGTGGAAGCATGGTCTCCCAGGCAGAAGAAATACTTTGAAGTGGGAAGCTGCTCCAATTTGGGAGACGCACAGGCAAGGCGCCTAAAAATCCGTGTAAAGGGAGAAGGAAACAGCAAATATTTTGCTCATACATTAAATAACACTGTTGCGGCGCCGCCGAGAATGCTGATTGCTTTTCTGGAAAATAATTTAAACGCGGATGGAAGCGTTAATATTCCGGCCGCTTTGCAGCCATATATGGGCGGAAAGGCCAAAATAGAATAACCGGAAAAGAGAAAACGGTTCACAGATGAAAATTATCGCTCTGTGAATCGTTTTTTTGAAACTTTTTTTTCTGCTGCTTCGTATTATGAATGAGGGAAGGGAATGGTTGGATGATGCAAAGCCGGTTGGAGGAATATTTTCAGAAATATTACAAGGTCTGCTGCCGTGTGGCGTTCACGTTGGTGAAAAACCAGGCGGACGCCGAAGACGTTGCACAGGAAGTGCTCTTGCGGCTGATGGTATATCAGCCTGAGTTTGCAGGAGAAGAGCATGAAAAAGCCTGGACGATACGAACGGCAATCAATTTGTGCAAAGACTTGCTGAAAAGCAAATGGCACAAAACGACGGTTGGCATGGAAGCAGTGTCTTTAGAAGAGTGGGAAGCTTTTGAAATGCCGGATCTTGAAAAGGATGACACGCTTTTTCTCGTTATGGAATTGCCAGAACAGTACCGAAGCTGTCTGTATTTGTTTTATTATGAGGATTATTCGATTCGTGAAATAGCGAAAGTCCTGGAGAAACCGGAAAATACCATTAAAACAAATTTAAAACGGGGGCGTGAAGCCCTTCGGCAAAAACTTTTGGAGAGGAGAATTCTATGTCATTAAGCGGAGTAAGCGGCAAAAATTTTTTCTATGAAAAAATAAATACAGGAATCAATCAAAAAGCACAGGAAAAAAAACAGGATGGGTTTTTGGATAATCTGGATCATGCGCCCGAAAAAGAACAGGAAACAGGCGCATTTTCGAGCGTTCAGGTGGATTACAGCTATGTTGGAGCGGAATCTGCAATTTGGATGCATCAGAACGGGCGGGTAAATATGAGCGCAGTGTTTGAATGCAAAGCGCGTCACATTGCGTACCATGAATGTGATTCAGTAAAAGTGTTTATCGCGGAAGGGTTCACGTTAAAAGCACAGGTTGAGATGAATAGCCACATGGTCTATATCGAACAGAAAAATGAAGATGGAAGCGTCTATGCCTATGAAGTAAACCCGCTTAAAATTTCACCCAATTCCCAAAATCCGATTGAGCAAATGGCGGTGGAGTCATGGGAAAAGGCGCGGGAACTGCTCAATGACGGAATGGTGTCTGAGATAAATCCCGATACAGACGCAGCAGAAGAAAAGGAACAGGAGACGATAACATTTCAGGAATGGCTTACAGAATTTCATGAGTTTGTGAAAAAACGCATCAAAGACGGTCCGCCTAAAATTACGATCGGAGGTTCCGAATTTTCCGAAAAAGAATGGGAACAGCTCATGGCCAAAATAGACGATGCAATTGACGCCTACAAAGAGGAGCTGCGGCAGAGAATACGGGAGAGGGAAGAACAGGAAGAAGTAAAAAAAGCCGCAGGAAGCGCGGTAGAAAATAAAAGCCTTGCGGAAGTTGCGGGAGCAGAGTCATCCGGCAATCGCGAGCAGGATCTTGATATTTCGAAGATGGTATCCATAGAAGAGGCGAGAAATAAGCCGCATCGTGCGACCACCAGTTTTCTGGAGCGCATTCGCGGTGAAAAAAAAGCGCCGTATTCCTATCTTGCGGATGAGTCGGGAAATATTGTATATAAAGGCGTCGTATTTACATGTAATGATAAAAAACAGACGATATGCCTTGGAGATATGAGCAATCCCAATAATGTGTTAAACATTCCTCTTTCA
This sequence comes from uncultured Lachnospiraceae bacterium, assembly GCA_910586725.1. Taxonomy (GTDB): domain Bacteria; phylum Bacillota; class Clostridia; order Lachnospirales; family Lachnospiraceae; genus Roseburia_B. Next base: position 32,195 of record CAJUJL010000017.1, on the reverse strand, counting down.
AAAGGCGGGGTATTGCGCGTAAACCGCGACAGTATAGGGGATCTTGTAAAGGCAATCGACATGTTTTCTCCGCAGGATATTGCAAGGATTCTACGTGTAATTGCACAGGATAAAAAGATACAGGATATGGAACTGGAGATCAAAGAAGCAAAATCAGAAGACCCGTCAGACGCTGGCCAGGGAACGGCCGAATAACGGAAACATTAACAGAAAACAGACAAGAGGCTGTCGTAAAATAGCCGCTGTATACAGGATGGGGCGTCTCGTCCGCATGGAGTTTGCCATATTCTGTATATCAGCCGCATTTTACGGCGGCCTCTTTTTAGAGGAGAGATTCTAAATAAGATTCCAGACGCTGGTCTAATGTCATTTCTGCAAACAGAGAAGGATTTTCCCGTGAAAGTTTGACCATGAGCTGGTAAGTGCGCGGTGTAGTTGTAACGGTAGGAAAAATTTTCTCACAGCATAATCGAAGCGTTGTATAGCTGTTTAGAACAATGTCTACAGAATCTGTTTTCTCATTGTAGTAAGAAATCATATAATATAGCGGTACTCCTTTCAGATTTCTTGATTAATTTTGGAAATTTATTACAGTTAGTATATCATATTCGACCAGGAAAGACAATATGGAAATATTCAATTTGCAGAACATAAATTACAACATTAATTGTAGAACACCCTTGTAATTCACAAACTAACTGATGTATAATACTTTGCGAATGTGAAAATAGTGTGGACAGTACAACAGATGAGGATTATATTATGGGATTTACGATGATTTTATCGCTTTTGAGCGGCGTTGCGTTGTTTTTGTTTGGTATGTCATTGATGGGAGAGGGGTTAAAGCGTGTTGCGGGAAGCAAATTGGAACTGACGCTTTACCGGCTCACCAATACCCCATTGAAGGGAGTGCTGCTGGGAATGGTTGTTACTGCAATTATCCAGTCGTCTTCCGCGACGACCGTAATGGTAGTAGGTTTTGTCAATTCCGGCATGATGCAGGTTTCACAGGCGATTGGAATTATCATGGGCGCAAATATCGGTACGAGCATTACCGGCTGGGTGCTGTGTCTTTCTTATGTTGGAGGCTCTGCAGGGCTTGCGCAGCTTCTGTCCACGGCTACAATTTCTTCCGTAGTAGCGATTGTCGGCATTATTTTTAAATTATTTGTAAAAAAAGAGTCTTATAAAAGCCTGGGAGAGATCATGCTTGGATTTTCCATTTTGATGCTGGGCATGCAGACGATGAGCGGAGCCGTTTCACCGTTAAAGGAGAGCGCGCGTTTTATTAACGCGCTGACGATGTTTTCCAATCCGATTGCAGGAATTATTGCGGGAGCGATGCTTACGGCGGTGCTGCAGAGCGCGTCCGCGTCCGTGGGAATTTTGCAGGCGCTTTCGGCTACTGGCGCAATACATTTTGCGACCGCGCTTCCGATTACGATGGGAATTGGGGTAGGAGCTTCCTGTCCGGTGCTTCTTTCTTCCATCGGAACGAACAAAAACGGCAAAAGGACGGCGCTTGTCTATCTTCTGATTGATTCTTTTGGCATGGTATTTTGGTCAATTGTATTTTACAGTGTGCATGCGTTTGTAAAATTTCCATTTATGGAAATGATTATGGGGCCTGTACAGATTGCAATGTTAAATACGATATTCCGTACGGTTAATATTTCATTGCTGCTTCCCTTGATTAAATTTATAGAACGATTTGTTTTTTGGGCAGTCAGAGAGGAATCGGAAGAGGAGGACAATGACAAAGACAGAGAAGAGATGGCGGATTTTGAACTTCTGGAGGAGCGTTTTCTGGCGTACCCTGCCATCGCGATCAGTCAGAGCCACAGGGCAATGAACGGAATGGCCAAAAAAGCAAGAAAGAATATTTTAAGGGCGTTTGCGTTGATGGACGGCTATACAAAGGATAAATATCAAAAGATCCAGGACAAAGAAATACTGATTGATACATACGAAGACAGGATTGGAACATATCTCATGCAGCTGACCGGAAAAGAGATGACGGTGGCTCAGAATAAGGAGCTTACGAAGTTTCTGCATACAATCGGTGATTTTGAGCGGCTGGGGGATCATGCCGTGAACATATCGGAAGCGGCGGAAGAGCTGTATGAGAAAAAGCTTGCTTTTTCGGAAGAAGCGCAGTATGAAATGGAGCTTTTGGAAAAAGCGGTTCAGGAAATCGTGGATCTGACCATCAATGCTTTTTGTGAAAACAATCTGGAAACATCGATAAAGGTGGAACCTTTGCGGGAGATCATCAGCGTTATGTGCGATGAGTTAAAACTGCGCCACATTGCCAGATTGAAAAACGGAGTCTGTAAATTAAAACAGAGTTTTGCGTTTAACGACCTTTTGAATAATCTGGAGCGTATTGCCGCGCATTGTTCGAATGTTGCGGTAGCGATGATTGAGCTTGAAGCGGAAGAATTTGATACGCACGAATACTTAAGGAGCGTTAAGGGTTTAAAGAACGCAACTTATTCCAGACAGCTGGAAATCTATGAGAAAAAATATGAAATTAAGAAGAATAAAAAAAGCAAAAAGAAAGCGGCAGTGAAATAATTTTCGGGGAGGCATAAATGAAAACCTTTTTATATGCGGTTGTCGAGATGATTGCCAAAATACACAACCGGCTGATGCAGCTGAACAATGCATATGAGTATAACTTTTCAGACAAGGAGCTGCACTTTCTTGTAATCGGAATTTTGGGAATGGCATTTATTTTTGTCGTGTATCCCGTTTTTAAATGGCTGGCAAAAAGGAATCATGTGATGGTTATTGCATGGATTTATGTTTTTACGCTGATTATTGTGATCACATTTGCCATTGAAATCGGACAAAAAGTCACGCACACCGGAAATATGGACTTTGCGGATATAGTATTTGGAATCGTAGGATTTATCGCAATGTTTTTTGCATTTTCCGTAATACGGGGAATCTATCATATCATATGCAGGACGATTCGGAAAAATAAAGAAAAAAATACCATATAGATTATAAAAACTTTATAATTTTAATCTTTCTTTAACCGCAAAGACAAAGTTTGTTCAAAATTATCTGTTATATTAATATCATCACAGATGTGATAAAACTTTTTCATAAACTCTCCCCTTTTAAAGCTGTCAGTTTACTGGCAGCTTTATTTTTGGTTTCTTGCGGTAATGTGGTTTGTCTGATAAAATAACAATATGAATGAAAAAATAAAATGCGATCGATTAATTTTAAAATCTCTTTCTTTGAAAGAAATGGAGCAGATACAAGGCGGCAGCCAGAAATTTTTGGCGGATTCCGTGCTTTCGGAAGTCATTATGTCCGCTGTTTCACATAAAATTAAACAAATGAAAAGGGTTCCGGATGAAGCGCATCCGTGGCTGAATTACTGGCTGGCTGCAAAACGGGAAAACGGCTATGGAATAGGTCTGATTGGCAGCAAATATTTTCCTGATGAAGAGGGATATGTGGAATTGGGGTATGCGGTTGCCAAAGAGTACAGAGGCTGCGGTTATATGACGGAGGCCCTGGAGGGCTTTTTGGACTGGCTGTATCAATATCCTTTTTGCGCAGGAGCCAGGCTATCGATTTGCGAAACCAATCCCGCATCCATAAAAGTCGCGGAGAAATGCGGATTTCAATTGGAAAAGCGAAAGGGCGGCGAGAGGATCTACCGATATAAATTTTTTGGGGAATCCTGTTAATTCCTGTTGCGAATCGTGGGACAATATAATAAAATAAAAAGAAAAAGGAGAGAATGAAATGTACGCTGACGAGAACGTAATCAAAATTAAGCATGAAGTTTTATATGAAGTGGCGAAGCTTGCATTTGACGGGACTTTGGAGGAAGAGAGAGATCATATTCCCGAAAAATTAATTCCTGGCCCGACGCCGCAATTCCGCTGCTGTATTTATAAAGAGAGGGAGATTATCCGGCAGAGAATCCGTCTGGCGGAAGGCAAAGCGCCGGGCTCCGTTGACGATGGCAATATCATCCAGGTAATCAGCTCTGCCTGTGAAGATTGTCCGATTTCCAGATATGTCGTAACAGATAACTGCCAGAACTGTATTGGTAAGGCATGTATCAACGCCTGTAATTTTCAGGCGATTTCCATCGGCAGACACCGTTCCCATATTGACGCGTCAAAGTGTAAGGAATGCGGAAAGTGCGCGAAGGCATGTCCGTATCATGCAATTGCCGATTTAAAGCGCCCCTGTAAATTCAATTGTCCGGTAAACGCAATTACGCAGGATGAACGCGGAATTTCCGTGATTGATGAGAAAAAATGCATTCGCTGCGGCCTTTGCATACATAAATGCCCGTTTGGAGCAATCGGTTCCAGAACGCATATTGTAGATGTGATAGAGGCATTAAAGTCAGACAAACTGGTATATGCGATTCTGGCGCCTTCCACAGAAGGTCAGTTTGGGACGGACATTACGATGCGCAGCTGGCGCAATGCAATGAGACTGGTTGGATTTACGAACTTCATTGAAGCCGGGCTTGGCGGAGACATGACGACGCAGGCAGAAGGCGACGAATGGTACGAGGCTTATCAGGAAGGCAAGAAGAAGACGACGTCTTGCTGTCCGGGTTTTGTAAATATGATACGCAAACATTATCCGGAGCTTCAGGAGCATATTTCCACTTCGGTTTCACCAATGTGCGCGTTGTCCCGTTTGATCAAGGCGAAGCATCCGGGCGCAATCGTTGTATTTATCGGGCCCTGTATCGCAAAGAAATCCGAAGCGACAGAGCATAACATTGAAGGCAATGCAGATTATGTGCTGACTTACAGTGAGATCCGCGCGATTATGAAAGCAAAGGGCGTGGAATTGCAGCCGTCTGAAAATGATTATCAGGAAGCTTCTACATATGGAAAACGTTATGGCAATTCCGGCGGCGTAACGGCTTCCGTTTTACAGTATATGAAGGAACAGGATTACGACTGCGATCCGAAAGTATGCAAAGCCAACGGAGCGGCAGAGTGTAAGAAAGCGCTGCTTTTGTTAAAGGCCGGCAAACTTCAGGAGGACTTCATTGAAGGTATGGCGTGCGTTGGCGGGTGCGTTGGCGGCCCAAGCGCATTCAGAGATCAGATGGTATCCAGAAAAGACAGAGAGGCATTGATTGGCAAGGCTGACGGGCGTAAGATTGTGGAGAATTTAAGCAATTACAATATGGATAACTTCTCCATGCACCGGGAGGGGCATACTCCGGAAGCATAAAAATTGCATATAAAAGAGGTTGTTGCAAATTGCGGCAGCCTCTTTTTGTTATGTAAAAATAATCTTGACATTTATATTCGGCAAATGTAGAATATAATCAGATATACGGCAAATGCCGAACATATAATGTTAGAAGCATAGTTATTGGTATGCGGAAAGGAAGATTTTATGGAACACAAGACGCTTCCCAATTCGGAGCTGGAATTGATGATGATTTTATGGAAGGCGGGCAGACCTATGACACGGATTGAGATAGAGGAGAAGCTGCCGCCGAAACGGGAGCTTTCCAAAACGACAATATTATCTTTTTTGTCCCGTCTGGAAGAAAAGGGGTTTGTCCGGGTGGAGAAAAAGGGGAGGAATAATTGCTACTTTCCGATTGTCAGGGAGAGCGATTATTTAAAGCAGGAGAGCGGCAGCATATTGGCAAAGCTTTACGGCAGTTCAGTGAAAAAGTTTGTCGCGTCATTGTATGACGGAGATGGAATTTCCAAAGATCAGATCGACGAACTGAGAGATTATCTGGACAGTCTGTAGGAAGGAGCGTATATGGAAACTGTTTTTTACAATTTACTTAAAATATCCGCGTGGTCAGGAATTGGCATTTTGCTGGTTTTGGCTGTTTCTCCCTTATTTAAGAAAAGGTATACGGTCTTTTGGCGGTATTTTCTCTGGATTTTTTTGGCCGTACGGCTTGTTTTGCCATTTGACGTCTCTATTGACGGCAGGGCGTTACAGATTCCTGTTTTCTCTGGATTTGATTTGGACAATAAGCAGATGGTTTCGGCGAACAAAACAGCAGACGGAGGTTTTTTTGCCCGATCGGAACGAAATGGCAAAAAAGCGGATGGTACCGCAGAGACGAAGAACTATGAACAAAAATATGATGCGGAACTGACAGCGGAACAGACAGAAATGGATCGGCGGCCGGTTTTATTTTTGGAAAGGGAGGAGCCGGAATTTGGAGAAATAGCGGCAGAAATTGCCGTAACGTGGCTGCCTTTCTTCTGGCTGGGAGGAATGGCGGCTTTTTTGGCCTGGCAGGTTGTCTGCTACGGAATTTTTTGCCGGAATATAAAAAAGTCAAAAGTTTTTCTGACAAAAAAAGGAGGTCTTTCCGTATACAAATCCTGTTCTATTTCTTCGCCGATGCTTTTTGGGATGAAGAAGCCCGAGATTTTGATTCCCTGCAAAGAGTATGGGGAGGAGCAGCTGGCATATATATTAGAACATGAATTTGTGCATTATAAGAAAAAAGACCTTTGGCTGAAGCTTTTGATGGCGGCAGCCAGAACGATACACTGGTTTAATCCGCTTGTTATGGTGATGGCAAAACAAATGGAAAAAGACATGGAATTTTTGTGTGACAGCCATGTTGTGAAAAATTTTTCCAAAGAGGAGAAAAAGAAATACAGTGAAACGCTTTTAACCTGTGCGTCGCATAACTGCGGCAGGAATGCATTCTTATGCGTCAGCGAATTTTCCAGGGATGTAAAAACACTGAAAGAAAGGTTTGGCAATATTTTTGCCGGTGAGGGAAGAAAAAAAGGCATTCTGGCATCTGCGCTTGGCGTATTGGCGCTCTTGTTTGTGAGCTTTCTGGTAGCGTTTGGCTCTTCCGGTGAAGAGAATTCTGAAAGTAAACGGGAAACGGTTGAGACAAAAGAGGAATCAAATCTGCAGCAGGAGACGGCTCTGAAGGAAAAGCTGGACCGGCTTACCGGCCTTTCGGTAAAAGATGCGGCAAAAGCTCCGTATGGCGCGGTTTTTCCGCGGTTGGTTTACGCGTCGGAAGAGAGGGCGGTATGGTATGATTACCGGAGCCTTATGGTGTATGATTTGAAAAACGAGAAAATAGATCAGCTGCTGGATTTAAAAGCTGCGGATCTGGCTTATATACAGGGGGATCAAACGACGCATATTGAGGTTTCCAATGACGGTCAGCAGATTCTTTTGTACAACGAGCCCAAAACCAGGGAGCGATTTATTTATTATGTGGATGAGAGACGGCTTTCTTATACTGATTTGGATACTTTTGATCAAAATCATTTTGACGGACTGGTTGATACGGTAGATCAAAATTACGTTTCCATGGAATCGGGAAAAACGGCTTATCTTTCTGCGGATTCCCTTTGGACCGAAGATTATGAGGTATTCCATGAAACCGATCTTTTGGGACTTTCCCTGGTAGTGGGAGAAAACAGCAGAGGCGACGCACGGATTTATCCGTTATTTATGGAATATTTCACCGAACAGGAAAAGCAGGCAGTTTACGTTCCAAAATGGAAAGAATTAAGGCGGCTTGTGGGAAGAGAATTTTTATATGAAGATCAGGAAGGATGGCAGTATTATCTGGAGGATGGCAGTTTGGATCAGGAAATCGAGTGGCCGCATGAAGCGCTGCATCTGGTACGGCAAAAAGGGGAGGAAAGGCAGATTCTGGAAAATCTGATTACACAGGATACGTGGAAGGAATGCCCCGTTCTCTTTGTGGGCGGACGAATTGTTTACAAGGCCGCAAAATCCGGAAATACGGTTGATTTAAAAGCACCCGTTTTGGTAAGCATTGCCATGGACGGCAGCGACAGAAGGACAGCGGATGATGTTATGTACAATGTGTTTGACGGGCTTTGTGAAGACGGCGGATGGCTTTATTACTCCGGCTGGACAAATGACAGCGGATCCCAAAAACCACTGTGCCGTATTTCGCCTGATTTTTCAGGAGGCGCAGAGTTTGTGGAAGAAATACCGGGACTTTTGTGCGGCATAAAAGACGGGTTTGTTTTCTATCTGGCTTCACATGAAAGCGGAAAGTCTTACGGCATATGGAAACGGAATATGGCGGATGGGAAGGAGGAGCTTGTGGATAAATGGGGCATAAGCGCGGAAGAGATTTCCTATTTTAACGCAAGAGAAGAGGAAGGATTTGGCTGCCATCTCATTTATTCCCCCGTTTCAGAGGCCGGCAGGTATGAGACTGCTGACGTACGGTTTTAGGTCAGTGACCGTATTTGTTTCTATTTTACTGTTTTAAATGTTTCAGACCAATTGTTATTTTGACCGAATCGTGGTAATATAAATAGATCAGCGCAGATTATTTATGTGGCAGCAGATTGTATTTGTAAAACGTGAATTTATGTGTGCATGATGGAAGAACAGACAGATAAATTGGAAGTGAATACAAATATGAGGAAGCAGAATCAAAAAAGAGCAAAATTAAAAAAATGGATAAAAACAGTTTTTTGCGGCGTTTTTATGGGATGCGTTGGGATTGCGCTGATTTACTATTTCTTCGGATCAGACAGTGAATCGATACAGTTAAATACGGAAGAAATGGAGATAGAAGCAGAAACGGATGTTGTTTTTGAGGAAGAACCTGTAAATACGGAAAGTCCGGAAGAGGAAGAGGAGAAACGGCGCAGACAGGAGCTTATCACACAGGCGGACCGACTGGCGTCCTCCTATGATTATGAAGGGGCGATTGGACTGATTCAAACATGGGAAGGATACGAAGCGGACGCAGAGCTTCAGGAGAAGATAAGCGCCTGTGAATCTGCCAGGGCAGACTGCGTGCCGGTAAATATGGACGATGTTACGCATGTGTTTTATCATTCTCTGGTCGTAGATCCCGCCAGGGCTTTTGCAAACCAGGAGAAGGACTTTCAGGCTGTGGGGAACAATCAGTGGATGACGACGATCAGCGAATTTCAGAAAATCACGCAGGAAATGTACGACAGAGGATACGTTATTGTAAGCATACATGATCTGGTCGACGTTTCAACGGATGAAAACGGCAATTTCGTATTTTCACCTGCTGAAATTATGCTTCCTCCCGGGAAGAGGGCCTATGTGCTGTCCCAGGATGACTTAAGTTATTATCATTGTTATGATAACTACGGATTTGCGTCTAAAATTGTTTTGGATGAAGAGGGAAAACCGGTTTGTGAATATATACAGGAAGATGGAACACGCGTAACCGGAGCGTATGACGTTGTGCCGCTTCTGGATGATTTCATCGAAGAGCATCCGGATGCTTCTTACCGGGGAGCAAAGGGAATCATTGCCCTTACCGGATATAATGGAATTTTGGGATACCGGACGGATAGCAGCTATGTATCCGGAAGCAGTGATCTGAATGAGGATAAGAAAATCTGGCTGAAGGAACATCCGGATTTTGATCTGGAACGGGAGCGTGCCGAAGCAAAAAAAGTAGCGGAAGCGATGAAAGAGGACGGATGGGAATTCGCCAGCCATACCTGGGGGCATATTAAAATCAGCGACAGCAGCCTGGGACGTCTGCAATGGGATACGCAGAGGTGGCGGGAAAATGTCGAGCCGCTGGTTGGGCCCGTTGATACGATTATTTTTGCGCACGGTCAGGATCTTGGAGACTGGGGCGAATATCCGTTATCGGATGGGAAATACAAGTATCTTAGGGAGCAGGGGTATCGTATTTTCTGCAACGTGGATTCCAATTTGTACAGAACGTGGTTTGGAAGGGATTATCTGCGCCAGGGGCGCAGAAATCTGGACGGATACAGGATTTACCGCAATGCCGCCGGAATGGAAGACAATATTTCGGATTTGTTTGACGCGGCGGAAATCATAGATCCCCTTCGTCCTCCGGTGCCGCCGTTAAAGTAAGAATAAGCGCAAATGATAATTTGCACGGAAAAACCTGAAATGTGCGGATGTCAGAAAGGAAGGCCATATGATAAAAAATATCGTATTTGATATGGGGAATGTGCTGCTGCGTTATGACCCGGAAGTTCCGCTGCAGATGTTTTGCGCAACGGAAGAAGAACGGTCCGTCATTCGGAAAGAATTGTTTGAAGGTCCCGAATGGGTGGAGGGCGACCTTGGGACAATTACGAATGATATGAAGTATGAAAGGGTGAAAGCGCGTATACCGCTGCATATGCACGCGGCTCTCAAACGATGCGTATACGAGTGGCGGGTTTGCATTGAGCCTGTGCGGGGCGCATTGGCATTTTGCGAATATGCCAGAAAAAAGGGATGCGGATTGTATGTGTTGTCGAATGCCAGCGATGAATTTTATGAATATTTTCCCATTTTTTCACCGTTTGATTATTTTGACGGAATTGTCATTTCGTCCGATGTGCACATGGTGAAGCCGGACGTCAGAATTTATCGGCATCTTATGGAAAAATACCGTTTATCCCCGGAAGAATGCCTGTTTTTGGATGATACTGAAGAAAATGTGGCGGGAGCCAGACAGGCGGGAATGCAGGGAATGGTTTTTCGGGGAGATTATGAAGAAGTAAAAAATCGATATGCGCTGTAGAGGGGATGGATATGGATTTAGATAAGATCAGACAGGAAATTGATCAGATTGACGAACAGATGAAGCAGTTGTTTGGGAAGCGAATGGATTTGGCGCGCCAGGTGGCGGAAACAAAGATGCGTACGGGAGCGGCTGTTTACGCGCCCGTGCGGGAGCGGCAAATTATTGAGGCCAGAACGATGGGTGATTCGAAGTATCTTGTGCAGAGCAGGGCTTTTTTCCGGCAGATGATGGAAATCAGCAGGAACTATCAGTATTTTATGATGGCAAAACAGGCAAAAGAGCTGGCAGACCTTCCGGCTGGAGAAGGCACGGCAGAAATTTCGTTTTGCTGCGGCGCATCGGATGGACAGCCCGTTGTATTTTTGCATGCGGCACAGATGGCAGGCCTTGAGATCAAAGAGTTTACGGTAAAAGAAGAAAATGAGCAGTTGTGCTGCCGGTTACGCCTGTTCGGTGATTTTTCCTCCGATTTTGCGTTGGGAGCGGTATTGCAGATGCTAAAAGAAAACAAAACTACGGTAATCGTAGCGTCTTGGGACTGTTTGCAGGAGAGACAGGGAGGTCAGGAATGAAGATGAAAAAACAATGGATAGCATTTTTATTGTCGTGTACCATGGCGGCCGGAATTTTCGCGGAAGGAATCCGGGCAGAGGAAATCCGTGTGGGAGGAATCCAGGCAGAAGCGTCGTATACGGAAGAAATTCAGACGGAAGAGATGGATGCCGCAGGAATTCGTGGAGCAGAGACAAAAGTGTGGGCAGAAGAGACGTCCGCGTCAGAGGCTTATGCGCAAAAACAATCGGAAGAGGAAGCGCCGAATGTGAATAAAGACCGCGCAGAAGATGACAGAACCAGCCGGACGGGTTATCGTCCGATGATATGTTTAGAGCCCGGGCCGGATGAACTGCCGGAAGTTTATGAACCGTCGTCAGATTGGGCCGATTATAAACGTTCCGCGGTATACCGGCATGTGTGGGATTCTTATTCCTCAAACTATTATTACAATTTGTTGGGGCCAAACCAGAGGATTTTGTGGGATAAGCTGGATCAGATGTGTTATGAATACCTGGTAGGGACGGAAACATTAAGAGACAAAGATCACTATCAGGATCTGGAAAAGGGACTGGATTTTTATTACTATAATACGAAGATGGTAAGCTATGCCAATATGAACAGAAGCGAAGCATTGAGAGTCATGCGTATGTTTATTGTTTCAAATCCACAATATTATTTCTTACAGGCGATGCTTTCCGGTGCGACGGGATCGGGAAACGGCGGATTTGCATTTTTGACGATTAACGAATCGTTTGCGGACGGAAATATAAGGAAGGCGGCGACGCAGAGCGTACAGGCACAGATCGATCAATGGATGCCGCAGATTTTGGCCGAGCCGTCAAATCTGATGAAAGAAAAGAAAATCCATGATTTAATTTGCGATAAAGTATATTATGATCCCAATTTTGAAAATGTGAATCAAAATAAATACAACCAGACGGCATACAGTGTATTGTGCACCGATACAACCGTGTGCGCGGGATATTCCAAAGCGATGACGCTGTTTTGCAATGCGGTCGGCATTGACTGTGTATCCGTTACCAGCTCAGATCATGAATGGAATATCGTCTGTGTGGACAATACATGGTACTACACGGATCTGACATGGAACGACGCTCGGGAAGGAGTTCAGGATATAACGGCAACTTATGAATATTTTAACAGAAGTTACCAGACCTATATGAACGATGACAGAAAAAATGTGCTGTCCCATACGACAGAAGAAATCTGGAACGGGTGTCTGCCGGAGCTGATTTATGATTCCGGAGCAACCAAGACGAATATTGGGACAATACATACGCCTGTCGCGGCTGTTGGCGCGCCCGCGATTTCCTGTCCGGGCAGCGTGGTAACAATAACGGCGCCGCCGGGAGTATCTGTTTATTATACAACGGACGGATCGAATCCTTCGGCTGCATTTACAAAAGCATGGAAGTATACGGGGCCGTTTTCCTTGTCAGGAACGACTATGGTGAAAGCGATTTCAGTCCGGAGCGGATATTTTGACAGCACGATTACCTCGGCGACAATAACGCCCAATTATAAGGTGACGTTTCGTGCAAATGGAGGTTATATCGGTTCCAAAAGTACAAAGAGCATTTCAAACGCGGGATATATGTACGGCGCAGGGGTAGGGAAGCTGCCCGGTGTAAAAAGAAAAGGATACGCGTTTCTCGGATGGTATACTCAAAAATCCGGCGGGAAGAAAATCAGCGACTCTACGGCAGTTACGGCAGATGCGGTTTATTATGCGCGCTGGGCGAAGATCAATAGCAAGAAAAAAGCCGTCCTTTCTTCCGTGAAGAATCATGCGGCTAAGTCGATGCGCATCAAAATTAAGAAATTAAATGTGGCAACTGGCTTTCAGATCCGGTATTCCACGCATCAAAATATGAAATCATCCAAAAAGAAGGACGTAACGGAGAATACCTGCATCATAAAAAAACTCAAAAAAGGCAAGACATATTATGTGCAGGTGCGTATGTACCAGAAGGAGTCCGTATCCGGCAAGAAAAAGTATGCGGCATGGAGTAAAACCAAATCCGTCAAAATAAAAAAATAAACTATGAATAAAAAAGCAGAGAAAATTATAACGATATGCGGGCTGCTATGCTTCCCGGCGGTTCATTTTTATTTGCTGGAAGCGTATACCCACAATGGATTCACAACGGTAAGGCCATGGTCGCAGTTATGCAATATCCTGTTATTTGAACTGTCGGCCGTTATCCTGGCCCTTTTGTTCCGGAGCGTAAAATGGGCGCTTCGTGCGCAGGGGCTTTGTGTGATGGTGATTGGACTGGTCAATTACTATGTATACACATTTCGTTCTCTTCCGCTTGTTCCATGGGATATTTTTTCGATTGGCACGGCGGCAAGCGTGGCGGATAATTATAATTTTGTGCCCGAAGGCAGGGTAGTGGCGGTGGTTTTGGCGTTTGCCGCCGTACTCTGTCTGGAGGGGTTTTGCAAATGGGATTTTAAAAACCTGAAATGGCAGTTTGGCGTTTTGGGGGCGCTCCTGCTTACCGTGGGGTTAACGTCTTTTGCGGGAATTCTGCAGAATGAGGATTTTCAGAACAGGCACAGAATGTACAATAAGCTGTTTACGCCGGTGTATCTGTGGCAGTCAAACGGGTTTGTGCTGACTATGGTTATGGAAATGCCTTTTATGGCCATTGAAAAACCGGCGGACTACGACAGGCAAAAAGCGCGGCAAATATTGGAAGAAAATGAACCAAAAGAAAACGAATCAAAAGAAAATCAGACTATGGGCAAAAAGCCCAACATTATTGTTGTGATGGATGAAGCGTTTTCCGATCTTGGCGTATTGGGCGAATTTGAACCAAGTGAAGATTATATGCCGTATTTCCACAGCATTTTTTATGGTGAAAAAAACACGGTAACAGGCTATTTGCATGTATCTGTCTGCGGCGGGAATACGGCAAATACGGAATTTGAATTTCTGACAGGCAATACAATGGCGTTTCTGCCGCAGGGAAGCATTCCCTATCAGCAGTATATTCACAGTGAAATACCGGCGCTGCCAGCTTATCTGCAGAGCCTTGGCTATGAGACGCATGCAATGCATCCGTATTATGCCTCGGGCTGGGACAGAGACAGTGTGTATCCGCTGCTTGGCTTTTCGCATATGGTGTTTCTGGACGGCTTCCGGAACAGAACCTATGTCAGGCAGTATGTCAGCGACCAGTCCTGCGTAGACAAAATCAAGGATACCTACGAAAAGAAGGAACCGGGAAAACCGCTGTTTCTCTTCCAGGTCACGATGCAGAACCACGGTTCCTATGCGGACGTCTATGATAATTTTACGCCGCATATTACGGTAAAAGGCGCAGAATCTTACTCGCTTTCTTCTTACTTGTCTTTACTGCAAAAAACAGATGATTCTCTTATGGATCTGATTTCTTATTTCTCAAAAGAGAAGGAGCCTGCGGTCATTGTGTTTTTTGGAGACCATCAGCCAAACGACGTGGTAGCGGAACCGATTTTACGGTTAAACGGGAAAAGCTGCCGCACTCTGTCTGAAGAGGATACGTATCTTCGGTATCAGGTGCCGTATCTGATCTGGACAAATTATGACATGGAAACCGAAAACAATCTGGATATGAGCGTGAATTATCTGGCGGGAAAGGTATTGGAGGCGGCAGGGCTTCCACTGCCCGCTTATTGGAATTATTTAAAAAAATTTCAGGAAAGCTATCCTGTTTTTTCGGCTGCGCGGACAGAGAAGAAGGGAAGCGCTGCGGATCTTGAAGAATATAAAAAACTGCAGTATTATCAGTTGTTTGACATAGAGAATTGATTTCTGAAAGGAGACGGGCATGAGTCGGCTGAAATCGAATTGGAAATGGTATCTTTGCGCATTTGGGCTTCCGTTTATTATTTCCGTTTTCATTTGCATCAAAAACGGCGTATATCCTTTTGGAGAAAATTGTATTCTTCACATTGACATGTATCACCAGTACGAGCCGTTTTTTACGGAGTTTATGGACAAATTAAAGCATGGGGACAGTCTTTTGTATTCGTTTCGGCTTGGGCTGGGATCCGATTTTGTATCGTTGTTTGCGTATTATCTGGCAAGTCCTCTGAACTGGCTTTTGCTGCTTGTTCCTTCATCGCATGTGATAGAATTTATGACGGTTTTGATTCTGCTGAAAATTGGTTTATGCGGACTGTCTTTTGCCGCGTATCTGTGGAATCATTTTGAAAAAGTGAATGCGGCAGGCGTAATATTCGCCGCATTTTATGCGCTTTCCGGCTATATGGCGGCTTACAGCTGGAATATTATGTGGCTGGACGGGCTTGTGCTTGCGCCGCTTGCCGTGCTGGGGCTTGAGCGGCTTGTAAAAGAAGGAAAATGCGGATGGTACGTGACTGCGCTGGCGGCGGCCATTCTTTCAAATTTTTATATCGCCTTTATGATTTGCTTTTTTCTGATTTTCTGGTTTGTGCTTTTATTTTTTGAAGAAACTGCCGGAATCAGGCAGAAAGCGGTTTGTCTGGGCAGGTTTATATTGTATTCCCTGCTGGCCGGGGGAATGGGAGCCGTCCTGATTTTTCCGGAAGCCGCTATATTAAGCTACAGCGGTTCGGCGGGAGTTTCTTTTCCAGGTCAAATCGAATGGTATTTTGACCTGGTATCTGTAATGTCAAGGCATTGCCTGAACGTGGACGTCTATACGGGAAGGGAGCACTGGCCAAATCTGTACTGTGGCTGCGCAATCATTCTTTTTCTGGCGCTTTATCTGCAAAACAGGTCTGTTTCCTGGAAAAAGAAAATCAGGCGCATGGTATTGCTCGTTTTTTTCTGGATCAGTTTTTCGAACAATATTTTAGACTTTATCTGGCATGGATTTCATTTTCCGGACAGCCTTCCGGGAAGATGGTCGTTTTTGTATATCTTTTTCCTGCTGGTGATGGCTTATGAAGGCTTTCTCTTTCTGCGGCAGAATAAATGGTATGACGTCGCAGTCGGCGTGATTGTTTCAGTCATCTTTCTGGCGGCGGCCATGTTGACAGAAGATACCGGCATGGCATCGAAGGGCGCGATTATGCTTACCGGCATTATCATTGCTGCATACGGCATACTTCTTACTTTGTGGATCTTATCCAGTCGTGGAAAAAGGTTTTTTGTCTCATATATGCTGTGTTTGCTGGCGGTGTCGGAGCTTTATATCAATGCCGATATAACCGGATTTTCCGTGACCAGCCGTGCCAATTATACCAAGAACTGGGAATCGGTTGGGGAATTGTTAGAGCAGGTGGGGAAGACAGAAGAGGAGCCTTTTTACCGTGTGGAGGAAATGGAACGTCTGACAAAAAACGACGCGGCCATATACGGATATTCTTCTTCCACTATTTTTTCGTCGCTGATGAATATTGGAGTCAGCCGGTTTTATCGGAATATGGGGATGGAGGGCGGAAAGAATTTCTACAGCTACAGCGGGGCTACGCCTCTGATGTCAGCAATGCTGTCCGTCCGGTACCTGATTGCAAATAATCCTTATGAGGAAAGTCCTTTAAGGACGCTTGTCGCACAGGATGGCAGGAATTATATATACGAAAATCTGTATACGGCGCCTTTGGGATTTATGGCGGATTTGGATTTTGAGGAGAGATGCCGGATTACAAAGGGTGAGCCCATTGCAAATATAAACCGTATGGCAAGGGCTTTTGGGGCCCAGGAGGATTTGCTTGTTCCTTTTGGCGGCAAGATAGACGTCGGGAAAGATAAAACAGAAGTTTTGGCCAGGGAAGACGGTTATTTTTATGCGACATACCGTGATACCTCCGTAACAAATATTACGGTCTCCAGTCAGAAGAGAGTCCGGAAATTCAGCAAATGCGATCATAGATATATTTTGGATTTGGGATGGTGCAGTGCAGACAATAAAGTAACGATTACAAATACGTCCAATGTGTCCGATTTTCGTGTAAGCGTATACAAACTGAATCTGAATGCGCTGCGCCAGGCTTATCAGAAGATGAATGAGCAGACATTTGTTACGGATGTGTTTGGCAGCACACGGATCGAAGGCAGGATCCGTGCGGCAAAAGAGGGAAATCTGATTCTTTCCATACCAAAAGAAGATGGATGGAGCGTAATGGTGGATGGGGAAGAAACGGAATGCAAAACGTTTATGGACAGTCTGATGAAAATACCTCTGACAAAAGGAGAACACCAGATTACGCTGCGTTATATGACGCCAGGGCTAAAAGCCGGAGCGGGCATCAGCCTGGGCAGCCTGTTCGTATTTCTCCTGATCTGTTTCATTAAGAAAAAATTCGCTTAAATGGCGATTCTTTCCAGCCGGCTGCCCAGTCTGCTTAAGATTTCATTTGAAATGGTGTCCGTGTTCTCGGCTAAGTCACTTGCAAAGATTTCTTCGTTTTGGCATTTGCCGATTAATACAACTTCACTTCCCGCGGAGGCGTAAGGAAGGTCTGATACGTCAATCAGAAGCTGATCCATGCAGATGCGTCCAATGATGGGGGCTTTGCAGCCATTTACGAGAACGTGACCTTTATTGGACAGGGACCGGGGGATTCCGTCCGCATATCCGATGGATACGGCCGCAATTTTCATTTCATGCGCCGCTGTAAAAGAAAGGCCGTAGCCAAGGGATTCTCCCGGGTGCAGAGGCTTAATGCATTCGATTCTGGATTTTAACGATAATACCGGTTTTAAAGGAATGTTGGCAACGGTTTTTGTCTGAGACGTGCTGAAAGCGCCATAAAGGGCGATGCCGACTCTGGCATAATCAAATTGCAGAGCGGGATAATTTAATACGCCGTAGCTGCCCTGCATATGGGTTTTAAATCCCCGGATGCCTTTTTTATGCAGGGAGTGCACGACGGAATGAAATTTTTTTACCTGTGCCATCGTAAACTCTTTTTCAGCGGGAGACGTTCCGTCCGATACGCATAGATGGGAGTATACGCCGGTAATCTTCAGATGTTCCAATTCCCAGACCTTATATATATTTTCCAAATTTTCACTTCGTTCTCCGAGTCTGTGCATACCCGTATCAATTCCGACATGTGCGCAGATGGGTTTTCCAAAACCGTTTAATTCTTTTGCATAAGAAAAATCCACAATTGTCTGTGTCAGATGGTAATCCGACAGATCCGAAAACTGGTAAGGGGAGGTATAACCTAGAATTAAAATCTGGCCCGAAATGCCGGCTTTTCTAAGTTCAATGCCTTCCGCAGCGGAAGCTACGCAAAAATTTTGAATTCCCATGCGCTCCAGCGCGCCGGCAATTAAATTTGCGCCGTGTCCATATGCGTTTGCTTTAATTGCGGGCATAATGGCGCACCGGGAAGGGAGTATTGACTCAAATTGCGCTACATTATAAGCAAGATGTTCCATATTCAGTTCAATCCAGGCGCGTCCTTTTTGATACATAAACAGATCTCCTTTCCAGAAGAAAGCGGATTCCGGTTACAATGGCTACAGAAAGCAGACAGACACAGAAATAGTGCATCAGTGTATTGTCAACCAGTAATGACGTAAGATTTGCCGTTTTGGCAATTCCGCGCAGTAAAACAATGACTGCCGGGTGGATGATATAAATCAGCATGGAGCAGTTTCGCAGCCATGCGGGGGCTTTGCCGGGTATGGTAAGCAGCAGCTGGAACAAAAAATACATTACCGGCAGTAAAAAGAAATACATGCTGTTATGTTTTTGCAGCTTAGCGCTGTAAGTAAGAAAGCCCTCTAAGAACAAAAGCGGCAGAGAGATGCAGATGCCGCGGATACAGGCTTTTTTGGAACAGCATAACCCTGGAATTGCGATAAATACGCCAAGCAGCAGAAAAACGGGCGTGAAAAAGATACCGTTACGGGTATAACTGCTGATTTGGAAAATGCCGTCATACAGATCAGAAATAATGGGAAGGTCTTTGACCAAACCATAGCAGCTGTCTCCCAAAAGCCCTGTTATGTAAGCTGCCGCTGAGAAAATAACGGCGGATTTCATGGAGCGCGCCGCAAAAAACAGGATCAGATTGCAGCCGATGACGGCGGCCGGAAAATACCATAGATGATAAAAGGTCCCGTCAAATAAAAGGCTTTTGAGGAATTCGGCAATGCTGTGCGGCAAGTTGTGGGAATATAGCATGAGTGGAAAATAAAAAGCAGTGGCTGCCAGATATAATCCCGTATTTTTTATAAGGTAGCGATGCATTGTCTCCTTTTTTCCAAAACCGTTTAAAACATGAGGCGCCAGAACAAAATATCCCGTCGTCATCAGGAAGAAAGGAACTGCTATCCTGCCAAAACAATAGGTAAGCAAAAAATCAAGGTCATTATTCCAAAAGGAAAGAGGAGCCGTATGAATGGCAATGACCAAAAGAGCCGCAAAAAATCGGAAAAAATCAATTCCGGCATAATTTTTTCGTTTCATAATAATTTTAAGATTCCTCCATAGACAACAGGCGTTCCACGATTTCTTCAAAGGAGAGGCCCGCGGCTTTTAACATATTGGGAAACCGGCTGTGGGACGTAAAACCGGGAATGGTGTTTACCTCATTAAAATAAATGTCTCCATTTGGCGTTAAAAACATGTCCACTCTTGCAAAACAGGAACAACGCAGCAATTGGTAAATGCGTAAAGCGGTGTTTTTGATTTTTTCTGACTGCTCTGCGGGAATGCGGGCCGGAACATGAATCCTGGAAGTTTTCAAGGTATACTTTTCCGTATAATCAAAAAATCCGCGGGACAATTCGATTTCATCCACTTCGCCTATGAATGGGTCTTTTGTTCCAAGAATGGCGCATCCGACTTCAAATCCTTCGATGGTTTCTTCCAGAATCACGTAATCGTCATGCAAAAACGCTTCTTCAATTGCGGGAATCAGTTCTTCTTCGCAGGACGCTTTTGTAATTCCAAAAGAGGAACCGGAACGCACCGGTTTTACAAATACGGGATAGCCAAGCTGCATGGCTTCTTTGCGTACGGTATCTTCTTCGTATCCTTTTTCAATGGTGACAAACCGCGCCGTTAAAATGCCGTTCATTTCCACAATGCGGTGGGCAAGCGCCTTGTCCATGCAGAGAGAGGAAGAAAGCAGGCCGCATCCGATGATCGGGACGCCCATCAATTCCAGCATGCCCTGGATGGTGCCGTCTTCCCCGTTTTTTCCATGTAAAATGGGAAGCGCCGCATCCAAAGATATGGTTTTTAATGCGGATTTCTCCATGTAATAAAAACCGTGAATGGTTTTATCCGGTGATGGAAATACGGGGATGCACAGGTCTTTTGACTGCCAGCAGCCGCTTTCTATTTTTTCAATTTCCCCGCGGTACCAGAACCATTCTCCGGTATGCCGGTCAATGCCGATCAGAACCGGTTCGTATCGTTTGGCGTCAATGCTGCTTATAATGGAATATGCAGACTGAAGGGAAACATTATACTCTGTGGAACAGCCGCCGAAAAAGACGGCAATTTTTTTGGTTGTTTTCATTTGAACTCCTCCTTGGGTAAAACACAAACAGCTCTTGTCGGATTTTATTCTACCAGACAAGAGCTGTTTGTGTTTTAATATTCCATTAGTTTTTTCTTAGATTTACTTATAAGAATTGAAAGATTTTATGAATTCTTATCGTAGGATGAGGGGAGCATCAAAAAGTTCAGAGAGCCTTTCGGATTGTCTGTTCCTTTTTCAAGAAGAGAAATCAAGCCCAGAAATGTTTGTTTGATTTCCTCTATGGAAGAGGGGATCAGCGTATTGTCTATTTTGATGGTCAGTACGAGCAGCACGATTTCGGCAAGGGACTGCGGATAGTCAAAAGAAATTTCGCCATTGTCTATGCCCTGCTGGATGATTTCTGTTAAAACGGGTTTCAGCTCCGTAATAATATAGCGCAGATATTTTTGATGCAGCAGCGTCTGTTCCTGAATGCTGGCATCCGCCGCCCGTTTTTGTTTTAGAAATTCGGAAGAGGAATTCCTGCATGCCTGAAAAATTAATGCCATGCGCGTAAACGGAGGGATGTCGGTCTGCTTGGCAAGCAGCTTGGCCGTATGGATGGAAGAGGCGTAGCTTCTTTCCACCAAGGCTTCAACAATGGCGTCTTTGGAGGAAAAGTAATAATAAATACTGCCTTTTGCAATTCCTGCGGTTTGCGCAATTTCGCTGACGGAAATGGAAGAGAGATTTTTTCTTTCCAATAATGTATGAAGCGCATCTAAAATGAGATTATATTTATCCGGAGTTGGCATATTTGCCGCCTTTCTGGCAATGATATAGTAACAATTGCCTTAAAAATATATAAAAAAGTATAACACAGAAAAAATTTTGATTCAATACTTGACCAATGGTCAAATTAGTGCTATGGTTATTGAAAATAAAATATGACCAATGGTCAAATTGAAGTGGAGGATAGCATATGACATATGCAGATTTTTTTTCAGAGGTAAAGAGTAAATTTATGGAAGCGGATATTTCCGATATTAAAGAGCATCTGGCTTATCAATTTAATATTATTGGAGAGGCTTCCGGTATTTTTTATGTAGAGGCAAAAGACGGAAAAGTTTATGTGGAGCCGTATGAATATTATGACAGAGATGCAATGTTTACCTGCGAGGCTGAAACGTTAAAGAAGATTGCAGAAGGCAAGCTGGATCCGATCTGGGCTGTAACGACGCAGAAACTGAAAGTGGAAGGCAGTATAGAGAAAGCTTTGAAGTTAAAAGAGATCATAAGCAGCAGAAAGAAAAAGAAAAATAAAGAGGCGTAATTTACTATGAAGAAACGGAATGTGATTGCGGCATTGGGAGTTGCCGCGGCGGCAGAATTTTTGACGGCAGTTTATTTTTACCGGAGAACGATGATGCGGGGCAGGGCCAAAGTGGAAAGGACCATGAAAATGGCCGGAACAGACTGGGGCCAGTATGCGGATCTTCTTGCGAAACGGAAGGAATATTTTTTGTCACAGCCGCATGAGGACGTATGGATTACGTCCGGGGATGGTTTGAAACTGCATGGAACTTTTTTTCCAAACAGAGGCAGTAAGCGGGTTGTTCTTTGTTTTCATGGATATACCAGCGAAGGAATGAAGGATTACATCGGACTGTCAGATTATTATTTAAGGCGCGGATTTGCCATGCTTTTGGCAGACGAAAGAGCGCATGGATTAAGCGAAGGAAAATATATAGGGTTTGGCTGTCTGGACCGCAGGGATGCGGAAAAATGGATTGCGTGGATCATAAATCATTGCCAGGAAGATGTAAAAATTATTTTGCACGGAACATCAATGGGAGCCGCTACGGTTTTGATGGCAAGCGGGTTGAAGCTTCCGAAACAGGTGAAGGGAATCGTTTCGGACTGCGGTTTTACATCCCCTAAGGAAGTGTTTACTCATGTGCTGCATTCTATGTATCACATTCCGGCATTTCCGATTATCCAAATTGCGGATTGGATGAATAAAAAGCTTGCAGGGTACGGCATGGATGAATGCAATGCCGTAAGAGAAGTGAAAAAGTCAACAACTCCTACGCTTTTTATTCATGGTGACGCAGACACCTTTGTTCCGAGTCGAATGTGCGATGCCATGTATGAAAACTGCAGTGCAGAGAAGTGGAAATTGATTGTAAAAGGAGCCGCGCATGCGGAAAGCTACTATAAAAACACGAAGCGCTATGAAGAAGCGCTGGGTATTTTCATAAAGGAAATTTTATAAAACGATCAGATTGAATATCAATCAGGAAGCAGGTTATTTATTATGATGAAGAAGAGAAAAGGGTATGATGTATATCCGCTTACCGCAGCGCAGAAATTTCATTTTTTTTACCTGGATTATTGTCCGAATAAAGCGGTGGTCAATATCGGCACAAGCCTTACCATCGAAGCGGAACTGGATTTTGACGTTTTACGCGATTCTATTTTAAAGGCGTATGAACGGAGCGAGTCTATGCGGCTTCAGTTTGCAAAAGACAAAGAAGGCGTCTGGTATCAGTATGTGGTAGACGAAGTAAAGCAGGAAATTCCGTTGGAGGATTTCAGTCAGACGACGATGGAAGAAGCGGAAAAGACGATGCGGAAGTGGACGCAGGTCCCGTTTAAAAGAGAAGATTCTCCAATGAGCCGCATGGTGATGATCAAAACTCCGGACGGGTTTAGCGGCGTATATCTTCTGGCGGATCATGTCATTATGGACGCGCAGTCTTTGATTTGTTTTTTGAAAGACATCATCGAAATATATTGCAGCCGTATGTATGAAAATGTGCCTTGGCCAAAAGATATGGCTTCTTATATTGAACAATTGAAAAAAGATCTTGCATACGAGGCGGGTTCTAAGGCAAAAGCAAGAGATGAGGAATTTTTCCATAAAATGATTGAAAGCTCTGAGCCGATTTATAATGGCATTGACGGCACGGCGAAGCTTGAGATGGAAAGAGACAGGCGCAATATGCCGAATCTTCGGGCGGCGGTTAATGTTTCTGATTCTGTGGAGTCGGATCTGGATACATTCCATCTGGAGGGAGAGCCGACAAAACGTTTGATGGATTTTTGCAAGGAGAAGCAGATTTCTCTGACCTGTCTTTTACTGATGGGACTTCGGACGTATTTTCAGAAAATGAACGGCAATGACGACGTTTCGATCAATACGGCGATCGCAAGGCGTGCGACGCTCAAAGAGAAAAAATGCGGCGGTACGAGAATTCATTCTTTTCCGTTCCGAACCGTAATTTCACAGGATAAGAAGTTTATGGACGCGCTGCTTGAAATCAGAGATCAGCAGAATGAATTGTTCCGTCATGCCAATTACGATCCGGTGGCTTATTTTGCGCATCGGGGGCAGGTTTATCAAAATCCCCAGGGATGTACGTATGAGCCGATGTCTCTGACATATCAGCCGATGACGTTAAAAGAAAAGGGATTGGAGCAGCTTGGAGACATTCGCTATAAGACGAAATGGTATCCAAACGGCGCGACGACCCAGGCGATGTATCTGACGGTCATGCACCGTCCCGAAGATAACGGACTGGATTTCAACTTTGAGCATCAGGTCAAGGCGGTCAGCAGAAAACAGCTGGAATATATGTATTACTATCTATGTAAAATCATGTTCAAGGGAATTGAAAATCCAAATCTTCCCGTAGGCGATATTTTAAAATTGGTTTAGGAGGATTTATATGTTAGATAAGTTAAAGGAAATCATTGTAAATTATGTGGAAGCAGAACCGGAGCAGATTACGCCGGACTCCCGTTTTGTAGAAGATCTGGGATTTACTTCATTTGATTTTATGAGTATGCTGGGTGAAATTGAGGAGGAGCTTGATGTGGAGGTTGACCAGCGGGAAGCGGCCGGGCTGCGTACCGTGGGGGAAGCGGCGGCGTATTTAAGCAAGCTTTCGGATTAAGGAGGAAGCGTTATGGTATGTAATACAATTCGTGAGATTTTAGTGCAGGCACAGGAGAGATTCGGCGATCAGGACGCCATTCGTTACAAAATCGGAAAAGATCAGACAGAGTCCAAAACCTATACGCAGCTGCGGGAAGACAGCGAGCATTTTTCCGGAGCGTTAAAAAATATGGAAATGCAGGGCGCGCATGTGGCAATTGTCGGAATGACGTCGTATTACTGGATGGTGGCTTATCTCGGGACGGTAAACTGCAGCAGCGTGTCTGTTCCTTTGGACGTGGCGCTTCCGGCAGCGGAGCTGTGCGAGTTGATTGACCGCGCCGATGTAACGGCGCTTGTTTATGACGAAATCCGCGCCGATGTGGCGGAGCTTGCAAAAAAGAACTGTCCCAAGCTGAAAAAAATCATTTCTATGCAAAAAGAGGAGCACGAAGGAGACGTTTTTTCTATGAAGCGGCTTTTGGAAGAGAGCAAATGCGGTTTTGACGCGTGGGCCAATCCCGAAGATCTCTGTACGATTATGTTTACTTCAGGCACGACGGGAAAAAGCAAAGGCGTTATGCTGACGCATAGAAACATGGCGGAAAACGCTACTTGCCTGGATATGCGCATTCCGTCCAGAACGGTGATTCTTTCTGTGCTTCCCATTCATCATGCCTATTGTCTTAGTATGGACATTTTAAAAGGAATTTCGCTTGGAAGCATTATCTGCATCAATGATTCTATTATGCGCGTGGCCAAAAATATCAAGCTGTTTGGACCGGATATGATTTTGATGGTGCCGATGATGATTGAATCGTTTGCAAAAAAATTAGAGGATGCGTCTGCCCTTCCGCCTGAAATTGTAAAAAAAGAAGTGTTCGGTGAGCGTCTGCATACGATTTGCAGCGGCGGCGCATATTTGAATCCTGCATGGATTACGTTGTTTGAAAAATATGGCATTACGATTTTACAGGGCTACGGCATGACGGAATGCGCGCCTGTGATCAGCACAAATCTGGATTGGAACCGCAAACATGGGTCTGTCGGAAAGCTGATGCCAAATTGTACGGCTAAAGTTGTGGATGAAGAACTTTGGGTGAAAGGCAGCAGCGTGATGCAGGGATATTACCAGATGGAGAAAGAAACCAAAGAAACGCTTACCGAAGACGGCTGGCTGAAAACAGGGGATCTTGGGTATGTGGATGAGGATGGTTTTATTTTCTTGACCGGAAGAAAGAAAAATCTGATTATTACCAAAAACGGGGAAAATGTTTCTCCGGAGGAAATTGAGAATAAGCTTTCAGAGCACAGACTGGTACAGGAAATTCTGGCCCGTGAGAGCGATGGCGTGATTGAAGCCGAGATTTATCCTGACCTGGAGTATGCTGAAAAACACCAGATTACAGACTTAAACGCAGCGCTTCAGAAGGTGGTTGACGCTTATAATCAGGAAGCTCCGCTTTATAAAAGAGTGGCAAAGATTAAAGTGCGTGACAGGGAGTTTGAGAAGACGGCGGCCCGCAAAATTAAGAGGAGTCAGGATTAGGCAGCGGAAGGCGCAGGGATGATTTACTGTCCGGCAGATATGCGTTTGTCCGGGTATGGATTTTTTCGTGGCGTCTGCGGCGGTACATAAAATGACGAAAAATCTCATTTTATGTACCGCCGCAGATGCATTGCAAAAAAGAAAGCAGAGGCGTTTAGAATTTTTTTGACAAATTTCATTTAAAAAAGGTTGACAATTTGTTTTTCTTTCGATATAATACTACTTGCGTTATAAATGAAGCGGAAACAATGCATGTTGTTTACGGGGTGTGGCTCAGCTTGGCTAGAGCGCCTGGTTTGGGACCAGGAGGCCGCAGGTTCGAATCCTGTCACCCCGATTGTCTGCGGGTGTAGTTCAATGGTAGAACACCAGCCTTCCAAGCTGGATACGTGGGTTCGATTCCCATCACCCGCTTAGCCTTTTTAGGCTGTGTGTTCGTAGCTCAGCTGGATAGAGCAACGGCCTTCTAAGCCGTGGGTCGGGGGTTCGAATCCCTTCGAGCACGTTTTATGGTGGGTATAGCGCAGTTGGTTAGCGCGCCAGATTGTGGCTCTGGAGGCCCAGGGTTCGAATCCCTGTATCCACCTTTACTTGTGCAAAGGCAGAAGTACAAGTTATTGGGCTATCGCCAAGCGGTAAGGCACAGGACTTTGACTCCTGCATTCACCAGTTCGAATCTGGTTAGCCCAGTTCGAATTTAGCAGATTTGTTTGATTATATGGGACATTAGCTCAGGTGGTAGAGCACTTGACTTTTAATCAAGTTGTCCGGGGTTCGAGCCCCCGATGTCTCATTTGTAAGTGTGTGGGAATCCTTAGAAAATAAGGGTTCCCGTTTTTTTGTGTTTTCAAAAGTTTGATTACACTTGATTACACTTTTTCTTTATACATGGATTTCAAGCGCTTTTTCGATTGCTTCCTGTGTCTGCGTTTTCCCTTTCCGGTTGAAACAGTAATTCCCGTAAGTTGTTTTAGCGGAAGTATGCCCCATAAGCCGCATGATCTGTTTGATATTGATTTCGCCGCTGTCAATCAGGGAGCTTGCATAGGATTTCCGGAGCTTATGCGTGGAACGTTCCTCTATTTTTGCCATGCGGCAGCATTTTCTCAAACGGTAGTCTATGCCGTGCCTGTGGGCATTGCCGTTTTCATTTACAAAGATGAATCCGTCCGTTGGGAATCCGTGTTCTTTATTAAAATCATAGATTGTGCGGATGATCTCTTTGGCTTTTTTTGTCAGGTAGATTTCCCTGTCTCCTGCATCCGATTTTGTATGCTCTACGATTTTATGGCCTTTTTTCAGGATTCTGTTGTCTTCTGTCAGGATGTAGTCGTCCACTTCCATTCTCTGCACATGGATATAATTTTCGTCTGTAATGTCTGAAAATTTCAGCGCAACGCATTCGCCAACCCTTGTTCCGAGCTGGAACGCAAGGGGGATTGCAAGGGAAAACGTGCATCCGGATTTCAAAAATTCCTCATACGCCGCCTTTTCTAACGCCGCCTGTTCTTCATAAAGGAAAACTTCTTCTTTGTCTGTTTTTTTTCTTGGTCTGGTAAACAGCTTTGCGTCTATCCTGACATTTTCAAAAGGGTTAGAGCAAATCACCTGTGTGTCAAACGCATATTGGAGCCCCTGCCGGAGTATGATGCTCATGTTATAATACTGTGTTTTCGTCAGGCATAATTCTTTGACTGCCCGGTGGCGCCAGTCATCCAGATAACCGGCGGTAAGTTTGACCAGTGGTATTTTAATAATCGGATTTTTGGCATAGTATTTGTTCCAGTCGGAATCAATCCGTTTTATGTAATCGTTTTGTGTGGTTTGCAGACTTTTATGCTGTAACCAGACAGGGTAAAACGATTCCAGTGTTTCCAGCTGTTTCTGACTGGATTTTTCCCGTTCCTGATAGAATTTTACAAGGTACGCCTCCAAATCTTCCCGTTTTCTTTTGGCAACGGATTTTCTTTTGTTTGGTTTGTCTTCGTCCGGCACGTAAGTATGCCAGCTGTTGTCAGATTTCCCGTAAGTGACAGGAAATTTATGTTTTGCAAGGATTTCTTTTTTTCTCATGTCTTCATCCCATTGCAACACATCATTCAGGTTTATATTACCGCATGAGAGTGCGTTCCGCAAGGCCTTTATGGCCTGTGGGGATAAATCCTCCATTTCGTAATGCTCTTTTTCTGCCATAGCATTCCGCTGTAATGAGTTTTTTGTATTTAAGCATTCAGGTGTTTAGGCATTCAGGCGTTTCAGTTTTTAGGTATTCGCAACCCATGTTTCAGCATTCGCTCCTTTCTTTCTGATGTTTTGTATTATGTTAGCTTTCTTTAAAGGGCAGGTTTGGGAGTTCCGCGTCAGGGAGCTTTGCAAAGCCGCCCGCTGCCCTCTCCCTTAAATCCTCGTAGCCCTTGTATTCCCTGCTGTCAATGGCGTATGTTTTGTACTGCCCGTTTTCGGTATAGTGGAATACGATTCTGTTAATCCTCCGGAGCAGCTGCGTATAAGAATCCACGTCCTGGAATTCATGCGCGACCATGATTTTATAGATGTTTTCGGGCGGATACACGGAAGTGATGTAGACCGTGTCCCAGAGGTTGAACGTGTTCGCATAGCGTGAATGCGTCTGCATGCGCGTGTACCCGTTCAGCATTGTCAAGAGCTTTCCGTATGTAATCCCAAACCCTTTGAATTCGTCCATGAACAGGATAGGCGGCGCGCCGTTCTTCATATAGGAATCCAGGCCGCCCGAAGCGTTGTTGTCGTAATCCGTCAGGAGGTAAATGCTGTCTGCCCCGTGCTTTTCGCAGAGCTGGAAATAAGTGTATGTCTTGCCGGAAGCGCTCTCCCCCACATGGTATTCGCAGTATACGTCCTGTTTGACCGGGGATTCCTGTATCCTCTGGCTGATGTATGCGTGGAGAATCATTTTTTCATATTTGTAGTAACGGAAGCTTTTGTCAAGTATTTCCTGCGGCGTCATGCCCTTTAACAGCATTTCTTCTATATCCTCTAAGTCGCTTCTTTTTCCCTGCGCGTTCTGAATGTTTTCCATGCCATTTAGAAACAGGACTTCTTCTCCCTTTTCCTCATATTTCCCCTGCTTGAGCAGATATGCGGAGAGTTCTTTCTTCCCTCCGAGCTGTGGCTCGACGTGGGAGTGGAAGAGGGTGTCAGAAACTTTTTTCAGCGTTGTCGTGTTGCCGTATAAAGCCATGTGCGCATGGTACAGCCCGTCTGCGCTCATACAGACGGCTACGGCGCAGGAACGCCCTTTGCCGCTGTCTTCCCAGAGGGAAGTTAAAAAATTAGCAAGATATTCCGGGTTTTTGTATTCTTTTTCTTCCAGCCCCATGGACTGCATGTTTTTAATCTGGACGGTCGCGACGAATGCGCGTCCTTTCGTGTCCGTTGAAAATCCCATAATGATAAATCCTCCTGAAAATGTTGTGAAATTCACGGTAATTAGAAACGTCACAGCCGGAGCGTGAACGATTGGACTGCGGAAAGCCTTGTAAATAAAGGAACATTTAGATTTTTCACAGTCACAAAAGTGGGCTGGTAACACTGACAGCCCACCGCCGCCACTTCCTGACCGCCGTAGGCGGTCAGCCGTGTCCGGCGTTTTCCTTAAAGCGTTGTCCTCCTTTTTCCATGAGAAGGCTTTTTAATCTTTCCGGCTTTTCCACGAAAGGAATCTGCATGATGTCAAGCTCCTTTTCCGGCATGGATATATATCCGCAGTATTTCGGAAGTTTTGCGCTTTTGTCAATCTCGCAGTTTGGGAAAAGCATTCCGGCGGATTCTGTCGAGATTGACGAACCCATGTATATTTTTATGCCGAACTGCTCCCTTATGGCGGTGTCAAGAGTCTTTGCGTTGAACTGCTGGCTGATGAATGCCAGATGATAGCCGAAACTGCGCCCCATGAATGCAACGTGGCTTATTTTGGACATGAGTTCTTTGAATCCTTTTGTGTCCTTTGACAACGCGAAACTGCAAAACTCGTCAAAGACAAGAAATTTTTCCTCATGGCGTTTCTGTCGGATAGTTTCTATGAAAGAGCCGTAAAAAGCGTTCAAAAGGCGGTCGCATTCCGCATATTCCGCGTAATCGGGGACAATCCCGTCCCAGTCTCCGCCGGCCTTGAAGTCGCAGATAGCAATTTCCGCCCGCGAATCCAAAAGCTGGTTCATTATGTACTGGGCAAGGACTGTTTTTCCCCCTCCCGTAATTCCGGCAATCAATAAATGCGGCACGGATTCAGGATTCCAGCAGAACGGCTCTTTCAAGCCGCTCTGCCAGTAAGCCAGAGAATAACCGAGCTTAATGGCCATGGCGCAACTCTTTGTCTAAGGCGTCATCACGCAGGACGCCGTTTTCGGGCGTGGATTTCAGCCGAACCACTTGGCGGTATCGCTTCATAAGAGGCTGTCTGTCCTCGTCAAGCTCCGAATAAAATAAAATTACGTTGACTTGTGTATCGCGCACATGATATTCCGTAAAAAATAGCCAATTAAGGTTGTAGCCGCATAAATAATGGCTGAATTTTAGCCTGATTGAGCGGCTTAGCTTATTCAGTTCATCTTCCTGCAAAATGTCTTTTGATACAAAATTTATTTTTATGCAGGGGATTTCCTGAATAAAATCAACTTTGAAAGCGGGGTCAAATGCCGGGTCTCTGTAACCGTCGATGATTTTCCAGAATCCTGATTCGAGATGGTCGTCGAAAACGTGCCGGGTAGAATTGCCAAACAATCCGACAAGCACGTCATGAATGGCTTTCCTTAACGCCCGGGTGCACTGCGTGACCGAATAGTCCGGGTGGAATAAATGTTCAAGCAAGATTCCTAACATGAGGCTTGACAGGAAACAAAAAATAATACTAAAATAAATCATAAAATAACTCCTTTCCGGGCGGCTATGCCGCCCGACGTATGCTAAATTAACGAGTTTCGATTGGCTCGATAGATTCAAGCCGGAAATACTTGCTGGCAAGAGCCAGATTCAAGGTCAGTATGACGGGCGTATTTTTTGGCAGGGATTCCAATTCGTTAAAAAGCTCCTCTTCGATGAAGAAATTCACAAATTCCTCTGCTTCGGTGTCCAAAATTTTGACAGCAAAATATTCTTTGCCTGTTTTTTTGGAAACGCCATGCCGGACAGACGCTATTCTGCCTTCTCCTGTTGCAATCATAAAATCACCTCCTTTTTCTTTCTTGTAAGGCTATCATATCAAGAATTTTGACAGAAATATTGTCATCATGTGCTAAATTTTTTGCATATTAAAGAGCATCAACTAAGTTTTTTACAAGTTCCTTTTTTTCTGTACGTGACAGATTTTCCATATTGGGAAAATTGCAATGGGTATCGCGTTTTTTGCCATCTATTAACCATTCGTAGCTGACATGCCCGGCGGAACAGTATTCTCGAATGACCTCTTGTCCGGGGCTGGAAGAGCCGTTTTCATAGTTTGAGACAGTTGTACGTGAAACGCCTAAACGCTCCGCCATTTGTTTCTGGGTTAATCCAAGGCTCATACGTAAATCCCTTAATCGTTCATAATAATAAGATTCTTGTTTTTCAATTTTATTGTTTTGCATATATATTCTCCTATCTTACTTTTTAATTTAAACTTCCGCATGCGTTGATTATAGAATAAACCGCCGGATTAAAAATGAAAGTGTAATTGGAAAAAGCAAATAGAGAGGGGGAAAAATTGGTGCAATAGGTCAATTTTAAGGCCATTTAAAATAGGAGGTTTTGGCATTTTTAACGGAAAAAATAGGTACAGGATGTGAAATGCCAAAAGGTATGGCAATGTATTTAATGGAATAAAAATAAAGAAAATGGAATGAAAATTGTATAGAATTGAATGAAAAAAGATTTGACAGATAAAAAACAATTATTAATTTTATAAAAATTTACTGCAAGGAAAAAGAAAGGACAGAAAATTTTCAAAAAGGAAAAATCTGGCTTTATGTAAACTCTTTTTAAAAAAGCATATCGTAAATATAGCCCCTCTCCGTTAATGGAGGGGCCGCTTGTATGGTTCGATAAAAAATGATATAATCATGCAAATAAAAAGCATCAAAACAAAGGATTCTCTTTGTGTATATATAGGAGCTTCCTGTATAATTCAAGTATAGGGAATTCCAAGAAAGAAGGTTGAGAAA
>CAJUJL010000016.1 GCA_910586725.1 uncultured Lachnospiraceae bacterium | reverse complement strand
TTTTCATATCAGAATGACTTTAGCCTTGGAAAGTGAGGTGTCGCTTATGTGTAATTTAAGTAAGGGTGTGGAGGAGAAAGGAATTCGGAAAGGGATAGTAGCTATGGTATCTACATTAAAAGAGTTACAGATAGCGGATGAAATTATCTTGAGTAAGATTCGAGAGAAATTTGGTCTGACAGAAGAAACTGCAGAAACTTACTTGAAAGAAATAAGTTAAATATTTCAGACAGAGCATTTTTGGTGTTCTGTCTGAAATAATATTACGAGATTTTTCGCATTTAGGTATGTTATGGACAGCCATATCATACCTTATAATACAATTACCAAGCCCTGCAAAAAGCTCATTCAAAAATGTTCATACAGAAGTATTTCAGATACTAGTAGTTTGTGTTCTTTCACATATTGGCTTTATATTTACGGAGATAAGGAACCTGCGCTGGAGATTTGTGAAAAAGGTTAAAAAAGAACTTAAATACCCGCAGGTTTTAAGAGAAGATAAGATTGCTGATTGCAGCAGCCGTTTTCTGAATGCTGAATTGCTTTTGGCGCTCTAGAATATGATTGGGCGTGGTGAAACAGGATTATTTACTGAAATTAATAGAAATTGGGAGAAAATTGAAGAATCCATAATTTTTTATAGTTATTATCTTGATGAGGACTAAGTAATTTATCCTTGATATAAAGGAGTGGGAAGCCTATGTATTTATTTACGGAAGTTATCTTTTACTCCGGAAAACGAAAGTATTTGCCGAAAAATGGTTACCGTCCGGATGCTATATTTAACGAAACGAAAGAATATTGGGGAATTACCTTTGTGGAATTGCCCGCTGAAAAGTTTGATGTCCCTGTTCCTGCAATCATAAAATTTACGTTTCAAAATTCTCATTATCAGGATGTTATGCAGGGACAATCGTTTGCAATTATGGAAGGGTTTAACCAGGTTGGCGAAGGAAAAATTATCTCAATAGAGACAGAGAAATGTGAAGTGAGAATATGAGTATTTTGGTAAATAATAAATGGAATACGGTTTACTTTTAGTAGGGACAAAGGTTTTATTCAGCAGGAAAGTTTTGAGAAGCATGGAACAGGGGAGTGTGAATAGAAATCAACAGCGGAAGAACGGGAGAACACAAATGCCTGGCGCTGATAATCATATTATTTGAGAGTAGGAACATACTAGGACAGAGAATTTCCGATTATTTCCGCACACAGACGCTTAAACTAAAACTTAAGATTAAGAGAGGAAGGTGATTGCATTGAGAATGTATGATTTAATTGCAAAGAAAAAGGAAGGATTAGAATTATCTACAGAAGAAATCCGTTTTATGGTATTGGAATATACCAACGGAACTATTCCGGATTATCAGATGTCTGCCATGACAATGGCAATTTGTTTTCAGGGATTAAATAAAAAAGAAACGCTGGATTTAACGCTTGCCATGAGAGACAGCGGCGACTGCCTGGATTTATCCCGGATACATGGTTTAAAAGCGGATAAGCACAGTACGGGAGGGGTGGGAGATAAAACGTCTCTGGTTCTTGCTCCGCTGATAGCGGCGCTTGGCATTCCTGTGGCGAAAATGTCCGGAAGAGGACTTGGCCACACAGGGGGAACGATTGATAAGCTGGAATGTTTCCCCGGATTTTCAACAGATTTAAGCGAAGAAAGATTTACCCGGAATGTAAATCGGATCAAAATTGCGATTGCCGGACAGACTGCCAATCTTGCGCCCGCAGATAAGAAGCTATATGCCCTGCGGGATGTGACGGCTACCGTTGACCAGATGTCTTTAATCGCAAGCAGTATTATGAGCAAAAAGCTGGCATCCGGCAGCGACATCATTGTTTTGGATGTAAAAACAGGCCTGGGGGCGTTTATGAAAGATCCTGCCGATGCCAAAAAACTGGCCGAAATTATGGTGGAAATCGGAACGATGGCCGGCAAAAAGATGTCGGCGGTTATTACCGATATGAATCAGCCGCTTGGAAATGCAGTCGGCAATATTTTAGAAGTAATCGAAGCCATAGAGTCGCTTTCCGGAAGAGGTCCAAAGGATTTTATGGAAGTCGTATACGCACTGGGGAGCAGAATTCTTATGCTTGCAGGAGATGCCGCAGACGAAGCGGAAGCCGTTTTCAAAATG
The DNA here is from genome assembly GCA_910586725.1 of uncultured Lachnospiraceae bacterium. GTDB lineage: Bacteria > Bacillota > Clostridia > Lachnospirales > Lachnospiraceae > Roseburia_B. Next base: position 55,591 of record CAJUJL010000016.1, on the reverse strand, counting down.
AAGCAATGCATTGCAAGCGGCGCGGCCAAAGAGAAACTGGCTGAATTTGTCGAAGCGCAGGGAGGAGATCCTTCTTATGTCTGGAATCCGGAAAAATTTCAAAAAGCAGATTATGTAATAGAAGTTCCTGCGCAAAATGAAGGGTATATCCAAAAAATTGACGCTCAGGCTGTCGGGACAGCCTGTATGATGCTGGGTGGAGGAAGAGAGACAAAAGAGAGCGGGATCGATCTGTCCGTAGGGATTTATCTGAACAAAAAAACAGGAGATTATACAAAAAAAGGGGAAACCACAGCCGTTGTACATGCAAACGAAAAACAAAAAGGCGAAGCGGCTCTTGCCGCAATACAAAAGGCTTTTTGTATTGGCAGGGAGAAGATACAGCCGAATGACATGATACAACATACCATAGATTCTGCTTCTGTGATGAATAATGCAAATTCGTTTTACATATAGTAAACTATGAGCAGAATGAATTTAGGAAAATGGAAAGAAGGTCTGGTGGAATCGTTAGAGCTTCCCAAAGACCTCATGTATGGAGCCGTTTTGGTATCCATTACAGGAAGACAGGAAATATTAATTGAAAATTACCGGGGAATTTTAGAATATACCAAAAGCCATATCAGTCTGCAGACAAAAACCTGCAGACTGGTCATTCATGGAAAAGATTTAAACATCAGTTATTATACCAACGAAGAAATGAAAATCACCGGACTGATTGACTCTGTATTATATGAAAATTAGGAGGCAGTTTTGTTCCTTTCTTTAGTAAAATTTTTTCGAGGTTTCTTACGGGTACGTTTAAATGGATATTCACCGGAACGATTTTTAAATTTATGCAGCAACCATAATATATTGATCTGGAATTTATCCCATCATGGAGAATCTTATGAATTTTATATCAGTATTGCGGGTTACCGCAAATTAAAACCGCTGTTGAAAAAGACAAAAACAAAAATTGTAATTTTAAAGAGGATTGGATTTCCATTTTTTCTATTTCGATACCGGAAGCGAAAAGTATTTTTTGCCGGGATTTTTCTTTGTATGGGCCTATTGTTTTATCTGACGACGTTTGTCTGGCTGATTGATATTAACGGCAATTCCCTGATTACGGACGACGCGATCCTGAAGTTTCTGGAAGAGAAACAGGCTTCCTTTGGCAGCCGGAAAAAAGATATTGACTGCAATGCTTTAGAGGAAGAGCTTCGGACGACATACGACGATATTATATGGGCGTCTGTCCGGCTTAACGGAACGAAACTGACCATTGACCTTCAGGAAAATCTTATCAACCAAAAAGATACGGAATCCGATGCGGTAAAACCCACAGGGGCTTATCATATTGTGGCGGAAAAAGAAGCTGTCATTACTTCCATTATTACGAGAAACGGAACGCCTCTGGTCAAATCAGGAAGCCATGTACAGGCAGGGGATATACTGGTAAGCAGCGAATTGGATCTTTATAACGACAGCAATGAAATTGTAGATTATGTTTATGTAACCGCGGACGCGGATATTATGGCGCAGACGCAATATACATACCAGGATTCGTTCCCTATGGAATATAACCGCAAAGTAAGGGTTGGTGAAGGAAAGAATCTCTATAGTTTAAGCCTGTTTTCTTATCAGTTTCAGCTTCCGGCGACTTTTAAAATCAACAAAGAGGAACCTCATCTGTCCTATACGGAAAGCAGACAGCTGGCCATCGCCAAAGATTATTATATTCCCATTATTTTGGAAAAAACGACATATTATGACTGCGATTATGAGAAAGTGACACTGTCCAAATCCAAAGCGCAGAAAAAGGCACAGGAAAATATTTCGCAGTTTTTAAAAAAATTGGAAGAAAAGGGTATTCAAATAACGGATAAAAATGTTATGATAGAATTCGCAGATAATAAATGCCAGGTTTCCGCATCGATTACATCAGTGGAGAAAATCGGAAAATATGAACCTGCAGAAATGAAAAAAATATCTGTGGATGAAAGGCAAGAGAACGATGAGTCTGACTGAACTTAATTTAAATATTCCACCGGAGCATTTGGCAAATGTATTCGGTCTGTTTGATGTCTATATGAAAAAAATAGAAAAGGCGTTTCACGTGACGGTTGTTGTCCGGGGCGAGTCCGTCCGGCTTTTGGGAAACAGTTCCGCCATCCAAAACGCCGCGGGCGTAATAGAACAGCTTGTAGAACTTTCCGGGCGGGGAACTGCCATTACGGAGCAAAATGTCAATTACGCAATTTCGCTTGCAATGGAACATTCCCCCGTAACCGTTTCGGATATTGACAGGGAATGCATCTGTCATACCGTTTCCGGCAAACCGGTCAGTCCTAAAACGTTAGGGCAGAAAGAGTATGTGTCCGCCATACGCAATAAAATGATCGTATTTGGATACGGACCGGCCGGCACAGGAAAGACATACCTTGCGATCGCTATGGCTGTAACAGCGTTTAAAAATGAATCCGTAAACAGAATTATCCTGACACGTCCGGCCATTGAGGCAGGGGAGAAGCTGGGATTTCTGCCAGGAGATTTGCAAAGCAAAATAGACCCGTATCTGCGGCCGTTGTATGATGCGTTGTATCAGATTATGGGAGCCGAGAGCTTTCAGCGGAATACGGAAAAAGGCCTGATTGAAGTTGCGCCGTTGGCTTATATGCGAGGCCGGACATTAGACAATGCGTTTATTATTCTGGACGAAGCGCAAAATACGACTCCGGCACAGATGAAAATGTTTCTGACGCGAATCGGATTTGGATCAAAAGTAGTGATTACGGGCGACGCCACGCAAAAGGATCTGCCGCCCGGCACAAAATCAGGTCTTGACGTTGCCAGGAAAGTACTGCACAAAATAGATGATATTGGAATGTGCGAGCTTTCAAGCAGCGACGTAGTCCGTCATCCTTTGGTTCAAAAAATAGTAAAAGCCTATGAAGATTATGAAACACGTCAGGAAAGGAAGAAACGAAGACAGGTGGTTAGAAGATAATGGAACAGAAAATGCCCTGGAAACGGCTGCGGCATTATGCTGAAATTGTGGGTATGACCTTATTGGTATCGCTCTTTTTTGCATACCAAAATGGCCTGTTGTTAGACCAGATTGTGGCATATCTGACTCTGGATGCAATATTTCTGGCGGTTTTGCTCTGTATGCTGGAGCATAGCCGCATGCATCATAAAATCGGAAACAGCGCATCGAATCATTATGGCAGAATTTCCGCCTGTTATGGCATACTTTGCATCATAACCGCAGCATTTTATTTTTTTCCTGCGTTTACTTTTCCTGCGGCGGCATTTGCGCTTTTTTTGAACCTGCGTGCCAATGCGGAAGTTTCCGTGGGATTAAGCGTTTTGTTAAGCATTCTTTATTGTACGGCTTCCGGAGGGAATTTTTATGAACTGGCAGCCTACTGTACATTAATATTTATTGGTTCCTGGATGGCTGAGGCAATGCATGAAAAGAAACACCGGCCATGGGGATGTTTGATTTTGCTTTTTTCCGCATTATGCATACCGTCATTGTTTTATTATCTGGCATATTCCAAAAGCCAGGTGCAGCTTTTTCTCTGGAATGGAGAATTTATTGCATGCGCCATTTTACTGTATTATATGCTGGCAAATAAATTATATGACCAAAAAGACCATGAAGAGCTGGACGCATATGAGGCCATTATACAGGAGGATTACCCTCTGGTAAAAGATATTAAGAATTATTCGAAAGCCGAATATGTGCATGCAATCAAAGTGGCTACGATTTCAGGCAAGTGTGCGGCTGAAATCGGCGCAAATGAAATCATTGCGGCGGCAGCCGGGTTTTATTACCGTCTCGGCGTTTTGGAAGGGGAGCCTTTTGTGAAAAATGCCGTTCGTCTGGCGCAGGAAAACTGTTTTCCATCCACCTTGATTGAAATTCTCTCTGAATATAATGGAGAATGGAGGTTGCCCTCTTCCAAAGAGTCTGCTATAGTACATATGGTAGATACTTGCGTGAAAAGAATTGAAATGTTAAGTTCACAGAATCTTTCTTCATCCTGGAATCAGGATATGGTAATCTATCAGACTTTAAATGAAGTGTCTGCCACCGGAATTTATGATGAATCCGGCGTCAGCATGAACCAGTTTTTGAAAGTCAGGGAACTATTAGTGCGTGAGGAGATTGGATATGACAATAACAATTGAGGAAGAAGAAAAACCGTTGTTTGATTTTGATTACCATAAACTTACGGAAGAGGTAATTAAGTTTTCACTGGAGTATGAGAAATTCCCTTATGAAGCTGAAGTGAATGTAATCTTAACCGATGCCGCGTCTATCAGGGAAATCAACCTGGAATACAGAGATATGGACAAGTCGACGGATGTTTTGTCGTTTCCAATGTTAAATCTTGACGCAGCCGGAGATTATACAAGCATTAAAGATTATCTGGAAGATAACTTTAATCCGGATACCGGAGAAGTGATGCTGGGAGACATCGTAATTTCTGTTCCCAAAGTTATGGAACAGGCAGAATTATACGGACATACTCCGAAGAGGGAGTACGCATTTTTAATTGTACATAGTGTTTTGCATCTGTTAGGGTACGATCATATGACGCCCAAAGATGCGGCATTTATGGAAAATAAACAAGAAACGATCTTAAAGGAAATGGAGATATCTCGATGACCCTGATCTTGCCGGACGGCATCAAGGGCAGCCTTTAAGACTACTAGGAGGGTAAATGATGAAACACATGAAAAAAGCAGCGCTTTTTGCAGCAGTCTGTTGTATGGCATTTTCCGGATGCGGAAAATCAGAAGAAGATGTTGTGGAAACGCCAACCGAAAACAGTGAAATTGTTGAGACAGAGCAGCCGACGGAACCAGTTCCTGTGGAAACGGAGTCGGAAGAGGAAGTGGTTAATCCCGCGAACAGGAACCCATTGACAGGAGAAGCGATGGAAGAAGCTCTTGTTGCGCAAAGACCGGTATCCTGTATGATCGGGAACACAACGGACGCTATGCCGCAGTACGGTATATCGAACGCGGATGTAATTGTGGAAGCTCCTGCGGAAGGCGGATTGACGAGGCTTATGACAATTTATCAGGATTATGCAAATCTGCCGACTATTATGTCCGTTCGCAGCTGCCGCCATTATTACACATATTTATCCAATGAATTTGAAGCAATTTACGTACATTATGGACAGGCTATTTATGCAACGGAAATGTTAAAGCGTTTTGACGACTTGAACGGTTTGGACGGAGATCTGGAAAATGTAACATTTTACCGTGACAAATCCAGAAAATCACCGCACAATGCGTATATCAATGGTGAAAGCATTATCGCCGGCATTGAGAAAAGAGAATACCGCACCGGACATGCAGATACTTACAAAAATACATTCCGTTTCGCGGATTCCGATAAAGAATTGGAAAACGGCGTTCCGGCAGCCGTTGTAGAACCCGGTTATCTCGTAAATAAACCATGGTTTGTTTACAATGAATCCACCGGTTTATACGAAAGATACCAGTATAAAGCCGCACACAAAGACGGAGGCAGCGGAGAGCAGCTTGCGTTCAAAAATGTGATTATCCGTGTTTGTGATTATGTAGTGGAACCGGACGGAAAATACTTAGATGTAAAAACAGCTTCTTACGGAGCGCCAGGAAAATATATTTCCAACGGTAAAGCAATTGACATTGCATGGGTGAAAGAAGTGGAAGACGGCGTCTGCACTTATTATGATACAAACGGTAACGAAATTGAGTTAAATCCAGGAAAAACATGCGTCTGCATTGTATTAAAGGATGCGGAAGATAAAATTGGCGTTTATGCAACGGAAGCGGATTTTGAAGCTGCGAGAAATTAATCAGACACCAAAATCGAAATGAACGGAATCATGCGGATAATGCAGGATATTTCCTGGCGCTATCCGCATTGTCTTTGTTTAGGAGGAGTGGCAGATGCGTTATCTGGTAAACAGCAAAGAAATGAAGCAGTGCGACCGCAATACAATCGGGTTTTATGAAATGCCTTCCATGGTATTGATGGAACGCGCGGCGCTGGCCGTATATTCGGAAATAAAAAAACGTTTTTCAAAAGAACAGGGGAAAATCCTTATTTTATGCGGATTGGGCAATAACGGAGGAGACGGATTTGCCGTTGCAAGACTGCTTCATCTTGCCGGTTATTGCACAGAGATTTTCATTCCGCAAAAGGGCGGGCGTATGTCCCCGGAGGCATTGCATCAGTATCAAATCGTTCAAAAATACAACGTGCCGGAAATTACAGACGTGCCGGACGATTCTTACTCCGTAATCGTAGACGCGCTGTTCGGCATTGGTTTATCACGCAGCATAGAGGAACCTTTATACAGTCTGATTTCGCGTATCAACAAGTTGCGTGCATTTCGTGTCGCGGTTGATATAGCTTCCGGCATTTCTGCGGATACGGCGGATGTAATGGGAACGGCATTTCGCGCAGATCTGACCGTGACGTTTGGTTTTACCAAAGTAGGACAGCTTTTGTATCCCGGCGCGGCGTATACGGGCGAGCTGGTTACAGCCGATATTGGAATTGATGAAAACGCATTTCTGGATGCAAAACCATCTGGCCGATCTGTTACACAGGAAGATATTTGCAGACTGCTTCCGAAACGAAGCGCATATTCTAATAAAGGAACGTATGGCAAGGCGCTGCTTGTCGCCGGTTCCCCCGATATGGCGGGCGCGGCTTATTTTGCGGCAAAAGCGGCTTATTACAGCGGCTGCGGCCTGGTGCGCATTTTAACGGCAAAAGAAAACCGGCAAATTCTCTTGACGAAGCTGCCGGAAGCGATTATAACTACATATGAGGCGGATGAGGCAGAAGTTCTGGCTCTGGAGGAATGTATTCAATGGGCGGACGCCGTATTAATTGGCCCCGGGCTTTCCCAAAGCGCCACTGCCAGGAAGCTGTTAGCGGATACGCTTCGGTATCGGCCAAAGAAAGCGCTGCTTGACGCGGACGCGCTCAATCTTCTTGCCAAAGACACTGCATTGCTGCAAGGTTTGTCCGATGAAATGGCAATTACGCCTCATTTGGGGGAAATGAGCCGGCTTACCGGCAAAACAATTCCGCAGATACAAAAAAATCTCTGCGCTGCGGCTTTGGAGTTTGCCGGAAAATATCATATATCCTGCGTCTTAAAAGACTCAAGGACCGTAATCGGAATGCCGGATAAGAAGTTTTTCGTCAACGCCACGGGCAATCATGGAATGGCAACCGGCGGCAGCGGAGATGTTCTGGCCGGATTTATTACCGGGTTTTTGGCGCAGGGTCTGCCGTTTGAAACGGCTCTGCCGCTCGCCGTATGGCTGCACGGGGCAGCGGGTGATCTGGCGGCGGAAAAAAAGGGAGCTTACAGCATGACGGCTTCCGACCTTTTAGAAATGCTTCCGGAAGCAATTCATTTATCGGGAAAGGAATTATCAGAAAACAATGGGTACAGGACATAACAGAATTTATGCAAAAATCAATTTAGACGCAGTTTCTTACAATATGCATTCCATTGAAGAGAAGCTTTCCGGACATACCGGCATCATTGCCGTTGTGAAAGCGGACGGATACGGCCATGGGGCATGTGAAATTGCAAAAGAAATCGAACCGTTTTCCAAGTTGTTTGGATTTGCGGCCGCAACGGCGGATGAAGCGCTTTCGCTCAAAAAGTGCGGCATTCAAAAGCCGGTTTTGATCTTGGGATATACTTTTTCAGAAGATTATGAAGAGCTGTTAAGAAACCAGATCCGTCCTACCGTATATTCTTATGAAATGGCGCAAAACTACGCAAAAGCGGCGCAAAAGACACAGACGACGGCCCGGCTGCATATCAAAATTGATACGGGTATGAGCCGTATCGGGTATCAGGTAACGGAAGCGTCCGCAGATGAAATCGCAGAAATCGCCAAACTGCCCGGTATCAAAATAGAAGGAGCGTTTACACATTTTGCAAGGGCGGATGAGAAAGATAAATCGCATACGCATAAACAGATACAAAAGTTTCAGGAAATGATGGAGATGTTACAGGCGCGCGGAGTAAAAATTCCTCTCAAACACTGTTCCAACAGCGCGGGAATTGCGGAAATTCCCGAAGCCAATATGGATTTGGTGCGCGCGGGAATTATTCTTTACGGATTGTGGCCGTCCGAGGAAGTGGATCCAAACTCTATTTCATTGAAACCGGTTATGGAATTAAAAAGCAGGATTGTTCACATAAAAACGCTTGAGCCTGGAAGAGCGGTCAGCTACGGGGGGACTTATCTGCTGAAAGAACCGCGGACAATAGCCACGGTTCCGGCAGGATACGCAGACGGCTATCCAAGAAGCCTTTCCCAAAGGGGATACGTTCTGATTCATGGCAAAAAAGCTCCGATCTTAGGAAGGGTCTGCATGGATCAGTTTATGGTGGACATAACGGATATTCAGGAGGCAAATCTTTTAGATACGGTGACTTTGCTGGGAGAAGATGAAGGAAGCGTTCTTTCCATGGAAGAATTGGGAAAACTCTCAGGACGATTCAATTACGAATTTGCCTGTGACGTTGGAAAGCGGATCCCGCGTATTTTTTATAAAAAAAACGAACCTGTTTCAATCAGAGAATATTTTAACGAATAAATGAATAGAACCTCCAAAACCGGAAATACTCTTTCTATCAAACAGAATATGGAGTGAGTAAATTATGGCGATACAAAGAGGAGATATTTATTATGCGGATCTTCGTCCGGTTGTAGGTTCGGAACAGGGAGGCATTCGTCCGGTTTTAATTATTCAAAACGATGTAGGAAACCGGCATTCCCCGACTGTTATCTGTGCGGCAATTACCTCTCAGATGCACAAGGCCAAATTGCCGACCCATGTGGAATTGGACAGCGACAAATACGATATGGTCAAAGATTCCGTGATTTTGCTGGAACAGCTTCGAACGATTGATAAAAGAAGATTAAAAGACAAAGTGTGCCATTTAGACAGCAGCCTGCTGTTTCAGGTAGACAAAGCGCTGGAAGTAAGTCTTGAATTGCTTACATAAGTGTAAAGAGGAAAAATCGAAGGAGAAATGAAAAATGGATGATGGTGGGAGTCCTTATATATGGTTGATTGTAGTATTGCTGCTTGCGGCTGTCGGTTTTATCGCCTGGCTGTGGTATAAAATGACTGCTTCCAAAAAAGAAAATCTGACGGAAGAAGAAATTATATCCATGGTCAATGAAGGGCATGAACAGGGCGTCATTTTGGCAAGTGAAGCGGAAATGATACACAATATTTTTGCATTTGTGGATAAAGAAGCAAAAGATATTATGACGCACCGCAAAAATATTATTGCGTTAGACGGAACGATCACATTTTCAGAGGCAATGGATTTTATACGGGAAAATGCAAACTCGCGCTTTCCCGTTTACATAAACGATATTGACAACATTATCGGCGTGCTGCATATCAAAGAAGTTTTAAAGATCTGCACGGATCCTGATTTTTATCACAGGCCGGTACGGGAAATTCCTGATTTGGTCCGAAAAGTGGAATTTATTCCCGAAACCAGAAATATCAATACTTTATTTAAAGAAATGCAGTCCGAAAAGATGCATATGGTCATTGTCGTCGATGAATACGGGCAGACGGCCGGCATTGTCGCTATGGAAGACATACTGGAAGAAATCGTCGGCAATATTTTAGACGAACACGACGAGGACGAAGAGACGATGGTAAAAAATCCGGACGGCAGCTTTCTCATAAACGGAATGGCGGATTTTGAAGACGTGGCCAAAACCCTTGCAATTACCGTTGCAGAGGAAGACGATTACGAAACGCTAAACGGATATTTGATAGCGAAACTCGGGAAAATACCGGATGAAGAAGACCAGGAAGACCGCACCGAAATCATAGCCGGAGGATATAGTTTTAAAATTCTTGCGGTAAACAATAAAATTATACAAAAAGTTTCCGTCTGCAAAATCCCCGATACAGAAGACGAGGCTAATTCTTCTTGTCATAAACAGGAAATAATGTTAGAATAAAGAGAATAAGAGAAAAGGATCGCGGCTGTTTTACAATTCCGCGGCAAAAAGAAAGAAAAGAGGATAAAATATGTCAGGACATTCCAAATTTGCCAACATCAAGCACAAGAAAGAGAAAAACGACGCGGCAAAAGGAAAAATATTTACGATTATCGGCAGGGAAATTGCAATTGCCGTCAAAGAAGGCGGTCCGGACCCGGCCAACAACAGTAAATTAAGAGATGTTATCGCGAAAGCGAAATCGAATAATATGCCCAACGATACCATTGAACGCGGCATCAAAAAAGCGGCGGGAGACACCACAAACGTCAATTACGAGCAGGTTACATACGAAGGGTATGGTCCGTCCGGAACAGCGATTATCGTAAAAGCGCTTACCGACAACAAAAATCGTACGGCTGCAAATGTGCGCAACGCATTTACAAAAGGCTACGGGAGCATCGGCACGCAGGGCTGCGTATCCTACATGTTTGACGAAAAAGGACAGATTATCATCGCGAAAGAAGATTGTGAGATGGAAGCGGATGATTTGATGATGATGGCTTTGGACGCGGGAGCGGACGATTTTGCCGAAGAAGAGGACAGTTTTGAAATCCTGACTGCGCCGGATTCTTTTTCCGCCGTTCGGGAAGCTCTGGAAAAAGAAAATATAACAATGGCAAACGCCGAAGTTACGATGCTTCCACAGACGTATGTTACGCTGTCGGAGGAGACGGATTTGAATAATATCCGCAAGATTTTAGATCTGCTGGACGAAGACGACGATGTGCAGGAAGTGTTCCACAATTGGGACGAATAAAATAAGACAGGGAGAAAAATTATGCGCGCAGAATACAGGCCGGAAACAATATGCATCCAGTCAGGCTGGAAACCCCAAAAGGGAGAGCCAAGAGTTCTTCCGATTTATCAAAGCACCACATTTAAATATGACAACAGCGATCAGATGGGCAGACTGTTTGATCTGGAAGAATCGGGTTATTTTTATACGAGGCTGCAGAATCCTACAAACGACGCCGTGGCTGCTAAAATCACAGAGCTGGAAGGCGGGCTTGCAGGAATGCTGACATCTTCCGGCCAGGCGGCAAATTATTATGCCATTTTTAACATTTGTGAAGCGGGAGACCACTTTATCTGTTCCAATTCCATTTACGGAGGAACTTTTAATTTATTTGGGACCACAATGAAAAAACAGGGAATTTCCTGCACGTTTATTGATCCCGACGCGTCCGATGAAGAAATAGAAGCGGCTTTTCTGCCCAATACAAAAGCGTTGTTTGCAGAGACGGTTTCGAATCCTTCGCTGGTGGTGTTAGACATTGAGCGTTTTGCGAAGATTGCGCATAAACACGGCGTGCCGCTGATTGTTGACAATACGTTTCCAACGCCGATCAACTGCAGACCGTTTGAATGGGGCGCAGATATTGTAACGCATTCTACGACGAAATACATGGACGGCCATGCAATGAGCGTAGGTGGAGCGATCATTGATTCCGGCAATTTTGACTGGATGGCTCACAAAGATAAATTTCCGGGCTTAACGACGCCGGATGAATCATACCATGGCATTGTCTATGCAGAGAAATTCGGCAAAATGGCCTTTATACAAAAAGCAACGGCACAGCTGATGCGCGATCTTGGCTCCATCCAGTCTCCGCAAAACGCGTTTTTGCTGAACATAGGGCTTGAAACGCTGCATCTGCGTGTGCCAAGACACTGTGAAAATGCGCAGAAGGTTGCGGAATATCTGGAAAATCATGAAAAAATTGCCTGGGTAAATTATGCGGGCTTAAAAAGCAGTAAATATCATGCGCTGGCAGAAAAATATATGCCAAACGGAACCTGCGGCGTCATTTCTTTTGGGTTAAAAGGAGGGAGAGAAGTTTCCGTTCAATTTATGGACAAACTGAAATTGGCGGCAATTGTAACCCATGTTGCGGATGCAAGAACATGCGTATTGCACCCGGCAAGCCATACGCACCGTCAGATGACGGATGAGCAGCTGGCAGAAGCCGGCGTTGCTCCGGATCTGATTCGCTTTTCCGTAGGCATTGAAAATGCCGAAGATATTATCAATGATTTAGAGCAGGCATTGGCTGCTGTATAAAAGGAGGGATTTCATTTGAAAAGAATATTGTTTGCAGCATCGGAATGCGTTCCGTTTATTAAAACAGGAGGACTTGCAGATGTATGCGGGGCGCTGCCCAAGGAATTTTCCAAAGATGAGTGGGATGTAAGAGTTGTGCTTCCAAATTATAGCTGTATACCGGAGCATTTCAGAAATCAGTTTGAATACGTGACTCATTTTTATATGAGCACAGGAAGCTACATCCAAAATAAATACGTCGGTGTACTGAAATACGAGCTGGATTCGATTACATATTATTTTATTGACAATGAAGAGTATTTTAATTGTTTCCAGCCATATGGAAATATCCGGTATGATATAGAAAAATTCTGTTTCTTTGACAAAGCAGTTCTTTCTATGCTGCCGTTGATTAATTTCAGGCCTGATTTGATCCATTGCCACGACTGGGAGACCGGTTTTATACCTGTTTATCTGAAAAATGAGTTCAGCGCAGATGGATTTTTCTGGGGAATCCGAACCATTATGACGATTCACAACTTAAAATTCCAGGGAGTTTGGGATATTCAGACTATGCGTGGGCTTACCGGTTTTGCAAACGGGCTTTTCGCACCGGATAAACTGGAATACAAAAAAGACGCGAATATGTTAAAAGGCGGTCTTGTTTACGCGGATTATATTACGACCGTCAGTGATTCTTATGCAAATGAAATCCAAACCGGAGAGTACGGAGAAGGACTGGAAGGTCTGCTTTCCGCTCGTCACTTTGATATGCAGGGCATTGTAAACGGCATTGATTACGATGTCTATAACCCTGCGACAGATCCTAAAATATACTGCAATTACGATACGGGCAACTGGCGTCAGAAGAAGAATGTGAATAAAACGAAGCTCCAGCAGGATCTGGGACTTGCCGTTGATAAGAAGAAATATATGATCGGATTGATTTCGCGCCTGACGGATCAGAAGGGCCTGGATTTGATCAATTATATGATGGATTATATTGCAGACGACTTTACACAGTTTGTTATCATCGGAACAGGCGACGTAAGATATGAAAATATGTTCCGACATTACGCATGGAAATATCCGGACCGGATTTCTGCAAACATCTGTTATTCTGATGATTTGGCGCATAAATTATACGCGGCGGCTGACGCGTTTTTAATGCCGTCCAGATTTGAACCCTGCGGATTAACGCAGCTGATCTCATTCCGCTACGGCACGGTTCCGATTGTCAGGGAAACGGGAGGCCTAAGAGACACGGTCGCTCCGTTCAACGAATATGACAATACGGGAGAAGGTTTCTCCTTTACAAATTATAATGCGGATGAAATGCTTGGCATTATCAATTATTCCAAACATATTTATTTTGACCGGAAGCGTCAGTGGAATCAGATGGTAGACAGAGGCATTGCCAAAGATTACTCCTGGAAAGCTTCCAAAGAAAAATACCAGGGACTTTATAATTATCTGCTGGGATATTAAAAATTTTTCTGGTTATAATACTTAACAAAAAGGAGGGTCACCGTACCCTCTGTTTTTGTGGGCAAAAGTCTGAAATCAGGACGTTTGATCCGCTAAAAGGAGGAAATAATGAGCGATGCAAAAAACCAGGAAAATCAAAACAGCCAGGAAATGGATAATATCAAGGAGTATGGACAGGCAATTTTAAGCAATCCCAGGACGAATCATCAAATTCATCTGATCAATGTCATCGGAGAAATCGAAGGGCACGAATGTCTGCCCGCAACGACAAAAACAACAAAGTACGAACACGTACTGCCTCAGCTTGCCGTTATTGAAGACAGCGAAAAAGTAGACGGCATTCTTTTGATTTTAAATACGGTAGGGGGAGATGTGGAAAGCGGGCTGGCCATAGCGGAAATGGTGGCGTCGGTAAATAAACCTTCTGTTTCGCTTGTCCTTGGCGGTTCTCATTCCATCGGCGTGCCGCTTGCGGTTTCTACGGATTATTCGTTTATTGTTCCAAGCGGCACAATGGTCATTCATCCCGTTCGTATGAGCGGAACCGTAATCGGGGCGAAGCAGACATATGATTATTTCAAGCAGATGCAGGATCGGATTTTGAAATTTATTGAAAACCATTCCAATGCGCATCAGAAACGCTTAGAAGAACTGATGATGAATACAGACATGATGTCAAAAGATCTGGGTACGATTTTAGTCGGGGAAGAAGCGGTAAAAGAAGGATTGATTAATGAAGTGGGCGGTATCCACGAGGCTGTAAACAAACTTCATCAATTAATTGAAGAAAGGAAGCAGCGTGAAAACTGAGTTTACTTTTGTTTCATGCATACAGGAGCCAGAAAAATCAGAAAAATCAGGCAAAAATTCAGTTGCATTTTACGGGTGATTGTGCTAACATGTAGAACATGGTTATAAGTAAATGCAGAGAAGGTGTCCAGTAAGTCTTTTTACGCTTTACAGAGAGAAGAAGCCGCCGGCTGTAAGCTTCTTTAAGCAGGAAAATGATTGAATTTTCGCACCGGAGCAGTATGGGTGAACCGCGAAGTAGCCCATAACGTTTTGTGCACGTTACGCATAAAATGAGCGCTTAAGTTATCTTAAGAATCAGGGTGGTATCACGGAGTTATTCGTCCCTAACAAGGGGAGGAATAACTCCTTTTTCATTTATAATCAGGAAGGGAGAAATACAATGAAAGAAAAACTGCAGAAAATCAGGGAGGAAGCCATCAAAAATATTGAAGAATCCGGTGATTTATCCAAATTAAACGACGTCAGAGTTGCCGTATTGGGCAAAAAAGGCGAGTTAACCGCAGTATTAAAGAGTATGAAAGACATACTGCCGCAGGACCGTCCTGCGTTTGGACAGCTTGTAAATGATGTGCGGTCCGAAATCGAAAAGAAATTAGAAAACGCAAAAGCCGCTTTGGAAGCAAAAGAGCTGGAGCTTCGGCTTTCACATGAAGTCATTGACGTTACGCTTCCCGCCAAGAAAATGAAACTGGGGCACAGGCACCCCAATACAATTGCGCTGGAAGAAGTGGAACGTATTTTTATAGGAATGGGATACGAAGTTGTGGAAGGTCCTGAAGTGGAACTGGACTACTATAATTTTGAAGCGTTGAACATCCCGGACAATCATCCGGCAAAAGACGAGCAGGATACGTTTTATATCAACGATAAAATTTTACTTCGCACCCAGACTTCTCCGGTTCAGGTGCGTGAGATGGAAAAAGGCAAACTGCCGATTCGAATGATTGCGCCCGGAAGAGTATTCCGTTCCGATGAAGTGGATGCGACACATTCGCCCTCCTTCCATCAAATTGAAGGGCTTGTCATTGACAAACACATTACATTCGCGGATTTAAAAGGAACTCTGGCAGAATTTGCAAAAGAATTGTTTGGAGAAGATACAAAAGTAAAATTCCGTCCGCATCATTTTCCTTTTACAGAACCAAGCGCGGAAGTAGACGTGACCTGCTTTAAATGCGGCGGGAAGGGATGCCGTTTTTGCAAGGGAAGCGGCTGGATAGAGATTTTAGGCTGCGGTATGGTACATCCGAAAGTGCTTCGCATGAGCGGCATAGATCCAACGGAGTATTCGGGATTTGCCTTTGGCGTAGGCCTTGAAAGAATCGCACTGTTAAAGTATGAGATTGATGATATGCGTCTTTTGTATGAAAATGACGACAGATTTTTGAAACAGTTCTAAGATCAGGGAGGAAAATACTATGAATACTTCGTTAAACTGGATAAAAGCTCTTGTTCCGGAACTTACAGCATCGGAACAGGAATATATGGACGCCATGACATTGTCAGGGACAAAAGTGGAGGGCTATCGAAAATTAGACGCAGATTTGGATCAGATTGTCGTAGGCCAGATTAAAAAAATTACGCCGCATCCGGATGCCGATAAGTTAATCGTCTGCCAGGTGGACATTGGAGACGGAAAGGAAATTCAGATCGTGACCGGAGCTCCAAATGTGGCAGAGCAGGACAAAGCGCCCGTTGTGTTAAGCGGTGGACGCGTTGCCGGCGGACACGACGGAAATCTGACGCCGGGTGGAATTAAGATCAAAAAGGGAAAGCTCCGGGGCATAGAATCCGACGGCATGATGTGTTCAATCGAAGAACTTGGTTCCAGCCGCGATATGTATCCGGAGGCGCCGGAGCTTGGAATCTATATTTTTCATCCGGACGTTCCTGTGGGAGCGGATGCGGTGGAAGTTCTTGGGCTTCATGACGCCGTAATCGAATATGAAATCACATCCAACCGGGTAGACTGTTATTCGGCGCTCGGAATCGCAAGAGAAGCCGCTGCAACGTTCGGAAAGAAATTTAACCCGCCTGTTATTACAGAAACGGGAAATGAAGAGGATGCAAACGATTTTATTAAAGTAACCGTAAAAGACAGCGATTTGTGTCCCCGCTACGTTGCCAGAGTGGTCAAAAACATTACCATTGCGCCATCGCCGGAATGGATGCAAAGACGTCTGGCGGCGCAGGGAATCCGTCCCATCAACAACCTTGTCGATATTACAAATTATGTTATGGCTGAATTCGGGCAGCCGATGCATGCTTATGACCTGGATACGATTGCCGGAAGAGAAATTATCGTAAGACGTGCGTCCGCCGGCGATACATTTGTCACATTAGACGGCCAGGAAAGAATGTTAAATGAAAACGTGCTTATGATCTGCGACGCGGATAAGCCGGTAGGAATTGCCGGAATTATGGGCGGTGAAAATTCGATGATCACAGATCATGTTCAAACTATGTTGCTGGAAGCGGCATGTTTTGACGGCGCCAATATACGAATTTCCAGCAAGAAAATCGGCCTTCGCACCGATGCGTCTTCCGTTTTTGAAAAAGGACTGGATCCCAATCAGGCAATTCTTGCCATGAACCGGGCCTGTCAGCTGGTAGAAGAATTAGGCGCCGGCGAAGTCGTAGGGGGAGTAGTAGACGTATATCCTGTGAAACGGGAAGGAAAGCGGATTCCTTTTGAGCCGGAAAAATACAATCGTCTGCTGGGCACCGATATTGCGGCGGAAGATATGCTGGATTATTTCTCACGCATTGAATTAAAATATGAAGAAGCGACAAATGAGCTTCTCGTGCCGACATTTCGCCAGGATCTGGAGTGCGACGCCGACATTGCGGAAGAAGTGGCCAGATTTTTTGGTTATGACAATATTCCAACTACGCTTCCGACAGGTGAGGCAACGACAGGTAAATTATCCTTTAAGCTGCGGGTAGAAGAAGCGGCAAGGGACATAGCCGAATTTTACGGTTTTTCTCAGGGAATGTGTTATTCTTTTGAAAGTCCGAAAGTATTTGACAAATTATCTATTCCAACAGATTCCAAATTGAGGGAAACGGTGACGATTTCCAACCCATTGGGCGAAGATTTCAGTATTATGCGAACTATTTCTTTAAACGGAATGCTGACTTCATTGGCTACAAACTTCAACAGACGAAATAAAAATGTAAGACTGTATGAAATGGGGAATATTTATCTGCCCAAGCAAACGCCGGTAACAGAGCTTCCCGAAGAGCGGATGCAGTTTACGCTCGGCATGTACGGAGAAGGCGATTTTTATACGTTAAAGGGCATAGTGGAAGAATTTTTCCATAAAATCGGAATGAAAGAAAAGGCATCGTATCTTCCGGACGCCGGCCGGCCTTATCTGCACCCGGGTCGTCAGGCAGACGTATCTTACAGAGGAAAACGCGTCGGATACATCGGAGAAGTGCACCCGGTTACAGCGGCAAATTATGCCATCAAAGACCGTGTGTATGTGGCGGTTCTTGATATGCCGGAAATTGTTGCGGCTGCAAGTTTTGACCGTAAGTATCAAGGCATTGCCAAATTCCCGGCGTCTTCCCGCGACATCAGCCTGGTTGTGCCAAAAGAAATTCTTGCGGGTGACATAGAAGCTGTATTCGATAAAAAAGGCGGCAGCTATCTGGAGAGCTATGAGTTGTTTGACATTTACGAGGGCAGCCAGATTGAAAGTGGTTTTAAGTCAATCGCTTATTCGCTTGTGTTCCGCGGAAAAGAGAAAAATCTGGAAGAAAACGATATAACAAACGCGATGGACGCTATCTTAAAAGAGCTGGAATCTATGGGAATTGCGCTTAGAAAATAAGTTGAAAACAACCATTTATTGTGCTATAATTCAGGAGTAGGATTTTATAAAAGCAGGCAGTTGCAAACGCCTGAATTAAAAAGGAAAGGATCTGAGGTAAAATGGAGAGAAAATGTTTTATGAAGAAAATGACAAGTCTTGTGCTTGCCGTAGCCATGATGTTTTCTATCATGGTTGTACTGCCGGAAAACGTAAGCGCGGCTGATAAAAGCCTGGGCGCATCCGGTGGAAGCGTTACAATTACAGATGATGAATGTTATGTTGTAACAAAAGGCTATACATGGATTTCGTATAAGCCAAAAGCAGACGGCTACTTACAATTAAAATTTAAACCGGCTTCTGCCGTTGTAAGTTATCCATACGGAACGGCGCAGTTGTATGCAGCAAATAAGACTACTGCATTATCTTCTGTATGTAATTTCTTTACAGATGATAACAGAGCCGTTTTCAATTCAGAGTATTATGGCGTGAAGAAAAATACGACATACTACATATCCGTTGGATCTGTAGGAGGCGTTGCAGTAAGCGCAAAATTCAAAAAAGTGAAAGATAAGAGCGGAACCAAAAAAGGTAAAGCTTTAAATCTGAAAAAAGGCAAAGCAGCTACAAGTGTAATTACCGCTGGCAACAATAAAACGAAATGGTATAAATTTACGCTGCCTAAACCTGCAAAATTTAATGTTTATCTTCAGCCGTATCTTACCGGAGATATTAACGTTACAATAAAAGGACCGGGCGCAGGCAATTCTACTTCAGGCACAATTCGATGCAGAGAAGTCAAAAGAAATTATGACGGATCAATAGATGTTGCCGGAAATAGCTGGGGAGTTAAAAGGCAACTTTTGAACACAACCAGGCGGTATAAACAGGGAACTTATTATATATCAATCAGGCCGACAACCAAAACAAGCACCGGTTATTATAAACTCAACTGGAAATAGAATTAAAATTATAAGAGAGTGAGTGACAAGCTCACTCTTTTTTCATGCAGTCAAATGGAAATGATAAACCAGTATTTTTAAATAATGTCTAAAAAAACGTTTTTTATGTATACTAAGTAACAGCATTACAACAGAATGGAGTTTTATTGATGAAACAAAAGTGACAGGAGGGACATATTTATGAGAAAAATTACAGAATCAGAGCTTGAGTCATTTGAAAAGTACCTGTATTTGAATGAGAAGTCGAATTCAACGGTAAAAAAGTATTTAAAAGCAGTGCGGCGTCTGTCAGATTTTCTGGACGGCAAAGAGATTACAAAACAGCAGCTTCTGCAATACAGAGAGTATTTGCAGACAAAAAATAAAGTGCAAAGCGTCAACGGCGCGCTCTCAGCGATCAACGCATTCCTTGATTTTTGCGGCTGGCAGGATTGCAGAGTAAAGTTTTTGAAAGTGCAGCATCAGGCATTTTTACAGGAATCCCGCGAATTGTCAAAAAAAGAATACGAGCGGCTTTTGACTGCGGCGCTGGCAAAAAAGAATGAGCGGCTGTATCTGCTTATGCTGACGGTAGGCAGTACCGGAATCAGGATCAGCGAGCTTGTATATATCACCTTAGAGGCCTTGAAAAACGGACGGGCGGAGATTTGTATGAAAGGGAAAAACCGTACGATTCTTTTGCAAAAAGAATTGAGAAAGAAGCTTTTAAAATACGCAAAAGAGCAGGGCATTGTAAGTGGTCATATTTTTCGGACCAAAAGCGGAAAACCGCTGGACCGTTCCAATATCTGCCACGATATGAAAAAACTAAGCAGTGAAGCGGAAGTGGACGCCGGTAAAATATTTCCACACAATCTAAGACATCTGTTTGCCCGCACTTTTTATGCAATTGAGAAGAATCTGGCCCATCTGGCCGATGTGCTCGGGCATAGCCGGATAGAAACGACGCGAATTTATGTGGCGGTAAGCGCTAAGGCACATGAGAAGATTTTAAGTCAGATGAAACTGGTCATATAAAAACCACAGAATAATCCTTCTGTGGTAAATTAATGATCTCTATCATTTTAGTACATACTTTTAACTTTTGTATTATATCATTATATTCCTCCATTTTTCAACATTTTTTTCAAATATTCTATAAAAGACTGCATTTGTCCATCACAAAAAAGCCTGAATCTTTTTTCATTTAAGACATAGGCTTTTATTTGCGTTTAAAGGAAAATGCCGCGGTATTCCACCCGGCGTTTTTCCTTTTCTTTTTGTCTTTTTTCTCATTTTTTTCGGGAGTTATACCACAGAAGGATTATTCTGTGGTAAGCCGCAATCAGGGGAGGGATAAATACGGACAATGTTACATATAGCATACAGCACGTTATCAAAAACGGGAGGACATCCTGTAAATGAAGACTTTCTGGGCGTTTCCATTACACCGGAAAAATCAGATTTTATTTTGTGCGATGGCCTGGGAGGACATGGAAATGGAGATGTTGCGTCGTATTTTGTCGTAGAACAGATGAAACATGCGTTGGAGAGTTCTTTTTCTGTTGAGGAAAGCATTTTGAAGGCGCAGGAGAAACTGCTGCAAAAGCAGACGCAGGAAAATGCCAAAAACTCAATGAAGACAACGGTGGCATGTCTGGAGATTTCCAATGATATTGCCAAATTTGCCCATGTTGGCGATTCCAGAATTTACTATTTTGAAAAATACAAATACATCGTCAGAAGTCAGGATCACAGCGTTCCCCAGATGTTGGTAAACCGGGGAGATATAAGGGACAAAGACATTCGACATCATGAGGATCGAAGCCGTTTGCTGCGCGTCATGGGTACAGAATGGGAAAATCCGAAGTATCAGGTTATGGATGGAATTTCATTGACCAAAAACAGCAGCTTTCTGTTGTGCAGCGATGGTTTTTGGGAGCTTATTGATGAAAAAATGATGTGTAAAACTTTGAAAAAAGCGGACAGCCCGGAAAAATGGCTAAGCGACATGGAAACTATTGTACTGAAAAACGGAATGGGAACAAATATGGATAATTATTCGGCAATTGCCGTTTTCGTAAGACAGACAGTTGAAAAAGGGAACAGATAAGATGATAAAAAGATGTAATCATGGACACTGGTATGACACGGGCATTCACAAAACATGTCCGCATTGCAAACAGGAAAGTGAAAAATTAAGGATTGGCTTAAATGACATTGAAGAAGACGACCACACCATTTCCTTTGCGGAAGCAGAAATTTCCCTGGGCGAGGAATTAAATGCGATTATCGGCAATTCAAAAGGCATTCCAATGCCGGAAGCTGTAAATGAAAAATCTGACGATGACAAAACAATTTCTTTTGGCTTTTTTGGTATGGCCGCCGTGCAGCCTGTTACAGGCTGGCTTGTCTGTATGACGGGAGACGAACGCGGCAAAGATTACCGTCTGCACATGGGAAAAAATTTTATCGGACGCAGCCCGTCTATGGATGTGGCTCTTGTCGATGACAAAACGATTTCCAGAGAAAAGCATTGTGCGGTGATTTATGAACCCAAAAGGAATGTTTTTTATGTATCGGCAGAGGGCGGCAATCTGGTGTATTTAAATGGCGAACTGTTGGAGACGTCAAAAGAGCTGAAAGAAGACGACGAAATTACAATTGGGAATACAACTTTAATATTTATTCCATTTAGCAGGGGGGAAAGAAAATGGGAAGAAAAATAAGAGGAATCGTGGCCGTCTGTATTTTGATGCTGTTGGGAGGAGCTCTTAGCACGGCATATGCCGCAAACATAAAAACTCCTTACATTGCAGAACAGTCAATTGGCAAGGCTCCGAACGCAGACGTTTATATGACCGGTTCTAAAATCGGAAAAGATGCGCAAATCACGGGTACGATGGACAGTATCAATTTCACTATGAACGGAGAGATTGAACTGTTTGAAGAGAGTGGACAGGGCATTTCATACATCATTTTGATTGACAATTCAGCGTCTGTCAATGAAGCGCAGTTTTCGGAGAGTAAACGGCAGCTGGCAGAGCTTCGCAGACTGCTGAAAAAAGGCGATGAAATGACGCTGTATACGGTAGGGACAGACGATGCCGGGGGAGAAAAAAGCCTTGTTTTTACAAGAACCGTAAGTGATGGCGACAAAAAGGAGAAGGAAGAGGACTGCCAACAGATCGAAAATATCGCTTATTTAAGCGGAGCGGAAAGCAAAACGGTATTGTATCGTTCGTTAAACCAGATTTTACAGGAACAGGCGTCGCCCAAAACAAGAACTGTGATTCTTCTGATTACCGACGGGGAAGATGATTCCAAGGGAAAAGATATGGATAACGTATCTACCGCAAAGACCGTGCAGGAAGCGTCCGTTCCGGTATATGGCATTTTGCTCAACCGAAAACCGTCTCAGATTTTAACGCCGCAGGAGCAGGAAGCGAAAACATCTTATACAAAAAACGAAATTCTGGCAGAAAAGAACTGCAGAGGTTATTACTATGACTGCAGCCTGGATGAAACGGAAGAAAGCGTAAAAAAAGCTTTTGAAACCCTCTATGCGATCTGGCAGAGAGAAACATATGTGGTTCACCTGACCGCGCCGACAAATCAAACGGCCGGAAGGGGAAAGCTGAACCTGACGGCGGATAATTCGGCCGTGCCTCCGGTAACGCTGGATTATTCGGATTATGAAGAGGATAAGGATGCTCCGGGCATTGCGGGAACTGTGGAAGAGGTCAGCGGCAATTCCATCCGCTTTTCATTGCAGGATAAAAACGGAATCAATCTGGCCGACGTAAATGAACCGTCCAACTATCTGATTCAGAGCGTAACGGAAAACGACGACGGTAAAATCTGGACGGTTGACGCGGTTAACGTTACGTCCAAAGGCAAAGAAATCACGGTAACGCTGACGGTGACAGAAGATTTTTACAACGATGATTATATTCTGCGCTGTACCAATATCAGGGACAAATCCCAGGATGCAAACGAGATGGACGCCACAGCGGAGTTTTCCATCCAAAACGGCCTGGACGCCAAAAATGCCGCCATAAAAGAAGCATTGAAATCTTACTGGTGGATCGGACTTCTGCTGCTGGTTATCCTGATTGGAATTATTTTGATTCTGGTTGTGCGCAAAAGAAAAGTCGAAGTCGTGCAGATCGATCCGGATGAACTGAAAAAAGCGGACAGTAAAAAATTACGCCTGACGATTACCGACCGCGCGGGAGTGATCAAAGACGTGGAATGGAATGTGGAAGGAAGCTTGTTCGTGGGGCGTTCAGACATCTGTAATATTTATTTTGACGATGATCGGCTGTCCAAGCAGCATTTTGTCGTGGAAGTCAATAAGATGGGCTGTTACATTGAAGATTTGGAATCTACGAACGGAACATTTGTCAACGGGGTAAAAATTACAAGCCGCAGAATGCTTTTGGACGGAGACATTATTACGGCCGGAAGAGAAAAAATTGTGTTTCATATACCAAAGCAGGAGCAGCCGGAGCAGACAGAAGAATAAAGGCATGGAAACAGAAAGGTGAAAAATAATGTTTGGCAGAAAAAAGAAAAGAGAACAGGAAAACGCGGCTGCGGCAAGAAGTGTCGCGATGGAAACGCCGGCGCCGTCTCAGCCGGTTATCCGGAAAGCTCCGCAGTTGACGACGCTGACGCGCAGCGCGGTGGGAAACCGCGATTACCAGCAGGACGCTGTGTATGTCACGCCGAGCAGAATTCTGGCTTCCAATAAGAAAACCAGAGTGCTTGCAATGGTATGCGACGGCATGGGAGGCATGGCGGACGGCGGAAAAGCAAGCCGGACGGCGATACAGATTATGGTGCAGGGATTTTTAAGAGTAGAAAAAGATCCTGCGTTCAACATTCCGCTTTTTTTCCGGCAGGGAATCCTTGCTGCCGACCGTGCAATAGCTGATTTCCCCAAAGAAAACGGACGGGGTTCGGGAACGACGATGGTTGCGTGCATTGCGGAAGACAATAAACTGTACTGGGCGTCTGTCGGAGACAGCAGGATTTATATCATCCGGGGACGCCAGATTCAGCAGGTGACCAGGGATCACAATTACTGGCTGCGTTTGCAGGAAAAAGTCGCGGCGGGAGAAATCACAATGGAAGCAGCTATGGCGGACCGGAAGAAAGAAGCTTTGATCAGCTATCTTGGCATGGGAAATGTTTCGCTGATGGATATTAATACAACGCCGTTTGAAATGCAGTATGGCGATATTGTGATGCTGTGCAGCGATGGGATTACAAAGACGCTGCCGGACAGCCAGATTAAAGATATTATCATTGCGGACGCCGTAAAACCGGAGCAGAAAGCAGAAGCTTTGGTGGAGGCCGCCACGCATGCAAATTCCCATTCACAGGACAATACTTCAGTCGTATTGATCCATTACGAAGAAGTGGATATGAAAAGAAAACATCATTAAAATAACGTTCTTAAAAAGGAACAGGTGCATTTCGCACGGGAAGGAGAAAGATTATGAATTTATGCAGGTGTGAACAAGGACATTTTTATGATAAGGAGAAATATGCCTCCTGTCCGCATTGCGCAGGGGGAAGCGCATTTGACGACAAACGGACGGAAGCGTTTACAGAAGATTTTACGGTTCCAATCGCAAACACGGGAATGCAGCCGCAGCCTACGGCTCCTGCGGGTCAGGCAATGCCGTTTCCGGCACCGCCGATGGAGCCTGTGGCGGATCCTCTGCCTCCCATCGCTCCGTTGCCGCAGGCAGCGCCGCCGATTAGCCCGCTGCCTGTAGCGGGAATGGCCGCAAACCAGATGACAATGGATATTAATACCATGGCGGCAGAGGATGCGACAGTGCCTTTGGATTTCGTCCAGACGCCGCCTCCACAGCAGGCCCCGTCAGATGACGACCATACCATAGGTTTTTTTGACGATGTATTTTCCGATGTAACAGGAGATGATACTGCTGCCAAAAATGTCGGCGCCGCCGCGCCAAAACCTGTGGCAAACAGCGTAAATAAAGTGAAAACGCCATGTGTAGGATGGCTGCTTTCACTTGGCGGGGAGCATATCGGCACGGATTTTCGCCTGAAGGTCGGCAAGAACTTTATCGGCCGAAGTCCACATATGGACGTGGCGCTCACAGAAGATAAAAGCGTATCCAGAGAGAGCCATGCAATTGTCGTTTACGAGCCGAGAGCGCATCTTTACCTGGTACAGCCGGGAGAATCCAGCAGCCTGGTATACCGCAACAACGAAGTGGTTTTAACGCCGGTCAAACTGGAAGCTTACGATACGATTACGGTGGGTGAAATTAATCTTTTGTTTATTCCGTTGTGCGGCGAACGTTTTAACTGGGGTGATTTGCTGGAAGAAATGAGAAATAAAAACAGATAAGAGGAATGTTTATGAACCGTTTTGCAAAAAAATTTCGCGTGTTGGGCAGTCTGTGTGTGTTGTTAAATTTAATTGCATTTTTCCAGCCTGTCACAATGCGAATTCAGGAAAATTATGCGGATCTTACCTGGAGCCAGCTGGATTACGTCAAAGGGACGATTGTTGAAAGTTTTTCAGGCTCGAAAGGCGAAGCGTCGGAAGTCGTATCCGTATCCATTCTATGGGTGATGGGTTTGATTGTTCTGCCGTTGCTTTTATCTTTGGCTGCCGGAATTTGGGGACTGATCGGAAGCTATGTGCAAAGAGTAAGCAGCATACTGGAATTTTTTGTGCTGTTTCTCTATATTGGCCTGGCGGCAAGCATCGGAAGCTTTTGGCCGAAAGCCGCGGAAGGACAGGCATACAGCAGAGGAATTTCCTGCACGCTGGCTCTGATTTTTTCCGGGCTTGGCGCCATTTTTGCCGTGCTGTCCCTGATCGCCACGCCGAGAAAAGCAAAAATGCCAAAGGGAGGCATTCCGCAAGTAGAGGAAATCAAACAGGAACAGGTGGAGTCAATGTATCAGATTATGAACGTTACGGCAGAAGAACAACAGCCGGCGCAGTCAGGTCCGGAGCATGGCGTACTGGTCGGACGGACAGGGCTTTATGCAGGAGCGGAAATTCCTATGACGGATGGAGAATATATCCGTCTTGGCAGACAGGCTGACAATCATTTGATTTTTGAAGGACAGTTAAATGTCAGCCGCAACCATTGTCAGATTAAATGGGACGCTGCAAGACAGAAATATATTTTTCGCGACTATTCCAGTAATGGAAGTTTTGTCAATGGAGCAGAAGATTGTATGCCTCAGAATTTGGATCTGGAATTACCGCCGGGAACTGTAATTGCCATCGGCGATGAAAATAATACTTTTTATTTAAAATAAAGCAGCGTAAAAAATGCGCCGCAGGAGGAAAATATGGCCAGTGAATTGTGCATGAATTGTTTCAGCGTCAAGGGGCAGTATGACGTGTGCCCGTTTTGTGGATATGTGGAAGGGACGAAGCCGAAACAGCCGCATTATCTGACGCCGGGAACCATTCTTTGGAACCGGTTTATTGTAGGAACCGTAATTGGAGCGGGCGGTTTCGGCATTACATACAAATGCTTTGATACGACGCTTGGCGTAACAGTGGCGGCAAAAGAATTTTATCCGGCAGGGCTTGTAAACCGTTCGCCGGGAGAATGCCGGGTCGGTCTTTTGTCCGGAGACAAAGAAGGGCAGTATAAAGAGCGGCTGCAGCGTTTTTTGATGGAAGCCCAGAGCGTGGCCCAGTTTGGCAAGGCAAAGGATATTGTGAATGTTTTTGATTTCTTTGAGGAAAACGGAACGGCATATATCATTATGGAATATATTGACGGCGTACTGCTAAAAGATTACCTGGAGAAACAGGGGATCATCGATCCGGAAGCGGCCATGAGCGTCATTATGCCGGTGATCGAAGCGGTCAAAAAGATTCACAGCAAGGGAATTATTCACAGAGATATAAGTCCGGACAATATTTTTATTACCAGTGAAAATACGATTAAAGTCTTCGATTTTGGAGCCGCACAGCTCAACGACAGCAAAGAAGGCATGGCTGCGGAGCCGGTCATCAAAGTGGGATATTCTCCATTGGAACAGTACAGGGATAAGAGCAAAAAAGGTTTTTACACGGACGTCTATGCCGTAGGGGCAATCCTCTACCAGATGCTGACCGGCGTAAAACCCATCGAATCGACAGAACGTGAATTTAAAGATGAATTAAAGTCACCCAGGGAGCTTGGCGTGAAGATCAGCGCAAATACGGACCGGGCGGTAATGGAAGCCCTAAGCGTTCGCCCGGAGTTTCGTTTTCAGGGAATTCAGCAGTTTCAGGAGGCTTTGCAGAATAAGCGGATTGCCGAGTATCCACAGGAAAAAATCCGGAAAAGAAAACGGACCAGAAACTGGACCATCATTCTTTCTGTCACAGCGGCCGCGGCGGTGGCGGTCGGAATCGGACTCTATTCTACCGTGCTGAAGCCGCAGAATGATATTTTCGATACGCCGATTACAAAAGAGACGCAGATTACGGTATGGGTGGAAAATGAAGACCAGAAATCTCAGATTGAGTCGCTGGCGGAAAACGGATTTAAAAAAGGAGAGTCGGACACAGCGGATGAGAAAGTAAGGCGAATGCAGGAAGAGGATGAACAGGTTAACGTTACCGTTGAAGTAAAAGAAGATATGGAAGCGGCGTTAGAAGGGGCGGATGAAGATTCGCTGCCAAACATGTTTTTAACAGATCATGTATCCAATCTGGAAGACTATGAAACGGTTTCGATGAAAGATAATGTCTATGCCTCTTTAAATACGGATGAATATCTGTTTTTGTCGGAATATGAAAGCGCCTTTGGCGATATGAAGGAGATGCCTACGGGGATAGATACGCTGCTTTTGTATACGTGCCAGTTTGACTATAACAAAGACAATATGCTGGAAAATTCCGGGTTTATGGAGCAGACCGATACGGACACCGTTGAGCTTTCCGAGCTTATTTCCGGGGATGAGGCAGCGTATCTTGTGGATGAGAAGTTAAATAATAAGCTGGCATATTTTGAGAAGGACAGTCTTTTGGATGCATTGCTGCTTGGAAATGACGGCGTATGGAAATCAGTATTTCAAAAGAGCACGGTTCCGACAGGAGATGAGATCCGGATGCTTGCAGACATGCAGACGTTTCGTCTGGAAGCGGAAAAGAAAAAGTTCCGGGTAAATGCAAACCAGAAAAATCAGATATTCGGAAGCAATATAGTAGCCGGAGTGGCGTTTCGTTCCCGTATGAATGAAGAGGCAAACAGGGACGGGGATAAAGGCGCAAATCCTTTAAGCGGTTATAAAACATATGTCGTTACACAGGACGGAAAAATGCTTGTAGATTTTTCCGAGCGGTACGCGATTACCAGAAAATCCAAAAAGGAGCAGCAGATTGCGTGTATGCGTCTGTTATGGGTCATGCTAAGCGAAATCGGCCAGGCGAAAAAGACTGCTCCCGGAGAGACGACTTATCCGATTCTTTGCAGCATGTTTGAAGAATTTCCGTCTTATAACGCCAATTATGACGGATTCATCCGTCTGGTAGGCGACTACAATGAATGTGTGCTTACAGGGAGCGAAGCCAGGACGGCGCAAAGTTTTATAGACGGACTGGGAGAGAAGGCCTTAGAAGAAGAGATACAGGATTATTGTGAAGGGTATATTTCAGAGTAAGGAGGAGATGTGGAATGAATATACGGAAGAGATTTATTGCTTACATTATGTGCTACGTGCTGGCATTGTCGATGATTCCGGCGCCGGTATCCGGAGCAGATGGGGATGGCGCGGGGACGGAGACGTGTGAGCACAATTATCAGTTTACCGAATTCCAATGGGGATATTATACAGGGGAAGAACCGAACAGGCAGTGGAACAAAGTTGACAAAGACGAGTGGAAGTGGCCCTCTGGAACAGATGACAGCAATATAAAATGCATAGGGTTATTTACCTGCGACAAATGTAAAGAGGAAGTCCCGGGGCATGTAAAAACAGAGGAAGCGGAAATAGACATAACACCTACATCCATAACCTGCGGAACAGAAGAAAAAACGTATACTGCAACATTACAGGTTGGGGATGAGGCAGAACCGCGCAGAGACATTAAAACAGTAGAGGTTCCAGACGCGGGGCACAATTATGAGTTTACCGGATTCCAATGGGGGTATTACACGGGGGAAGATCCAAACAGGCAGTGGAGCAAAGTTGACAAAGACGAGTGGGCGTGGCCCGATGGAACAGTTGACAGCGATATAAAATGCATAGGGTTATTTACCTGCGACAAATGTGAAGAGACAGACGCGGGGCATGTAAAAACAGAGGAAGCGGAAATAGACATAACACCTACATCCATAACCTGCGGAACAGAAGAAAAAACGTATACTGCAACATTACAGGTTGGGGATGAGGCAGAACCGCGCAGAGACATTAAAACAGTAGAGGTTCCAGACGCGGGGCACAATTATGCGTTTACCGGATTCCAATGGGGGTATTACACAGGGGAAGATCCAAATAGGCAGTGGAACGTGGTTGACAAAGACGAGTGGAAGTGGCCCTCTGGAACAGATGACAGCGATATAAAATGCATAGGGTTATTTACCTGCGACAAATGTAAAGAGGAAGTCCCGGGGCATGTAAAAACAGAGGAAGCGGAAATAGACATAACACCTACATCCGAAGGTTGCGTACCAGACGAAACCAAAACGTATACTGCAACATTACAGGTTGCGGGTGAGGAAAAACCGCGCAGAGAAACTAAAACAGTAACTGTTCAATTCACAGGACACACATATCAGTTTACCAGATTCCAATGGGGATACTACACAGGAGAAGGCGAAGCCAGGCAGTGGAACGTGGTTGACAAAGAAGGGTGGAAGTGGCCCTCTGGAACAGATGACAGCGATATAAAATGCATAGGGTTATTTACCTGCGACAAATGTAAAGAGGAAGTCCCGGGGCATGTAAAAACAGAGGAAGCGAAAGTGACCATAACGCCTCCATCCGTAACCTGCGTATCAGGAGAAAAAACGTATACTGCGGAAATACAGGTTGAAGGAGAGCCAAAACCAAGCCCAGACATCAAAAAAGTAACCGTTCCAGGTGTGGGCCACAATTATGCGTTTAAAGGATTCCAATGGGGATACTACACAGGAGAAGGCGAAGCCAGGCAGTGGAACAAAGTTGACAAAGAAGGGTGGAAGTGGCCCTCTGGAACAGATGACAGCGATATAAAATGCATAGGGTTATTTACCTGCGACAAATGTAAAGAGGAAGTCCCGGGGCATGTAAAAACAGAGGAAGCGAAAGTGACCATAACGCCTCCATCCGTAACCTGCGTATCAGGAGAAAAAACGTATACTGCGGAAATACAGGTTGAAGGAGAGCCAAAACCAAGCCCAGACATCAAAAAAGTAGAGGTTCCAGGCGCGGGGCATAATTATGAGTTTACCGAATTACAATGGGGGTATTACACAGAGGAAGGAGAAGCCAGGCAGTGGAATATGGTTGACAAAGACAAGGTGTTGCCCGTTGAAACGGATGGCAGCAAGATAAAATGTAGGGCTTCCTTTACATGCAATAAATGTGACGAGCAGACAACAGACCATATTGTAACGCTACAGGATGATGATGTAATTATAGAAGAAGAAATTACAGAAGCATCTACCTGCATGAAGCAGGGAACAAAAACATATGTGGCCAGTGTAATATTTGAGGAGCAGGAATACAAGGATACCGAAGGAATAAAGCAGTTGCTTCCTTTGTCTGGTCACAACACACAGAAGATGTCAGAAGCAAGACCTGCAACATGTATAGCAGATGGAACGATTGAGTATTATTACTGCAAAACATGTAAAAAGCATTTTTCTGATAAAAATGGAACGCATGAACTTAGTAATGGCAGCTGGATCATAAAAGCGAAAGATCATCAGATTTCTGATCATTTGCAACCATCAACAAATTCGGAAAATGGAAGTCTGATACGCAGTTGTGATGTTTGCGGGTTAATCCAGGAAAAGTTTCCGATTCCAAAAAAGAAGATGAAAATCGAAATAGGCGAAGAACTATCCGCTCAATTTGATGATGCTATGGACTCTTCAAAATGTACGTTTGTTTTAAAGAATAAAAAAGATAAGAAATATTTTAAATTGAACAAAAACACAGGAAAAATCAGCGTACAGGAGAAGTATTACGCGAAAATCAGCAAGAAGCCAATTGTAGTTAATGTATCAACTGGAGCAGGAACCTATCCGGTTAAAGTAACGCCGCAAATACCTGCTCCAAAAGTAAAAGCAAAGGATATTGTGGCAAAAAAAGAAGGGGATTATTACCGTTTTACCTTTAAATATAAGATTAAAAAAGCAGATAAAGTCAAGGTTCGTTGTAATTTGAAAGGAATAAAAAAAGAAGTTTTTGATCGATATTTAAGCGATCCCATATGCACTTCAGATTCCTATATCTACCTAAAGGTAGGAAAACAGAAAAAGATTACGTTTACGATTACTGCTTATTATGGAAAAAATGTATCGAATACAGCAAAAATACAGGTACCAATAAAAAAATAAATTACAGGAAGGAAAATAATTAATATGAAATTATGCATGGGCTGTATGAACCAGATAGAGGATCATCTTTCTGCCTGTCCTCATTGTGGATTTAATGAGCATACGCTTCGGCAGGAATCTTATTATCTGGATCCCGGAACGGTTGTGGGCGGTAAATACATTGTTGGGCGTGTATTAAATTATGGCGGTCACACGGTTTCTTATCTGGGAATGGATGCAGAGAAAAACCGGAAAGTCATTGTAAAAGAGTATCTTCCGAGTGATTTTTCTACCAGATCAGAAGGAGAAAAAGATGTAACCATTTATTCTGGCGACGGACAGGTGCAGTTTGAACAGGGACTGACAAATTTCTTAAATGAAATGAACCATATACAGTCATTAAAAGAAGCTCCCGGCATTGCAAAAGTCTATGACTGTCTGGCAGAAAATGAAACCGGATACGTAGTTTCAGAGTATGTGGAAGGAAAGACACTAAAAGAGATTTTAGAAGGAGGAAAAAAATACAGCTCAGAGGAAGCAGTTGCCTTTATCAAAAAAATCTTGATGGGTTTATCTAAAGTACATAAAGAAGACGTCGTGCATTGTGATATATCGCCGGAAACCATTATGGTGACAGCGGAGGGAGATATAAAACTGATGGATTTCGGGGCGACACGCTATGTAACAACGGCAAATTCCAAGAGCCTGTCCATAATTTTAAAAAGAGGATATGCCCCGGAAGAACAGTACCGCAGTAAGGGAAAGCGGGGATCCTGGACAGATGTATATGCGGTAGGCGCCGTGATGTACCGAATGATTACCGGCACAGCGCCGCAGGAATCTGTGGAACGTACATTGGCGGATGATTTGAAGGAACCTTCAAAAATGGGAGTTTCCATACCAAAAAATATTGAAAATGCATTGATGAATGCGCTGAATGTGTATCAGGATGAGAGGACGCAGTCCGCAGACGTCTTTCTGAAAGAATTAAACAGTGAAAGCGTAAAGCGCATCAAGGTAAAACAGCGGAAAAATAAAACCGGAAAGTTTCCAGTATGGGCAAAAGTTCTGGTGGCAGGGCTTGCATGCGTTGTTGTTGCGGGAGGAGCTTATGTTGTCTACCATATGTCAGGGCAAAGCTCCGACGCGCTGGGCAGCAAAGCAATTGTTATGCAGGACTTCAGAAACAAAACGGAGGATGATGTCAGAGAGTATGTTGAAAATCTGAATAAAGAACATTCCGGATGGGATATTCAGATCGATACACAGGATTTTATATTTGATTTGAATAAAGAGAACGGTACAGTTTACGCGCAGTCTGTCGCACCGGGCGCCGTTTTATATGATCCGGATAAAGAAAATCAGGAAGCGGAAATAGAAGGTCTTTCATATGACAACGAAGGAAATGTAAACGGTACGATTTCTCTGACGCTTTATAGTCAGGAAAAAATGCATTACAGCGAGATTCAGGGAATGAATGCGTATGCACTGGCGCAAAAATTAAAAATTGATACGGCAGATGAACAATATTTTATAGAAGAAGAAAATGAAGACAGCAATTATTTTGACCTTGCTTCTATGGAAGTGGCGGGAACATTAATTTCTAAAGATGAACTAAATAAAGAAGAGAATCGTGATAATGTGATTGTTTACACTCCTGATATTAAAATTCATTACTATGCTTCTAATTTCTTCTACTGGGATGCATTGCCGGATTTTAAAGGATTTGGCTCTATCAACAATGTGCCTTCACAGCCGGTATATAAATATTCGAATAAAAATGAAAATGAAAGAGAAGCGGTTGGTGAAAAGGCATTGGGGGACAGCAATCTGGTGGAAAAAGATTATTTTGCCCTGAAATCAAGCGGGCTTTCTGTAGGGGATATTGCCGACCAGAATATAGATCCCGGTACAAAGTATGATGAAAGTCGTTCGCTTGGAGATGATCGCCTTGTAATAAAGGTTATTGGAGGCATATTTGATTACGAGGGAAAAACAGCGCAGAAATTTTTAAATGAACTTGCCGCGTATGGATTTACAAAATATGCGCCCTTACGTACAAGTTCCGGTAAGGAAGGAAATTTGAGCTGGAGTGTTGAAAGTGTAAAAATATATGATTCAAATGAAAGCCAGGAACTTGAATTTTTCAGACCAAAGGATGACGCAGGAGGCCAGGTTATGGTTTATGTTACAGTAAAAGAGCCTCCCAAACAAACACCAAAGCCAAAGGAGAAATCAACACCAAAACCGACTCCAAAATCAGAGCCGGAAGAAGCGCCTGCACCTGCACCTGCACCAGGTGGCAACGATTCACGAAGGGCGAACTAATTCAAGACGCGACAGTCTATGGTAAAAATATGGACCTGTTTAGCAGGAGAAAACTCGTTTCAGACATTAAGGAGAAAAAACACAAATGAAAATTTGCTATCACTGTATGCAGCAGATTTCAAATGAAAAAGCGCATACCTGTCCGCAGTGCGGACAAAGCCTGGATGCAGCGCGGCAGGCTGAACGGTTTTTGGAGCCCGGCACATTGCTTGGCGGAAAGTTCCTGGCAGGCTTTCCGCTGGGCGCGGGGGGTTTTGGAAATACATACATTGGATGGGACAATCTGCTGTTCCGAAAAGTTGCAATTAAAGAATTTTATCCGGAACAATACTGTATACGGGGACAGGATGGCAAAGCGGTAACCGTATCGGACGAAAGGCTGCAAGCCAGGTTTAAAAAAGGACTGCAGCAGTTTTTAGAAGAGGCCAGAAGGGTCGCCGCGCTGCATGAAGTGCAGGGAGTCGTGGAAATTTCCAACTTTTTTGAGGAAAACGGCACCGGTTATATTGTGATGGAATACCTGGAAGGGATGGACATCAAAACCATTTTGAAAAAATCCGGAGAAAAAAAAGATTATGAGTGGAGCAGACGCGTTGTCCTTGCCGTGCTTTATACGTTAAAAGAAGTCCATCGAAGAGGCGTAATTCACAGGGACATCGCACCGGATAATATTTTTGTTACAAAGGAAGGTATCATTAAGCTGATTGATTTTGGCGCGGCAAAACATGCTTCCGCAGAAAATACAACGGATATTATGCTAAAAACGGGATACGCTCCGATCGAACAGTACGGAAGAACGATGGAACAGGGGCCTTATACCGATCTTTATGCAGTGGCGGCTCTGTTTTACCGGATGTTGACTGGACAAAAACCAATTCCCGCCAATGAACGCATGCAAAAAGACGGGCTGATCCCGCCTTCCCAAATGGGCGTTTCGCTGCCCGAACAGGCGGAACTTGCAATTATGGTATGTTTAAACATTATGCCGCAGTACCGTCTGCAAAGCGCGGTTGAATTTATGGAGGCGCTGGACGGAAAATTTTTTATCCCCGTTTATGAGCCGGAATGGATTCTGCCGCCCGTGGAAGAGAAAAAAGGCCTGTGGGGAAAAGTAACGTCTCTTCCCGTTGCGGCAAAAGCGGCCCTGTGTCTTCTTAGCATCTGCATCATTGGAGCCGCGGCTTTCGGTACGGTAGCCGTCGTGCAAAATACCAATTCGGCAGGGCTTACGGAAGTCGGAAAAAACGGCGCATTTACAATGGAAGATTACAGCGGGCAGTCCTATGAGGAAGTGGAACAAAAGCTGAAGCGGCGCGGAATCGAAAATATTGCCAGTCCGGAATATGTCCTTGATGGAAAACCGGAAGGCACTATTCTGCGGCAGAACATAAGCCCTTCCGGAACTGTTTCTAAAGAAGATACGATTCTTTTTACCGTCAGCGGCGGGGACAAGTATTATACGATGCCGGATTTTTCGGGCGCAAACGTTAAAGACGTAATGGGTTATTTTACAGAGAAAAACTTTGATATTGACATTTATTTTAACCCCTGTGACAGAGATTTGGTTAATGTGGAAGAAGGGAAAAATGAAAGCCTTGAGAAAAAGAAAGGGATTATTTCTGTAGAATATTGTTTTTCGGATGAATTTGAAAATGGCGTCTGTTTTGATCAGTCGGTAAAACCGAATGAGAAATGCAGCGTGGACAAAACCGCCACACTTTCCGTTTCTGTAGGGAAAGAAGCAGACTATGATATAACTGTTCCAGATTTCAGGGGAATGAAACAGGAAGAAGCAGAAGCTCTGATTGAGAGTTGTGGATTAGGAAAATTTATGGATGTACAAATCGTGGAAACGGGCGAAACCCGTTATACCGATGATAAGACAGAAGAGGAAGGCATTTATGTAGAACGTCAGAGCATTCAGCCCGGAAAAAAAGTAAACTGCTATCGGAATTTTTTTGAAAAACTTCGGTTGGAATTGGCAGAAGTAAAAACGAGATCCAAATCAACGCCAAAGAAAACGGCTCCGCAGGAATCTAAGCCGGAGCAGACTCCTCCGGAGCAGATACCGCCGGAGCAGGTATCGCCGCCAGCGGAGCCAAACATTAGCCATGAGCGTAGCACTAATTAGCACAATAGACAAAGTAATCTGGCAGTCAAATTTCCAGAGCTTCGTTTTTGGCGTATGCGGAACGGTAAACACAACAAACCGCCATTGGGATGCGGGAAAAGCTCCGGTGAAAATTCAGGGAGGAAAAGCGAAATCCCAAAAGAAGGGGTAAGGAAGAAATGCGGAAAAAATTAGTTGACCCGAATAAACTGTGCATGGGCTGTATGACGGAGCTTCCATGGCCGGGCTCCCTCTGCCCAAAGTGCGGGTTTGATATGAGACAGTATCAGAAACCGGAAAACAGTCTGCCGTTATATGAGATTGTAAATGGGAAATATCTGATCGGACGGGTTCTCGGCGTCGGGGGATTTGGAATTACATATATAGCATGGGACTTTTACCAGGGAAAGCGTGTATGCGTCAAGGAATATTTCCCAAGAGATGTTGCCGTACGAAATTTTATCGGAGACACCTATTCCGAATGGATTTCAATTTCCATCAACTACAGCGCAGAAACACAGACGCGCACGCCGGAGAAGATACAGGCCGCTTACAGAAACGGTCTTGAGTCCTATATCAAAGAAGCGGAAAACCTTTCCAAATATTATCTGATGCCGGGCATTGTATCCATTCGAGATTTTTTCTATGGAAATAAAACAGCTTACATTGTCATGGAATATATCGATGGCACAGATATGAAACGGTATGCAAAAAGCAGGGGAGGAAGGCTTTTGCCGGAAGAAGTTTTTGCGCTGTTAAAAGATGTATTAAGATCGCTGGATGCAATACACCGGGACAATATTATCCACAGGGATATAAGCCCGGACAACATCATGCTTACCAATACGATGCAGGCCGTTTTGATTGATTTTGGCGCAGCAAAAGATTATGAGCATACCAAAAACGCGCCGATCCTGCTCAAACACGGCTATGCGCCGGTAGAACAGTATAAAAGAGACGGCAACCAGGGACCGTGGACAGACGTATACAGCATGTGCGCAAGCATTTATTATCTGCTGACAGGGGTGCGCATTCCACCGTCCATCGAACGCCAGAAATGCGATACCGTGCAGAGACTTCAGGCCATGGGCGTTCCGATTTCGGAGGAACAGGATCTTGCTATTTTTAAAGGTCTTAGCATAGAGCCGCAGCAGCGGTACCAGTCGGTTGCAGAACTGTATCAGGATTTATATGGAGAGTGGATATGACGGAAATGCCAAAAATTTGCCGCGGATGTTTTACGGAGTGGGAAGAAGGGAATGCGGCATGTCCCAATTGCGGATGGGAGCCAGGAGAACAATATGACCGTGTTTTTGACTGGACGCCCGGAGAAGTATTTGAAAAAAGATATTTGCTGGGAATGCTTTTTTGCAGCAATCCGGATACGGCCGTATGGAGGATTTACGATACGGTTCTGGGCGTTTCTTATCTGGCGTTGCGGGTATTTCCGGAAGACGACGATTCCCTGTATCTGTCGGCGAAAAAGATCAAAAAGTCGAAAGATTGCTTTCAAGGCGCCGTTCGTCTTATGGCGGCAAAATCCGTAGGCCTAAAACGCGCTTTGCTTTTCTCCATAGAAGAAACGGAGCAAAACAGGGAAGTCCTAAAGCATGCGTTACAGAAAGAAATACAGCTGGAAGAAGCTTTTGAGCCTCCGGATGTATCCGGGTGCGGCAGAAAAAAAGAGCAGGAGCTGATTCCTGGAACGATTTTAAAGGAGCGTTACCAGGTTTTGGAATGCATTGGAATCGGCGGCTTCGGTATGATTTATCTTTGTAACGACATTGCGCTGCGCCGCCTCGTTGCGGTGAAAGAATATTTTCCGGAGGAATGGGCGGAACGAGAAGAGCAGTATGTGTCCATAAAAAAATCGCGGATAGCAGAGGCTTACCGGTTCGGCCTTGAGTCTTTTTATCTGGAAGCAAAGCTTATGGCGAAATTTATCCATACGCCCCATGTGGTTACCATCTGCGATCTTATGGAAGCAAATGATACGGCATATCTTGTCATGGATTATATTGCGGGAATCAGCATCGGGCGTGAAATGCGCGCGGGCGGCTACCAGCCTTATCCGCCGAAAGAGGCGGCAGAGATACTTTTTCCGGTAACAGAAGCTCTCTGCGCGCTTCACGAAGAAAAAATCATTCACTGCGATGTCAGCCCGGGGAATATTATGCGGTCAGAAAATGGGGAAATTTTTCTGATTGATATGGGAGCGGCAAAATACGCGCTGACTTCCCGGCCCATCCTAAGCGCGGCGTTTTTAAAGCCGGATTATGCGGCGCCGGAGCAGTACCGGACGGCCAAATCAGGCATTCCGGGAGACGAAGGCCCGTGGACGGACGTCTATGCGCTGGGGGCGACGGCATATTATCTGCTTACAGGCGCAAAGCCGCCGGATGTGATGCAGCGTCTGAGCGGGAAACGAAAAGACGTGGCTCTGCCCAAAAGATGTCGCCTCAAACACAAAAAACAGTGGCTGAAATTTTTCAATCGTGCTATGGCGCTTGAAATCAGGGAACGCATGGGATCTGTCGTTGAATTTCGGGAAGAAATGGAAAAGCTGCTGAAGTAAAACGGACATGTTACAGTTTTTATGAGATAAGGGAAGAGGGGGAAGAAAATGATTGACAATATTTTTACTGCACTGACACACGAAAAGACGACGGGCGCGATACTGGAATTTATACTCTGGTGCACGGTTTGTTCCGCGGCATTGCTGTCTTTGATCGCTCTTGCAATGGGCGGGGGAGAAATTACATGGATTTTGCTGATGTTGTTTTCCGTAGGGCTTGCCGTTCTTATGGCATTTCGGTTAAAGGCTATTGCCCTTTTGTATAGCGTTGGCGTGTTTTACCTGCTTGCGTTTTTCATTCATTATTTCAGGTTTAGTTTTGGCTATTCTTACGGGGCGTCTCATTCTCCGATCAATATCCTCTTGTTTGTGTTAACGCTTATGCTTTCGCTGGCGATTGTAATCTGCGCGTTTATCCACTTTTTTTCGAATGCAAATTTAGGAGCCGTGCTGACGATTCTGGTACTGTGCGGCTCGGGAGCTATTTTCCTGCTGCAGGCGCTGATGTATGCATCGGAATACATAGGAGAAATTTCATATATAAACAGTGACCACAGAGCCTGGATGAATTACCGCGGCTATTGGATCGGCACCGTGGCCTTCTGGATGCTTCTGGCAGTTGTCGCAACGTTTTATGTATGCTTTTTCTGGGGCCCAATTGACAGCCGCAGGGGAAAAATTATCGGTTCCGGAAGATCTGCGGCCGGCAGGGCTGCTGCTGCGGCCTACGGATTACAGGGAATCTGCGGCGTTTACGCCGGACGTGCCATTTCCCTTCAAGGCAGGACGATCACCATCGGTTCCGGGGAAACGGCGCATGTGGTATTACCGGACGCCTATGTCAGCAAAATACACTGTGCAATCCGTTTTAATGCGGTTACCGGTTTTTATGAAATCATGGATCAGTCTGCCAACGGCGTCTGGCTTGCAAACGGCACAAGGCTGCAGAAAAACATTTATCATGCCGTGCAGCGCGGCAGCGTGATCTGTATTGGGAGCGCGGCACAGCAGTTTCAGCTGTTATAGAACGATTGGCAGATAAAGGGGGATGCAGGAATGAAGATGAAAAAAATCATTGCGGCTGCGCTGATCGCGGCGTTGGCCCTCCCATGCGGAAACGCTGGGGCGGCAAAAGCAAAGCCCGGCGCATTCAGCCCGGCTTCGCCGCTTGCTCACTCTATGGAAGATGAGTTTACAAACGGGGATTACTGCTACCGGATCTCATCCGGCGAAACGGCCGTCATCACGAGATACATGGGGAGCGGATCAAACATCGAAATCCCTGCGGAGCTGGACGGACGTGCCGTCACGTCCGTCGCGGCGCGGGCGTTCCAGAATCTGGACGCGGAGGAAATCGCAATCCCGGAAACCGTGCAGACCCTGGAGGGGCTTTCGTTCTATTACATGGCCTCCATCTCCCGCGTGCGCGTCCGGGGCAAACGGACGCTGATCGCGGACGACGCGTTCCGTTTTCCGGCGGCGGTCACGTTCGTGTGCGCCTCCGATTCCAGGGCGTACGCCTTTGCGAAGGAAAAGCGCGCCAGCGTCAGCCTGACGGACGGGATTGACCTCGCCGACGCAAAGATCGCCCTTGAGCATGGGCAAGTCGTCCAGAGCGACGATTTTGACGGCATGGCCGTCACCGTGACGTTAAACGGGCGCGTCCTTGACGAGAAGGTTGACTATGTCTGCAAATGGCCGCCCCTGAAGGAGCTTCGGGCCGTCGGCACGAAAACGGTGGTCATTTCAGCGGCCGACTACAACGCGAACCGCTACACGGGGAGCGCGTCCGCGCAGTTTGACGTCATCCCGCGCGCGCCGGCGCGCATGAGCGCGGGCAGAAACGTCACGGCCTCAAGCGTCCCGCTGCGCTGGACGGCGGCGGAAGGCGCGGACGGATACCTTCTCTTTCGCAGGAAGGGCGCGTCCGGACAGTACCAGCAGATTTGCGCGCTCCAGGGCGCGGGGGCTTCGTCTTATACGGACGCGGGCTTAGACAGGGACTCCCGCTACCAGTACCGCCTGATCGCCATAAAAGAGGCGGGCGGGAAATCCTACCGGTCAAACCCGACGGATTTGACCGTTTACACCGATTCCGGAAAGAAAGCGGCGAAAAGCCCCAAAAAAGCCAAGATGAAAACAAGGAAAATAAAGCTGAAGGCAAAAGCTTTTACCGAAAATTATGACGGAAACTGGGCGCAGCCGTCGGCGGTCAGCGACTTTTTTGACGCGCAGGGCAGGTACACCGTCGCCTACGGCGACAGGCGCCATGTTTACATCCACGTCCTTGACAACAAAAGCCTGACCATAAAGAAAACCATTCGGATCAAAAAGAAATACGGGCTCCTTGGCAGCGTGGCGGGCGGGCCGGACGGCAATTACTACGTCGTCTGGGGACAGACCGGACGCAAAACGGGAAGCGTCGTCTTATCGGTCGCCAAATACGACAAAAACGGGAAATTCATAAAAAGCTGCGACAAGCGCAACACGGGGGCCGCAAAAGACTCCATGACGCCGTTTGTCGGCGGGAACTGCGCGGTCGCGTTCCAAAACGGCGCGCTGATCTGCTATTACGCAAGGCAAATGAACGACACGCATCAGTCCAGCGACGCGTTTTGCGTCAACATAGACGACATGACGCCGAATGAGGATTATGAGAGCCGCGTCAGCCACTCCTTCGACCAGCGCGTGACGGCCCTCTCAAACGGGGGCGTGCTGTTCACGGACTTAGGGGACGCCGGCCCACGCGGCTTTCGGCTGTATGAATCGGGGCCGGCGCATGAATGGAAGGCGGACCCCTTCCACTTTTACGGCCCCAGCGGGGACAACTGGATTTACGCCAGGCTTGGCGGGGCGTGCGAAACGCCGACCGGCGTCGCGCTCGTGGGAACGTCCGCGCCGTCCATGACAAAAAAATTTAAAAAAGAGGACGAGCGGCTGTTCCTTCAGGTCATCGACCCCGTCACCGGCTCTTCCGTCCTGAAAGGCAAAACGAGAAAGGGAACGGCGGGCGGATCGCCATACACGGACGAGGGGGTCAAGTGGCTGACGGGAAGAAAAGACGGGGAAGTCATCGCGTCTAATGTGGCCGCCATGGAAAAGGGCCGCATCCTTGTGATGTGGGAGACCGGAAACGACAGATATAAAGACGGGATTGAAAGCTGGTACATGGTTTTGTCCGCGTCCGGGAAAACGCTGCAGAAAAAGACAAAAATCGGACGCGCGCGATTGAATGAGTGCGAAGAGGTCAAATACAAAAACGGCTGCGCTTACTGGACGACCGCGGACGGAGCCAGGGAAGCCGTCGTGCATAAATTATGCGTCGGAAAATAAAAACGGGGAGGATACAGAATATGAAAGGTGAGATGAAAAAAAGCCATGCGGCCCGTTTGCCGCTTGCGTTTCTCTTTGCGCTCCTGCTTGCGTGCGGGGCGCCCAGGGCGGCGCATGCCGCGGCGAAGGACATTTCCGGCTGCCGCGTCACGCTTTCGCAGACGAAATTCGTCTACAGCGGGGAGCGGCATTCCCCGGGCGTGACGGTCACAGACGGGGAAGCCGTCTTAAGGGCGGGGTTTGATTACAGCGTTTACGGCGGCG
Source organism: uncultured Lachnospiraceae bacterium (assembly GCA_910586725.1). Classification (GTDB taxonomy): domain Bacteria; phylum Bacillota; class Clostridia; order Lachnospirales; family Lachnospiraceae; genus Roseburia_B. Next base: position 13,276 of record CAJUJL010000016.1, on the reverse strand, counting down.
GGGCGTCCTCGGTGGGCGTCCATGAGGTCGTCGTCGCGGGAATGGGCGACTACGCGGGGCAGGCCTCCGCGTTTTGGGAAATCATAAAGGCGCCAAACGAAATCTCGCTGGAATCCCCGGACACGATCCTCACGTATTCCGGGCCGGCGGAAAAAGACGTCTGGTGCGGGGCGAAGGGAAAAGCGAAGCTCCATTTCTCGACGGCGACGAAAGGCGTCTCCATCACGGACGGCGGGACGCTTTCCATACAGGACGGCTTCCTGGGCGCGGCGGCCATCCATGTGACGTCTGAGGAGACCGAGTCGCACCTGGCGTCGTCCGCGGACTTCACGGTCCAAATCCGTCTGCGGGGAACCTCCATCACGGGCTTTACGGACGGAGGCGTCATCGGCCTTGCCGACAACGACCACACCGTCAGGGTGGAGTGGTCGACGGGGCTTTCGGGGATTCAGAGCGTCGGGGGATTTCAGATCCGCTATTCCAAAGACCCTGCCTTCCAGTCCGGCGTGCGCATGTCAGAAATCCCCATGCTAAAGGCGCTTGGCGGCGTCGTAAACGGCTGCTCGATCAGCAAAGGCCTGAAAAAAGGGGACCGCGTCCATTTCCAGATCCGCACGTACAAAAAGGCGCTGGACGGGAACATGCACTATTCGGACTGGAGCGGGACAGAAACGCACGATATCGACAGCTCGCCGGAATCCTACTACAAAGGGAAAAAGCCCAAAAACGGGAAAGTTTACCAGTTTTTCGAGGGCAAAAGCGAAGGCGTCGGCATCCGCTACCGGTATCAAAACGGCGCGCTTTCCGTGGCCAGAAAGCAGGAAGTCTACTCGCAGCCGGCGAAAGTCGTCATCCCGGACAGCGTAAGCGTTTATGGGAAAAAATACCCCGTCACGTCCATCGAAAAAGGGGCGTTCCGAGGAAAGTGGATCCGCAGTATTGTCATCGGGAAGAATGTAAAGAAGATCGGGGCGAACGCGTTTGCCGGAGTCTATGGGACAAAAAAGATAACGATCAAGAGCAAAAAGCTCACTGCAAAGACAGTCTCGAAAAACGCGTTCAAGGATTTCAACCACGAAGCCGGAGTGTTTATGGGGAGGCCATATGAGTACAGCTGGTCAGTGAAGCTGGCAGCGCCGAAATCGATGAAGGCGAAGTACAGAAGGCTTTTGGAGAAAAGCGGGGTGCGTTATGGGATAAAATGATGCATATAAAGGAATCTTTTTTAAAAACGAGTTTGGTTATGGCAGAGATGTTGCAAACAAGTCTTTATGTAAGATGAATTGGGGAGGTATTGTAATATGAAAAAAATTTTTAAGAAAACAGTTTGGATTGCCATATGCAGTATGGCTATTTGCTTGCTGACATCCTGTGGAAAAGAAAAACCGCAGGAGAAAAAAGTTAAAGATGACCATATAGAATATGAAACGACAAAAGAAAATGGAACGACATATGAAGACGAAGAAGCGCAAACAGCGGAAATTCAGGAAGGAGATATACAAAATAGTAAAAATAAGAACGATACAGACATGGCAGAAGAACCCTTTGACTGGAACGCCTTGCCCATAGCAAAGGAAAGTGACTTTGAATGGAAAGACCTGGGTTCATCTCGTATTTCAATTACGCGTTACCTGGGTTCGGAAGAAGCTTTTAAAGTGCCCTCTACCATTGCCGGAAATACGGTTGTTAAAATATCCAATCATGCTTTTGAGGAAAAAATTAACCTGAAATGTGTGGATTTTTCGGATGTGCATCTGGAAGAGATTGAGGAGAGCGCTTTTTGGTTATGCCATAATTTAAAAAAAGTTGCACTGCCTGATATGCCATCAGACAGTATCTACATAAATCCCTTTGCGCAGTGCACCTCCCTATCTGAAATAACATTTGGCGAAGGAAGCGGACTGGAAATAGAAAATGGCATTATTTACAGCGATACATCATTATTGTTTCGAATACCTGCCTTTGCAGATAAAAATGTTGTGATCAGAGAGGGTACGACAGAACTTAAACATTTGGCGTTTGGCGGCAATAATATAGAAAGCGTAGTTATGCCTGACAGCGTGGTATCTGTAGACCGATTGATTTTTGAAGAATGCCACGATTTGAAGAGCGTTACGCTTAGCGCAAATTTAAAAAATATTAGTGATGATATGTTTCGTGGATGTCGAAGCTTAAAAGAAATTACAATCCCCGAAGGGGTTGAGAGAATTATCGGCGGTGCATTTCTTGGGTGCTGGTCTCTTGAAAGCGTAAATCTTCCATCTACATTGACTGAGATTGGCAGTCATTGTTTTGGATCCTGTAAGTCATTAACGAATATAACCATTCCAAAGAACGTCAGCCGCATTGGAGAAAAAGCATTTTCAAACTGCAACGCACTTACAGATATATATTACGGCAGCAGCGAGCAAGATTGGAATGCGGCGGTAGAAACAGATGTTTTTGTAACTAATGAAAGTGATGCCGGAGTAATTGATGTTACGGTGCATTATAATCAATGATGAATTCAAACGCAGGTTCAGAAATAAAAAGGAGATTAGACATGAAAAGAATAAAGAAAACAGCATCATTTTTACTGGCAGTTGTCTTGATCATTGGTTTTATACCATTACAGACACAGGCTGCATCAAAAAAATATATGAAAAAAATAAATGTGAGCTGGGATTTGAAAAATAACAAAACGGTGACTTTTAAAACAAATTATGCCGGAGTTGGCATGAGAAAGATGAAAGCAAAGATTACAGATTATAAAATAACAGATGCGCAAAAAACAGGTTATAAAAAACTTACTTATGTAATTCGATTTGAAATGGGGCAGAAAAATAAGCCGAAAGAAATTCATAAAATATGCAATTCAAAGCATTTTAAAAAGAATAATAATGTTTCTGGTCTTTTAAATACCTATGTTATTGATTATGATACAGGAAAAAATTTGACGTCTGCTAATCCGTATGATGTTACATGCACCTTCAGATGGACAACTTTAAACACTAGAAAAGAGGAAGATGGAGATGGATGCTTCTTATACTCTTATAGACAACAAATTGCATCTACCGTAATATATCCCCAAAATTATAAGGGTCTTTGTATTGGATTTGGCGGAGGCACAAAATTAATCGCAAAGAAAAATGACACGCATTTCAGAAACGGAAAAGCCGTATTTGGACAAACATCTTTTTTTAGTAAAAAAGATAAAACTATAGCTCATTTTATGCGCGTGAAATAAACCTTACTGACAAGAAAGAAGATAAACTTATGAAAAAATAATATGCTTTACGTTTGTACTGGTTTTAACAGTTTTAGAGCTTACGAAAGTTCTTTTTATGGAAGAAAAGAAACCATAAAAACGTCTTCTACCCATACACCGGCATACAAACATTGGAACAAGTCAATTATTTTTAGTATATAAACCGGGACGGAACAAAAGAGTCACTTTGATTCTAAATACATTAAAAAATACGCATTATTAAGTAACACCTTAGAAAACCGCGAAGCGGTATTAAATTAGATTTTTGCAAATGGAAAGGAAAATTAAAAATGAGAAGGGTAAAAAAAGGATTGTGTTTATGTATGGCAACGCTGTTAGGGATTCAATTCAGCCTGTTTGGATCGATAACAATGAAAGCGGAAGAGGCCAATAGAACAGAGAACATAGCTGCGATAAATGAAGAGGAACAGCCTTTGCTCATGGAGATGCAGACGGATGTGTCGCCCGTCCCGCTGGATCTTCCGGAAATGGAAGCGAAAGAAGAGTTTACCGAAGCGGAGCATGTAGATATAAATTCCGCAAAGGACACTGAGATTTCAGTCAAAGGAGATTCAGCATTCGGGTTCTGGCAGTATCGGGTAAATTGGGATGATGAGGTAACAATTACAAAATATACAGGCGCGGAAGCAAATGTGTCGATTCCCAGTACAATAGAGGGGAAAAGCGTGAAATATCTGGGCTATAACGCATTTTCTGATAATACATGGATTGTATCTGTAAATGTTCCGGATACGGTCATAAGTATTGAGGGTGGCTGGAGTGAGGGATGTTTTTCCGGATGTACCAGTCTGTCCGTAATTTCAGGAATGGCAAACGTGACATATATTGGCTCTTATGCTTTTTATAATTGCAGCAATTTAACCGCAGTTTCTTTTGGAACTTCACTTGCAGAAATAGATGATCACGCTTTTAAAAATTGCGTAAAACTGACAAACTGCACATTTCCGTCTTCACTTACTATTTTAGATAGTTGGTGTTTTGAGAATACCGGACTGACAAGCATATCCATTCTTTCATCTGATGTTAAACTTGGTTCAGGAGTTTTTTTTAACTGTCAGAATATAGCTTCCGTACAGATAAATTCTTATGTGCCAAATGAAGCGTTTAATAATTGCCCAAAACTGACAACAGTATCTGTCGGCGCAAATGTCGGTATAGGCTATCAGGCATTTTATGGCTGCAGTTCCTTAAAAAATATCACAATTGCAGAAGGAAGTGAGGGAATCAGTATAGGTGAGAATTCGTTTTTGGATTGTACAGGTCTTGAAACAATTTCTTTGCCTCAAAATGTAAGATATATAAATAGAAGCGCTTTTAACGGCTGTACATCATTACAGAACGTCAGACTTCCTTTTGGACTGCTGGAAATTGGAAATTATGCTTTCTACGGCAATACTGCGTTAAAAAGTATTGTAATTCCAAACAGCGTAATAAAAATAGGTTATGAGGCTTTTGGTTATGGTTCCTTAAACAGTATTTTGATTCCAAACAGCGTAACGGCTATAGGCGATAATTTTTGCAATAACAGCGCAGTTATCCAGTGTTATCCAGGTTCTTATGCGCAAAGCTATGCAACGAACAAAAATTACCAGACCGCATTATTACAGCCGGTAGCCAGTTCGTCACTTAGTTTTTCTGCTGCGACAGTTTATATGAATGTAGACGATGTAAAAAAACTCTCTTATGCCATAGCTCCGGCCAATACAACGGATGCAATCATCTGGGAAAGTTCAAGCGCCCGTATTGCAACCGTAAACGGAGTCGGAGAAGTAACGGCTGAAGGGTCAGGCAGCGCAACGATTATTGCGACAACAACAAGCGGCGTCCGCGCGTCCGTAAATGTTGTGGTAGCAAATAAGCCGAATTCCATTTCCTTTAAAAATTCAGAAGTCACGATTATGGTAGGGGAGAGCAAAACACAGGCAGCGGTTGTAAAAGATAACGCCGGCATCCGCAATGACGTAATACCTGTTTACAGCAGTTCCAATTCGGGGATCGCATCGGTTTCCGCAGCAGGAACGGTTACCGGACTCAAGGAAGGCAAGGTTACGATAACGGCAAAGACAAGCGGCCTGTCTGCTTCCTATAAAGTAACGGTCGTATCCAACAAACCGACAGGCATTTCGTTTAAAAAATCAAAGAAAACGGTAATCGTCGGACATACATCCAAACAAAAAGCGACGGTCACGGGAGCTGCGGGGATATTAAAGAATGCAAAACCCACCTATACAAGCTCAAACAAAAAAATTGCAACGGTGAGCAGCGCCGGCGTGGTCAAAGGCCGTAAAACGGGCACCGTTACAATCAAGGCGAAAATCGGAAAATATACCGCTTCCTACAAGGTTGAGGTTGTAATGGCAAAAATATCCAAAAAGGGGAAAACGTTAAAGATTACGACAATTCCAAGAGCAAAGGTAAAAGTAAGCGCGAAGAAAAGCGTCTTAGGCTCTTCCTCCAAGACGAAAAGAGCAAACAAGAAGGGGGTAGTTAAGATTAAGTTCAGGAACAAGATCAAGGGGGTCAAAGTAAAAGTTAAAATTTCCAAATCCGGATATAAGAAACGGACGATTACAAAGAACTTTTAAATCAAAGGCAAACAAAGGAGGATTTCTATGAAACAGAAAAAAACAATGCAATTATGGCAGATGCTTGCGCTGATGATTTTGTCAGCAATTGTGCTGATTACCATGTTTTTACCGGCCTACCATATCAATGGAAAAGCTGTTGTAAAAATGTACAATAAGATGATGTCATCTGAAATGATGGATCTTGCCGAACAATTAGGCGGTATGGATATGGATGCCGTACAGGAGGAACTGGATGAAGAAATCGCTAAGGCTGAAGAGGAAAACGGAATAAAGATTTCGAGTATTACCCCTTTCCGTATCATGACGAACAGTTATCTCTCTTTTTTGGGTGTAGAATCGGATGAGGACATTAGTTCTCCGGAATTGGCAGCTGTTTATGCCATGCAGAGGGCTATCCTCTGGGTTGTTTACATACTGGCGGTTATTGTGATAATTATACTGTTACTGGGGTTCTGCCTGAAGTGGACGAAGTATATCTCATTGATCATCAGTATGGTATATGGACTGATTGGAAGCATAATTTTTGCGGTTTTTCAATTTGTGCTTCCAAATATAGTTGCAAAAAATATAAGCGCACAAAGCTTTGGCGGTCTGGGAGCTTTAGGCGGCTTAGGTTTAGGATCCATGGATTCCATGATGGCAAAAATGATTTCCTGTTTGTGGGGAATAGCGTATTTAATTGCATTTATCATATTTTTATTGATGCTCATTGTGAGTGTAGCATCTATGTTTACCGGAAATGCAAAGAGCAGCGTTTCCGAACAAACAGGAGCGGGATATGACGTATCCGGCAGCGTAAACACATATGCAGAGCAGTCTGTCGCTTCGCAGCCCGAAATCCGGAAGGAATCAAATGTTGTGTCTGTATCAAATGCTGCGCCTGTGCAGACGTCTGCGGCCTTTGAAGCAGCCCCCCAGCCGGCAGCTCCGCCACAGCCGCGCGTTGAACCGGCAATGCCTCCGATGGGACAGGTCAGATGTACGAAGGGCGTTGCAGCAGGACAGGGCTTTTCGCTTCCGGAAGACCGCAAAGTTGTTGTCGGAAAGAGCAGCCAGAGTGCAAATATGGTTCTTGCACATCCAAACGTAAGTAAAATTCATTGCAGCATCCGATTTAAAGCTGCGACAAATTCTTACATTGTCAAAGACCATTCACTAAACGGCACATTTGTAAACGGCGTGCGTCTGCAAAAGGATGCGCCTATGGAATTACCGGCCGGCACGACGCTGACGCTGGCAGACGGCAGCAATGAAATTAAACTGGGGTAGCGTAAAATAAAAAAGAAAAGCGTAACGACAAAATAGCATAGAGCGCAAAAATAAAATTGCAACAGGCGGCAGTGCCACATCATTCAAACGTGGTATCTGCCGTTCTTTCACAGAAGATTTGTTTCGTCCATTGAAATCGTTATAGAACAAGCGCTTTTCCAACTGCCCATAAATTATTTTGATGAAGGGAGAAAAACAGAATGAAGTTTACAAAAGACGCCCTTGCGAAGGCTCTTTTTGGAATCATCCTATTTTGCATGTGTTCCTCTGGTATTTTAGCAAATTCCCTAACTGCAAAAGCAGGACATCCTGCCATAAGCAACGTTTCTGACGGAATGGAAAAAACATCTGTGAAAGAAACGCGCAACGGCGTTGTCCGTATCTTTAATTTGATGGATGAAGGCTTTGGCACAGGAAGCGGATTCGGCATTGGAACAGTTGGGGAAGAAACCGATATTTTTATCACAAACAGGCATGTGGTTGAAAAAGAAGACGGCACAATTTCGGATGCAATCTATATTCTTCTGGATAACGACGCAATCACCTTTTCTGTTCAAAACGGTGAATATTATTACACACCAGACGAAGCCCATATGGTAAGATGCAGCGTGATATACGCGCCGGATGATTATCCGGACTTTGCAATTCTAAAAGCGGAACAGCACGTAAAAGGCAGAGCTGCATTACCGCTTATGTCAAGCAGGGATGCGGATGTGATGGATACCATCTATGCATTTGGTTACCCCTCCAATGCTGATTTTAACACAGATAAGTATATTCCCGCCCGCATTGAAGACGTAACAGGGACGCAGGGCGTAATTTCCAGCTTCAAAACATTGGAAAACCAAAGGGATACGGAATTTATCCAGCATGACGCGCATATCAACCATGGCAATTCCGGAGGTCCGCTTGTGACGGCGGACGGCAATGTCATAGCAATCAATACATTTATCGCGGGCGACGGAGCGGAATATGGAGGCTCCGTTATTATTGATTACGCAATGGAAGCGCTGCAAGATCTTGGCATTCCCTACGAAACAGGGACGAAAGGAAAAGAAACGATTGAGGAAAATACATCAGACGGCGGGGACGAGACAGGAGAAGAAGCGGAAGAGGCCGACAAGAATGCAGAAAACGGTTCCCGGAACGAATTAATCATGTGGCTCGGCCTTGGAGTAACAGGACTGTTGATCGTAATCATACTTACCGCAGTTTCAGGAAAGAAAAAATCAGAAGAGAGTCATGAGAGCCAATCCCCAAAAGACAGCGGATTTCGTCTTCAGGGAGTCTCCGGATTATTTTTTGGAAGGCGGTTTGCGATCAACGGGCGCATCCGCGTGGGAAGAGATCCGCAGAGTGAAATTATATATCCGGCTGCGACAAAGGGCATCAGCAGCAAGCATTGTGAGATTATACTGTACAATGGAGAGGTTTATCTTCAGGATGTGGGTTCTACCTATGGAACGTTTGTAAACGGCACACGTCTGCAGCCAAACCGTCCGGTTGTCCTGCATGCAGGAGAAACGTTTTATCTGGGGCATCCGGGGGAGAGCTTTGTCGTGATAGATAAAAATAAAATGTAGAGATATTGCGGAAGGAGAAAGATTGAAAATGAAAAACAGCGTAAAAAGAATTTTGTCTCTGATTCTTGCCATCGTCCTTGCGGCCGGCGTTTTTTGCGTAAGCAAACCTGTCCGGGCGCAGGGAGTGGCACAGGAAGAAGAATCTATGGACAATCTGGAAAAGGATCTTAACAAACAGGGAAACAAAGCAAAAGACTCTGGATCTGACTATGACATTTGGATGGCACAGACGATGATACATGGAATCGATCAGGGCGGGGATGGGTTATATCCGATGTTTTGTAATTTTTCAGATCCTGTCTATAAGCAGTTGGGAGAAAGCTTGTGGGAAGACAAGCTGCAGGTAATTCTGTCAGCGGCATGGAGCGGGCTTTTTAACAACGAATTCCAAAGTAATTTTGGGAATGAGAAAAAATATGTTTATGAAACGCTTCTTATGGATTATCTGACATACGACGCCAAAAACAGCAATGTTTTTGAACAGTTAGATAATACGGAACTAAAATTTGCCAATAAACTGTTAGATCTTTTGAAAGACGCCACAAATGGCAAAGATGCCATAAAGGGTATGTCAGCGGAAGAAGCAGCTGAGCATCTTGAGAAACTTGCCGGAAAAAATGCGGAAATCAAAAAATGGAATAAATTCTTATCCGTAGGAATTGAAGTCGGAGATACGGCAGAGGAATTTATAGACAAGTATTCAGAATATATGGCGCTTCAGCAGGTTTGTGAAGAACGTATTGCCTTATTGAAATCGGCAAGAGACGCATGTGAAAATTCTGCTTCCCCGGATCGTAATTTTATAAAAGCAGCGGATGACGTTATCAAATGTTTAAAAGATTCAGGAGAAGAATACGCCGCAAAAAAAATGGCGTCTTATGCATGGAAGAAATGCCTGGAGGAAGGATGGGGATCACTGTGTAACATGAATCCTGTTTTAAAAGGCATAGAACTGGGCGTTGCCGGACTGGAAGTTTGTTTTAACACGACAAACGTGGCTTCAAATGAATTAAAACTTGCGCTGCTTTATACAACAGACTATTATTTAAAGCAGGGAATGTTAAATGCGGAGACTTCTTTTGATAGCAGCGGCACGATGGAAAACGGACAGGTCTTTCTGGCCTGTTTTCAGGGATATATACAGTTTCAGATGTATGGAAATCATTTTGCGGAGTCATGGCTAGACGATTATCTGAATAACAGAGGCCTTCTGAATGAAGTGAACAAGCTTTTCCACAGTGAGAATGTCCAGACAGCCAATGATCTGCTTTCCCTTAGCGCTTCACAGACAGAAAACAGGAAAAAATTATTGCAGCTTATTGATAAATATTCAAATATTTACTGGAAGATAAATAAGAAAAAAGAAGAAACAGATGTCGTCAGAGACATCGTATTAGTTTTAGACTGTTCCGGCAGCATGGATGGAGAGCCAATCAATCAGACGAAAGAAGCATCCTTAAATTTTTTGGATACCGTATTTGAATATGAGGAAGCATCCAGAATTTCTGTCGTTACCTATAATAGCGGTGCAAACGTTGACTGTGAATTGACCGACGAAAAACAGGCGTTGACGGACTGCATCGGAGACATCTATACGGGCGGCTCGACAAATATATACGCCGGCTTGGAAGAAGCGGACCGTATGCTGCAGGAAAGCACGATAGAAAAGAAAATCATCGTATTAATGTCAGACGGGCTTCCAAATGAAGGCATATCCGACAGTTCCGGTTTTTCCGCGCCTTTGCTTGCATACGCAGAGGAACTGAAAGAAAAAGGATATTATATTTACACGCTGGGCTTTTTCATGTCGGTAGACAGCAGCGAAATTTACAGCGCCCAACAGCTGATGGAAGGCATTGCAAGCCCGGGACTTCATTTTGAAGTAGATTCCGCTGACGATCTGGTATTCTTCTTTGAAGACATTGCAAATCAGATTTCCGGCGCCAAATATGTCCATATCCGCATTGCATGCCCGGTAGACGTAACGGTAAGCAATGGAGAAGACGCCCTTTCCTCCAAAGCAGATTCCGAAAATACCAGAACATCCTTTGGCTCTCTGACCTATGAAACAATCCAAAGTGAAGACGAAAACGGAAATTTAATCGAAGACCAGGCGAAAATCCTGCGTCTGAATATGGAAAAAGATTATGACGTCCAAATCGAAGGATATGGCATCGGCACAATGGATTATACGGTCAGTTTTCCCGACGATTCCGGAGAATACGTCGACGTCAGGGAATTTCCGGGCATTGAAGTTACGGATGTTACAAAAGCGGCCTCAAATACAAACGCGGCAGACGCTACATATCTTGAAGTGGATCAAAACGGAGACGGCCAAACAGACGTCACATACAAAACAGAATCCAACGGAACCATGGAAGAGGTGAAAGACAATACGGTTTTATATATCGTATTAGCCGCCGTCGTGATATTTTCCATTTTACTTCTGATTCTGATCATTGTCATAGTACGATCATCCAAAAAGAAAAATCAGGGCAATGGAACGAGAGAAGCAACAGGAGAAATTTACGGAGCTTTTGGAATTTTTCAGGGAAAACGATACCCCATCGGCCCCGGCGAAAAATGCACGGTCGGAAGAAAAACCATGTGTGACATTCAGCTTGTGCATGGCCAGGTAAGCAGAGTTCACTGTATCATTGAAATGCTGCCGGACGGCGTGTACCAGGTAACGGACTGTTCCTCAAACGGTACTTTTTACAACGACCAGAAGCTGAAAAGCAGACAGCCGTACCGTCTGCCGAAAGGAGCTTTGCTGGCCATCGGGGATGCGGATAATATTCTGGAATTGAGATAAAATATTTAATTCTTTAGATTTAGTAAGTGTCAGATGCGGGAGGATTTTGATCATTTCTCTTTTATAAAAAAACATTTAATCCTATATGCATCGTCAGTGGAGCCTTGTCGGGGAATGGCTGGCACGTTCAGGGGGAGGGAATAGGTACTACCCCAAAAGTAACTGTTTGCTATTTTGGCGACGATTCTTTATACTGTCAGCGGAGATGACAAGCATGGTTCGTTTTTACATAGTCAGGCATGGGATGGGGAAAGCAGTAATATTCTGATAGTAACTCATGCCTTTGCCATAAAGACAATAATCCATCTATTTGCGCCGGAGCAGTTAGGCAAAGTGGGGAAGGTAAAGAACGCATCAGTTTCCCGGCTTGTATTTAAAAACGGGTTTTCCCATTGGCATCGGATATACAGTTATGAAAAGTCAGCAGGAAAGCCTGTCACGGTTCTCCTGCTGACTTTTTTGTACAGCATGGCGGCTGGATGTCCAGCCCGTCCAAAAAGCCCGCGCCCCAATCGCACATGGCATCCAGCACGGGAATGATGCTGCGTCCAAATGGGGTGAGGGAGTACAGTGTCCTGGGCGGCTTGTCCGGGATGACCTCCCGGTGCAGCATCCCGCATTCCTCCAAATCATGTAACTGCTGCGACAGCATTTTGGGTGTCGCTTTCGGGATCATGCGCTGCAGCTCCATGTAGTGGAGCGGTTTTTCTATCAGGTACCAGAGGATGAGGGGCTTGTATTTCCCGCCAATCAAAAACAGCGTGGCCTCCACCGGGCAGTTGAACTGGTCTTTTGAATATTTCATTGTCTGTATCCTCTCCTTTTTATAGCTACCCTTTTGGGAAGTATCTACCCAAAAAGTGCATTCTTGCGGAATTTCTGTATCCTGCTAAAATTTAGGTCAACGGTTAACCAACACGTTCAGTATACAATAGAAAGAGAGGATTTGCCACTATGGATTTTATCGAAATTGCAAAGAAGCGTTATTCCGTCCGGAGCTATAAGGACAAGAAAGTGGAGGAAGAAAAGCTGCAAAAGATTCTGGAGGCTGCCCATGTTGCGCCGACAGCGGCCAACCTCCAGCCCGTCCGTCTGATCGTCGTCCAGAGCAGTGAGGGGCTTGCGAAGATTGGGAAAGGGGCGAACCTTTACGGAGCGCCGCTGGCGGTCATCGTCTGCGCTGACCACGGAAAGGCATGGGTGCGCCCGTTTGATAAGAAGCAGACCGCCGACATAGACGCCTCCATACTGACAGACCACATGATGCTGCAGGCAACGGAATTAGGGCTTGGCTCCGTGTGGATTTGCTATTTCAAGCCGGATGTGATAAGCAGGGAGTTCGGGCTGCCGGATAATCTGGAGCCGGTCAATATCCTTGCAGTCGGGTATTCGGACGAGGAAGCGGCTGACCCGGAGCGCCATTTACAGACACGTATCCCGGTGGAAGAACTGGTTTCCTACGAAACAGTATAGACAGGCTTATGCCGTGACAAATTAAATGACAAGAGATGCACAAAAGCTAACCGCCGCACTATGGACTTTATCCGCCATATGCGGCGGTCTGCTTTTTTTCCAGGCAGACCGGGCAGCCTGATAACGGAAATTACTTGGAATCCGGGGAAATAAGAGGTAATATGCTTACACGGCGGGCCTTGCGTTCCCCCCCCTTATATCGGGAGGCCGCTGAAAAACCTACTGTTTGGGAGTATCCCAAAGTTTGTGTAAACCTCCAAACTGATGTAAGATAAGATTA
>CAJUJL010000015.1:36785-58576 GCA_910586725.1 uncultured Lachnospiraceae bacterium | reverse complement strand
AGGGAACGGCAAAATTTTTTACACTTCTTTTACTTCTTTATCTCACATGAGCAAAGGGATACCGACTCCAGTTCCTGCATAATCTGCCGCGCTTCCTGCTGGCATTTATTTTCCACATTCATTCTGCATCTTCTCCTCCAGCATATTTATATTTTCCATGAGAAACGCAGTCTTTTTCATTCGTTCCTCAAGAATCGGAATGTTTTTTCCGTCAATGTTAACCGATTTGCGGAAATCCGCAAATGTCTTATCCATCTTTCCAAGCTCTGCCTGAAATAAATCCTCGACTGTGGAGAGAACCTGCTCGGTCAGCTCTTCCTTGATTCTTTCGACTTCCGCTTTGAAATCGCCGATCGCCTCATGGGTCTTCCTTTCCATTTCCTCCATGCTTTTGGCAGAAAAAATCTTTTTTGCCATTTTCATAACAATCATGCCGCTTACGACAACCGCCAGTCCTCCAAGCAACGCACCTGCCGACCCTGCCACCATAACTCCCGTACCAGCCGCGCCTGTGACAAATCCGGCTATCTGCGCGTTCCTCTCTGTTCTCTCACGAGCGTTCCTCGCATCCCAAATCTTCAAAAACAGCTCTTCCGATGCTTCGGCAAGGGAATGGTAATATTCCTGGGAAATCAGCAACGACCGCTCCGTGTTTTTGACCATCTTGTTCTTGCTTTCCGCCAGCGTCCCGTAAAACTTATCCTCCAGCTTCAGCAATGACTCCCGCTTGCGAAAATATCCGGTCGCCTCGTCGAACACGTCCTCCAGGTCTGACAAATACGCCTGTACCGTTTTCTGCATTTCGCGGCTTGCCTGATCCGTCATTTTCTTCTGATAAGATACGTTGATCAGTTTCACATAATCAATAAAGTCCGAAATGCCGCCTGGAAACCGCTCTTCGATTTTCTTCGGGTCTAATTTCACGATGACTTCATTCTGGTATTCTTCAAGCGCCGCATAAATCCGCACTTTCAGATCCTCTTTCAACCGGTCAATTTTATCCCGGCTTTCCAGGCAGAACGAATCCAGCGCCCCATTTATGTTTGTAAGGATTTTTGCATCCGCATGGTACTGTCTTTTCCGCAGATCAAACGAAGCGTTCAGCTCCGCAAGCATAGTTTTGAGCTTTTTTATGTTATCCTGCTGCTTGGTCAGAACGGGATTGCTGCCGATTACATTTTTCCTCACATACTGGCGCGCGTCCTCGTAACCGTCCTTCCCGTCGTTTTCAAAAATATGCAGCTTTTTGGCTTTGCTCCATTCGGAAGAAACGGGAAACAGGGGGGCGGATATTCCCGCCTCCCTCATATATCTTTTCAAGTCCGCCTTGTCCATCTCCAGTCGTTCTTGCGTCACGCGGTCGCATTTTGTCAGCACGAACACGACTTTCTTCTTGTCCATCTCCTCAAGGACGTCCCACAGGTCATGATCCCTTACAGAATCTGCCTGAAAAACGGCAAGTATGACGTCGCTTTTCTCCAGATAGCCTTTCAGCTCTCCAAGCATCCCGTCCGCGCGCAGTTGACAGATATTTCCGGTATCTATCACGGAAATTCCCCGCAGCTCTTCTTTCTGTTTGAAATGACGAACCTCATTTTTTCTGACCTGAAACGTCGTCTTAGCTTCCCCGTATCGAAACTCGCAGATGCCGATCGTCTCCTGAATTTCTTCTCCTTCCAGCAGCGCTCCCTGAAACAGCTCGTCGAGCAGACTCGTCTTTCCCGCTCCCTTTTTTCCCAGTGCGACAAATGTGATCCGTTCGGATACGCTGTGCAAAAACTCCCGGACCATCTCTTTTTCCGCCGCCGCATCACTGTCTTTTAAAGCCGCCCCGACTTCCTCCAAAAGCTCGGCCATAATCTCTTTTTCTTCGTATCGGAACGGCAGACTGTCGTTTTTTTTCATGCTTTTTCCTCTTTTCGGCTCAAGGCGCCTACAGTGAAAACTTCTTGCTGTTCTTATCGACGCCGGCGCTTCAAATGTTCCCCGCCTGTTGCCTTTCCATTATTTCTTCACCTTGACCGTCTTTGCCTTGCTCCAGTCCCCCTGCACTTTCGTGTTGCCGGACATCGCATAGGCGCAGACGCGGACGTAGTATTTCTTTCCGCCTTTTAATTTTTTCACCGTCGCTGTCACCGTCTTGTTTTTCTTCACCTCGGCCCTGACTTTGTTCTTTTTGAACTTTTTGTCCGTCGCGCACTCAATCAGGTAGCCGGAGGCCTTGGTATCTTTTTTCCACTTCGCCGTGATTGTTTTTTTCTTTTTGGACTTGACGGAAACAAGCGCCGCCATCTTTTTCGGCTTCACGGTAAGCTTGACGGTTTTTTGCGCTTTGGCGCATGTGTCCGTCTCCGCCGCCGTGATCACGATGTCCGTAATGCCGCAGCCTTTGATCGTCACATTCCCGCTTCCGTCTACCGTGGCAACCTTCGGATTGGACGACGTATAGGAAAGCGCCCCGTTTCCGCTGGATTTTGCGCCGAGGGAAAACGGTTTTACGCCGTAGGTTTTCGTGAGGTCAGAGGCCATGATGGTCTGGGCGGTTTTTTGGACGGAGCCAGAACCGTCTCCGTTGTTTCCGCCTGTATTGTCGGATGGATCGGAAGAATTGTAATGAATGACTGCGGACTGCAAAGCCTCATTTCCAGGCTCGTCTATCTCTATTTGCTCCCATTGCGCCTGGCTTCCCCCATAATAGACGTCTTTCAGTTTGACGCAGTCTGAAAAGGCCCATATTTGTATACTCGTCACACTCGCCGGAATCGTGACGCTTGTCAGATTAACGCACCCATTGAAAAAATTATCCATGATACTGGTCACGCCGGACGGAATTGCAACGCTTGTTAAGCTGACGCAATCTGAAAATACACAACTTCCGATACTTGCCAGATTGGCCGGCAAGCGGATGCCTGACAGCTTTTCGCAACCCGAAAAAGCCCAATCACCAATACTGGTCACGCCGGACGGGATCTCGATGCTTGTCAAGCTGACGCAATCAAAAAAAGCTCTCTCGCCAATACTCGTCACACCGGATGGAATCGCAATACTTGTCAGACTTGAGCATTCGTTAAAAGCATAATCTTCTATTGCGGTTACACCGGACGGAATCGCAATACTTGTCAAACTGCCGCACCTTGAAAAAGCGCCCCCGCCAATACTTGTCACACCGGACGGAATCGCAATGCCTGTTAAGCTGCCGCACCCTGAAAAAGCATCCCCGCCAATACTTGTCACACCGGACGGAATCGTAATGTTTGTCAAGCTGCCGCAGCCTAAAAAAGCGCTCTCGCCAATACTTGTCACACCGGACGGAATCACAATGCTTGTCAAGCCGCCACACTCTGAAAAAACATTATTGCTAATACTCGTCACACCGGACGGAATCGCAATCTCTGTCAGACTTGAGCATTTTGAAAAAGCATACTCTCCTATTGCGGTTACACCGGACGGAATCACAATCTCTGTCAGACTTGAGCATCCTGAAAAAGCTCTCTCGCCAATACTCGTTATGCCGCTCGGAAGGCTGACTTCTGTCAATGCTTCGCAGCCCCAAAAACAGTTGCTTTCTATGCTTTTTAAACCGCTTGGCAGATGAACGCTCATCAATTTGGCGCAATCTTGAAATACTCCTTCTCCCATAGTCTCCACGCCATCCGGAATGTTGATTTCTTCCAGACTGCTACACCCTCTAAACAAACTGCTGCTTATGCTCTTTAATCTGTTCGGTAAAGGGACGCTCGTCAAGCTGGTGCAACCTGAAAAAGCTCCAATCCCTATGCTCTCCACACCGTCCGGAATGTTGATTTCTTCCAGACTGCTACACCCGCTAAACAGACCGTGGCTTATGCTCTTTAAGTCACTTGGAAGACGGACATTTTTTAAGCCGGAGCAATTTGTAAAAACCCCATCTCCCAAACCATTCATGTTTAAATTGCCCGTCAAACCCTCCGGCACGCTGATTTCCGTCAAACTTACACAGCCCAAAAAAGCATAGTTGTCAATCCTCGTTAAACCGTTCGGAAGAGAAATGTCCGTCAGGCTGGCGCATCCGGAAAAAGCGCTTCCCCATATCTCCTGAAGGCCATCCGGAAGAACGATCTCCGTCAAGCTGCTGCACCCTTTAAAGGCATCGTTATATATCCACAGAACGCTATCTGGAATGCGAATGCTTTCCAAACTGACGCAATCTATAAAAGTTCCACTACCGATTGATGAAAGGCCGTCCGGCAAAGAGATTTCTCTTAAACTGCTGCAGCCTTGAAAAACATAATTATCTAGAATCGTTACGCTAGACGGAATGGTGACGCTTGTCAGACTGCTGCAGTCTTTAAAAATCGAGGAGCGAATGGTCCGTATGCCCTCCGGAATGGTGACGCTTGTCAATTCGCTGCAGCCTTGAAAAGCCCCATCCCATATTTCTGTTATTTCTGTCCCGTCAATACTCTTTGGAATGACAATTTCTGTCGCATTCCCGTTGTACTTAACGATCTTGGATCCATCATAGACAAACCCGTCCTCCGTCACCTGCTCCTGGCCTTCCTGAGCCAAAACCGGCACGGTCCCCGAAGATCCTGCCATAGAACCTGCCGACAAAACAAACGCCATCAAAAACGCAGCTATTTTTTTCTTCATGCCTTTTCCCTCGCTTTTCTTATTTTTGTGCAAAATTCTCATCATTTCCCTTAAAAAAGAACGCAAAAAAACCATCCCGGCAGTCCTTACGGGCAGTCCCTGGCCCGAATACCGTGATGGATGAATGTATTTTCCCTTATACATTTGCACGTGTCACAAAAAAAGACGGGATTATACTTTATACCCCCCCCCTAAAATATCTTTCAATCCTATGTCATACGTTTTTTCGCATTTCGCGCTCATGTCCTCACTCCCTTCTTTGCTTACTTTTTCAGGTGTCTGACGCGCCTTGATCTTACGCTCATTATAACCCGTGCGCCCAGATATGTCAACACCATTAAAAATCACGCATTACCGTTTCAGTTAGCATAAAAAGGAACGTCTAAACACTTTAAGAAAAAGACGCATAGAACATAAGCGCCACGCGTCTTTTCTCTTTTTCATCTCTAATCTGTTGTCAAAACCATTTACGATGCCTGTTCCACATCTTATTTTTCTTAATCGTCTTATATGGCGATTTTTCTCTCGTACCTATTTTAAATTTCCGTTTAATTCTGTAAAAATTATCCGCTGCTTTCCAGACCAGAAAAATTACCGCGATTATGCCCACTATGCCGAAAATGACAAGAAATATCGTCTTTTTGTCAATTTTCAACGCCTCTTCTCCGCTGCTTTGGCCGCTTTCCTCGTTTGGAACCGCCACATGCTCCGTATCGTCTTCATCCTGAAACTCAAACACGTCTACCTGTGCGTCCGAAGCCATAAGATTGGCCGCGCCCACCGGACGTTTTGCATATGTGTACAATATGCTCCCCAGGATATTTTCGTCTTCATTATTATATACGATCTCAGAATCCGCGTCTTTAAATTCCGCTGTAATGGGAAGAATAATGCTGCTTGCAGCATCTAAAGACACAAACGGCTCGTATTTTCCAACCATCCCTTTTCTCTCCTGGCTTTGCTGCGAATAAGAAGTTTCGTGCTCTTTTACACTCATTTTTTTAAAATTGTCAAAGCAAAAATCGAACAGTCCTCTTGTGTCTTCATAATGTCCGCTGCCCGGAACGTTTAATACAACGCAGATTAACGTCATACCGTCTTTTTCCGCATAAGTTACAAGCGTGCTGTTTGCAACCGTGGTATAGCCTGTTTTCCCTCCAAGACAATACTCGTAAAGATATTTTCTCGTCCGAAACGGATAAAGCATCTGATGATGGTTGCAAAGCGGCGTTTCCTCATCCTTATGTTTATTTGTCACCGGAATCGTATAAGTCTTCGTACCGCATAGTATACGGAATGTCTCGTTTTTAAAAGCTTCTCTTGCAATCAGGGCCATATCATACGCGCTGGTATAGTGGTTTTCATCCGGCAGTCCATTGCAGTTGCTAAAATGCGTATTCTGGCATCCTAAAGCCGCCGCTCTATCGTTCATCATCTGAACAAACGTATCCATGTCTCCTGCAACATGCTCGCCGATCGCATAGGCGCATTCGTTGGAGGAAGCCAGCATCATGCCATAGAGACACCATTCCATTGTCATCTGCTCTCCGACGTCCCTTGCAATGCCGGACCCTTCCGTTTTGTAAACAGAATCGTGGGAAAATGTAACAACTTCGTCCATGCTGCTGTTTTCAATAGCCAGCAGCGCCGTTAGAATCTTCGTGATGCTTGCCGGATAATGCGCATCGTGCATATTCTTTTCGTATAAGATCGTCCCTGTGTCTGCTTCCATAACGATTCCTGAAGCCGAGAGAATCTGCGGGCCGTCCGGCCAGTACTGCGTATTTTTTCTTTTGTCCGCCCATGCGGTTTCTGCTAACGGAAGCAGAACCATCGCTGCCGCGCAAAAAAACGCTGTTAATTTTATATATAGTTTCAAGGGAATTCCTCACTTTTTAAGATTATTTCAGGCAATCGCAAAATGTAATCTTTTGAAATTAGCGCTGTAAAAAATTTTGTCTGATTTTGTCTAAATATAGTATAGACTTAGATTTTCCAAATCGCAATAATATTTTACATTTTATTTTGTAGTATGATATATTTAATGATATTATCATGAAAAGAGGAAATTTTATGCGTTTAAGAAAAATAAAAGGCGCGGACGAAGCAGTTGCCGCCAGTTCATACTGCATACAATCGCCGGAGTCACAAAAAGGAAACTGGCATAACGTCTTTGCAAATGGAAATCCCATTTACATCGAAATTGGCATGGGAAAAGGGCAATTCATTCTGACGCTGGCCAAACAAAACCCAAACATCAATTACATAGGAATCGAACGCTATGAAAGCGTGTTACTGCGCGCGCTTCAAAAACTGGAATCCTGCCCGGTGGAAAATCTAAAATTCATCTGCATGGACGCCATGCTGCTTCCGGATGTCTTTGCCGCCGGAGAGGTGGACGGAATTTATTTAAATTTTTCCGATCCATGGCCAAAAGACCGCCACGCAAAACGTCGTCTGACCTCTCACATTTTTTTGGAGCGTTATGACCAGATTCTCTCTCCCTGCGGCCATATTGAATTTAAAACGGATAACAAAGGGCTGTTTGACTTCTCTTTGGAGGAAATTTCCGAATCCAAATGGAACCTGGATGCATATACCCTGGATTTGCACCATGACGTTTCCATGAACATAGGAAATGTAATGACCGAATATGAGCAGAAATTTTCATCCGCGGGCAATCCGATTTATAAACTGATTGCCTCCCGTTAAAATGACTGTCGATTCTTCATGCTTTTCTTTTTTCTGGCAACAAAAAACCTTCCCTGCATAAGATAAATAAAACTTTGCCGGGAAGGTCCTATGAAACGAAGATCCTGCTGCAGATGCAGCCGCTGCAACCGCTGCTGCCGTTTTTTTTACAAATACCGTTTTTTACCTCATAAATTAAGGTGCGTCCGACAGTCTATTCAGGAGTTGTGCGCATTACTCGACTGTCATTAAAAATTTTCCAACAGACGAAGAAGGTCATCCGCCGTCTCTGCAAAATACTTTGCATCATGTTCCAGTAAAACCTCTTTACTGCGAAATCCCCAAAGAACGCTGATGCAGGGAACTTTCGCATTGGCGGCGGTTTCTACGTCTACTTCGGAATCTCCTACATAAACCGTATTTTCTGCGGAAACTCCCAATATACGCATCGCCTCGTAAAGCGTATCCGGAGACGGCTTGCGCCTGACCCCTTCTTTTTCACCGATTGCCGTTATGTCAAATTCTTTAAAATAATATGCATTCAGCTCTTTTACCGCAAAATCAGCTTTATTTGAAACAATAGCCATTTTTATGCCGCGCTCCTTCAATGTGCGTAATAGCTTTGTCACTCCGTCATATGGTTTCGTCTTGTTTTTACAATTTGCTTTGTAGTGTGTTCGAAACGCCTGATAAATATGTTCAAAATCCGGATGGTCTTCGCCTCCTTCCAGGCTTCGCTGAATCAAATTCCGGATTCCATTTCCAACATAAGCGCAAATCTGGTCGATGCTTTTCTGTGGGCAGTGGCAGCAGGCCAATGCCGCGTTTACACTGTCTGTCAGATCTTCTAACGTATCTAACAGCGTTCCGTCCAGATCAAAGATCACTGCTTCGTATTTTCCCATATTCCTCTCCCTTATCTTTGTAAAAATAAAACACCGACCCCACGGCTCTTACGTCCGCAAAATCAGTGCTTATCAGTACGCCATCAGGGGCTCGAACCCTGGACACCCTGATTAAGAGTCAGGTGCTCTTCCAGCTGAGCTAATGGCGCTTATGTTTCCTTACAACGGAATAAAGTATAAACGATTTTTTTATAAATTGCAAGTAATTTTTTAAAAATTTTTTAACAAATTTTTATATTTTAAGAGGGCCTTTTTGTAATAATTTCCAAAAGGCCCTCTTAAAGTTAATGAATTACTTTATTTTTATTTTCTTTACAGACGTCATAGCCGTATAGCTCTGGCCGACTTTTGCCGCTACTTTGTAGAAATACATTTTCTTTTTCTTTACTTTTTTGTCCGTGTAGGAGGTCTTATTCTTCTTCACGGTAGCCACCTTCTTGTAAGTGCCGTTCTTTTTGTCGGAACGATATACAATATAGCTTTTTACTTTCTTTACTTTCTTCCAGGAGATCACAGCTTTCCCTGACTTTTGTTTTACTTTCAGTTTTGTCGGCGCTTTCGCGATCTTAATCGCCTTGGACGCACCCTTATCGCTGTCCGTATATTTTGTGACGTCGCCCGATACGGCCTGGGCGGAATATGTCACTTGTTTGCCTCCGTAAAGCGTGGAATCCAGGAAAACAGCATCCGATACCGTTCCTGCAACCGTTGTTTTGCCTCCAACGGTACGATAGATTATGTAAAAAGATGCATGATCGGTTTTTGTTAATGTCACCTGAACTTTTATTCCGTCTTTCTTTGCTACGGATTTCACGTCAGATATAGCCGGAGCCGCGAGTTTAACCGGTTTTTCCTGCTGCGTATTAATTACTTTTTGAAGCATGCTGATCGCCCGTTTAATCCGGTTTGCAACGGCTTCAATTTCACTCTTTGACGCATTGTCGCCCAACTTAGACGCTTCCTGATAAGCAGCCATCAATTCGTCCCAGCTGTCTTTCGTATAATCCTTTTGTCCGTCTTTTATAATGTCTTCTGCGGAATTTACGGCGCTTTCAAGCATTTTTTCCGCTTCCGCAAGATCTTCCGCTTTTGCCGTAGTAAAAGTAACTGTCAAAGGAGTGGATGCGTGGCCGCTTGCATCATACGCGGTAACAGACAATGTATATTTTTTACTTGCCTCTAAATTTGTGAGTTTTACGGATATGGTATTTGTTTCCGGATCTAAAACCGCATTCAAATCTGTTACATCGGCTAATACTTTATCGCCATCCGTAATCTTATAACTTGTAACTCCAAATAATTCTTCCACAGCCTGCCATGTAATGGTAGCTGTTGTTGACCCTACTTCGCGCACTTCTCCTTTTTGTGGCGCCGGCGGATTTACTGCCGCATCTTCTGCCTGATATTTATGTGCGCCTATATCCGGTGTTTCTGTCGCTGAAATTTCATTGCCAAAAAAGTCACGTTCACACATATCCATTTCGTGCATGTCTGTAATGACTTTTCCTTTTCCAATAGCCGGAGAGTCTTTCGCCAGTTTATAACCGTCAAATATGCTTCTTACCGTCGGATCCTCATGCAAACGAACAGCTCCCGATGATTTTACAGGTCCGCTTCCGGCATTTTCAAACACCTTTGTACCGCTTTCTACAACAATTTTTGCGGCATCTTCCGGCGTATTTGCGAAATTGTAAAACAGATTGTTACTGTATGTTTTGTTATTGCCCTCTGTCCAGTTTTCTTCTTTCGGCTCGTCGCCTTCATAATAGAATATATTATTTTCCAGCGTCGCTTCTCCACCGGTTTTGCCGCTGCGGTAAATGGAATGACCCTCTTCTATATAGAAGACATTGTTGTAAAGATGCGTCATGGGACTGTTGAAAATACACAATGCGCCGTTTAAGTCGTTTTGACTGATATTATAACGGAATGTGGTACGATACGCTTCACCCAGACATACCATCAAACATCCGCCGCCGTTATTATGGCTGTAGTTGTACTGGTAAATGGTTCCGTCTCCCCAGTCTGCATCCCATGCCTGACCGTCTCCATTTTCACCCTTAATATTTTGCGTGTCAAAAGCTTCATTGTACTGAAAAACTGCGTCTTTGCATTTCCACGGCCAGATTCCCGCTGAAAATCTCTGTCCTCCGTCTACGCTTGGAAGATAATCGCCTGTGTGCATCTGCCTTCCGATACCGTCAGAAACATTATACTGCACAATTGGCCGATCACAATACATCAGTGTAATTCCATCTCCACCGGCATCTTTCACGTAATTGTTCTGAATTCTTACATTTGTGGAACCATACTTGTTAATATCTTCATCCGAAATTGCAACGTCTTGGAATTTTCCCCAGAGAGCCGAATATCCTACGGCAATCCCCCAACGATTTGTATTTGTAACGTTGCAGCTGTCAATTAACACATCATTGTAACGTGGTATTCCTGTTTTGGATGAAAGAAAGTCTCTTTTTCTATCCGACTCTGGTCCCGTCGCTGGTCCCATCTCCGCGTCATGAGGCATATATACGGTAAAATAAATGCCACCGTTATTCATATGCTTTTGATATACGTTTCCGATTACATCATGAATATTTAAGTTTTTCAGGTAAATATGGTCAATCGTGCCCTTATCCTGCGCTACGGCCGCTACGCCGGTACGCGCCATGGTATCAGCCGCATTGTAAGCAGTCTCAAGTTTTGGGGCCTTATTGACAATTTCAATGTTTTGGATTTCTATATATTCCGTATCGTAGAGCAATATGGATGAAGATACATATCCCTTACTTTTATGCGTAGCATTTGACTGATTATCCAAACGGTATCCATAATTCTGATACCACACACCCTGTCCGTTTGTATCAATGACAGGATCTGCGCCACTTCCGTACTGATCAATAACTATTGGCGCTTCCACGCTTCCGCTCTGCCCATACAGGTGAAGATAACCATTTTTAAATACGGAACCGCATTCCAGTAAAACTTGATCCCCTGGCTTTAAATCCAATTCATTAATTTTACGAAGACTGTAAAATGGGTTCCTTTCACTCATTCCATCATTACTGTCTTTTCCCCGGAGAGTACTGACATAATAAGTTGTTCCGGAATTTTCAGACGCTTCTTCCGCAGCGCTGACATTTCCTTCCATACAAACGGTGGAAAAGAATACGGAAACTGCCATCATTGCTGCTAAAATTCTTTTTTTCATCATATCTCTCCTCCTTATTCCGTTACTTCATATCCGACGCGGATTTCCGATGCGCTTCCGAAAACTTTTCCTTCGCTTCCGCCTGTAGCCGTTCGGTTCTTTGTACATAATAACTTAACGTAGCGCGCGTTTACCGTGTCAAATTTTGCATATTCGGTAGATCCGACTGCGGAGTTCTTCCATGTGCCCGCTTTTACGCTTTTCCATGTTTTTGCTTCATCACTGCATACGAATACTTCATAATCTTCAAAGACTCCGTTTGGCCCTCCGGTTGCCCTTGATACATATTTTACCATTGCTACCGGTTTTACTTCGCCAAGATCCAACTCAATCCATACATCTTCCTGCGGACATCCATTATAATTTGTATGCCAGATTGTATTTAAATCATTATCCAGTAATTTATCGGCTCCTTCACTGTCAGAATTCTTATTTCCAACCGTTGCGGTCATTGTGCCTGGAGCATATTCTTCAAATACCCGATTATCTTCTACGTATTCTTCTACAACTTCAATCTCATACTCTTTTGTTTCGCTGCCTTTGGAAATCTTTACTGCCATTTCTGACGTCACAATGTCCTCATTCTTCATTTCCTGGCCATTTTTTACGACCTTGAGTTCAACGTCCTGCGCACATATAAGGTTATCTGTCAGCTCCTTTACTGTGGTGTTTAACGGCACGTTTGATATGGATGCTGCTCCTATTTCAAGGGAAGATCCTATCACTTCCTGAATCTTTAAAGCTGTTTTGATCTGGTATTCTTTTGATTCATTGCCTCTGGAGATCTGAACCTTCACACCTGATGTGACAATATCATTTTCACTCAATTCTTTGCCGTCTTTGAGAACTTTAAATGTAACATCCTGCGCATATACGAAATTTTCTGCCAGCTCTTTGACTGTCATCTTGCTCGCGATACCGGTAATTTCA
This sequence comes from uncultured Lachnospiraceae bacterium, assembly GCA_910586725.1. GTDB lineage: Bacteria > Bacillota > Clostridia > Lachnospirales > Lachnospiraceae > Roseburia_B. The sequence continues at coordinate 46,207 of CAJUJL010000015.1, read as the reverse complement.
CTTTCTCCAATCTCAAGCAAAGAGCCTTTTGCTGTCTGAATATCCAAAACTGTTTCTGCCGTATTTGACTCAAAAACGCCTATATCCGGCTGCAAACCAACGCTGTTTCCAAAGAAATCATATTTTGGAGCGTCATCTATGCGTTCACCCGCATTAATAGCCGGAGAACCTGCTTTTAATTTATAGCCGTTGTATACATTTGTTCTGTCATGCAAAGATCCGCCCGCAAGAACGTCTGTCGGCGCGGTTCCGGCATTTTCAAACATAGGATCTGCTGAAATATTTCCATCCGGTATCGTCATACGGTCATCATATCCATAGAAGATATTGTTCTTCCACGTATGTTTATTGTAAGGAATATTTTTCTCTTTATCTTTATTTGTACTAATGTTATAAAAAATATTGTTTCTCATAACTCCGGTTCCGTAAAAAAAGGTTCCGTTATGTATCTGTACGCCATTATCGCCGCTGACATAAAATACGTTATTGTAGATTTCTCCTTTTGGATTGCCGGACAATACCAGCAGTCCTTTTAAATCATTTTGGCTGATATTATAACGGAAAGTCCCCTGGTATGCCTCGCCGCCGCAGAACATGATGCATCCTCCGCCATTGTTATGACTGTAGTTATACTGATAAATTGTTCCGTCAGAATAATCAATGTCCCAAGGCATTCCGTCCTGATTATCTACCATATCAAATGCTTCGTTATACTGGAATATTCCATCTTTGCATTTCCAGGGCCAGATTCCTGCACATACATAACCATAATAGCTGGCATAACCGCCATTATTCACGTCCATGTCGGCGCCGGCTCTGTCCAATACATTGTTCTGCACCAACGGCCGGTATGCATACATTGCCACCATTCCGTCATTGCCAATATCTTTCAGATAATTATTTTCAAAAAGCAAGTTTGTATGACCGTACTTTTTGGCTGTCTCATCCGAAATAGCGGAACCGTTAAATTTACTCCATTGATATGTATAACCAACGCACACACCAGCTCTGGATACATCCCTTACATAGCAATTTGTGATCTTAATATCATTGTACCTTGCAATTCCGGTTTTTTCTTCATTATCCGGCTGCATAACGTTCATCTGGATTCCGCCGTTGTCCATATGCTTATCGCCGATGTTTCCGTCTACGTCATGAATATAAAGATTATCCAGATAAACATGATCCATTGTTCCATGGTCTTTGGCAATACCCGCTACACCGGTACGGTCCATACGTTCCGAACCCTGCTCCTCCACAGTTTGAGCCGCGCCTTTAAAAAATTCAAAATCATCTGAAATGTTTGTGATTTCCAAATCACTGATTTCTACAAAATCCACATCATAAAGAAGTATGGTGGAAGAAACATATCCATTTTTTTTGTGATTGTTATTATCCAGGTTTCTTCCGTAATCCTGATACCATATCCCCTGTCCGTTGGCATGGATCGCCGGCTTCTCTCCTGATCCATAACTTCCGATTTTAATTGGGGCGTCTTTTGTTCCATGGACATCCACAAGATGTATATAAGAATCGTTAAACTGCGATCCCTTTTCCAGCAAAACCTGATCTCCTGGATTTAATTTCAGATCATAAAGCATATCCAGTGTTTCCCATGCTTCTTTCTCTGATGTTCCGGACCTTGAATTGTTCCCGTTTAAGCTGCTGATATAATATGTTTTGCCTGTTGTATCCGCAGCTTTTACTTCAAGAGCCGGAAGATAATTGAAACTTGTGCCTGCTGTTATCAGTGCACATAACAATGCTAACACTCTTTTCTTCATTTCATTCTCCTTTCATAATTAACACCGTATGAATCATTTTACTTTTACCTTTACGGTCTTTTTTATTCCATTGCAACTTACAATAAGTTTGCAATTTCCTTTCTTTAACCCTTTTATCACTCCTTTTTTACTTACTTTTATCACTTTTTTACCCTTTATTTTATAGGTAATTTTGTTTTTTGGTTCAGCCGTAGTTTTCAAAGTATATTTTTTGCCTTTTTTCAGAGTTACAGATTTTTTTACCTTCAAAGACGGCTTTTTCACCGTTACGTTACAAGTTGCTTTATAACCGCCAATTTCAGCCGTAATGACCGTAGTTCCCGCTTTTTTTGCCGTAACTTTTCCATTCAGGACAGTCGCGACCTTCGGATTGGAAGAACTCCAGCTGATAACTCCGGAAATATGAACCGATTCTGCTTTTAATACTGCCGAAGTCACCTTTTTTGTATATAAAGTCAGACTCGTCTTATCTAAAGTTACGGAAGGAATCTTTTGAACGTTATTTACATCTTCATTCGTTTCTTCATCTTCTTTGGGAGGAGCTGCCGCAGTTGTAAATGTAAAATTCGCAGGTTTGGATTCCATATTGTTGACGTCATATGCCACAACAGACAAATGATATGTTTTGCCCGGTTCCAGATTTTTTAACTGAACGGTAACTATATTTGTATCCGGATCCATGACGTCATCAAGATTTTCAATTTTCATCAAAACCTGGCTGCCTGACACGATCTTATATCCCTTGATCCCGACAGGATCTGAAACAGCGGGCCAGCTGATGGTAACGGAATTTGGCGTGATCTTTCCGGTTTCCGTTTTCCGTGGCTTTTGAGGAATCAGTTCTTTTTCATTTTCCTGATATTTATGCGCTCCAATGTCCGGCGTTTCTTCCGACGATATTTTGTTTCCAAAGAAGTCGGTTTCACACAATGCCTTACCGTTATTATCGGTAATGATCTTCCCGGCTCCGATTGCGGGAGAATTCTTCGTCAGCTTATAACCGTCAAACATGCTTCTTTCATTCGGATTTTCGTGATAATTGATAAATCCTTTTGTAGCGGCCGGTGCATTTCCGGGATCCTGCATAACCGTTTCTCCCTTGGTTACAACAACAGGATTTGCATCGCTTGCGGGCGTATCGGTATAGTTGTAATACAAATTGTTACTGTATGTAATGCCTACTTTTCCTTTTTTGGTCCAGGTATCCTGCATCGGCGTATCCCCGGCATAATAAATAATGTTATTTTCCGCCACCATATTTCCGCCGTTCGTTCTCTGGCGTATAAACGGAACGCCCTCTTTCATATAGAATGTATTGTTGTACACATGCGCATCCGGATTTCCAGCAATATCCATTGCTCCTTTTAAATCATTCTGGCTGATATTGTAGCGGAACGTATTCTGGTATGCACGCCCCAGACAAAACATCACGCATCCTCCGGTGTTGTTGTGGCTGTAATTATACTGATATACCGTCCCGTCTCCGGAATCTGCGTCCCATGCCTGCGCATCGTCATTTCCCGTATCGCCGTTTTGGGTATCAAACGCTTCGTTATACTGGAATATGGCGTCTTTGCACTTCCATGGCCAGATCCCCGCGGCCACCCGGCCCCCACGGCCGTCTACATTAACATAATCCGTCGTATTAATCTGCGCCGCAACACCGTCCGCAACGTTGTACTCAATCAATGGCCTGTCGCAGTACATTGTCGTAATTGCATCTCCGCCGGCTTCTTTTACATAATTATTGCGAATAACTACATTGGTAGAGCCGTATGTCTTAATGTCCTCATCTGATATATCGCTTTTGCTGTCCGGAAATTTATTCCAGTATGCCGTATAACCTACGGCAATTCCCCATCGATTCGTTTTACGGACGCTGCAATTTTCAATCAATACGTCGTCAAAACGGGAAATGCCTGTTTCTGATACAAATTCACCATTTTCCTCTACGGCGTCCTGTGGAAGGAATACGGTAAAATAAATTCCTCCGTTATTCATATGTTTGTCATAAACATTGCCGTATACATCATGGATATTTAACCCATTCAGATAAATATGGTCGATTGTCCCTTTATTCTGCGCCACTGCCGCAACACCGGTACGGTTCATAACATGCGCTTCATTATAGACCGCTTCAATGTCAACGGCATCATTGACAATTTCCAGATTGTTGATTTCAATATATTCCGTATCGTACAATAATATGGAAGACGACACATAGCCGTATTTTTTATGAGATGCGGCATCCAATCTGTTTCCGTAATTTTGGAACCATATGCCCTGGCCGTTCGTATCAATAACCGGAAGACTGCCTTCTCCGTATTTGTCAATTACAATCGGCGCCGTTTTGCTTCCGCTTTGTTCATATAAATGCAGATAACCATCTGTAAAAACAGAACCACATTCCAAAAGAACTTTGTCACCGGGCTTTAATTCCAGCTCGTTAATCTTCTGTAAGCTGTAGAACGGCGTTTTTTCGCTTTTTCCGTCGTTGCTGTTCCTTCCATGAAGCGTACTGACATAATAAACGGTACCTGTTTCACTTGCTTTGGCTTCTTGTGCATTCATTCCTGTTCCCGCAATAATTGAGGAGCAAAATACTGCAAATGCCGTGATTGCTGTAATAATCTTCTTTTTCATTTCCGGTTCCTCCTCCCTCAATTACCCGTTGACTCTGCTAAATAACCAATATGGATTTCGGCTGCGCTTCCCATAGGCGTATTCTTATCCGGTACTGACTCTATGCCTGTCAACTTCACATACCTTGCGTTTACAGATTCAAATTCCGCATATTTTGCAGCCGAGTCAGCATTCCAGTCCCCTGTTTTCACTGTTGTCCATGTTTTGCCGTCTAAACTCGTTTCTATTTTGTATTTTGTTATAATTCCGGTAGTATTTGTCTGACGCGGAATATAAGTCAGTCTTGCCACAGGTTTTGCGCTTTTTAAATCCAACTGAAGCCATACATCGTCCTGCGTTGCATCATCCCATCTTGTATTCCAGATTGTTCCTGTCTTTCCATCCAGAACGTTTGCAGCCGGCGTAATGCTCCATGGCTTCTCCGCTACGGCCCACTGGGAAGTGCCGTCTTCTTCACTACCTGCCGTCACCGTCATACTGTTCTGCGCATAATCCTGATATGTAACCTTTTTCTCGCCTTCTACCGTATATTCTACCGTCTCCAAACCTCTGGATATTTTAATTACCGTATTGGAATTTACAGGATCTTCATCATCCATTTCCGTTCCATTGTTGAAAAAGCCAATCGTTACGTCTGATGCATAAATGAGCTTTTCTTTGAGCTCATTGACCGTAATCTCCCTGGGGAGATTTTTGACTTTGCCGTCTTCAATCGTGATTGAATCGCCGCCAAGCAAAAGTTCTGTCTCGGGCGTATCGGATTCATAAACGCCAATATCCGGCTGCGCGCCTACCTGATTGCCAAAGAAATCGTATTTTGCGCCGCCGCCCGCTAACGTTCCCGCGTTAATCGCCGGCGAATCCGCTGAAAGCTTATATCCGTCAAATACGTCTCTTTCATGTAAGGATCCCTGCAAAGAACTTACCGGCGCTTTACCGGGAGACACAAATTTCGGATCATCCGTAATTGAGCCCTGCGGAAGGCTGATTCCTTCATAACCATAGAAAATATTGTTTGTAAAAGAACGGCCTGCTTTAACAATTATCTCATCGACGCTTTTATTTGTACTTACATTATAGAATATATTATTTTTCAGCGCAGCCGCTCCGTTATAATTGCTTTTGCCTACAAACAGCGTAGTTCCTAAGTCCTTGCCGATATAAAATACATTGTTATAAATATCCGCTTTTGGATTGCTGTCTGCCAGTGCAATCAACCCTTTCAGGTCATTCTGGCTGATGTTGTAACGGAATACGCCCCGATAAGCTTCCACGCCACAAATCATAATGCATCCGCCGCCGTTATTATGGCTGTAATTATACTGATAAATGGTCCCGTCGGAATAATCCACATCCCACGGCTGTCCATCCTGATTATCTACCGTGTCAAACACTTCATTGTACTGAAAAACAGCGTCCTTGCATTTCCACGGCCAGATTGCGGCACAAAACGGCTGTAAAAATATCGTGTCATTTGTTCCCGGATAACATGACGTTATATCATATGTTCCGTCCAAATCCGCGCCCGCTCCATCACAGACGTTCCTCTGTATCAGGGGACGATATGCATACATTGCCACAATCCCGTCGTTTCCTGAATTCTGCACATAATTTCCCTCAAAAAGCAGATTCGTGTGCCCATACGTTTTTGCCGTTTCATCTGTGATTTCGCGTCCGTTGAATTTTGATCCCTGATACGTATAGCCGACGCAGATACCCGCGCGTGATACGTCTTTTACATGGCAGTTTGTGATTTTCACATCATCATACCTTGCGACTTTGGTAGCAGCTTCATCTGCGGGAGGCAGAACATTCATCTGAATCCCACCGTTATTCATGTGCTTATCTTCTATGTTTCCATCTACATCATGAATATATAAGTCATTCAAATAGATATGTTCCATTGTTCCGCCGTCTTTTGCAATGCCGGAAACGCCGGTACGGTCCATTCTGTCGTCTATTTTTGACGCGCTGGTAACGGCGCCGTCAAAAAAATCGAAGTCATTTGATTTGTTTGTGATTTCCAGACCGCTAATTTCTACAAAATCCACATCATAAAGTAAAATTGCAGAAGATACGTATCCTTTGGATCTGTGCTTTGAATTGTCCATATTTCCTTCGTAAGACTGATACCAGATTCCCTGTCCGTTAGCATGGATTGCCGGACGCCTTTTCGAAGTTCCGTAACTTCCAATTTTAATTGGAGCGCTTTCTGTGCCATGTACGTCCTTCAGATGAATGTATCCCTGAAACTGGGATCCTTTTTCTAAAAGAATCTGATCTCCCGGATTTAGTTTTACGCCTTTTAATTTATCAAGCGTTTCCCATGCCTCCGACTCTGATTTTCCTGATTTTGCATTATTGCCATTTTGACTGCTGATATAATAAGTTGTTCCGTCAGCAGCAAATGTTTCAAATGAAGGCAGGAAAAATTGCCCTGTTGCTGTCACTAATAGCGCACATAATAGTGCAAGTACTCTTTTTTTCATTCTTTCTCCTTTCAGAATTTAATCATTTATATGTTTTTTCATAAATGAATAAATGGGTTCCATATCGCCTTCCACCAATGTTTCTTCTATACGTTTTTCGATAATTGCGTCATATCGTTCTTCACGCAGTGTTTTATTGATATTATCTTTTACTCCATCTAACGAAACATTGCCATTTTCTTTTCTTTCCGTGCATTCGATCAGATAAAGACATTGGTTTTCGTCCAAAACAGCTGTAGACTCCCCTGATTTCAAATCCCATGCAAATTCCAAAACATCACTGATCGTTCTGGAATAAATCGTCAGTTCTTCTGCTGTTACGTCGGCATGCTCCAGAAATGGCGCAATACTTTCTTCTTCTTTTGCCAGGCTTGCAAGAGAATGGTCTTTATCCATTTTCTTATAGATGGACGTCAAAGTACTACGCAGCTCATCTATTTTGCTTTCATCCATTCCTTCGTCATAGTAGGATATTTTCACGTAATCCAGAATCCTGTCGTCGTCCTGTTTGTAATAAGCTATATTTTTCTCATAATACTGCTTCCTGTCCTCATCTGTTACCTCCATGCCTTCATTTTCAAGATCTCCGCAATAACTCTTCTGAATCGTATCCATCTCATATTCCATATACAGTTCCTGTGAATATTCAGACAGACCGTAAACGACTTCTCCTTTCTCTATCTTTTCTTTTCTCGTCTTATTTTCCAGTTCAAAACGCTCTAAAAAATCCTGATAACTGCTATCTTCTATATACCCTTTTTCTTCTGCCAGGCCATATACCGCATGAAAATATTTTATTTGTTCTATTGCCAGATCCGCCAATTTCTGATATGGAAGCTCGCCGTCAATTTCCCGTTCCCAGAAGTTAGAATCCACATTTACGCCTGATTTTTCAGAAAAATAACTGGCAGCCTCGTATTTTTTCAGCGATGCCGCATTGAGGAACTCGTCTTTGTCAATTTTGCTTCCATTTATTGACAGAGAAAATGAACTTTTGAAAAAAAGAAACATAAAAACTGCAAAAATTATCAGTACCGTAATTGTTATAATTATACAAATTTTTCTCTTCACTTGCACAACTCCTATTAATTTTATACAATATATTTGACTTTACTCCATTTTTATTATATCATTTCTTTGATTTATATACTTGTTTAAAAGCGTCCTCTTTATTGCTTTTTTTGTATAATTCGGAACTAATTCGAGGTGATGACTTTGACGGAAAAACATCATTTGCCGCAAAATTCAATCATAGTAAAAAATGAAATTCCCCTTAGTATGCAGACAATTATCAGCGCAACCAGACAAATGAGAGAGTTTCCTTATAATTTTGCAAAACACATTCATAAATCCATAGAAATATATTTGATTGATTCGGGTCAGTGTTCCATGAATATCAACAATACAAAATGTACGTTTCAAAAAAATGATTTTATTATTATTTTTCAAAATACCGTACACTCTTTGTATATGGAGTCGCCAAACACCTGCTCTTTTCGCCATATTCACTTTGATCCGGCTCCGTTTTCACAGTGGATTTTAAATCAAAATGAACATTATAACTTAAATTTAATATCTGCCTTGACTATGCCATGTGAGCATTACTATCATCTGTCCGCAAATAAAAAAATTTCTTCTCTTGTAACCAGCATTATTGAGGAAACAGAAGAAGAAGGCATTCTTTCCATTGCTCTGTCGAATATTCATCTGGTAGAATTGATGCTGCATATTATAAAGCTGACGCATCCGGATTTATCATTAATTACCGATATTGGCGCCCAAACGCCCGAACATATCCGATATGTTTCATACGCTCTGTCTTATATACATGAAAATTTTTCAAAGAAAATATTAATTCCGGAAATAGCGGCGCATTTAAATATATCTGCACGCTATTTGAGCAAAATATTTTTTCAGCATATGAACTTAACGATTTTAAATTATATTAATCTTTACAGAATCAATCATGCGATTGATTTGATGCTGCATACAGATCTGACTCTGACGAATATTTCCGCAATTATCGGTCTGAAAGATTCCCAGCATTTTTCGAAGTTATTTAAAAATGCCATTGGAATTCCCCCCAATCAATACCGCAAATTGATTATACATGATACGCCGGATGAAACATCCGGTAAGGAAATAAATGCCGCACCATAGAAATTTTTCTTTCAGAATGAATAAAAGGATGTCTTTTCTCCAGACATCCTTTTATATATCTGCAATTACTCTTTTACAAATTCGCCAGCAGCGCCGCAATTTCATCCGGCGTCATTACATGTCCGGGATCTGATGTATCCGGTATGGACGTTTCTATTGTCTTTACAGGTTCCGGTTCACTCACTGTTTCATTCAATTCACTAAGCAAAGCAGCTATATCATCCGGCGTCATGCTTTTAGAAGTATCCATTGTATTTTCTGGCTCTGACTTTTCTTCTGTTTGAACAATGTCGTCTATTGGAACTGCCTCTTCTGCCACTTCCATAAGTTCCGGCTGAATTATTTC
>CAJUJL010000015.1:0-36685 GCA_910586725.1 uncultured Lachnospiraceae bacterium | reverse complement strand
CTCAACAACTGCCTCGGATTGCGGCATTTCCGGCTCTTTTGGTTCTTCTATGCTTATATTATCTTCCGTAGGAACTGCCTCTTCTGCCACTTCCATAAGTTCCGGCTGAATTATTTCCTCAACAACTGCCTCGGATTGCGGCATTTCCGGCTCTTTTGGTTCTTCTATGCTTTTATTATCTTCCGTAGGAACTGCCTCTTCCGCCACTTCCATAAACTCCGGCTGAATTTCTTCCTCAACAACTGCCTCGGATTGCGGCATTTCCGGCTCTTTCGGTTCCTGTATGCTTATATTACTTTCTAAAAAAACCGATTCTTCCGCAGACATTTGACTTTCTACAGGAATCGACTCGCTGATATTTACTTCATCATCAGCTGCAATCGGCTCTTCCTGTAATATCTGTTCTTCTGTTGCAGCCGCCTCTTCCTGTAATATCTGTTCTTCTGTTGCAGCCGCCTCTTCCTGTAATATCTGTTCTTCTGTTGCAGCCGCCTCTTCCCGTAATATCTGTTCTTCTGTCACAACCGGCTCCGTAGATATATCCTGTAATGCTTCCGGCTGAACTATGGCTGCCTGTTTTATGGATTCTTGTTCCAATTTTTCAAATGACTGTTCCACTAGTAGACTTTTTTGTTCCAGTTCCTGCATAATCTCATCTTTAACATGAACCATCTTCGCATCCAAATCCGACGATAACGCAGAAATTTCTTCTTTTACGGAAGCCGAAAGTCCTTCTAAAGTTTCAATCATTTTCTGTTGATTGGAGATTATCTCCATTTCATTGTCCGGTTTGTCAAGCATTTGAACCAGTTCCTGAATTTTCTGATCAAAAACCCCCACCTGATTGAGCAGATCCTGATTTGAATTTATAATGGCACGCGCATTCTCCTTATTTCTTTGAATTGTCACCTTGCCGACTGCCTTTTGGGCCTGAATCAACTCTTCCGTAGGGACTTCAGAATTCTCTCTGATCCGATCCAACGTTCTTTCCACATCCAAAAAACTTTGTTTCATGGAAACATAAGATACTTTCTGAGCTTTATAAAGATTTTCGTACTCGCTGCTGCGCTCAATTTCTCCTTTGTTTTGAAGTTTAAAAGAAAAATCAATCAACACATAGACAATACACAACATTGCCAGTCCTATGATTCCCAGTAAAAGATATAATTCGGAATAATTGATCATCAGGTACAATTCAACAATGAATAATGCAGTCAACGTTAAAATAGCCATTGTCATTTTCAGTCTCGTTCTGTCCGGTTTGTTTTCCTGCGTCTGCTTTTTTTCCTCCTTCATATACACCATCCTCTGTTTATTTTCCTGTATTTGTCTTATTTTATCATAAAATGCTGCATTTTAAAACTCTAATTATTGGCATAATAATTATAAGTATTATAAAATTCTTCCGGTACTTCAAGACTTTTATTTTCTCTGCGTTTAATCCGCATTTCCCACTCTCGTTTCTTTTCCCCAAAGATCTTTTGATGAATTGTAAGCGCATCTGCAAAAGCGGCATTTGTTTTGAGATTTTCCCGGATTTCTTTATTAAAAGGACAATATGTAGCTAAAATAGATCTGGCGATTTTATTTAATTTCATCGCGGCTTTCGATTCATAATAAATCCAAAGTTCATAATCAATCAGGAATACTTCTCTGCTGTTATTTCTGGCTTTTAAAATCTGCGCTTTGATCTTTTCCCTTTTTTCTTCGGTTAAATCACGATTTTTCCGATAATATTGGATATAATCCATATATTCTGAAGTCAGAGATTTATATTGTATATTGTTCCAGGCCGCTCCCTGTTCACACCTGCAATATTCCCAATGGAATCTTCCAAACGCTTTTGTAACTAATTTTTCTATTTCAATTTCCGAAATGGTAGGGAATATAAATCTACCCGGCGTATCCCGCTTCTTTCCGGTAATTTCCTGCCACATGGAAGAAGCCGTTCCGTATACGGGACAGAAAATCACATCCGGATAAACATGCTTCAATACGTATTCTTTTTCAATTTTAAGATCCTGATTCGAATAGAGCACTTCCCGTTGGAAAATTGTAAAATCTTTTTTCTCCAATTCTACAATGGCATTGCACAAACATTCTTTTGTAACAAAAAGCCTCTCAATATGTCCGTAAATTTCATCTTTATACAGAATGGGAACGTAAGTGGATAATTTGCCATTGACAATTTTGTTATTGCTGACAAACATGTTGTTTATTTCGAATTTTACTTTTTTCGGATTGTCTTCCAAAAGCTCTTTTTCCTGATTTTCATTTATCTTACCGGTACGTTTCTCTTCCCTTAACCAGTCTCTGTAATCCTGTTCAAAGGAATTTCTGGAAGGTTCTTTTCTTCCCTGATAAATTTCTTTTAACCACTCCGGCATTGTATAAATTCTGCATGGAAGATTGTCATTTTTGATTCTGGACATTTCGTACAGATATAAAATCTGGCTCTCATCCAATAAACGCTCGTCTATGTACCCATAGTCCAAAAACAATTTCACTGCCAGAGGAACATTTTTATTTTCAAACCACTTAAAAACAACTGCTTCATATAGAACAAAGAAATGTTCCGTAATCTGTTTTTTCAGTCTTCGAATATCATCTGTAGTTGCCAGTCGGTCTTTGGCGTTTACGAACGTTTCAATATCCGTTGTAATATTTTTCTTTTCACTCTCTTTGATCCCGGAATATTTTAAAATCTGGCAGAGAGAATTTTTTAATTCAGCTACTGGATCCTGTATCATTTTCTCTTCTTCTTCGTCTTCAACCGGATCTGTCTGCTTATTGGAAATTTCAGAGAATAAATTTTCTAAAAATGGCAGATCACAAACAGATTCTTCTTCATAAAAATGATCTCCGGTTTCATTCCAGTACAATTTATCTAAATACTGCAAAATATCCCGCGACAAATTTAAAACTTCATGAATCATTTCTGAAATTTCACCAGCCTGATAATAGGCCATCGTTTTACTGTTATAAAAGAATTTTTTGTGTAATTCCAATGGAACCTGAACATATTCAAAATAATTTGCAAGCTTATCTTTCGGACATTTGATCTGAAACATGCTTTCCGGCGAATCTGACTGCTCATTTGTTTTGTATTTTTCATACATATTGGAAGCAAATTCAAGAAGCCGCTCTTCTTCTTTCAGGCATTTATAAAGCTCCATTGCCATCGAATGAACAATAATTCCACGATAGTCCGCATTACTGTTTAGAAAGGATTTTAAAAGATCCTTAGAACATATCGGAAATGCATAAAAGATCGCATTTTCTTCTACCACATAGTTACCCAAATATTCCTGAAAAAACAAATCTGCCACTGAGATTACAGAGCCTTTTTCAATAATCCTGCATATTCCCTGATTCCAAAAGCGAATCTTTCCCTGAATAAGGATTCCCATACAATCAACAGGTTCCTTTTGTTTGAATAACAGGGCGCCTTTTTGTAACTGGTTCAGTTCATTCATTTTCAGAATTGTATTCATCTTTTTCTCCCTTGCTGCGTAATCAATTATTTTATTATACTATTCTTTGCAGGATTCGTAAATATGGAATCAAAGCGATTATTCTTCTTTTCTTCCCACATGCTCGCCTAATTTTACGATTGTTTCAATTCCTTTTTCTGAATTTTTCAATATATCATGATCTGGCCTTACTTTGCCTTTTTGCGTCATTAAAATTACGGTAGACCCTCCAAACGCAAACTGTCCTTTTTCCTGTCCTTTGTAAATCAATTCACCGCAGACGCGGTTTTGAATTTTTCCTACCAGAAGAGCTCCCACTTCCATTTGAATCATAGTTCCAAAATGATCTGATTGAATAATTGAATATTCTCTTGTATTTTCTTTGTAAATCGGATAATGATCATTAGCAATCGGATTAACGGTATGAAATACACCCGGAATTTTGAAACTTTTAGACACTCTTCCCTTATCTATGTGAATATAATGATGATAATCATTCACTTGCAGTCTGAAAATCCATATATACCCTTCTTTGAAAAGATGCGCAAGCCTTTTGCTTCTCAAAAGGCTTGCTGTTGTATATCTTGTATTTTTTATATGAAACACACTTTTAGGATTTATTTTATAAACGCTTACCCTGCTGTCGCAAGGACTTATAAACGCCTCATCCCTTCTGTCAATCCTTCTGGCCCCCAGGAGCATTTTTCTGGTAAAAAAATCATTGTATGATTTATATTTCTTCTGTTCATATTCTTTTAAATTAATGGAATGCTTTTTGATAAATGGATACACAAATATTCTGGATGCCCTTGAATCTAAAAGCCATCCTGCGATTTTAGAAAACGCGGGCGTAACCAGGGGCCTTAGAAGTATCCTCCCAATGGCGCTTTGATACATCATTTCCAGAAAACGATCCTGCATGGAATTTTCTTTTGTAATATTTCCTTCCCGATCTGCCGACAGATGCATACTCTACTCCTTTCTATCTGCGTATATGCAAAATTTTCCACCAACTATGACGAAGTGACAGAATTGCTAAAACCGCTGCAGCAACAATTGCCACAATCAGAAAAATCTCAATTGTCGTTGGTTTACGAAATTTGAAATTTGTAATAAATAAAGTTCCAACAATCGCTACCAGAGCATGCAGCGTAATCATAAACAGCTGATGACTGTGAAACAAAGGAGATGAAACAAATAAAATCGGAAGCGCCATAGCCATCGAAGTAATAGGAAGGCCCTGGTAATATTTTCTTGCATCATCCGTCTCATTCTGCCTTTTTTCTTCCATTACATTAAAGTATGCCAGGCGAATCAGCCCTGCAAGTCCATATAAGATTAAAATAATAATACTATAAATATGATTCATTCCTATTTTATAACAAATGACAATCGGAAGCGCTCCAAAACAAACTATATCGCACAAGGAATCAATCTGAATTCCAAAACTTTTCTCATCGGCAGTTCTGTTTTTCTTTGTTCTTGCAATTTTTCCATCGAACATATCGCATAACCCGGAAAATGCAAGAAAAAAAACAGCCCATTGCAAATGAGAAGACATTGCGCAGAATATCCCCGAAATCGCAGATGCAAAGCTGATATATGTAAGAATTACCGTATAGTCCCAAAAACCTATCATTTGTACCCTCCTAATCTTTACGGCAAATGCGGCAATCTGCCATTTACCGTTCCCCTTTTAATGTATAATAAATCTGTGCCGCCATTGTAAAAAACGCACTGATCAAAAGCTGGCTGTAATAGCCAAGCCCCCTGGAGATTACCATGGCGGGAAGCGTTACGGCATGAAAAACAGGCGAAAATATTTTTAAGAACAGACTTTCGCTGATTCCCATTCCTCCCGGAAGCGGAAGCATATCTACGGATACTGATATAACTGCCTGTAAAAATATTATATCCCATATTCCTGTGCCAGACAATCCAAAAGCTTTATATACTGTATATGTTGCCGCAAATAACGCCAATCTCTGAATAAAAGTGATTATGATAACGTTAAATATCACTATTTTATGCTTTTTCAGATACGCCGCGGTTTCCCGATATACCTGCATGGAAGTTTTAAATTTATCCGTGCGTGATTCCTTATGTTTTATTATATGCAGCTTTTCCAATAAATCCATACTTTTTAAGATAATTTTTTCTGCCAAAACTGGGTGAAAAACCAAAAGCGTCATAAAACTGACACAGAAGACATTTAATGCCAGTCCCAGATAGAAAACAGGAAGAATGCTATTCAGATACTGATGCATGAAACCGCGGGCAAATAAGGGTATTCCCAAACCTATGATTACCAGAACTAATTTATATGTGATCGTAATAATCATCAAAATAACCGTAGCAAAAGGAATGGGTATTTTCTCTTTTTTCATATAATAAATCTGCATTGGCTGTCCGCCGGTAGCAGAAGGTGTAATACAGCTAAAGAAAAAACCTACGGAGGAAAACAGAAAGCATATTCTTTTCTTTAATTTTATCCCGAAAGAGCGCATCATGTACCATATAATGATTGACTCACCCCAAATAAAAAACAAGACCAGAAATACTCCGGGAAGAAGCCATATCATATTCACATTCTTGATCGCTTCAAACATTTGATTTAAATCCTGTCCGTGAAATACACCATAGATTGTCAATAAAAAAACAATTAAAAGAAAAAGGCTGTTGTACACTACTTTCTTTTTTACCTGCATTTCCTATTCCCCTTCTATAGAAAAAATTTTCTTGTTTAAATAATTCAGTATGTTTTGATACACTTTCCATATAGATGTTTTTTTTGAAAACCATATACAAAATTCCGCAAGTAATATTCCACCAATCACATCTATAATTACATGCTGTTTGGTTAATAGCGTGGAAGCGCAAACAAGGAGAGCCATAATACACGATAATCCCCGATACCATTTTGGGATTTTTTGATTTCCGCGAATCCCAATATAACAAAACCAACTTACCAGACAGTGAATTGAAGGAAACAGATTATCTGCCGCGTCTATAGAATAAAGATACAACAAAAGCTGGTTCCAAAATCCGGAAGGATCTACGTTTGGCCTTACATTTGTAGTTGGAACGACTAAATAGAAAATCAAACAGACGATTCTTGATAAAAAGTCTGCTGAAAAAAACTGACATACCGTATCTTTCTCCTGCTGCGCAATTATGATATAATTAGCAGCCCAAAAAAGATAACAGCCCAGATATATGATTACGGAAGGCGCCCAAATTGGGATTAGACGATCGAGTGAACTTTCAATATTATAATGATGCCAGTTTCCTGCAATTATTCTCGATCCGAAATAAACTGCCATATTGAATGAAACTGCAAAAATAAGTGGTATGATACTGTATTTTTTTATTATTTTACTCATGTTTTTCTCCAATCCAACTACTTATAAAAGTATAACAAGATTATGTGTGGATACTCAACAGGATTCATCATATCTTAATGAAATATTTATTATTTGTACTTTTTTAAGCAGATAATTTTAAAACGCCGAAAACGTTGAAGAATCAATGTTTTCGGCGGAGTTTTCACGTCGCTAAGAGGATTTGAACCTCCGGCCTACCGCTTAGGAGGCGGTCGCTCTATCCAACTGAGCTATAGCGACAAATCAATACTCATATATTCTATCACTCTAAAACAAAAAAATCAATCAATTTTTCATTTTTACAGAACCCTGCAGCCAAATTGTACCCTTGAACCTTCTTCCAATCAGCGGTTCACCCAATAAGTCTTTTTCATTTACACAAATATCATATATTAAATTATTGGTATCTACAGTCATAATACAAATTTTATGACCTGTAAATTCATTTTCAGTATAACATACATTCAAAATCTCTCCAAGAACAGAATATTGATCACTTTCAATTCCATAAGGCATAAAATACGAATCTACAATACTCAAAATATCCTCATTGACAATTCTTCTTGAGAGCATGGAGTACATATCAATATCTTCTAAAGTGAGGCTTTCAATCGCATCTTCGTCTCCCTCTCTCGCTGCGGCAAGAAGGTGGTTGCGGTTTTGTGTTATTTCTTCGTTTTTCTGAATCTGCTTCTTACTTTTATTAATTGGAAATAAAATTTTAGCGTCCAGAGAAAGAGCCGAGATATTTGCATACATCTTTGGTTTGTGCTTCTTTTCCCAGATTGATTTGTTTTTTAAATATTCCGCTGTATTTTGTAAATGGAAAATCAAAGTTACGCCTACTTTTATTTCATCACATACAGCCGCATATGATTCTTTATCGGAACGTTTTTCAATATCTATATATTCTTCACTTGTTATTTTGGAACCCTGAAAATACGGATAATAATAATCTGTTTCGAATTTACCATCTTCAGAATAACTTCCACATATTGTGATACCGATAGATTTTCCAAAATCCTTTGAAATCTCTATAAATTCATTTCCATTTGAATCTTTTGCAGAGTTCATATAGTTTGGCTCATCTACTACCAGATTTAAAATTTTTCTAAGCTTTGAGCTATCCATCTGATCAAATCCAATTGCTTTTAAAAAACTATGCATATTATTCCTTTCTTTTTGATGCAGGGCAAACATATGTTTTATCAATTTTTTAAATTATAATTCATTGCCATTTCCAATGCTTCCTTCTCTTCTTCTGCCAGAGCGATAATCGAATTACCGTCAATAATTTCTTTAATATAAGTATAACATCCTTCTCTGCTGTGCATTGCATTGATAATAAATCCGTCATTGATCTGATTTAACAACGCCAAAGAAAAACTTAATTTTCCACCCATCTCCTGAAAGGCATCATATTTAACAAGTCCAACCTTTTGAAAAGTTCCTTTCAAATTTTTATGAATGGACTCAATATCATCTTCATTTTTTTTGTTTGAAGAGATCAAATAGTCAATTTGATCCATTCGATTCATGATTGATTCTTCTAAAGTTTTGGCATTCTTGCCATCCATAAACATTTTATATTTCTTTTTTAATTTATGCATTTGTATCATATTTATTAATATAAAAATCAACAATAAAATCGCAAAACCTAATACGCCTAATAATAAATAATCTGAATCAAATCCCAAATAATATTTTATCATTTTTCCATCCTTTTCTTTATTATATATTTTTTATTGTCTGAAAAAGCTCTATAATACGATCAAGTTCTTCCGGAGAATAATATTCAATCTCTATTGTTCCCTTTTTAGAAGTCTTTTTATGAATTGCAACTTTTGTACCAAATATGTTTTTCATTTTTTCTTCCAAATCCTGATAAATAATATCCAGCTTTGGATCTATCGGCTCTTCTTTTACAGGTTTTGCCGGCTTGTCATTTTGCAGCTTCTTCACGAGCTTCTCCGTTTCCCGGACACTTAGCTTTTCATCAAATATTTTCTGTGCGGCTGAATATTGCTTGTCCTTATCTTCTATGCTAAGCAATGCTCTTGCATGACCTGTTGTCAGCATATCGTCAATTACCATTTGTTGCACCTGATCTGACAGTTTCAATAAACGCATGGAATTTGTAACTGCTGTTCTGCTTTTGGACACTCTTTCAGCCACTTCGTCCTGTTTTAAATTAAATTCCTCCAGTAATCGTTTATATGCAATTGCTTCTTCAATTGGATTTAAATTCTCTCTCTGTATATTTTCAATCAAAGATATTTCTACAATTTCCTGATCTGTAAGTTCTTTGATGATAACCGGAACTTCGCTCAGCTTTGCCAATTTTGCAGCGCGCCAACGGCGCTCCCCGGCAATAATTTCATAATATTCTTTTTTATCTTGTACCAAAAGAGGCTGTAAAATTCCAAATTGTTTGATAGAGTCAGCCAATTCTAATAAAGAATCTTCATCAAAGCTTTTTCTTGGCTGTTCACGGTTTGGTTCCACTTTTTGAATATCTATCATAACGGGGTCTGTTGATTTTATTTTCTCAGGAATCATTGAATCAAGTCCTTTTCCCAGACCTTTTCCTAATCCATTTTTTCTTACGGCCATATTATAAATCCTTTCTGTTTATCACTTCTTTTGCCAACATGCGATAACTCTCTGCCCCGGTAGATCTTGAATCATATTTATTAATTGGTAAACCGTGGCTGGGAGCTTCCGCAAGCCTTACGCTTCTTGGAATAATTGTCTTATAGATGGTGGTATTTAAATTATTTTTTACATTTTCAACGACCTGTAATGACAAATTTGTTCTTGCATCATACATTGTAAATACAACGCCTTCCATTTCAAGGTCAGGATTTAATCTCTCCTGCACTAAATTAATCGTATGTATCAGCTGGCTCAATCCTTCCAACGCATAATATTCACATTGTATTGGAACCAAAACAGTATTTGCTGTCGTCATAGCATTTACCGTAAGCATACTTAACGATGGAGGACAATCTATTATGATAAAATCATAGTCATCTTTGATATAATCTACTGCATTTTTCAAAATATATTCTTTATTATTGATACCAAGCAATTCTATTTCAGCGCCTGCCAAATTTACATTTGAAGGAATTAGGTCTAAGTTTTCTATTTCTGTTTTTACAATACATTCTTTGATCGTACATTGATCGATCATCAGATCATAGACTGTATTTTCAATCTCTTCTTTTTCTACGCCTAATCCGCTTGTCGTATTTCCCTGTGGATCTGTATCAATCGTTAAAACTTTTTTATTATTTTCAGCTAAACATGAAGATAAATTGATTGCTGTTGTTGTTTTACCAACACCACCTTTTTGATTAGCCACTGCTATAATTCTTACCATCTTTATAATCCTTTCTTCCTTTCTTATACTTACTAGGATTATAGCACTTCTCAATTATCTTTTCTATAGGTAAATAGAATGAGAATATATCTTTTTTTATAATGCTTTTAGCGTATATGCTGAACTTGTTTTCAAATGTTTCACGTGAAACATTTTCGTATTTCATTTGTCTATAATTTATCTACAGCAAAGATTTCTAAATCTTATAAATATTAACCAAATTATTTCGAATAGAAAATACGGCTGCCTGTGTCCTGTCAGATACTCCAATTTTCTTAAATATACTGGATATATGATTTTTTACTGTTCGTTCACTTATATCCAATCGTATTGCTATTTCCTTGTTATACATACCCAAAGAAAGATTTTTCAATACATCCAATTCTCTATGTGTGAGCTGATTTATTTTATCTATATCATATTTTCGATAACTTCCAACATCAGTCGTATCCTCTACCCAGTCAGATGTAATATAAGTATCACCATTCATAATAGAAATAATAGCCTTTTTTAATTCAGCAAAATCTGATTTTTTTAAGAGATAACCATCAATACCAAGTGAAACAACTTCTGAAAAATAACTTCTATCATAAAATCCAGTCAAAACTAAAATCTTAATCAATCGCAAAGGAGCTTCATTTAATTTTCTTATAATTTCTATTGAATCATGATGGGGTAAATTAAGATCCAGAATCAATAAATCCGGACAGTCATTGCATAAAACATCGAAACACTCTTTTGCATTATTTGCATTTGAAATAATATCAAAATCATTTTCTGACTCGAATAGCTTTACTAATCCTTCTCTAAAAATAATATGATTATCTGCAATGATAAGCTTTATTTTCGGCAATCAGAACCCCCCTTATTCTAATGCGTTTCATCATTTTCAGACGATAACTCTTTCATTAGTTCATTCAGTAATTGAATTGCATCCAATAGCTCCAATCTACATCTGGAAGCATCCTGTAACACTATTTTAGAACAAAACTCTAATTTATAAATTATATTATGTAATTTTATATGTAATCCATCCTTGATCTGATTTAACTGTTTTAATTGAAGAGATTCCTTTTTTGTAAAAATTAGTATTTGATCCAACTCTTCTAATTTGGAATTCAAATTATTGAGTTCGTCATCTAATTGATGATATTCTTCCAGCAAAGATTCATTTACAATCTCCCGCTCTTCTATACTTTTTTTCAGATTTACATTTTGTTTTCTGGGTGAAAATGCATTAAAATTTTGCTCTGCTTCCGACTTTAATCTTTGTATAAATATTTTATTTTCATTTATCTTTGTTTTTAAAGATTTTATTCTTGACTCTAATTCATACTTTTTTTCTAAAGAATCAGACTTTAGTTCGTTTAAAAATTTTATAATCATAAGCGCCCCTTAGAACATATATTCTATACTGTTGACAACAATACTTTTTTTTATTCTACTCCACTTTTACAAAAAAAGAAACTATATATTTTTAATTGTATATATAAGAATTTTGGTCTATAATAAATATAAAGTTATTAATTTTCAAGGAGGCCTCACATGAAAAACACAAGAAAAAATATCAGACATTTCTTTCTTCTGACCGGTCTGGCAGCCGGATGTATTTATGGAATAAATAAAATTATAGATACAACTTCAATGATCAAAAACCTTTTATCTGAACATACAGGTCATTTCTTTGAATGGAAATATGGGAATATCTTTTATACAAAAAGCGGAGAAGGCTCTCCAATTCTTCTTATCCATGATCTGTATCCTGCAAGCTCTTCCATCGAATGGAATTATATGATAAAAAAACTTGAAAAAAATCATACTGTATATGCAATTGATCTTTTGGGATGCGGAAGATCAGACAAACCCAATTTTACCTATACCAATTATATGTATGTACAATTGATCACTGATTTTATAAAGAAAATTATCGAGCAAAAAACAGATGTAATCGCAACTGGAAATTCCTGTTCCTTTACTTTAATGACGGCAAATATGGAAGAAGGGATTTTAAATAAACTTTTTTTCATCAGTCCTCCTTCTCTTGAGTCACTGCAATTAAATCCAAACAAACAAAATAATTTTATTAAGAAAATATTAGAGCTTCCGATTATCGGCACATTTTTTTATAACCTTCGTATGACGGAAAAGAAAATTACAGATTTATTTGAAAAAGAATATTATAAAAGAAAAAATGAAATTCCCGCAAAACTAAAGAACTACTACTATGAATCGGCACATGCAAATCACAGCGCCGGACGGTTTCTGCTCGGAAGCATTTTAGGTAACTATACTAACATCAACATAATACCTGCTCTCAAAAAAATTGAAAATGAAATTTATTTGATTGGAAGCCGGGAAATAAATCAATCTATCGCAATTATAGATTCTTATTTAAATTATGATGAAAATATTGAAACAGCATATCTTTCCAACTGCAATAAACTGCCCCAGCTAGAAGAACCGGAAAAATTATATCAAATACTTCGCATGTTTTACGAATCCTAAAAACTAAAGCAGCTGCAAAATATTCCTGTATACCAGATATAAAAGTTATCTTATACATTTTCCATTTTGCAGCTGCTTTAGTTATTTTAAAGGAATTCTAGATGGAGTTCCTGATTTTCTCGGATATTTTTCAGGCGTCGATCTTACTTTCTCTATTATAATAAATGAGCGCTTATTATCATCTATTTCAAAGCGATAAATATCAGTTAATTCTCCTCCCAGCAAATAACAGGCTTTTTTTGACGCTTCTGCCTCGCTTTTGACTTCTCCGGATTTATATGAGACAAATTTCCCGCCAATCCGTATAAAAGGTATGCAATATTCACTTAATGTGGATAAGTTTGCCACGGCCCGGGATACGCATAAATCAAATTTCTCCCGATACAATTTATCATTTGCCAGATCTTCCGCTCTTGCGTGAACTGTCTCAACAGAGGTTAATTTCAATTCCTTGATTACTTCATTTAGAAACGTTATTCTTTTATTCAAAGAATCCATCAACGTAATCTTAATTTCAGGAAATGCTATTTTCAGAGGTATCCCGGGAAATCCGGCTCCTGTTCCAAGATCCAGAATCTTCGAAGAATAATTTAAGTCAATAATTTTATTTATAAAAAGTGAATCTATAAAATGTTTTTTTACGACTTCGTCAAATTCTGTAATACTTGTCAGATTCATTTTCTGATTCCATTCTATCAATAACTCATAAAAAGTATAAAATTGCCGCTTTTGTTGTTCTGAAAATGAAAATCCATATTCTTCAAATTTTCCGGACAGAAACGATAAACGATCTTCCATATTACTTTCCTTCTTTCCTGTATTTTCTCTGTTCAAGATAAATCAAAATCACTGAAATATCTGCCGGGGAAACGCCGGATATTCTGGACGCCTGTCCGATTGAAACAGGTTTTATTTTATTTAATTTCTGCGCCGCTTCTATCCTTAATCCATAAATATCATCGTAATCCATATCTTTCGACAGCTTTTTTTTCTCCAACTTTTTAAATTGCTCTACCTGTTTCATCTGCCTGGTTATATATCCGTCATATTTTATATTGATATTTACCTGCTCCCTTACTTCTTCCGGCAGATCAGGACGATTTTCATCAATTGGAAGAAGCGCTTCATAAGTAAGCTCCGGACGACGAATCAATTCTGCCAGAGAAGTTCCTGTGTTCAAGGGGATGCTTCCACAAGACAGTAAAAAATCCTGTACTTTTTTATTTGCGCCAATCATTACTTTAGAAACTCGTTCCATTTCCACAGCAATCATCTTTTTTTTCTCTAATACCCAATCGTACCTTTCTTTTGGAAGCAAGCCAACTTCATATCCTTTTTCTGACAAACGTAAATCCGCATTATCCTGACGTAATATAAGTCGATATTCCGCTCTTGAAGTCATCATACGGTAAGGTTCGTTATTTTCTTTTGTTACCAGATCATCAATTAAAACGCCAATATATGCCTCCGAACGATCCAATACCAAAGGCTCTTTTCCCTTGATATACATGGAAGCATTAATTCCCGCAATTAATCCCTGGCAGGCAGCTTCCTCATAACCGGAACTTCCATTAAACTGACCGCCGCAAAACAATCCCTTGATATTTTTAAACTCAAGGGTCGGATCAAGCTGGTTTGGATTAATACAGTCATATTCGATTGCATATGCGTTTCTGACTATTTTTGCATGTTCAAGTCCCGGCACGGTTCGATACATCTGATACTGAACATCTTCGGGAAGAGAGCTTGACATTCCTCCTACATACATTTCGTTTGTCAAAAGTCCTTCCGGTTCGATAAAAACCTGATGCCTGTCTTTGTCGGCAAACTTTACAACTTTATCTTCAATGGATGGACAATACCTCGGCCCTGTTCCTTCAATAATTCCCGCAAAAAGAGGAGAACGGTCCAGATTTCTTTTTATAATTTCATGCGTTTTTTCATTGGTATATGTAAGCCAGCAGGAAACCTGGTCAATCTGAACATCATCCGGATTTGTAGTAAACGAAAATGGCACTACCTTTTCATCACCAAATTGCTCTTTCATCTTTGAGAAATCAATCGAATTTTTATCAATTCTTGCCGGAGTTCCGGTTTTAAAGCGGAATATCTCTACTCCATACGACTTCAGAGAATCGGACAGATAGTTTGCAGCCAGAAGACCATTCGGCCCTGTATGGCTTACCATCTCTCCCGTCAGACATCTTGCCTTTAAATATGTTCCCGTACATAAAATAACTGCTTTTGCATGATAAGT
Organism: uncultured Lachnospiraceae bacterium; assembly: GCA_910586725.1. GTDB lineage: Bacteria > Bacillota > Clostridia > Lachnospirales > Lachnospiraceae > Roseburia_B. The sequence goes on along the minus strand of CAJUJL010000015.1, from coordinate 21,685 downwards.
TCCTCCGGAAACTGTCTTAACTCCGGTAATGACATATGTTCCATTTTTCTCATCTGCCATTATCTCAGCTACTTCCGCCTGTTTGATGGTAAGGCGTTCCTGAGACTGTAATGTTTTTCTCATTTCCGTACTATAAGCTGCTTTGTCTGCCTGTGCACGCAGAGAATGTACGGCTGGTCCTTTTGACCGATTCAGCATTTTTGACTGTAGAAAGGTTTTATCAATATTTTTTGCCATTTCTCCGCCAAGAGCGTCAATTTCCCGTACCAGATGCCCCTTTGAAGTTCCTCCGATATTTGGATTACAGGGCATCAAGGCAATACTGTCTATACTGATCGTAAAAAGCATCGTATTCAATCCAAGCCTTGAAGCAGCCAGGGCAGCCTCACATCCTGCATGTCCGGCGCCGACTACGCAAATATCATAATGTTCCACAATACAAGACATTTATACTCCTTCTTTCCATTTCGGTCTTTCATTTTATTTCCCCATACAAAATTTACTGAATATTTCATTTACCAGATCATCTTCCACAGACTCGCCTATAATTTTACCCAGTTCTTCATAAGCGTTCATCAGGTCAAACGAATAAAAATCTTCCGGCATACCTTCTTCAATACTCTGCTTTACCAAACCCAAACTGTTTCTGGCACAAAGCAAAGATGATTTATGTCTGGCATTTGTAATATATACTTCATCGTTCATTTTAATTTTTCCATGAAAAAACATCTCTTCAATGGCATGTTCCAGATCCTCTATTCCAGTTCGGTATTTTGCGGAAACGGATATAATTTTTTTATCCAGATATTTTTTGAGATCCTCCTCCTGAATAATTGCCGTTAAATCTGATTTATTTAAAAGAACAATAACATTTCTGTCTTTTATCATTTTTATAATTTCTTTATCATCCGAAGTTAAAGAAACAGATGCATCGATTACATAGATAATCAAATCCGATTTTTCCAGATATTCTTTTGCTTTATTGACTCCGATTTTTTCAACCTTATCTTCTGTGGCCCGAATTCCGGCCGTGTCGATAACATTAAGGCTGATTCCATTCAAACGAATTTGTTCTTCAATTGCATCTCTCGTCGTTCCGGCAATCTCTGTTACAATTGCCCGTTCCTTTCCAACTAAAGTATTCAATAAGGAAGATTTCCCTGAATTTGGTTTTCCAACAATCACTGTATTAATACCTTCTTTTAAAATGGAACTGTTTTCAGCATTTTTTAAAAGTTCATTTACCCGATCTAAGATAAGATCTAATTTACCCGAAAGTACAATACCATAATCTTCCAACTGGTAATGCTCCGGATCGTCAATTGCAGATTCAATATAAGCTATCTCATGTAAAATCTTACCTCGTAAATCTGAAATTGCATCAGATACCGCGCCGTTTAGCTGACTGACAGAGGATTTTAATGCAAAATCATTTTTGGCATGAATTATATCAATAACAGATTCTGCCTGAGCCAAATCAATTCTTCCATTCAAAAAAGCTCTCTTCGTAAATTCTCCCGGATCCGCAGGACGCGCGCCATTTTTTATTACAAGATCTAAAATTTTATTTGTAACAAGAATGCCGCCATGGCAATTGATTTCAATTGTATCTTCTCTTGTATAACTTCTTGGAGCTTTCATTACTATTACAATCACTTCATCTATGATTTCCGCTCCATCCACTACAAAACCATAATGAACCGTATGCGTCGGACAATCATAAATTCTTTTCTTTTTTTCTTTTAATTTTATTACTTTGTCTGCAACTTCAATAGCCCTGGCCCCGCTGATTCTGATAATTCCAATACCAGAATCTGATAATGCAGTTGCAATTGCAGTAATCGTATCTGTTCTCATATAACAACACCTTCTTAATATATAAACAGGGCTGCTGCATATTTCATTGCAACAGCCCCTGAAAAATCTGAAATTACCTTTTTAAAGAAACCACTACGTGTCTGAATGGATCTTCTCCTTCACTATGCGTTATCACATACCTGTCATTTTGCAGCGCGGAATGTATCACTCTTCTTTCAAAAGGATTCATCGGTTCCAAAGCAACTGAACGTTTTGTTCTTTTTACTTTAAACGCTATATTTTTCGCAAGATTTTCCAACGTCTCTTTTCTTCTGACGCGATAATTCTCCGTATCAATTTTCACCTTATAATAAGTCTCAAAATTCTTATGAATCGCATTATTTGCAATCAACTGCAGCGAATCCAGAGTCTGTCCTCTCTTACCGATCAGAATACCCATTTCACTGCCTTTTAGATCAACCAGAATCGTGTGATTTTCTTCATTCATCTGAATCGTAATTTCTGCCTCAATCTTCATTGCATCAAATATATCAGATAAAAATTTTTTCAAATAGCCATCTACCGTAACTTTCTTTTTCACTTTAATTTTAAACGGTTTTGCTCCAAGTCCTAAAAAACCCGAACTCCCCTTATCGATAATATCAATTTCCACCTGATCGCTTGTAACGCCTAATTGAATCAAAGCTTCCGTAACAGCTTCATCATATGTCTTTGCCGAAACTTCTATAAAATCCATAGCATATTCCCCCTATTTTGTATTTTTCTCATTGAACTTCTTGACTAGATTTGCCTTTGCAGACATACTTCCGGCTTTTGCACTGTTTCTTTTCTGTTCCGCTTTTTCTAACATCTGCTCTCTTTCTCTCTCAGACATTTTGGGCTTATCAATATTACGCGCGTTAATTCTGGCCGCATTATTCATCTGAGCAGTTGCAATGCCTCTTTTCTCTCTTTTTTTCCTGGCTTTTTCCTGATTTGCCTGAATAATGCTGTCCAAATCAATCTTTTCAAAGTGTTTGTTCAGACAGATCTGCTGTACAACACGGACTACTGCGCTGATAATCCAGTACACGCCAAGTCCCACCGGAATTGAAAAACAGAAAAACAAAGAAAACAAAGGCATAATCTTATTCATCATCTTCATTTGCTTTGAGGCCGTATCATCTCCGTTTACAGCCTGCGGCATCAGCTTTATATTTAAAACCTGAGTCAGATAAGAAGTAATCGGAATCATCAATGCCAAAAATACAAGCAAATAACTTCCGTTATCAATTCCCACTCTTATAATTCTGCTTGGACTGTCCGAAATATTCATCCATAAAAACTGATTTATATCCGTCAGATTATTCTGTGTGGAAACAATAATATCTGTAAGGGATGAAAATTTATCCTTTAACAAATCCCATCCGGATGAATTCATTGCATATAATGTATCCACTACGTAATTGGACAGCACGGAAGGTTCCGATACCGTAAAGTCAACACGCACCGTATTAATATTAAGCTGGGAAGCAATATCCTCCATAATCTTCTGGTAATTGGGCGTCGCCATAATGCCATTGACCAATTCCATAAACTGATCCTTGACTCCTCCTATATATGCCGGAACATTATAGAAAACACGATAAAGAGCAAGTAATATCGGTAAATTTATAATCATAGAAACGCAGCTTCCGGTAGCCGAAACGCCGTATTTCTCATAAATCTTCGTTGTTTCATCCTGCATCGCCTGCATGGAAGCAGCATCTTTCTTTCCCTGATACTTCTTTCTGACTTTCTGCAGCTCTGGCTGCATCTTCTGGGAAAGCTTTGAAAACTTTTGCTGTTTATAAGTAATCGGGAATAAAAGCATATATATAACAATAGTAAAGATAATAATCGTTACACTGATATTACCGATTCCAAGCACATTTACCATAAATGAATAAATAATATTCATGATATAACCGAGTAATTTAGCAATTGGTCCAAGAAATGCACCATCGTATGCTGTTAAAATAATATCTGACAACTTAAAATACCTCCTATTATGGAATTATGGAACAGGATCATACCCGCCTTTTGAAAAAGGATTGCATCTCAATATCCGCCATAATGCCAGAGCACCGCCTCTTATTGCTCCATACTTTTCTACCGCTTCCAGACCATATTCGGAACAGGTCGGATAATATGGACATTTTGTTGTTTTCAAAGGTGACAAATATTTTCTATAAATTTGAATCAAAGCAATTAAAATTTTTTTCAAAATGATTCCATCTTCTTTTTATTAATATTATGAAGAGTTGCAAGATGAATCAGGGCCTGTCTGACTTCTTTATAAGAAATACCGGAAGCGCTTACCCTTGCAATGACTACAATATCTAAACCACAATTAAATATCTCTTCATGCAGTCTGTAACATTCTCTGACCAAACGCGTAATTCTGTGTCTTACGACGCTGTTCCCTACTTTTTTACTGACCGATATACCCAGACGGTTCCGGTTCAGATTATTTTCAAGCACATACATAACAAAAAATCTGTTTGCATGAGAAGTTCCCTTATTATATACGATTCTAAAATCTTTGTTTTTCTTCAGCGATTCTGAAAATATCATTACTTTTTTCCGAACTCCTTCATAGATAGAAGAAAAGGCCACAATATGTGGCCTAAGCTGTCAATTTTTTTCTTCCTTTTAATCTTCTTGCAGCTAATACTTTTCTTCCGCCTGCTGTTTTCATTCTTTTTCTGAATCCATGAACTTTTGATCTATGTCTCTTTTTTGGCTGGTATGTCATTTTCATATCTGCCCACCTCCTCTACACTCAAAAAACACCATTTCAATTATATCAAAAAAACTACTTAAGTCAAGAAAAAAACCTGATTTTTTCACGATTTTCTTTGTTTTTCAAAGTTATCCACATTTCACTTATCCACATTGCCAATATGTTGTGGATTTTTAGAAGTAGTCCACAATCTGTGGATAAATCGTGGATAACTATGTATATATCTATATTTTTCCTGAAAAAACCGTTTTTCTATACACAAATTTTTTCATTGATAAAACTTTTAAATTTTGTTATGATAGAAAATATAGAATTTTTATCTGTGAAACTATGAGATTTAAACGGAGAGTGAAATGGAAGTAATTTACGAGAAATGGAAACAAATATTGCAGGCAGTCAAAGAAGAACACGATATTTCACAGGTTTCATTTGACACCTGGCTGAAACCATTGGAAATTTGCACCGTAAAAGACAACAAATTATATATTCTGGTTCCGTCGGCACAGCTTGGAGTAAAATACATAGCAAGAAAATACGAGCTTCCATTGAAAGTTGCCATTACGGAATCCACCGGAATCGATTACGAATTGGTCTTTATACTTCCGGAACAGGCAAAACAGCTCCGCAGCAGCGCTTCCAGGAAACAGGCTCATTCTTCAGAGACTACAGAACAGTCCAATTTAAATTCGAATTACACATTTGACACGTTTGTCGTAGGAAGCAATAACCGTTTTGCCCAGTCCGCATCGCTTGCCGTAGCGGAATCTCCCGGAGAATCTTACAATCCTCTTTATATATATGGAGGGCCGGGACTTGGCAAAACGCATCTGATGCATTCCATAGGAAATTTTATTGTAGAACAAAACCCGGATTCAAGGGTTTTATACGTCACATCGGAAGAATTTACCAACGAAGTGATTGAATCAATCAGAAACGGTAATGCTACTGCTATGACGAAGCTTCGTGAAAAATACCGTACCGTAGACGTGCTTATGATAGACGATATACAGTTTATAATAGGAAAGGAAAGCACACAGGAAGAATTTTTTCATACATTTAATGTTCTGCATTCCTCGGGCAAACAAATTATCCTTACCTCAGATAAACCTCCAAAGGAAATGGAGACTCTGGAAGAAAGAATTCAATCGCGTTTTGAATGGGGGCTTATGGCTGACATAGGGCTTCCTGACTATGAAACGAGAATGGCTATTTTAAGGCGTAAAGTAGAATCGGATGAAATGGATCTAAGCGATGAGGTCTTAAACTACATTGCAAACAACATCAAATCCAATATCCGTGAACTAGAAGGAGCCTTAAATAAACTTTTGGCATATGGAAACCTGGTTAAAACAGAAATTACAATGGATATTGCCATAAAAGAACTGCAAAACATCATTACTCCTGACAAACCAAAAGAAATCACCCCTCAGCTGATTATTGAAGTAGTATCCGAACACTGTCAGATTTCGATGGATCAAATGATTTCCAAAAACAGGAGCAACGATATTGCCCATCCAAGGCAGATTGCAATGTATCTATGTAAAAATATGACAAATATCCCTCTAAAATCCATTGGAGCTCTGCTGGGAGGCAGAGATCACTCTACGATTGACCATGGAATTAAAAAAATTGCGGAAGAGTATAACACCAATGAAAATACAAGAATATTAATTGAAACGATTAAGAAAAAGATTAACCCAAACTAGTTTTCCACATGAATTCCATATCAAATCCTTTCAGAAACACGACTTATAGACAAGCTTATACCTTCCCAAAATGCTTTACTTTCAACGTTTTTGAGGGTTTTAAACTTATTCACATCCCTTACTACTACTACTTTGAAATATAATTATATTTATATATATGCGCATCCGTGAAAGGAGTTATACACAATATGAAGTTGATCTGTTCAAAATCAAATCTTTTAAAAGGAATTAATATTGTTTCTAAAGCAGTTCCTGTTCGAACGACAATGTCTATTCTGGAGTGCATTTTAATCGACGCGTCTTTAGGTGAAATCAAATTAACGGCAAACGACATGGAACTTGGCATTGAAACAGTAATTGAAGGGGATATATCAGAACCGGGAATCATAGCGCTGGATGCTAAAATATTTTCTGAAATTATACGAAAACTTCCGGACAATGAAGTTACAATTGAAACAGACCATTCGTTTCAGACATTTATTACCTGTGAAAAAGCGAAATTTAATATCATCGGTAAATCAGGAGAAGATTTTTCCTATCTTCCGGAAATTGAAAGAAAAGATTCCATTTGCATGTCACAATTCACATTGAAAGAAGCTATACGACAGACAATTTTTTCAATTGCCGATAATGAAAATAATAAAATTATGTCGGGAGAACTGTTTGAAATTCAAGAAAATCAATTTAAACTGGCGTCATTAGACGGACACCGTATCTCAATTCGTAATATTGAGCTGAAAGAACATTATGAATACAAAAAAGTCATCGTTCCCGGAAAAACATTAAATGAAATCAGCAAAATTCTTCCCGGTTCCTCAGAAGATGACGTTACGCTGTTTATTACGGATAATCATATCATTTTTGAATTTGATCGTACAACCGTTGTCTCAAGGCTGATTGAAGGTGAATATTTTAAAATTGAGCAAATGCTCTCTTCCGATTATGAAACAAAATTACGGATCAACAAAAGGGATTTATTCGATTGTATTGACCGCGCTTCTCTTTTAGTAAAAGAGGGAGACAAAAAACCGATCATCATGAATATTACAGATACTTCCATGGAACTTAAGATGAATTCTTTTATCGGTTCCATGAAGGAAGATATTGACATCGAAAAAGAAGGCAAAGATATTTTAATTGGATTCAATCCGAAATTTTTTATTGAAGCTCTTCGCGTAATTGATGAAGAAGAAATTACAATTTATATGGTGAATCCAAAGGCTCCCTGTTTTATCAAAGATGAAAATGGAAGTTATATTTACCTGATTCTTCCGGTAAATTTTAATGTTTCATCCAATTAAAAATATAGAATATATGAGGCATGGGTATGGATATTAAAATACGTGATGGAGAAGATTTTATACGTTTGGGACAGGCGCTGAAAAAAGCAGGGCTTGCAGGCTCCGGCTCCGATGCAAAAGCGCTGATTCAGGACGGAGCTGTGAAAGTAAATGGAGAAGCGGAATTGCGCAGAGGAAGAAAGCTCTATCCTGACGATAACATATTTTTTGAAGGAGAAACGGTTCGTATAATCAAATGATCGTAAAGTCACTGGAATTAGAACATTTTCGTAATTACAAGTCCCTGACCGTTGATTTTGAAAGGGGCGCCAATATCATATATGGGAACAATGCTCAGGGAAAGACAAATATTTTAGAAGCAATTTATTTAAGCGGAACGACAAAGTCCCACAAAGGAAGCAAAGACAGAGATGTGATTCAATTTGGGCATGAAGAGTCTCATATAAGAATTTTCATAGAAAAACAAGAGAAACAATTTCAAATCGATATACATCTGAAAAAAAACCGATCAAAAGGTATTGCTGTAAATCAAATTCCCATTCAGAAAGCCAGTGAATTATTTGGAATATTAAATATTGTTTTCTTTTCTCCCGAGGACCTTAATATCATCAAAAACGGTCCTTTTGAAAGAAGACATTTTATGGATATAGAACTTTGCCAGTTAGATAAAGTTTATCTGTATAATCTTACAAAATACAATCGGATCTTAAATCAACGAAATAAGCTTTTAAAAGACATATATTATCATCCGGATTTAAAGGACACTTTGTCTGTATGGGATATGCAGCTAATAGACTACGGAAAAAAGATTATCAAAAGACGCGGTGAATTTATAACAATGTTAAATGAAATTGTGTCTGATATACACTATGGCATTACCGGAGGCAAAGAAAAGCTGCTGTTATCTTATGTACCAAATATCAAAGAAGATCTTTATGAGCAGGAACTGAAAAGAGTTTGTGAAAAAGACTTAAAATACGGGCAGACTTCCGTTGGTCCGCACAGAGACGACATGTTTTTTTTCGTTCATGGAATTGATATTCGTAAGTTTGGCTCTCAGGGACAACAACGCACCGCGGCGTTATCTTTGAAGCTTTCAGAAATAGAATTGGTCAAAAAAATAACAAAAGAAATTCCGGTCCTGCTATTAGACGATGTGTTATCAGAATTGGACAGCAGCCGGCAAAATTATCTTTTGGATCATATAAATCATACACAAACAATGATAACCTGCACAGGATTGGATGAATTTATACACAAACGTTTTCATATGAATCGTGTTTTTAAAGTAATTGCCGGAGAAATTTTTTGTGAGTCTTCATGCCATTCGGCAGGATAGGAGGAAACGCCTAAAGGCATACCTTTATGCCATTCGGCAGGATAGGAGGAAACGCCTAAAGGCATACCTTTATGCCATTCGGCAGGATAGGAGGAAATGCCCAAGGGCATACCTTTATGCCATTCGGCAAGATAGGAGGAAATATGAGTACTGAGTACGGAGCGGATCAAATACAGATTTTAGAAGGACTTGAGGCGGTCAGGAAGCGGCCGGGTATGTATATTGGCAGCACTTCTGCGAGAGGACTTCATCATTTGGTATATGAAATTGTAGATAATTCTGTAGATGAAGCCCTGGCCGGATTTTGTAAAAATATTGAAGTGACTGTCAATAAAGACAATTCTATCACAGTTTTAGACGACGGAAGAGGAATTCCGGTAGGAATCAATCAAAAATCAGGATTAACAGGCGTTGAAGTTGTGTTTACGATACTTCATGCCGGAGGCAAGTTCGGCGGAGGAGGATATAAGGTTTCCGGAGGTCTTCACGGTGTGGGCGCATCTGTCGTCAACGCATTGTCAAAATGGCTGGAAGTGGAAATATGCAGCGAAGGAAAAATATACAAACAGCGCTTTGAGCAGGGAAAAACGATGTACCCTCTAAAAGTAATCGGCGAATGCGCGCCGGAAAAATCGGGGACAAAAGTTGTATTCTATCCGGATGATACCGTGTTTGAAGAAACTGTTTTTGACTTTGATACGTTAAAGCAAAGACTTAGGGAAACGGCCTTTCTGACGAAAGATTTAAGAATTGTGCTGAAAGATGAAAGAACGGAACCAACGGTGGAGAGGGAGTTTCATTATGCCGGAGGTATCAAGGAATTTGTAGAATATCTGAATAAAAGCAAAGAAGCTATGTATCACGATATTATTTACTGCGAAGGCCAGAGAGACGGCGTATACGTAGAAGTTGCAATGCAGCATAACGATTCTTTCAACGACACGACATTTAGCTTTGTAAATAATATCATCACACCGGAAGGCGGAACGCATCTGGCGGGTTTTCGAAATGCGATGACCAAGACGTTCAATCAATATGCAAAAGTCAATAAAATTTTGAAAGATACCGATCCTGCGTTGACGGGAGACGATATAAGAGAAGGATTGACTGCGATTATCAGTATAAAAATTGAGGAGCCGCAATTTGAAGGACAGACGAAGCAGAAGCTTGGAAACAGTGAGGCAAGAGGAGCCGTAGATTCCGTGGTAAGCGAACAGCTTACTTATTTTCTGGAACAAAATCCCGCGGTTGCGAAAGCCATTTGTGAAAAATCCCTGCTGGCGCAAAGGGCAAGAGAGGCAGCAAGAAAAGCAAGGGATCTGACAAGGAGAAAAACGGCTCTGGAAAATACATCCTTACCCGGTAAACTTGCGGATTGTTCCGACAAGGATCCCAAAAACTGCGAAATTTATATTGTGGAAGGGGATTCTGCGGGAGGTTCCGCAAAAACCGCAAGAAGCCGTGCAACACAGGCAATACTTCCATTGCGTGGAAAAATATTAAACGTAGAAAAAGCAAGATTGGATAAAATTTATGGAAATGCGGAAATCAAAGCTATGATTACGGCGTTTGGAACAGGAATCCATGAAGATTTTGATATTTCCAAGCTGCGTTACCACAAAATAATCATTATGACGGATGCGGATGTGGACGGCGCGCATATCAGTACTTTGCTTTTGACCTTTATCTACAGGTTTATGCCGGAATTAATCAAACAGGGATATGTTTATCTGGCACAGCCGCCTTTATTTAAAGTCGAAAAGAACAAAAAGATCTGGTATGCTTATAGTGATGAAGAACTCAATCAGATTTTACTGGAGATCGGACGGGATAATAACAACAAAATCCAGCGTTATAAAGGACTTGGTGAAATGGATGCCGAACAGCTCTGGGATACGACAATGGATCCGGAAAAGCGTATTTTGCAAAGAGTTATGATGAATGAGGAAATTTCATCTGAAATTGACGTTACGTTTACAACGTTGATGGGAGATAAAGTAGAGCCAAGAAGGGAATTTATTGAAGCAAACGCAAAATACGTCCGGAATCTGGATGTATAGGAGGAGTAAAAGATAGATGGATGATAAGATTTTTGACCAGGTGCATGACGTAGACTTAAAAAAAACCATGGAAACATCCTACATTGATTATGCGATGAGCGTCCTTACATCCAGGGCGCTGCCTGATGTAAGAGACGGTTTAAAACCTGTGCAGAGACGGGTTTTATATTCCATGATCGAATTGAACAACGGGCCTGACAAGCCGCACAGAAAATGTGCGCGTATTGTCGGTGATACGATGGGTAAATATCATCCGCATGGCGACAGTTCTATTTATGGGGCTCTTGTGAATATGGCGCAGGAGTGGTCTACCAGGTATCCCCTTGTAGACGGACACGGCAACTTTGGTTCCGTTGACGGCGACGGAGCGGCCGCTATGCGTTATACGGAAGCAAGGCTTAGTAAAATTTCCATGGAAATGCTTGCGGATATTAATAAAAATACCGTAGATTTTACGCCAAACTTTGATGAAACGGAAAAAGAACCGTCCGTACTTCCTTCCAGGTATCCGAATCTTCTGGTAAACGGAACTTCCGGAATTGCCGTTGGAATGGCGACCAATATACCGCCTCATAACTTAAAAGAAGTAATCGCCGCGGTTGTTAAAATGATCGATAATCAGATTTTAGAAGACCGAAATACCGACCCGGAGGAAATTTTAAAAATAGTGAAAGGACCTGATTTTCCAACCGGAGGAACGATTCTTGGGACTTCCGGAATTGAACAGGCATACCGTACCGGAAGGGGAAAAGTGCGCGTCCGCGCCGTTACTAATATTGAACCTATGCAAAACGGCAAAAACCGGATTGTTGTTACGGAACTCCCGTTTATGGTCAATAAATCAAGACTGATTGAAAAAATTGCGGATCTGGTCCGTGATAAAAAAGTGGACGGAATAACGGATTTGAGAGATGAGTCAAACCGACAGGGAATGCGCATCTGTATTGAGTTAAGACGTGACGTGAGTGCAAACATTGTTTTGAATCAGTTGTTTAAACATACACAGCTTCAGGATACGTTTGGCGTAAATATGATTGCGCTTGTAGACAATGAACCCAAAGTTTTAAACCTGCATCAAATGCTGGATCACTACCTCACGCATCAGAAAGATGTGGTTACGAGGAGAACCAGATATGATTTGAATAAAGCAGAAGAAAGGGCTCATATTTTAGAAGGTCTTTTGATCGCTCTTGATCATATTGACGAGGTAATTTCCATCATCCGGGGAAGCCGCAGCACAGCGGAAGCAAAAGAAAAGCTTCAGGAGCGTTTTGGATTGTCGGAAGCACAGTCTCAGGCAATTGTGGATATGCGTCTGCGCGCGCTTACAGGACTGGAGCGCGAAAAATTAGAAGCGGAATACGCGGAATTGATGGAAAAGATTACGGAGTTAAAAGCAATTCTTGCAGATGAAAAGAGGCTTTTGGGCGTGATTCGCGAAGAAATTATGTTAATTTCCGATAAGTACGGGGATGACAGAAGGACATCAATCGGATTTGACGATTATGATATATCCATGGAAGATATGATTCCAAAGTCAAATACGATTATCTGTATGACAAATCTTGGCTATATCAAACGGATGAGTATTGATAATTTCAGAAGCCAGAACCGGGGCGGCAGAGGAATCAAAGGAATGGAAACGATAGAAGACGATTATATCGAAGAGCTTCTGATGACGACGACGCACCATTATCTGATGTTTTTTACAAACAACGGAAAAGTATACCGGTTAAAAGCTTATGAAATTCCGGAGGCTTCCAGAACGGCAAGAGGAACCGCTATTATTAATTTAATGCAGCTTGGCCCGGGAGAAAAAATTACCGCCGTTATTCCGATCAGCGAATACCAGGAAGGCAATTATCTTTTTATGGCGACCAAAAAAGGAATAGTCAAGAAAACGCAGATACGTGAATATGCCAATATTCGAAAAACAGGGCTGTCAGCAATTCATTTAAAAGAAGACGATGAACTGATTGAGGTTAAGAAGACGGATAATGCCAAAGACATTATACTTGTAACCAAATACGGCCAGTGCATCCGCTTCCATGAAACGGATGTCAGAAGCACTGGGCGCAACTCTATGGGTGTAATCGGCATGAATCTTGCGGACAGAGATGAAGTTATTGGCATGCAGCTAAACACACAGGGAGAATACCTTTTAATTGCTTCGGAATATGGACTTGGCAAACGCACCAGAATGGAAGAGTTTTCTGCGCAGAACAGAGGCGGTAAAGGGGTCAAATGTTATAAAATTACCGATAAGACCGGATATATTATCGGTATTAAAGCAGTAAATGAAGATAATGAAATTATGATTATTACGACGGAAGGAATTATAATACGCATGAAGGTAGAAGGAATTTCGATTCTTGGCCGCGTCACTTCCGGCGTAAAATTGATCAATATGGATGAAGATGTCACAATTGCCAGTATTGCAAAGGTCAGGGAGGATAAAAACCTTATGGATGAAATTGATCATGCAAATGAGGCAGATGAATCCGGACAGGAAAATTAACGACAATGCGGGCTGTATGGATACGGCCCTTTTGTCTTGTTTTATAGGATGAAATTTTGTTGGTATGACGTCCGTTGCGTAAACGATATAATTTCGCCGCCGGGAGCGCTTGCGCTTGTTGATGCTCGCAGCGGTACGTAAGCCGCGAAAATACCGCGGCTAAGTACCGGCGGCATCAAAAATCCCTGCGGCTGAAATCATATCGTTTACTCAACTGCATACAGGGGACGAAAATTTATTTTATAATTTGTATTTTTATAACTATCATTTTTATAAGTTTCGATTTCGGGACAGCAGTTGTACAGAATATACAATTGAGACGCTAGGCCTCTTGACGCCGCTGGTACTTAGCTGCCGTGTTTTGGCAGCTTACGTACCACTGCGAGCGTCAACAAGCGCAAGCGGGCCATGCGGCCAATTGTATATTTTGTACAACGGACGTCTTTGAAGAGATGTTTTGATTTTCAATCATTTAGAAAATAAATGTGAGGAAGGAGTGTCGGTATGATTCGTACCATAGATGTAAGTCTGATTTCTGAAAATATCAGGGATATGTGCATAGAAGCCAATCATTTTCTTTCGAAGGATATGGACTCTGCTTTGAAAAAAGCAGAAAAAGAAGAAACTTCAGAGCTGGGGAAAAAGATTTTAAACCAGCTTCAGCAGAATTTAGAGATTGCCGCAAAAGAGCAGATTCCGATTTGCCAGGATACGGGGATGGCAGTTATATTTATGGAAATCGGGCAGGATGTTCATTTTGAGAACGGGAATTTGGAGGATTCTGTTAATGAAGGCGTAAGGAGAGGTTATGAAGAGGGTTTTCTTAGAAAATCGGTTGTGAAAGATCCGATTTTCAGAGAAAATACGAAAGACAATACGCCGGCAGTCATTCATTATTCGATTGTTCCGGGAGATAAAGTGAAAATTACGTTTGCTCCCAAGGGGTTTGGCAGTGAAAATATGAGCAGGATTTTTATGTTAAAACCGGCAGACGGTATAGAAGGCGTGAAAAAGGCAATTGTAAATGCGGTTTTTGATGCGGGGCCGAATGCCTGTCCTCCTATGGTAATTGGAGTTGGAATCGGCGGTGATTTTGAAAAAGCCGCAATTATGGCAAAGAAGGCTTTAACGAGAAGTGTGGAAGAACGTTCTGAGATTCCTTATGTAAGGGAATTGGAGGAAGAGATGTTAAATGAAATTAATAAACTTGGAATAGGGCCAGGGGGGCTTGGAGGAGAGAAAACGGCGCTTGCCGTGAATATCAATACTTTTCCGACGCATATTGCAGGACTTCCGGTAGCGGTGAATATTTGTTGTCATGTAAACCGGCATGCGGTAAGAATTTTATAGGGGTGAATTGGATGGATCGATATATAAAAACGCCGATTACAAAAGAAGTTACGGCGGACTTAAAATGCGGAGATTATGTTTATTTATCGGGAACCGTTTATGTGGCGAGGGACGCTGCCCACAAGCGTATGATGGAGGCTCTTGAAAAAGGGCAGGAACTTCCTTTTGATCTAAAAGACGCCGTTATTTATTATATGGGGCCTTCTCCTGCCAGAGAAGGAAGGCCAATTGGCTCTGCAGGTCCCACTACGGCGAGCCGTATGGATAAGTATGCGCCTGTTTTGCTTGATATGGGATTAAAAGCGATGATTGGAAAAGGGAAACGTAGTAAGGAAGCAGTCGATGCCATGATTCGTAACGAAGCGGTTTATTTTGCGGCAGTCGGGGGCGCGGGAGCTCTTCTGTCTAAATGCATTGTGAAATCGGAAACGGTCTGTTATGAAGATTTGGGAGCGGAGGCAATTCTTAAAATTGAAGTGTCGGATTTTCCTGTGGTTGTTGTGATTGACAGCCAAGGCGGCAATCTTTATGACCTGGTTTTAAATCAGAAAGATTGATTGTAAAAGCAGGTGCGAAATGTGATATAATATATTTTTAAGCATTGTAGTATTTGATTGGAGGAATTGAAATTGAAAATAATAAAAAGGTCAGGTGAGGAAGCAGGATTTGATATTACAAAAATAATTTCCGCCGTTCATAAGGCAAATAAAGAAGTGGAAATGCCAAAACGCCTGACAACAGGCCGGATACAGGCAATTGCCCAAAATGTGGAAGAAATCTGCAAAAAATCAATTCGTTCTATGAATGTGGAAGAAATTCAGGATGCGGTTGAGGATCAGATTATGCAGTCAGGAGCATATGAGGTTGCAAGGGTATATATTACGTATCGTTATAAGAGAAAACTGGTTCGTCAGTCCAATACGACAGATGCGCAGATTATGACGATTATCGAAAGCCAGAATGAAGAAGCCAAGCAGGAAAATTCTAATAAAAATCCTCTTTTAGCTTCCACGCAGAGAGATTATATGGCGGGAGAAGTCAGTAAAGATATTACGAAGCGTTTTTTACTTTCGCAGGAGGTTTGGGATGCACATGAAAAAGGGATGATCCATTTTCATGACGCGGATTATTTTGCCCAGCATATTCATAACTGCTGTCTGGTCAATTTAGACGATATGCTGCAAAACGGCACGGTAATCAGTGAAACCAGGATTGACAGGCCCAATTCTTTTTCCGTTGCCTGTACGGTTGCTTCCCAGATTATAGCTCAGGTGGCATCCAGCCAATATGGCGGACAATCTGTCAGCGCCTATCATTTGTCAAAATTTGTTTCGGTTACAAGGAATAAGTTTCGAAAAGAAGTCAGAGAAGAATTTGAACGGGCCAATATCAGTGCGGATGAAGAGCAGATCAATGAAGTAGCGGAGGAACGCGTTAAAAAAGATATAGACAAAGGCGTGCAGACCATTCAATATCAGGTGGTGACGCTGATGACTACAAATGGACAGGCGCCGTTTATTACTTTATTTATGTATTTAGACGAAGCGCCGGAGGGACAGGAGAGACATGATCTTGCTATGGTAATCCGCTCTGTTTTAAACCAGAGAATATTAGGTGTAAAAAATGAAAAGGGTGTATATATCACTCCGGCGTTTCCAAAATTAATTTATGTTTTGGATGAAGATAATATTACCGAAGACAGTCCTTACTGGAATATTACATGTCTGGCAGCCAAATGTACGGCTAAGCGTATGGTTCCCGATTATATTTCCGCCAAAGTCATGCGTAAGCTGAAACAGGGAAATGTTTATACCTGTATGGGGTGCCGTTCTTTTTTAACCGTATATAAAGATGAAACGGATCACTATAAATTTTACGGAAGATTTAATCAAGGGGTTTGCACCATAAATCTGGTAGACGTCGCCTGTTCTTCCAAAGGAGACTTTGATGATTTCTGGAAAATATTAGAAGAACGTCTTGATTTGTGTTATCAGGCTTTGATGGCAAGACATAACCGCCTGATGGGGACAAAGTCGGACATTGCTCCTATTTTATGGCAAAACGGCGCATTGGCCCGCTTAAAAAAAGGAGAAACCATCGATTCTCTTTTATTAAACGGATATTCTACGATTTCCCTCGGTTATGCGGGACTTTGTGAATGCGTTCATTATATGACAGGCAAAAACCATACCGACGCATCGGCAACGCCTTTTGCGCTTGAAGTGATGCAGCGTTTAAACGACGCCTGCGCAAGATGGAAAGAAAAAGAAAAGATTGATTTTTCCGTATATGGGACGCCGCTTGAATCCACTACTTATAAATTTGCAAAAAGTCTGCAAAAAAGATTTGGAATCATAGAAGGAGTTACAGATAAGAATTATATAACGAATTCCTATCATGTTCATGTTACGGAACAAATCGACGCATTCGAGAAATTAACATTTGAAGCGCAGTTTCAGAAGCTTTCTCCGGGGGGCGCAATCAGTTATGTAGAAGTTCCCGATCTGAAAGAAAACATCCCGGCGGTTCTTTCGGTCATGCAGCATATTTATGAAAATATTATGTATGCGGAACTAAACATGAAAAGCGATTATTGCAGCAAGTGCGGATACGACGGTGAAATTAGGATTATAACGGACGAGCATGGAAAACTTGCCTGGGAATGCCCAAATTGTAAAAACAGGGATGAAAATACGATGAGTGTGGCGAGGCGCACCTGCGGTTATATCGGCACACAATTCTGGAACCAGGGAAGGACGCAGGAAATAAAAGAGCGCGTGCTTCATCTTTAAAAATGCTTTATCTCTATGATGTAAAATGCTATAATAATACCGATGTTGTATGACAGATTACATAAATGGAGGAGTTATGAAACAAAATTCAAAAATAAAAGGCAGACTGAGGAATTACCTGTATTTGCCGTTATATTTTACATTATTCCTTTTGCCTATAAATATTTTGGTTTATTTTCAAGACCGCAGGGCCGGCGCCATCCTGACGGGATTTGTAATTATATATTTTACTTATGTATTTATATCGCATATCCGCAACGGTCCGGTACTGGAAAAAGAAATGATGCATTATGTTACACAGTATGCAACGGTTCAAAATCAACTTTTAGATGATTTTAAAGTTCCGTATGCGCTGTTGGACCAGGATGGCAAAATATTATGGGTAAATAAGCAATTTGAAAAAATTACCGGAAAAGAAAAGGGCTATCAAAAGACAATTTTCAGTATTTTCCCTATGATTTCGAAAGAAAGCATTCAGAACAAACAGGAAGATTTGAGTTTTCTGATCAGATGGGAAGATAAAATGTTCAGAGGAGAGATCAATCACATTACCCTGAATTCCCAAAACCCGGAAAACGATATTGTTGATATAAAGGAAAACGAGCAGAATTTAATTTCTTTTTATTTGTTTGATGAGACAAAACTAAATCAGTATATCAAAGCTTACCATGAAGAAAAACTGGTTGCCGCTCTGGTATATATTGATAATTATGAAGAGGCGTTAGACAGTATTGAAGATGTAAAGCGTTCCCTTTTATCGGCGTTGATCGACCGGAAAGTAAACGAATATTTTTCAAAAGTAGACGCTCTCGTAAGAAAAACAGAAAAAGACAAATATTTCGTTGTATTTAAGTATAAATACTTAAATAAACTGGAAAAAGATAAATTTAGTCTGCTTGAAGATGTGAAAAATGTCAGAGTAGGAAATGAAATGTCGGTTACATTAAGCATTGGAATAGGAATTCACGGCGATAATTACAACAAAAATTATGAATATGCCCGAATGTCAATCGATCTGGCGCTTGGACGCGGCGGCGATCAGGCGGTCGTCCGCAAGGACGAAGAAGTTTTCTATTACGGGGGCAAATCAAAAACCGTAGAGAAGAATACGCGGGTAAAGGCAAGAATCAAAGCGCATGCATTGCGTGAAACTTTGCAAAGCCGCGAAAATGTCATTATTATGGGGCACAATATCAGCGACGTAGATTCTTTTGGAGCGGCAATCGGCATATATTGCGCGGCAAAGGTCCTGAATAAAAAAGCACAGATTGTTTTAAATGAAGTGACATCTTCGCTTCGTCCATTAAAAGAATGTTTTTCTCCAGAGAAAGGTTATCCGGAAGATTTATTTATAAACAGCGAGCGGGCGATGGAAATAATCACGAGAAATACGCTTGTTATGGTAGTCGATACCAACCGTCCGAACTATACGGAATGTCCGCAGCTTCTGGAACGGGGAAATGCGATCGTAGTATTTGACCATCACAGACAGAGCAATGAAGTAATACAAAATCCGATTTTATCTTATATTGAGCCGTATGCGTCGTCTACCTGCGAGATGATTGCGGAAGTGCTGCAATATTTTCAGGAAAAAATCAAATTAGAGGCCAGTGAAGCAGATTGTATTTATGCAGGAATTTTGATTGACACAAATAATTTTATGACGAAGACAGGCGTACGTACGTTTGAAGCGGCGGCATATCTGCGTCGGTGCGGCGCTGAGGTGACAAGAGTCCGCAAGCTTTTAAGAAATGATATGAATTCTTATAAAGCAAGAGCAGAAGTTGTGCGTCACGCAGAAGTATACAAAGGAGCATTTGCAATTTCTGTTTGTCCCGGTAAAATGGAAAGTCCTACCATTGTAGGAGCGCAGGCTGCGGATGAATTGTTAAATATAATAGGAATCAAAGCGTCTTTCGTATTGACCGAATATCAAGGTAAAATTTATATCAGTTCTAGATCTATTGATGAGATAAATGTACAGTTGATTATGGAACGGCTTGGCGGCGGCGGACATTTGAACGTAGCGGGAGCCCAAATGACAAATTGTACGCTGGGAGAAGCGAAAAGATCCTTACAAAATACGATTGAAGAAATGATCGAGGAAGGAGAAATAGAAATATGAAAGTAATTTTATTATCGGATGTAAAATCTCAGGGAAAAAAAGGTGAAATTATCAATGTAAATGATTCTTATGCAAGAAATGTGCTTTTGGCAAAAAAATTAGCGGTAGAAGCGACCAATGCAAATCTGAATGATTTAAAGCTTCAGAATCAACATAAAGCAAAAGTGGAAGAAGAAAATTTAAATTCAGCAAAAGATCTGGCAAAGAAATTAGAAACATTAAAAGTAGAAGTAAAAATTAAAACAGGAGAAGGAGGAAGAACCTTTGGTTCCGTTTCCACAAAAGAAATATCAGCTGCGGCAAAAACTCAGTTAGATCTGGAAATAGATAAAAAGAAAATGCAGTTGTCGGAACCAATCAAAAATCTTGGAACGTATGAAGTGCCTGTTCGTCTTCATCCCAAGGTAACGGGAATTTTAAGAGTGCATGTAAACGCAGAATAAGAATAGAGGGAAGGCTCCATGGAAGAGGCTCTGATAAAACGAATTATGCCAAATAGCCTGGAAGCAGAAAAATCTGTAATAGGTTCCATGATTATGGACAATGAGGCTATTGTAACCGTAATAGAAATGCTTCTGCAGGAAGATTTTTACTATAATCAGTATGGTATTTTGTTTCAGGCAATGACCGAATTGTACAATGCCAGAGAACCTGTGGATGTTGTAACGCTCCAGGATAAATTGAAAGCAATGAATGTGCCGGCGGAAATCAGCAGTCTTGAATTCGTAAGGGATTTGATTACGGCGGTGCCTACTTCAGCAAATGTAAAATATTATGCTCAGATTGTAAAAGATAAAGCAATTCTGCGCCGTTTGATCAAAATAACCGAAGAAATCGGAAATAAATGCTATCTGGGGCAGGATGATTTGGAAAATATCCTGGCTGATACCGAAAAAAATATTTTTCATCTGCTTCAGAATCGCGGCGGCGGAGATATTGTTCCGATCAAAGAAGTTGTACTGAACGCGCTGGAAAAAATTGAGCTGGCTTCTAAGACACAGGGAAGCGTTACGGGGATACCAACCGGATTTATTGATTTGGACTATAAAACATCCGGCCTTCAGCCTTCTGATTTTATATTAATAGCGGCCAGGCCTTCGATGGGGAAAACAGCGCTTGTTCTAAACATTGCGCAGTATGTGGCTTTTCATGAAAATTTGCCAACGGCAATATTCAGTCTTGAAATGTCAAAAGAACAGCTTGTAAACAGACTATTTTCTTTGGAATCAAGAGTTGACGCTCAGATATTGCGTTCCGGTAATTTAAGCGATTCTGATTGGGAAAAATTAATCGAAGGAGCGGGTATCATCGGAAGATCACATTTGCTCATTGATGATACGCCGGGCATTTCCATATCGGAGTTAAGAAGCAAATGCAGGAAATACAAACTGGAGCATGATTTGAAGCTCGTTATTATCGACTATTTACAGTTGATGTCCGGAAACGGAAGAAGCGATTCCAGGCAGCAGGAGATTTCTGATATATCAAGATCGTTAAAAGGACTTGCAAGAGAGTTAGACGTACCGATTATCGCATTGTCCCAGTTAAGCCGTGCAGTCGAGCAAAGACCGGATCACAGGCCAATGCTTTCTGATCTTAGAGAATCCGGAGCAATTGAGCAGGACGCGGACGTTGTTATGTTTATCTATCGGGACGATTACTATAACAAGGACACGGATATGAAAAACATCGCTGAAATCAGTATAGCAAAGCAGAGAAACGGCCCGATTGGCACCGTAAATCTGGTCTGGCTTCCACAATACACAAAATTTGCGAATATGGAAAAATAATGGTGTCGAATCTTTACGACCAAAATTCATTGCGGATTGTTCTATTCTCTTTTATAATGAATATATGAGAGGAAGGAGGCAGTTCATTTGGACAAGCTACGTTATATGATTTCAGATGCCGC
>CAJUJL010000014.1 GCA_910586725.1 uncultured Lachnospiraceae bacterium | reverse complement strand
ACACATGCGTCACGGCTCCGACAATTTTACCATCCTGCAATATCGGGCTGCCGCTCATGCCCTGCACAATTCCGCCCGTCTCCGACAAAAGCCTCTCATCTGTCACATGAAATAATATTCCCTTATTTTCTTCCCTGCCGCTTAAGTCTACCTCGTCAATTTCAATCTGATACTGCTGCACGTTGCCGTCCAGCGCGGAAAGTATATAAGCCGCTCCCTTTCTAATATCCTGCTTCATACATACTTCCACGTACGCATCCTCCATCTCTTCCGGCAGTTTTACTAAATCTCCATAAATTCCCGTTCTCGTATTTTCGTTTATTGTGCCCAGGCAATTCTCATCTTTATAATTGATAACCCCGGTCAGTTCTCCCGGAGCGCCGTTTTCACCCTTTACAATTCCCACAATGTCCGTGCTGTATATTTTTCCCCCGCTTAAACGAATCATGCTTCCGGTATCTCCGTCGCTGACCGGATGTCCCAGCGCGCCATATTTCATATCCGGACTGATATATGTTAAAGTCCCGACGCCCGCCATATCGTCTCTCACCCATATGCCAAGCTTATATGAGCCGTCTTTTAATGCCGCCGGTTTGATCTTTAGTTCAATCGGCTCTCCGTCGCGCAGAATACCAAGCACAACTGCGTCCCCCTGTGAATCATTGACCAGTCGTACCAAATCTTCTTTTTCAGAAATTTCCTTACCGTTTACGGTCATAATGTAATCGCCGCTTTTTACAATCTGATCCGCCGGTTCATAAACAAGACCGTCCGAAGAAGTCACTTTGCCTGTGCCAATAATCAATATGCCTTTCGTTTTCGTATAAATGCCAACCGGCATTCCACAAGGCATAACATAGCTTTTTTCCACGACATGCACGGAAACTTCTTTCACCGGTATCAGATTCAGAAATTTGCAGGACAGCCGATACTCCAGGCTCTGTCTGATTCCGCCGTCTGATTTTGTCTGATGAAAAAAAACGGGAACGCTCTCTTCTTTTTTTTCAACAGTCACCGGGACGGAAAAATGAATTTCATTTTCTTCCCCTTTTATGGCATAAATTTCATCCGGTATGGATTCATCCAAAAGATTTGCCGCAAAAACAACCAGATAGATCAATGCCGCAAAAAAAATTTTTTTGCTTTGCTTTTGGAATTTATGATAAATCATCGTACTAATCTCCTTTCAAAGAACATAAAAAAAGAAGGATACGCAACGTATCCCTCTTAGTATGTACGATTTATCCCGGTTCACCCAATGATTTTTTTGTATTTGCTGCCAATTCTTTCATTTCTATTGCGCTTTTCATAACCGTATCTGTAATTTTAACGCCTCCCAGCATCCTGGCAAGCTCTCCTGCGCTCTCTTCCTGCTCCAGCAAGCGAATCGTAGAAATCGTCGTCTGATTGGCAACCGATTTCTCAATCAAATAGTGGCTGTCCGCCATAGCTGCAATCTGTGGAAGATGCGTGATGCAGATAATCTGATGGCTTCTCCCCAGCGCATTCATCTTTTCAGAAACCATCTGCGCCGTCCTTCCACTGATTCCGGTGTCTATCTCATCAAAAATCAATGTTCCGACTGCATCTACATCTGCCAGAACTGTCTTGATCGCAAGCATAATTCTTGACAATTCACCGCCGGAGGCAATTTTTTCCAATGATTTTAAAGGCTCTCCCGGATTTGTGGAAATCAAAAATTCCGCATTGTCATATCCGTTTGCCGTAAAAGAATCCATTTTCTCAAACTTCATAGAAAAAGAAATATCCGGAAAATTCAAGTCCAAAAGCTCTTTGCGAATCGCCTCTGTCAATTCCAAAGCAGCTTTTTGCCTGATTTTCGAAACCCGTTCCGATTGGCGCTCCACCTCTTTTTTTATTTTTTCAAATTCCGACTTTAAGCGCTCAAGATAAGCGTCGTAATCGGAAAGCTTTTCCAGACGCGCCCGCTTTTCTGCGGCAGAATTCAAAATTTCCTGGATGGTATTGCCGTATTTGGACTTGAAACGATTGACCACATTCAAACGGTTTTCCACTTCCGCAAACGTCTCCTCATCAAATGCTGTGTCTGATCTGTAGTCTGCCACTTCACGATTAAAATCATTCAAAAGATTGTCAATTTCCGTTAACTGATCAAAAAAACCGGCAATCGGCTCGTCATATTCGGAAATAGAGGCCAGACTTTTCAACGCATGGCTGATTTGGTTCGTTGCCGAGTCATAACCTTCGCTCGTCTTCTCATAAGCGCCCGTCAAGGCTTCCATTATTTTTTGCCCGTTTAAAAGTCTTCTGTAATCCTGCTCCAATGTTTCATCTTCGCCCGGTGAAAGACTGGCTTCTTCAATTTCTTTTAATTCAAAGGAAAGAAATGCAATTTCCCGCTCCCGTTGGGAGCTATCCATTGCGGCCTCTTCTAATTCTGCTTTTAATTTCTTATAAATATCAAATGATTTTTTTAATTTAACTTTTTCATTTGCAAGATTATTTTTTGCATATCCGTCCAGAATATTCAAATGATTTTTTTTCACCATCAACGACTGATGTTCATGCTGCCCGTGTATATCAATTAAAAGTCCGGCCACTTCTTTTACTTTTGATACCGGAACGCTTTCTCCATTGATTTTGGATATGCTTCTGCCGTTTGTGATTTTCCTGCTTAAAATCAGGCAATCGTCTTCCGGATAAATATCCATCTTCTGAAGCGCTTGTTTTAACTGCTCATCTTCAATGAAAAACGTCAGCTCTACCAATCCGAACGGCGCATTTTCACGAATCATCTCTTTTGGAACCCTGCCGCCGAGCGCAAGGCTGACAGAACCGATAATAATTGATTTTCCGGCTCCCGTCTCACCAGTCATAATATTTAAGCCCGGCGCAAATTCTACCTCGGCTTCATCGATCAAAGCCAGATTTTTCACATGCAGATTTTGTAACATATATTCTCCTTTAACCATCGCCAACGATTTTTCTTAGACGCTCCATCAAAGTAACCGTATCGTCCACGGTCCGAACCGCACACATAATGGTGTCGTCTCCGGCAATGCTTCCTACTATTTCATGGCAGTTCATAGCGTCGAGCGCTGCCGCGACTGCCATCGCCATCCCCGGGGCCGTCTTGACTACCAAAATATTCTGGGCCATATCCATCGACACAAACCCATTCTGAAAAATACGGTTGTATTTTTCTACCATATCATCTGAATTCTCCGCCAGTGAAACATATTTCTGTCTGCCTCCCGTTACAGCCACTTTTGTAAGTTTCAGTTCACGAATATCCCGTGATACGGTCGCCTGGGTAACATGATAACCTTCCCTCTCCAGATAATCCGAAAGTTCTTCCTGCGTCTCAATATCATTTTTCCGGATCAGTTCCAATATTTTCACATGTCTCTTTGCTTTCATTTTAATATCCCTGCATCTTTCTTCTCAGAATTTCAAAAAAACTGATTTTACTTAATTTGATGATCTTTGTTTTTTGCTTAGATGCACATATATCAATGGAGTCGCCCGGCTTAAGCTCCAGCGCATACTCACCGTCAAAATTCACGTCTACCCGCTCGTCTTTATGGGGCTGTCTCCCTTTCAGTTCAATCGTAACCTCATCTTCCGCACTGATCACAATGCTTTTGGCATTTAAATCATGCGCATTGATTGGCGTAATCAGTATCATGCACGCTTTCGGATCGATAATCGGGCCGCCCGCCGACATACTGTATCCGGTAGAACCGGTCGGTGTGGCAACAATAATTCCGTCAGCACGAAACGTATTGAGGAATTCCCCGTTCACCGAAACAGTCAGCTCCACAAGCTGGAGCGCCCCTTTTCGGCAGATAACAATATCGTTTAACGCAGTGCGCAAAATCGGATCGCTGCTTAGCATCATACGCTCTTCCACGATATAATTGCCCTTCATCATCTCTTCAATGGCCAAACATACATTATGTTCTTCCAATTCACACAAATAACCCAAATGCCCCAGATTTACGCCGATCAGCGGAATGTCTTTCCTTGATGCAACCGCCGCCGTGCGGATCAGCGTACCGTCGCCGCCCAGTACGAAAATCCCTTCCGCAGATTCCGGAATTTCCTCTCCTTCCCGAATCACCTGACAGCTGCCTCCCTTTAAACCTATAAACGATTTCATCTGATTCGTAAGGCGGTAATCCTGGTCTTTATAAGAATTTGTAATAATACAAAAATTTTTCATGCTTTTTTATCCAGTTCAAAATGCGCTGCTTTTACCGTTTGGTCAATGTCCACAGCCTCATTCGTGATTCCTCCCCCGTTCTTTTTTATATAAATCAGGTACTCGATATTCCCTTCCGGCCCTTTGATCGGCGAGTATTCCAGATTCTGTATGGCAAAACCAAGGTCTTTGGCACAGTCAATCACTTTTTCTATTACCTCTTTATGTACCTTCTCGTCTCTGACCACGCCCTTTTTGCCAACTTTTTCTCTTCCCGCTTCAAACTGGGGCTTAATCAGACACACCATCTCCCCCTCCGGGGAAAGAAGCTCTTTTGCAGGTCCCAATACTTTTGTCAGAGATATAAAAGAAACGTCCACCGATGCAAAATCAAGCGCATCCGCAATATCGTGCGGGGTGACATAGCGGATATTTGTCTTCTCCATACAAACGACTCGTTCATCCGTGCGCAGCTTCCACGCAAACTGACCGTATCCCACATCTACGGCATACACTTTTTTTGCGCCGCTTTGCAGCATACAGTCGGTAAAGCCTCCTGTTGAAGCTCCAATATCCATACAAATTTTGTGTTCCAGGGAAATCCCGAATTGCTTCATTGCCTTTTCCAGCTTTAAGCCTCCGCGGCTGACATATTTGAGCGTATTTCCACGAATCTCAATCCGGCATTCCGTCAAAAACATGCTGCCCGCTTTGTCTTCTCTCTGATCATCTACAAACACATTGCCTTCCATAATCATCGTCTTTGCTTTTTCCCTGGAAGGAGCAAATCCCCGCTCCACCAATAATAGATCCAAACGTTCTTTCATCCGTCATTCCTGTCCTGTTTTCATAATTTAAAACTCTTTCATACAGCCATCCGGCCATCTATAAGGTATATTCCCGAATAATTCTCTCAATAATCGAATCCGCGTCTATTTTCAGCTCTCTGCGTAAAATATCCACATTTCCATGTTCCACGTAATCATCTAAAATTGCAATATTGATAACATTGCATTCTGCTTTTCTGTCCGATAATAATTTCGTAACGTGCTCTCCAAAGCCTCCGTTGATAACATTTTCTTCCAGCGTCACAAGCAATTTGTGATTTTCCGCCAGCGATAAAATCAGTTCTTCATCCAGCGGCTTTGCAAAACGGGCGTTAATCAGCGTGGCGCTATAACCTCTTTCGTGCAGTCCGGCCCGAACGGCTTCCGCTGTTTTTACCATGCTGCCAAGCGCAAGAAGAGCCGTTTCCGTTTCCTCATAGATCACTTCGCTTTTGCCGTATACAACCGGCGCGCGAAATTCTTTTAATCCGTCGTAAGCCTCTCCTCTGGGATAGCGAATCGCAATCGGTGATGGAAAATCCACTGCAAATTTCACCATATCGGAAAGCTCCCATTTATTTTTCGGCGCCAGAATCGTCATATTGGGAATACCGGACAGATAAGAAATGTCAAAAATCCCCTGATGCGTTTCCCCGTCGCTTCCCACAAGCCCGGCCCGGTCAATTGCAAAAATAACCGGCAGATTCTGGATGCAGACGTCATGCAAAACCTGATCGTAAGCTCTTTGCAGAAAAGAGGAATATACCGCCACAACCGGCTTAAGGCCGGCCGCAGCCAGACCGGCCGCAAATGTAACGGCGTGTTCCTCCGCGATTCCCACATCAAAAAAACGATCCGGAAACATGTTGTGAAACCTCTTTAAGCCTGTCCCGTCTGCCATCGCGGCCGTAACGGCCACGATATTTTCATTCCGATCTCCCAGCTTTCTCATCACCGTAGAAAAAATATCCGTATAATTCGCCTTCACGCGTTTCTTCAGCGGAAGCCCCGTCTCAATATCAAACGGCTCCGTCCCATGAAATCTTGCCGGATGACGCTCCGCCGGAAGGTAACCTTTTCCCTTCTTTGTAATCACATGCACCAAAACAGGTCCCTGAAATTTTGCCGCTTCGCGAAAAACCCTGACAAGCCCGAGTATATCGTGCCCGTCCACCGGTCCAAGGTACATAATCCCCATATTTTCAAAAAGCATGCCGGGAACCAGAAGCTGCTTGATGCCGCTTTTGGTCTTACGGATGCGTGTAACAATGCTTTCTCCGCAAAGTGGAATTTTACTTAAAGAATTTGCAAGCCCCGTCTTGATTTCCTGATAAGATTTCGTAGTGCGCAAATGATTCAGATATTTGGAAAGCCCGCCGACGTTCTCTGAAATCGACATATTATTGTCGTTTAATACAATCATAAAATTAGTACGGATCCGGGAAGCATTGTTCAGCGCTTCATAGGCCATTCCGCCTGTCAAAGCCCCGTCTCCAATGACCGACACTACTTTATAGTCTTCCCCTTTGATCTGCCTTGCAAGCGCGTACCCCAAACCGGCGGATATGGAAGTGGAGCTGTGCCCCGTATCAAAACAGTCGCAATCGCTTTCTTTTCTTTTGGGAAAACCGCTCATCCCGCCGTATTTGCGCAGCTTGTCAAACCCGGTCAGCCGTCCGGTCAATATTTTATGCGTGTACGACTGATGGCCGACATCCCAGACAATTTTATCCTCCGGTAAATCAAATGCAAG
Source organism: uncultured Lachnospiraceae bacterium (assembly GCA_910586725.1). GTDB lineage: Bacteria > Bacillota > Clostridia > Lachnospirales > Lachnospiraceae > Roseburia_B. The sequence goes on along the minus strand of CAJUJL010000014.1, from coordinate 58,363 downwards.
ATGCAGAGCCATGGTCAATTCCACTACTCCCAGATTGGACGCAAGATGGCCTCCGGAAACTGCAATTTTCTGAATCAGAAATTCCCTTATTTCATCTGCAAGAATCGGCAGTTCCGACCGGCTTAAATTTTTAATGTCATTTTCCCGCTTTATTTTCTCCAATACCATTCCGGCACCTCTATTTTTCCCGATGTATCAAATATCGTAATAATTCCGGCAAAAAGGATTTCTCACCGGAAAAAGATTCCACAATGTCAACTGCGCTCAAAAAAAGCTCTTCTGCGTCTTGCTTTGCTTTCTCCATGCCTTCCAATGCAACATACGTCGCTTTTTTGTTTTTGGCATCGCTTCCAATCGGCTTTCCCAGCGCTTCAAACGAGCCGGTAATATCTAAAATATCATCCTGAATCTGAAAGGCAAGTCCCACTTCCAAAGCGGCCTTCTCCATCATCTGCTGCTCATGCCTGGACGCACCCGCCAGAACCGCCCCCGTTTTCATCGCGGCTTCTAACAGGGCCCCCGTCTTCATACGATAAATAAAATTCAATTTCTCCCTGGTAATTTCCGGTTCATCTTCAGACTCTATATCTGCCGTCTGCCCGCCTACCATGCCGTAAACTCCCGCTTTCTCCGCCAGAATCTGAAACGCTCTGCCCAAATTGGGGTTGTCCTGTTCCATGGAAAATGCCCTTGACGCCGTCTCATACGCATAATTCAAAAGCGCATCCCCCGCCAAAATTCCCATGGCCTCTCCATAGACGGCATGCGTTGTCTTTTTCCCCCTGCGGTACGCGTCATTATCCATAGCCGGAAGATCATCGTGAACCAGAGAATACGTATGAATCATTTCAATCGCCGCGGCAAACGGTTCCACAATGCGGGAAGTTCCGCCAAACAACCGGTAAGTCTCAATCATAAGCATTGGACGCAGACGTTTGCCGCCCGCCAATATGCTGTAATTCATCGCCTCTAAAACAGTTTTCTGGTAACCCTTTTCCTGAGGCAGATACTGTTTTAACATCGCCTCTATCTCCGAAACCCTGACTGCAATTTCTTTTTGTATATCCATGCGCCGCACCTCTGCTTTATTTGTTCGTTTAAAATTCTTCCAGCGTTCCCTGCTCGCTGATCACAAGCATTTTCTTCTCTACCTGATCAATTTTCTCACTGCACCGTTTTAATTTTTTCATTCCTTCCTCATACAATAAAAAAGAACGTTCCAGTGATATATCTTTATCTTCCATTTTCGCTAAAATATCCTCGATTTCCTTAAACAGTTCCTCCAAACCGGATTCTTTCCCTTTTGCCATATCTTTACCTTTCATTCTGCATGTTTTCCACAGGAACAATACGCACTACATCCGCTGTTATCAAACCATCCTGCAACCGGATCCGGATCTCATCGCCAATATTTACGCCAGCGGCCGCGCTAATGCGCTTATCGTGGACATCCGTCACAAACGCCAGTCCCTGGCTTAACTTCCTGACCGGAGACACCCCCTCAAAACGCCCGGCAAGCATGCCCATCCGGTATCTTGCTTCTGTTATTTTTTGCTGCAGCTCTTTTTGCAGCTTTTCTTCCAAATTGGCCGCATACTGCTTTTTCTCATTCAGACTGTTCTGCGGACTCTTCATCTGCAAAAGCGTTTTGAAATTTTCATATCGGCTGACTGCCGCATCTTTCTTCCATGTCATAAAATGCCGCAATTGCCGATGATACATCTCCAATTCGTCATACAATTCAAATATATCATAAACTGCAAGCTCCGCGCCCGCCGAAGGCGTTGGAGCGCGCAGATCCGCCACAAAATCTGCAATCGTCGTATCTGTCTCATGCCCTACGGCGGAAATGACAGGCGTCTGGCATTCAAAAATAGCCCTCGCTACGATTTCTTCGTTAAACGCCCATAAATCTTCAATGGAACCCCCGCCCCTTCCCACGATTATAATGTCCGGTTTCATGGCGTCCAATGTCTGAATGCCCTTTACGATGCTCTCTGCCGCGCCTTCCCCCTGCACCTTTGCAGGATACAAAACCAACTGTACGTAAGGATTCCTTCGCCCCGCTATATTGCGTATATCCTGCACCGCAGCTCCGGTAGGCGCCGTGACAATTCCAAGCGTATGGATGTATTTGGGAATGGGTTTTTTGTATTCGTCCGCAAACATCCCCATCTCATAAAGCTCCTGCTTCAGCGCCTCAAATTTCAGAAAAAGACTTCCTGCGCCGTCATTTTGTATCTCTTTCGCGTAAATCTGATACCGCCCTTCCCTCTCAAAAACCTGAATGGAACCGGTAACAAGAACTTTGTCGCCTTCCTGCATCCGAAAAGAAAGCCCACTTCGGCTGCCGGCAAACATAACGGCGGAAATCGCCGCTTTTTCATCTTTTATTGTAAAATAGATATGACCGGATGAATGATATTTACAGTTTGATACTTCGCCTTTGATACAGATACTGCGAAGCATAAAATCCTGGGCAAACATTCTGCCGATGTAATCATTCACCTGGCTGACCGTATACGCATGTTTTTTCATACCAGTTTAGCCAGAATGCCGTTTACAAAGGAAGACGAACCGTCTGTCCCATATTTCTTTGCCAATTCTACCGCCTCATTGATTGCTACTCCGGTGGGAATCTCATCGTCAAATTTCATTTCATAAACGCCAAGGCGGATCAATGTCAGATCTACTTTCCCCATCCTCGTCGTCTTCCACCCCCTGGCTATTGCATTGATCATTTCATCAATTTCCTCTTTTTTCTCCGCGACCGCCTGAATCTTTTGCTGAATATATGCGGCGTCTTCTTCTCCGGCTTCCGCGTTCTCATACAAAAGCTGTTCGGGCAAATCCTCTTCCTGATGAAATTCAATACGGAACAAAATCTGAAATATATGTTCTCTGATTTCTCTTCTTGACATCTGACTTTTCCTTTCTTGTAGAACATTTCCTTTTATTGAAAAAAGGATGCCAAATGACATCCTTTATTTATTCTTCCCCATGTCAACACTGGCAATTCTGACATTTACGCCGGACACCTCTAACCCTGTCATATTCTCAATCGCTGTCTTAACCTTTTCCTGAACTTTGGATGAAACATCTAAAATTGCATATCCATATGCAATATTCAGCGCAACGTCTACCCGTACAACGCCTTCTTTTACATCTACCCGGATTCCTTTGGAAAGATTCTTCATTCCCAGTTTGCTGACCAGCTCGTTTGTAATATTTCCCGCCATGGAGCTTACGCCTTCCACTTCCGTAGATGCAAGTCCGGCAATAATCGCAACTACCTCGTCCGCAATTTTAACATCGCCTAATTTATCTTCTTTAATTTTAAATCCCTTTCTATCCTCAGCCATACGAATGCCTCCTAAGTGATATTTAACAGTATTATAACAAACTATCTTTCATTTGAAAACCAGAAATTACAACATCTTATAATAGTATAACCGCTTCTTTCTATATCATCAATCATTTTCTGAATATTTTTCCAGTTAGATTTTTTCTATAAAAATAGACTGTCGCACGACGCGGCTCATATACGGTATGCTGTAAACCCCTGCGGCTTAATTATCATATCCTGTATACAACGGCCATTATGCGACAGCCCTTTGTTTGTATTATTTTTTCATTAGTAAGGATTTTCCGGTCATTTCCTCCGGCTGTTTCATTTCCATCATCTCAATCAGAGTCGGAACAATATCCGCCAGACAACCGCCTTCTTTCAATGTGTAATCCGGATCATAATTGATCAGCATAAACGGAACCGGATTGATTGTGTGCGCGGTAAAACTTCCACCGTTTTCATAGTCAATCAGCTGTTCCACATTCCCATGATCCGCACATATAAACATCTGTCCATCCACTTCTATCAGCGCGTCCACAGCCCGTTTCACACAGTGGTCTACCGTTTCAACCGCCTGCACTGCCGCTTGCTGTACACCGGTATGCCCTACCATGTCCGGATTTGCAAAATTGATGATAATAACATCATACTTACCGGATTTTATAGCTTCCACCAGCTTGTCACACACTGCGGGAGCGCTCATTTCAGGCTGCAAATCATAAGTCGCTACTTTGGGAGAATTCACAAGAATCCGGTCTTCTCCCGGGTTTGGCTCTTCCACGCCGCCGTTAAAGAAAAAGGTAACATGCGCATACTTCTCTGTTTCCGCGATTCTTGCCTGTGTCTTGCCATGCGCCGCCAAAAATTGTCCAAATGTATTTTTTAATTCCACCTTCTGAAAAGCAATGCTCTTATTCGGAATCGTCACGTCATATTCACTGAAGCAGACATACGTAACGTCCTTTCTGGGTCCTCTGTCAAATCCGTCAAATTCGTCCGCGCAAAAAGTTCTTGTAATCTCTCTCGCACGGTCCGGTCTGAAATTGAAAAACACAATGCTGTCCTTATCCTGAATCGTGGCAGTCGGCGCGCCGTTCTCTAAAATTACGGTTGGCAGAACAAATTCATCTGTTTTGTCGTCCGCATAGGAGGCGCTGATTGCCTCTTCTGCGCTGTTCGCAGTACTGCCTTCACCCAAAGTAAGCATTTTATATGCGGATTCCACGCGATCCCACCGGTTATCCCGGTCCATAACATAATAGCGGCCGCAAATCGACGCTATTTTACCAACGCCGATTTCTTTCATTTTTGCTTCCAGAGCTTCTATAAATCCCTTGCCGGAAGTAGGCGATGTGTCCCTTCCATCCAGAAAACAGTGGACATAAACATTTTCCACACCTTCTCTTTTTGCCAATTCCAGCAATCCATACAGGTGCGTATTGTGACTGTGAACTCCACCGTCCGATAACAAACCGTAAAAATGAAGGTTTGATCCGTTTTTCTTTACATTTTCCACCGCTTTTAGCAGCTCCGGATTCTGAAAGAAACTGCCGTCTTCGATTTCTTTGGTAATTCTGGTCAGTTCCTGGTATACAATTCTTCCGGCTCCCATATTTAAATGTCCGACCTCGGAATTGCCCATCTGACCATCCGGAAGCCCAACTGCCAGACCGCTTGCATATCCGTTTACAAAAGGATATTCTTTCATTAATCTGTCAATCGTAGGAGTTTCTGCCTGTGCTATGGCATTGCCTTCGGTTTTGTCATTCAATCCAAAACCATCTAATATCATAAGTACCGTCGGTTTTTTACTCATATCATACCTCCATATGCCATTACTGCACAATGTCAACAGTGACTTTCTTTTCTTCCTTTGAGGCTGCTGCTTTTACAATGGAACGAATTGCTTTCGCAACGCGTCCCTGTTTGCCGATTACCTTGCCCATATCGGACTGCGCCACCCGCAGCTCCAATACGATGGCTTTTTCTGTTTCCGTCTCGCTGACGGCAACTTCTTCCGGGCAATCAACCAGTGATTTTGCAATTACTTCCACTAATTCTTTCATCACTATCACCTCTTATTTTTCAATTCCTGCCGCTTTGAAAATCCTGCTTACCGTATCTGTCGGCTGTGCTCCGTTTGCTAACCATTTCTTTGCCAATTCCTCATTTACGCGATATTCACTGGGATCTTTTGTCGGATCATAAGTTCCGATTTCCTCAATGAATCTTCCGTCTCTTGGAGACCTGGAATCAGCTACGATAATTCTATAGAAAGGAGCTTTCTTCTTTCCCATTCTTCTTAATCTGATTTTTACTGCCATGACGCTTCACCTCCTGAATATTTTTTTATAATCAAAGCATTTCTGCCTCAATCCCACTTTTAAAACGGAAGTTTAAACCTTCCTCTTTTACCGCGTTTGCCTCCCATCATGCCGGGCATCTGCTTCATCATCTTGCGCGCCTGTTCAAACTGCTTGACCAGACGGTTCACTTCGGATATATCAACCCCCGCGCCGTTTGCAATTCTGCGCTTCCGGCTTGGATTGAGCAAAGACGGATTGCGGCGCTCCTCCGGCGTCATGGAATAAATAATCGATTCCGTCCGCTTCATGCCTTTTTCCGCTTCGGATTCGTCTATTTCCGGCATCTTCATGCCGCCCATGCCCGGCATCATGCCAAGGATGCTGGTAAGCCCTCCCATCTTTTTCATCTGATTCATGGAGCTTAAATAATCTTCGAAGTCAAACTCCGCTTTCTTCATCTTCTGCTCCAGTTTTCTGGCTTCCTCTTCATCAATGGCTTCCTGCGCCTTTTCAATCATGGTCAGCACGTCTCCCATGCCCAGGATACGGGACGCCATGCGGTCCGGATAAAACTGCTCCAGATCGGAAAGCTTCTCACCCATACCAGCATAAAGAATCGGCTTTCCGGTTACTGCGCGAATGGAAAGCGCCGCTCCCCCTCGCGTATCACCATCCAGTTTGGTCAGAATAACGCCGTCTATGCCAATTTTTTCATCAAACATGCTGGCAACATTTACGGCGTCCTGCCCTGTCATAGAATCCACGACCAATATCGTCTGTGTTATCTCCACCGCTTCTTTGATCGAAGAGAGTTCATGCATCATTTCTTCATCCACATGAAGACGCCCTGCCGTATCCAGAATCACAACATTTAAATTGCTCTTCTGCGCATGCTCTATGGCCGCCTTTGCAATATCCACCGGACTGTTTTTGTCTCCCATGGAAAACACTTCCACGCCCTGTTTTTCCCCGTTGATTTTCAACTGGTCAATAGCGGCGGGACGATATATGTCACAGGCGGCTAGCAGGGGCTTTTTGCCCTTCTGTTTCAGCTTTCCGGCTATTTTGGCCGTCGTAGTCGTCTTGCCGGCGCCCTGTAGGCCCGCCATCATAATGACTGTAATTTCACCGCCGGATTTCAGGGCAATCTCCGTCGTCTCGGAACCCATCAAGGAAACCATTTCCTCATTTACGATTTTGATTACCATCTGACCCGGATTTAATCCATTCATGACATCCTGGCCAATTGCCCTCTCCTGAATCTTCTTGACAAACTGCTTCACTACACGAAAATTCACATCTGCTTCCAGCAATGCCATCTTAACTTCTTTCAAGGCAGACTTAACGTCTTCTTCGGTTAATCTTCCTTTGCTTCTTAAATTTTTAAATACATTCTGTAATTTTTCGGACAGACTGTCAAATGCCATATTATAATCCCTCTAATATTTCATTGGAAATTTTCTCAATTTCAGTTTTAATCTCCTGCTGATTCTTCTGGTCATAAGAACGTGCCAAACGCTGAATCTCTCCTACCTTATCTCTGATATACAGGAACTTATCCACCAGATGAAGCTTCTGTTCATAGCCTTCCAGCGCCCTGGAAGACCTTTTTACCAGATCATGCACGCCCTGGCGGCTGATGCCCTCCTCCTCGGCGATTTCTCCCAGAGACAAATCATTAAAATAAAAATCTTCATAAACTTTTCTCTGATGCGAATTCAACAATTCCCCATAAAAATCATAGAGATACGCCTGTTTCAGCTTTGCTTCCATTTTTATCACCTTGGGTAGAATAGCACACAACAAAATATGTGTCAAGTATTTTTTCTTTACGAACTTTTGTTCACATTGCATTATCCCGTCTTTTCCGTCTTTCTTTTCAAATATGTCACAGAAATCAGGATGTATAGGTATGCCCTTGAGGTATAATAAGGACAAATCAACAAAGCTGTTCCGCAAATTGGAGTGCATCAGCCTGATGGAACGAAAAAAGCAGGGCCAGGAGGAAAAAATCAGCAAATACTTGCGTATTGCTGTCAAATATGCTATATTAAAGATACAAAAGGGAAACCGCAAGCGGCTACCCAAACTATTAAAGCATTAACCTTTTATAAGGTCAGCCGTCACTATTCGCAGTAGTGGCGGCTATTTTCTTCCCTTGAATATCTGATAACACAGACTAACAAGGGCAACAATGAGTATACAAAACTGAATCAGTTCAGAATATGTAATCATTGGCAACGCCCTCCTTTCTTTCGTCTGGAGGTCTTGTAACCAAATTACCCCTGTAAAATAATTGATTTCATACACTTACCAACAATTGCCCTACTGCCTGTGGTTCTCGCAGACAAAGCCGCCGGCATAACCGGCGGCCCTGATTCACTTTATTTTGGCATATATACCGTATAGGTGACGCTTCCGTCCTCGTTTAATGTAAACACATCAATCAAAAGGGTGTCAAATGTGCCTTCCGAACTGCTGCCACTGATGCAGACGCCTGTTTTTCCGTCAGGAAACAGTGAATCTACGGACATAGAACCGCTTCCATAGCCTCTGCCGTCTGCCTCTAAGTTGTATTCATAGTTCAGCAATCCGTTTTCATCCGGCATAAGCGCTTTTGTCGTGCTTTCTATCGGTTTGATATAGTCAGACATATTTTCCGGAGTCAGCTTTTCTAAAAATTCCGATATTTTAATATCTTCTTCGGAACGTTCTTCTCCCGACGCATTGGCGTTGTTTCCGTCGATTTTTCTAATGTATTCCGCAGCGGCTTTTGGATCGGCTTTGGATGCATCGAACGGCAGACGAAACAGTGCATTTAATCCGTTATACGTTTCATTTCTGAAAATGGTTCCTGCTGTTTCGTCGTATGCGTAAGCGTCAGCATTGTAGCCGGTTCCGTCAGAGACGCACATATAAATTTCCCGATCGGCAAATATTTCTACATTGTCACAATCGGCGATCCGATAGAGAATCCCATCTTCTTCTATATCAAAACAGACGCCATCAAATGTATAAGCATTGTACCTATTAGGGTTTAACCCCTGTATCAGGAGAGAGGTAAAAAACGAATGCTCCCCATTGGATATAGGCGTCTGGTCAGAATTTGCAATTGCAATAACCGCATAAGTCCGATCGTCATGTACGCCGTCTTCTGCCGTAATAGCAAATTCCGTAAGATCTTTTCCGGAGACAATGCTTAAAAGCGTAACGTCATAACCGCCATAACTTTGCGTCTCGTTTATGATCGTGGCGTCTTCACTTTGCAGCGCATCCTTTAATTTATGATCATTCATTTTTTCCGCCACATGCTCCGGCTGCAAAAATTTGTGCGCGGCATAAATGGAAATAGAACCTATGCCAAGTGCAATTGCTGCGGATACAAAGACTGCTGCGGTTTTATATTTTTTCTTTTTCATAGGGACGGCCTCCTTTGCCATAGATAAAATTTTCTGGTTTAACCAGAAATCCGGTTCATCTGTTGGAGTAAGGGCTTGTTTTAAAATAGCATCAATATTTTTCACCTAAAACAACCTCCAATTCTTTTTTTAATCGTTTTCTTGCCTGGTACAATCTGATTTTTACGGTTCCAACCGGTATATTTAACAGCGCTGCAATCTGCGAAACGGACAGATTTTCCATATAATAAAGACAGGTTGGCGCCATTAAGCGTTCCGGAAGCCGCCGTACAGCGCTTCTGACAAGAAGGATTTCTTCCTGCTTTAATACCCGTTCTTCCAAGGAAAGATCCAGCGGATTGGCAGTTTGTTCCATAAATAAATCCGTAATAGGATTTATATCCGCAATCCGCTTTCGCCATGCAAATTTTTGTTTTTTGTTTTTCCAGATATGAACCGCTATGGAGAGCAGATAGCTTTTGGGATTTTGATCGTTATCTATTTTAGGAATCAATTCCATTGCTTTTAAAAACGTATCCTGATATAAATCATCCGCCTCCTGTAAACTCATGGTAAGCTGTCTGCAGAAAGAATAGATATCTTTTCCATATTTTTCAATGCAGATTTCCAATTCTTTTATTGTCATTTGAATCACCTTATAAGACGTCTTATGTTTGCCCTTCACTTATATATTGTGACAACTCTTGCGCCGGTTTTCATTTTTTCTATTTTTTTAATTTCAGTGACCTTGAATATTACCGTATCCACAAAAATCATCTCTGATTCTCCGGCCCTCAAATTATCAGAATATTTATAAACTTATATATATTAATTCAGTTATAATTATATCTAATTGATATTTTTCTAAAATAGGATTGACAAAAATGCGTATTTAGACTACAATAATTTCATCAAAAGAAATACAAATTTAAGCAAAGGAGGTACGGACCACCAGGATACAAATCCAATATTTAAAAAGTCCTTTTGAAAAGATGACCATTCCGGAGAACAGATTCGGGAAATGAAAATAATACTTATCATTTTTGGAATTTGATCAAAGAAGATGGAAGACAGGAGGTATCATCCAATGGACAGCATAGTTTAAAAGCGGCATCGATTTTAATAATCAGATGCCGCTTTTCCTGTCTCTGTAAATGCTATTTTTCCTCAACTTCTTTGATGATCTTTTTTAACGTTTCTGCCGAGTGCAAAAGCTTTTCCTTCTCTTCCTCGCTCAGCGGAATGGGAACCTGTGTTTCCACCCCATGTTTGCCCACAACCGCGGGCATGCTCAAAACCACATCTTCTATTCCATATGCGCCATGCATCATAGACGAAACCGGAAGAATTGATTTTTCATCGCGAATGATTACTTCGCAGATCCGCTTAACTGCCATCGCAATCCCGTAATAAGTCGCTCTCTTTTTCTTAATAATATCATAAGCGCTGTTTTTTACCGTTTCCGCAATTTTCTGCGTATTCTCATCATGCGTATAGTGTCCCCTTAGCTCGCAAAATTCACTCAAAGCAATACCCGAGACGTTTGCGCTGCTAAATGCCGCAATTTCACTGTCTCCATGCTCTCCGATAATAAATGCATGTACGCTCCGGCTGTCTACGGAAAGGTGTTCTCCCAATTCATATTTCAGCCTTGCCGTATCTAAAACCGTTCCCGATCCGATCACGCGGTTTTCGGTAAAACCGGAAAGTTTTAATGCCGTATACGTCAAAATATCCACGGGATTGGATACGACAAGCAAAATTCCCTGACAATTCCTCTTTGCTATTTCGGGAATAATTTTCCGGAATATGGCCACATTTTTATGCACCAGATCCAGCCTTGTTTCTTCGGGCTTTTGATTTGCCCCGGCCGTAATAATAATGATTGCCGCATCTACAATATCGTCATAATTACCGGCATATATCTTCATCTGCTTTGCAAAGGGCACTCCATGGCCAATATCCATTGCCTCCCCTTCCGCCCTTTCCATATCGGCGTCTATCAATACCATTTCCGAAAACAGGCCGCTTTGCATCAGGCTGAATGCAGACGCAGAACCTACAAATCCACACCCGATCATAGCAACCTTTCTCAAATTTACCTGTTTTATTTCTTTTTCCTTACCCATCTTCCGCCTCCTGTCTGTTTTAGCGCTGCACCCTGCCGGAAGCATTTCCTGCCGCCAGCTTTTTCACTTCATCCACAGATACCTGATTAAAATCACCCTCAATGGAATGTTTTAAACAGCTTGCAGCAACTGCAAATTCAATGCTTTCTTCTGCATTATACCCCTTTAAGCATGCATAAATCAACCCGCCGCCGAAAGAATCTCCACCGCCTACGCGGTCTACAATGTGCATCAGGTATTCTTTACTGAAACAGCATCTTCCATTTTCGTATAACATAGCGGCCCACCGATTATCATTCGCCGAAATCGAAGTCCTAAGCGTAATGGCGACTTTTTGAAACCCAAAACGCTCCGTCAGCTTTTGCGCGACTTCTTTGTAGCCTTCTTTATTCAATTCTCCATCCGAAACCCTGCTTCCTTTTGATTGGATGCCAAACACATCATACGCGTCTTCTTCATTGGAAATACATACGTCCACGTATTTACATAACTCTCCCATTACCTTCCCGGCTTTTTCTTTCGACCATAATTTATTTCGGTAATTTAAATCACAGCTGACCGTAATTCCTTTTTCTTTCGCCGCCCGAACTGCTTTTTGGCAAATTTCCGCGGCCTGATCGGAAAGCGCGGGGGTAATGCCGGTAAAATGAAACCAGTCCGCCTCTTTGAAAATATGGTCCCAGTCAAACTCATCCGCAGATGCTCCTGCAAATGCGGAACCGGCCCGGTCATATATAACTTTTGAAGGACGCTGGCTGGCCCCTTTTTCTAAAAAATAAATGCCTACGCGGTCGCCGCCCCGGACGATGGCAGACGTATCGACGCCAAACTGCCGCAGCGCATTGACCGCAGCCTGTCCAATTTCGTGCTGAGGCAATCTGGTAACAAAACATGCGTCCATTCCGTAATTTGCCAGAGATACCGCAACATTTGCTTCTCCCCCGCCATAAGACGCTCCAAAAGAAGCTGCCTGAACAAAACGATCGTATCCGCCTGGCGCAAGCCGCAACATAATTTCACCCAAAGTAACAATTTTTTCTGCCATTTTTCATTCCTCCAAAACTTAATTCTGTGCCAGATGCAATGCGAATCCTGCAATTTCATCTTTAAAATAAATTAATTTCAAGCTGCCGTCTTCCTCATAAATCCCACTCGATTCATCCAGTAAAAATCCTCTTTTTTTCAAATGATAAACGGCCCTTTCCACTGAATTTACGCCGATTGCTATGTGTCCGTGCGCGCCGCGCCCATTCTGTTTCATCATCTCTACCAGGGGACCTGCAAAGAAACATTTTTCTTTTCTGTCCAGCTCTTCTCCAAACAGACACGCAAATTTTCTGCCTTCTGTCAGCGCCTCATCTTCATTGTCGCGATTGATTCCAATATGTTTGATAGTAAAACCAAGCATTTCCGCTACGGCGTTTTTCGTCAGTTTTTCAATGCCCGCCCAATTCTTTTCTTTTATCATTGCACGACTGGCCATCCAGCTTCCCCCGCAGGCTATGATTTTTTTAAAATCCAGATAACTTTTGATATTGCCCTGACAAATTCCTCCCGTGGGCATAAACTTTATATTATGGTACGGAGCTGACATTGCCTTGATCGCAGGAAGCCCTCCGCATGCCTCTGACGGGAAAAACTTGACCACATCCAGTCCAAGCCCGATTGCCGTTTCAATATCGCTTGGATTTGCGCATCCCGGAAAAACCGGTATTTTTTTATATATGCAGTATGCTGCCACCTCCGGATTCAAGCCGGGACTTACAATAAATTCAGCGCCGGCTTCCAATGCGCTATCCACCTGATGGATTGTAAGAACCGTCCCCGCCCCTACCATCATATCAGGGATTTCATTTGCTATTGTACGAATGGATTCTTCTGCGGCGTCTGTCCGAAACGTTACTTCCACACAGGAGAGCCCTCCGTTTTTCAACGCTTTTGCAAGCGGTTTCGCATCTTTTGCATCATCCAGCGCAACTACGGGAACAATACCGTTACCAAAAAATTCTTTTAATACCCTGTCCATTCCAATCTCCTTTTCTTTCTTCCTAACCATTATCATTACCACGGAAATATAAAATATGCGGATTCAAATAATACAATTTGAATCCGCATATAAAAATCGCACTTTTTATTATCCGTTTAAAATATGGTATTTTCCCAAAAATTCTCTTGTACGCTGATTTGTCGATGTAAACAGCTCTTCCGGCGTCGTCTCTTCCACTATCACGCCTTTATCCATAAAAATCATTCTGTCAGACACGTCTTTTGCAAAATGCATTTCATGCGTAACAATCACCATCGTCATTTTTTCTTTTGCAAGATCTGTGATAACCTTTAAAATTTCCCCTGTCAGCTCCGGGTCTAACGCAGACGTCGGTTCATCAAAAAACAAAATTTTCGGTTTCATCGCCAGCGCTCTTGCAATCGAGACTCTCTGCTGCTGTCCGCCGGAAAGCTGACACGGATAATAATCCGCCCTGTCGCTCAAACCCATTTTTTTCAACAGAACATGCGCTTCCTCCATCACTTCTTCTTTCTTCCGCTTCTGCACATGAATCGGCGCGTCCGTAATATTTTTCATAACCGAATAATGCGGAAACAGATTAAAATTCTGAAACACCAGTCCAAACTGCCGCTCAATTTTTTTCAGCTCGGATGCAGAAGCATAGACTGCCCGACCGCCATCGCTTTTTGCCGCCGCCTCGGAAAGATAATACAAATCTCCGTCGTCCATTGTTTCAAGGAGCGTCGCACACCGTAACAGCGTGGATTTTCCGGAACCGGAAGGCCCGATAATGGATACGACTTCGCCTTCTTCCACAGACAGACTGATATTTTTTAGAACAGTATTTCCATCAAAACTCTTTTTCACATGATTCATTTCAAGCAGCTTCATTGCAACTTCTCCTAACTGTAATAGCTAAGCTTCTTTTCCCAGAACTCCATAAACGCGGCGACAATAAAGTTAAAAACATAGTAAAAGATTCCGGCCACCATAAGCGGAACCATACTTTTTTGCGAAGCCGCAATTGCTTTTGCCGTTGTAAACATCTCAATATATGCAATGGAAAACGCCAGAGACGTATCCTTGACAAGCGTAATGACTTCATTCGTCACAGAGGGCAGTATCCGCTTAATCACCTGCGGAAAAATAATTTTAAAAAACGTCTGTGGCTTCGTATAGCCTAAAACTTTAGCCGCCTCATACTGGCCCCTTGACATAGATTCGATTCCTCCGCGGTAAATCTCCGCAAAATATGCCGCATAATTAATTGCAAAAGCAATCACGACCGCATACGCACGGTAGGAAGAAGTAATTCCAATCCCGAATATGTAATAAGGGCCGAAATAAACAACCAAAAGCTGCAGCATCAACGGCGTTCCGCGCATAATTGATATATACAGTTTTGTAATTCCGCGGAGCAGCGCATTACCCGACATTCTTCCAAAGGAAATGCAAAGTCCCAGCGGAAGGGAAAACAGCAGCGTCAAAACAAAAATCTGAATTGTAGTGACCATTCCGCCCGCAAGCTGCTGCATCATAACCTGTAAACTCATTTCAACCTCCAGCCGCACATTTCCTATTCGGTTTCCGCTTCTCCTTCAGAGCCTTTTAATGTACAAACGTCATAGCCAAAATATCTGTCTGAAATTTCAGCAAACGTTCCGTCCTCTGCCATCTCCAGCAATGTGCTCTGCACTTCGTCGCGCAGCGCCTCATTTCCCTTTAAGAATCCGACTGCATACTGCTCGGAAGAAATCACTTCCTCCAAAATCACATAATCATCTTCTTTTCCTTCCAGCTGAAAATTTGCCACGCCAATATCAATGGCAATCGCATCAACCGCTCCGGACTCCAAATCCATAAATGCCGTATTATATTCGGCAACCTGCAAAAATCCTCCAAACGATGCCAAAAGCTCCGTATGTTCTTCATCTTCCAGCGCTGACTGCGCAGAAGACTCCTTCTGAACCTCCACAATCTTACCTGACAAATCGGCAAGCGTTTCGATGCCGGAATCCTTTTTGACGATCACTACCTGCGTGTTATCCATGTAAGGATCACTCCAGGTGTACTGATCCTCTCTGCCGTTCACCGTAAATCCGTTCCAGATACAGTCAATTGTCCCGGATTCCAGCTCCATGTCTTTGGCGTCCCAGTCAATCGGCTGCAGCTTAATTTCTTTTCCCATTCGTTTTGCGCATTCTGTTGCCATTTCAATATCAAAACCCGTAAATTCTCCGTCGTCCCCTACGTATCCAAACGGCGGAAAATCCTGGTCAAACCCTACGGTAAACGTATTGCCGCTTTCTTCTCCTTCTACGGCGCCTGTTTCACTGTTCTGTTCACTTTCCGCGCCGGACGCCTCTTTGTTATCCGCTTTGTCATCTCCGCAGGCTGTCATGGAGACTGCCATTCCCATCAGCAAAACCGCAGCAATTAATTTTTTCATTCTAACATATCCTCCTCTTCTGTGATAACAGATTATCACTTTACCATAATAAATTGCTTCTATAGACTAACATAGGAATACTATCTTGTCAATCAGGGATTTTTTTGCATTTTCCACAATTTATCTATTGACATCCGCAAAAAGCAGTGATATAGTACATAAAAATCAATATGTTAAACCGTTGAAGCGGAGATAACGGCAATGATGCCTTTACAGAGAACCTGCGCAGCTGAGAATCAGGTAAGAAACAAGTTGTCAAATGGACCGCCGAGGGCGCAGTCAAATGTGATTTTTCACAGAGTATTCTGCGACGCTTGTGGCAGGCGTATAAATGCCGGGGATATGTTGGTATCCTGCTAAGTGCACGGGTCATACCGTGAATCAAGGTGGCACCGCGGATCGTGTCGTACTGTATCAGTACCCATTCGCCCTTGGACAGAATCCATGTTTCTGTCAGGGGCGTTTTTTATTGGTTTTAACTCCACGGACAGAACGGATAAAACAGAAAAACAATTCAATCTTAAGTCAAACGGAGGTAAGTACGATGAACAAGAATGAAGTCCCCTACAAAATCTATCTGAATGAAAATGAAATGCCAAAAACATGGTACAATATGCGCGCCGATATGAAGCAAAAACCGGCGCCTCTCTTAAACCCGGGCACTCTGCAGCCGATGAAAGCGGAAGAACTGGAAGCTGTTTTCTGCAAAGAATTGATCGCGCAGGAACTGGATAACGATACGCCTTACTTTCAAATCCCCGAAGAAATCCTTGATTTCTATAAAATGTACCGCCCTTCTCCCCTGGTCCGCGCTTACTGCCTGGAAGAAAAACTAGGCACGCCCGCAAAGATCTATTACAAATTTGAGGGCAACAACACCAGCGGCAGCCACAAATTAAACTCTGCCATAGCGCAGGCCTATTATGCAAAAAAACAGGGGCTCAAAGGAGTTACAACCGAAACCGGAGCAGGCCAGTGGGGAACTGCGCTTTCTATGGCATGTTCCTACTTCGGCCTTGAATGCAACGTATATATGGTAAAATGCTCCTATGAGCAAAAACCCTTCCGGCGCGAAGTAATGCGCACCTACGGCGCATCGGTCACCCCGTCGCCTTCTGTGGAAACCGAAGTGGGCCAAAAAATTCTGGCCGCAAATCCGAATACCACGGGAAGTCTTGGCTGCGCAATTTCGGAAGCGGTTGAAAAGGCCGTGACAAGCGACGGCTTCCGCTATGTACTGGGCAGCGTACTGAATCAGGTGCTTCTCCATCAATCCGTCATTGGCCTTGAAGCCAAAGCAGCCATGGACAAATATCATGTGAAACCTGATATAATTATCGGCTGCGCCGGCGGCGGTTCCAATCTGGGCGGCCTGATCGCTCCGTTTATGGGTGAAAAACTCCGCAAAGAAGCAGACTATCGAATCATTGCCGTTGAACCGGCATCCTGCCCCAGCTTTACACGCGGCGTCTATGCATATGACTTCTGCGATACGGGAATGGTCTGCCCTCTCGCCAAAATGTATACGCTGGGAAGCGGTTTTATCCCTTCCGCAAACCACGCGGGCGGCCTTAGGTACCACGGCATGAGTTCCACGCTTTCCGAACTGTATCACCAGGGACTGATCGAAGCTGTCAGCGTAAAGCAGACAGAAGTATTTGAAGCTGCGGAATATTTTGCAAGGGTGGAAGGCATCCTTCCCGCGCCGGAAAGCTCACACGCAATCCGCGCCGCGATTGACGAAGCGGTAAAATGCAGGGAGTCCGGAGAAGAAAAGACTATTTTATTCGGCCTGACCGGTACCGGATATTTTGATATGACAGCTTATGAAAAATTTCACGAAGGTGAAATGAACGATTCTGTTCCCACAGAAGAAGAACTGGCAGTTTACCGCAGTAAACTTCCAAACGTCCGGTAATAAGCAATCATAAAACACCGCACAATCATCTGTTTCGACGATTGTGCGGTGTTTTGCCATCTCACCCGGCTTATCGCACAGACCTTTAGTAACATCTATTTCCGCACAATCCCCGCCGTATCAATAAAGTCGTAAGGCGTCTGCTGGTAGACATAGTAATTCAGCCAGTTGGAATACAGGGAGTTTCCATGTCCCCGCCACTGCAGATTCGGTTTTTGTGAGGGATCATCGTTCGGATAATAATTTTTGGGTAGCGATACGTCTGTCCTTTTTGCCGCATCCCGCTTATACTCTTTATCCAAAGTATATCGGTCATATTCCGGATGCCCCATCAGAAACACTTTTCTTCCTTCATCCGCAATCGCCAGAAACACGCCGGCCTCATCCGATTCCGCCAGAATCGTCAGCTCCTCCACTGCACGAATGTCTTCTGCGCGGTTTTTGGTATGCCTGGAATGCGGAGCCATAAAATAATCGTCAAACCCCCGCACCAAGGGCACTTTCCGGTTTCTCACACGGTGCTCAAAAATACCGAAAACTTTTTGGTTCAGAATATATTTTTGAATGCCATAATGATAATAAAGCCCCGCCTGCGCTCCCCAGCATACATGAAGCGTAGAAGTCACATGCGTTTTACTCCAGCTCATGATTTCACAAAGTTCTTTCCAATAATCCACTTCCTCAAATTCCATCATTTCCACAGGCGCTCCTGTAATAATCAGCCCGTCAAAACGGCGGTCTTTGACTTCGGCAAACGTCTGGTAAAATTTATTCAGATGGCTTACGGATGTATGCTTTGACACATGGCTCGACACATTTAAAAACGTAATATCCACCTGTAACGGCGTATTAGACAAAGACCGTAAGATCTGCAATTCCGTTTCTTCCTTCAATGGCATAAGGTTTAAAATGGCGATGCCAATCGGGCGAATATCCTGGTGCATCGCCCGGTTTTCATCCATCACAAATATATTTTCTTTTTCCAGAATTTCTTTTGCCGGTAAATCGCTTTGTGTACAAATCGGCATATCAACGCCCTCTTTCTTCTATCAAGTATTATGTTTCGTCCTTCGTCATGAAAAGCAAATCTTCCTCCGAAATGACGGTTACTCCAAGATCATTCGCTTTTTTCAGCTTACTTCCCGCATTTTCTCCCGCGAGAAGATAGTTTGTTTTTTTGGAAACCGAACCGGTTACCTTTCCTCCGAGCTTCTCAATCAGCGCAGCAGCTTCTTTTCTCTCCATATTCGGCAGCGTTCCCGTTATCACAAAGGTCATGCCTGAAAATCTGGCGTCTTTGCTTTCCTCCTCCAGGCATTCCATATTGACGCCCGCCTGCTTTAAGCGCTTTATTAAATGTATATTTTCTTCTTGGCCAAAAAAATGACGAATGCATTCCGCTGATATTTCTCCAATATCGTCAATTTCCTGCAGTTCTTCCAAAGACGCCTCCATCAGACAGTCAAACGTTCTTTTCTTCCGCATAATTGTCCTTGCGGCTGTTTTTCCCACGTTTGGAATTCCCAATCCGGTTAAAAGCTTATATGCATCGTTTTCTTTGGACTTTTCAATTGCAAGCAGCAGCTTATCCGTATTTTTCTCTTTTCCGATTATTCCTTCTTCGATCAATGCGTCTCTGTGGTTTTTCAGGTCATAAACATCGGCTACGCTGCTTAAATAGCCTTTTCTGACCAGCTCTTCAATATATACCGTTCCAAAGCCCTTGATATCCATCGCGTCTCTGCCGACAAAATGAATCATATTCCGCTCCAACTGAGCCGGACAGCCCGGATTGATGCATTTCATATCTGCCGTATCCCTGTCTTTGACCGTTTTTTCTCCGCAAACAGGGCAAAAATCCGGAATCTTAAATTTCATCCAGGAAGACGGACGCATATCTTTTTTGACCATTTTTATTTTGGGAATGATTTCACCGGACTTATAAACGACAACCGTATCTCCGATTCCTAAGTCCAGTTCATCTATAAAATCCTGATTGTGGAGCGTAGCCCTTGAAACGGAAGTGCCGCACAGACGAACCGGATCAAAAACCGCCGTTGGCGTAATGCGTCCAGTACGTCCCACCGACAGCTCAATTTCTCTTAATACGCTCTCTTTCTCTTCGGGGGGATATTTATAGGCGACCGCCCATCTGGGAACCTTTGACGTAGCCCCTAACTTCTCCCTGTCGCTGTAACGGTTGATTTTCACTACCGCCCCGTCAATATCATACGGCAGGTTTCCACGATTTTCACTGATTGCTTCGATGGCATTCCATACTTCTTCCCCTGTTTTGCAGACCTGGTAATTATCAATTACAGGTATCCCCTGCTTCTTTAAAAATTCATATCCCTGCGTATGCGTCTCAAATGCAATCCCGCGCGTCTGCTGAATATTAAAGACAAACATAGAGAGTTTTCTCTCTTTTGTAATGGAAGGATCCAGCTGGCGAAGCGTTCCCGCCGCACAGTTTCTTGGATTTGCAAATGCTTTTTTGCCGGATAACTCCTGCATTTTATTCACAGCGTCAAAATCGGCATTGGTCATATAAACTTCGCCCCGCACTTCCAGATACTCCGGAGAATCTTTCAGTTTCTTCTTTACGTCCCGGATGACTTTCGCATTTTCTGTCACGTCTTCTCCGAAATTAATCCCGTCGCCTCTTGTCTCGGCCAGCTTCAACTCTCCAAATTCATAGCGCAGCGCCATGGAAAGCCCGTCAATTTTATATTCCACCACAAATTCAGGATCCTCTAACTGCTCTGTCATCTCTTCTACAAACTTAATGACCTCTTCCTTTGAAAACACGTCCTGAAGGCTTAACATCGGCACATTGTGGCGAACTAAGACGCCGGCCTGACGCTTTGCCTTCCCCCCTACTTTCTGCGTGGGAGAATCCCCGCTGGCATATTGGGGATGCTCCTGTTCCAGCCGCTTCAGCTCCTGCATCATCTGATCAAACTCATAATCGGAAATTTCCGGATTATCCTCATTGTAATATCGATTGCTGTGATATTCAATCTGCTTTCTCAATTCGTCAATTCTTGCTTTTGCGTCCATCTTTTCGCTCCTTTTTGGGTATTACCGGCATATTGTCGGAATGAGCAATCAGCTCTAAAAGCGTTTCATACTCCTTTCCTGTCACATGGCGATACGATCCTTCTTTTAAATCTCCCAACAATATATTCATAATACGAACACGCTCTAATTCTTCAACACGGTAATCAAAATATTCGCACATTCTGCGAATCTGGCGATTGTATCCCTGCGTTAAAACAATCTTAAATTTCTTTTTTCCTATTTTTTCCACGCTGCATTTTCTGGTAACCACGCCAAGCTCCACAAGTGGCACGCCGCCCGCCATGCCGCGCAAAAAAGAATCGGTCAGAGCTTTATTTACCGTTACCAGATATTCTCTTTCATGCATATTGCCGGCGCGCATCATTTTATTTACAATTTCTCCCTGGTTCGTCATCAAAATCAAACCGGAAGAATCTTTATCCAGCCTTCCGACCGGATAAATTCTTTTGGGATAATGAACAAAATCTACGATATTATCTTTCTCTTTCTTCTCTGCCGTACACACTATGCCTTTTGGTTTATGAACCGCAATTAAAATCTTCTCATTTTCCCTGGACACAGGCCTTCCCAGGAAAAAAACCTGCTGTCCCGGCAGCACACGGCTTCCCGTCTCTGCCTTGATGCCGTCTATCATAACGTTTCCGGCCTCAATCTGCCTGTCTGCCTCCCGCCTTGAGCATACGCCCGCCTCACTTAAAAATTTATTGATTCTGGTGCCTTCCGCCATCTTATCTCCCTTTTCCCTCTTTTAAAAACAAAATCAAAACTGAAAAATACGGAGACTTTCTGCCATCCACAAATTTTTCCGATGCCTAAGTCTCCGTACATTTACCTAAAATATAACAATGAAATGATTACTTAAGTAATTCCGTTTTGATAAAGCCTGTCTTATCTCCATAAGTTACCTTGGTCCATCCTTCTGCGTAACTCATAATAACCGTAACTGTCTCTCCCGCAAATGCAGTGGCTATCTTTTCTGCGTCCTCTCCCATTGATTTACGTACATTGACGCTCTCTTTGATGGTAATAACCGTTCCCTCTGCAAATCCGGCCGAACTTGCTGCAGGAGCATCCTGGTTTTCAGACGGCTGCTCTGTTGGAGCCTCGGTAGAAAGAAATTCGGATTTTACATATCCTTGAGTTCCTTCGCTGTAATTGATGCGGCTCCATCCGTCTTTCTCTTCCAGACGGGTTGTCTTTGTACCTGTTGACAGCTTTCCAATAATCTCCGCCGTCTCGCTGGCATCTGCACGGACATTTACGTTATCGATCGCATAAACAGCTACCGCCGATGCAAGCTCCGCTGCATTTTTCTCTGCTTCCGCCTGTTTTGCCGCCTCATCTTCGGCTGCTTTCTTTGCCGCTTCCTCTGCCGCTGCTTTTTCTTCTTCCGCTTTCTTGACTGCGGCAACCTGATCGGACGCCCATACGGTCATTGCATCCGGAATTGTGCTCTCCACCATGGTCTTTAATTCCGCGTCTGCCGCAAGCGCCGCTTCATACGCCTGTTGAACCTGGGTCTGTAATGCAATCACATCCTCCTGCTGGTTAAATGCTTCAATAAATGACGTCACGTTTGCATCCACTTCAAATTCATTCGTTCCGGATTCTACCTGTCCGTACAATTTTCCGTTGATCTTGGAATTGAACTGCCCATACAGGTTGTCTATATATAAAGAACCGTCGTCTCTTGTCCTTACATAGAAGGTTTCCATTCCCGGCGCCGTAGTCTTTATGCCTTTAAACTTGATCTCCATACATACGGAAACGATATAGGAACTCTCATCCAGGCCCTTTTTCGTATGGCAGGTAATGTTCTTGTACTTTCCGACATAATCGCTGAATGCGGAAATATAGCTTTTCTCCGCGTCTGATATTGGCTCCGCCAGTTTGGCGAGCTTTTTATTTTTGCCTTGAGCATAAGCCGTATAGTAATTGTTAATCAATTCGTTGATCTGCGGATATGCGTCCTGTTCAAAAGCTCCCACAGGCGCTCTTGGCGACTCGGGCGTCAATGCTTCGGTATTCGCCTCCGGAACGGTTTCGCCATCCGATCCCTTGCCTCCGCCTCCTGTAAATTTAATGATGACAATCAAAAGAATAATCGCCAAAATCCCGATTCCTATTACCATCTTATTATCCCTGCAAAACTCTAACATACGGGAAACCCCTCCACCTGTTTCGTTGGTGTTCTTCATGCCTTTTGTATCATTCGTCTGATTCATCATAATCTTCCTCCTATCAACGCTATATGAATACCTCTTTGCTATTTATGATTTATTCCATAATTGACCCAATTGATTTCTATCTAAATAATATACTTTTAACGTACATTTTTTAGGATAGCAAACCGTGCGTCAAAAGTCAACCCGAAACAGGAAAAAGTTATTGACATTTTATATTTCATGTATTATGATAAATCTGTTCTGCAACCGTAGTCTAACGGATAGAACACAGGACTCCGACTCCTGCAATGTGGGTTCGATTCCCGCCGGTTGCATCCGAAAGGTTATAGAATTATAAATCTATAACCTTTCTTTTTACACAGAACAAAATAAAACGATACAATAATCCAAACAGACAGGAGAGATGATTATGAGTTTTTCCTATTTAAGAGAACTTCCAAAACCTTCTGAGATCAAAAATCAATATCCGCTTTCCGATAAGCTTACTGCTTTGAAAGCAGAGAGGGATCGAATGATTTCAGACGTCATTACCGGCAGGGACAACCGTTTTCTGGTAATTATCGGACCGTGTTCCGCAGATAATGAAGACGCCGTTTTAGATTATGTAAGCCGACTTGCGCCCGTCGCGGAACAGGTAAAGGAACGGTTGGTCATTATTCCAAGAATATACACGAATAAGCCCCGCACTACGGGAGAGGGCTACAAGGGCATTGCTTCCCAGCCGGACCCGGAAAAGAAACCGGATATGGTTGCCGGCCTGATCGCCATGCGCAACATGCATATCCATGCCATTGAAGCAAGCGGCATGACCTGCGCCGACGAAATGCTTTATCCTGAAAACTGGGGCTATGTGGAGGACTTGCTTTCTTATGTAGCCATCGGCGCGCGTTCCGTAGAAGACCAGCATCACCGTCTGACCGTCAGCGGATTTGACGTTGCCTCGGGTATGAAAAATCCCACAAGCGGCGATTTTACGGTTATGTTAAATTCCGTTTACGCCGCACAGCATCCGCATCAATTTGTATTCCGCGGACACGAAGTGCAGACGAGCGGCAATCCGCTTACGCATGTGATTCTGCGGGGAGCTGTTTCAAAGCATGGAAACAGCGTTCAGAATTACCACTACGAAGACATTATGCGTCTGATCGATAAATACAATCAAATGGAATTGTTACATCCCGCTGCAATCATTGACGCAAATCATTCCAATTCCGGCAAGCAGCACAGGGAGCAGATCCGTATTGTAAAAGAAATTATGCATAACAGAAAAATTTCTTCCGAAATACATGACATGGTAAAAGGCGTTATGATTGAAAGCTATATTGAGGAAGGTTCCCAAAAAGTATGCGACCACATTTATGGGAAATCCATTACCGATCCCTGCCTGGGATGGGAGGATTCCAGGCGTCTGATTTATGATATTGCCGAAATGAATGCGTAATACGATTCTGTTCCTTTTGTAACGCCCCGCTGTCTTTCCATATTGCTTTTCCATTCTATCAGACAGGCATAAAAAGCATCCGTATCTATGAAAGCCGTTGCCGCAAACTTTTGCGTTTGTGCATGTAACTGTTCGGTTACTGCTTTCGATCGTACGGATGCCTTTGTTTTATATGTCAATCATCAATTTTTTCAGCGAGCACATTCGCTCTGTCCTTCTACTTTTTCACCTTGAATATAATCTGATTTACACGCTCCCCTCTGTCTGTAAGGCCGTCATAATAATATATATCCAGTTTCGCCTCTTTTCCGGCATATGGTTTGAGATTTAACTTTTTGAATACAAATTTGCCGTTCTTATCCGGTTTTACGCACATGGACGATTCCTCTCCCGGCAACCTTAAAAATACCTTGAGCTTTTTATAGTGCTCATTTGGGATTTTGCCTATAATTTTTTTTGTATTTTTCGTGATTTTAGATGATTTTGCAGGTTTCACGAATGAAACCTTAAAATTTTGCCGCTGTAATAAAAATTCCCTCCTGATCCATTTCTCATCTATTGCAAAACATCTTTCCGGAAGTTTGCTTCTGATCTCCTGTTCCGTCAAATAATTTCCATACAAATCTGTGGAATATAAATATTTCATTTTTTTTAAATCAGGCAGTTTTTTTATTTGATTATAGGATAAATATAAGCTTCTCAAATTCTTTAAATATTTTATTTCATCTACCTTTACCAGTCTGTTATCTCGAAGCCACAATTCTGTAATTTTTTTTAAATTTCGAATTCCTTTTATACTTGTCAATTTGTTTTTCTCTACTCTTAAAGAATCCAGCTTTTTCAACTTTTCAATTCCTTTTAAATTGGTTAATTGATTATCAGACAAAGCCAATTCTTTTATATTTTTCAGTTCCTTTATGCCTTTTAAATTAGTCAATTGGTTGCCAATTAAATTCAGATGTTCAATATTTTTCGCCCTTTCCAGCCCTTTTAAGCTGGTCAATTGATTGTACATTAGATCTAAACTCTTTAAGGTCGGCAATTCCGCACCCGATGAAATGCTTTTGATCTTATTTCCTTCAGCATTCAAAGTCTCAAGAGACGTCAGCTGCTCAATTCCCTCCAGATTTTCCAGGCTGTTAAAGCTTATATCCAGAGAACTCAGGTTTTTCATGTTTCCAAACGCCTGCAGAGAAGTTAACTTATTATGGCACGCCGTCAAATATTTCAATTGCGGGAGCTCGGCTGCTATTACCTCTAATTGACTGTTATTTAATTTCGCACGATCTACCTCTAAACCACGCAAACCGCTTAAAAGCCCAATACCTTGATACGATTGTACTCCTGTATGCACTATCAGTCTCTGCAGGGAAGACGCTTCCTGCTTTGTAAAAGTTTCGTTTTCCGTTTTATCCAGACTTTCTAATATTTCCTGATATAATACTTTATCCGGTATTCCGGTTTCATCATTTGGCACGACATCGTTAAATGCATACAGATCAGATCTTTGTATAAAAAGTATGCATATTATAACGAAACATACGGCCACTATATTTTTTTTCATAATTATAAGCCTCCCGTCTTAAAAATTAGAAAATCATACTATTTCGGACTGCTAATTGTCACTTGCGAAAGTATTGGATCTGAATATCCATTTTCGTTTACATATTTTTTAATTTTTATTATTTTATAAGACGCAGTCTGATATTGAGCTTTCAATGCCTGTATTATTTCTGCTCCATCGGTATAAAGATCTTGTTTCAACATTATCAAGCTATATAATGTAGCTTCTTTTGCTACATTATATCGTCTTCCATAATACTTAATATTATCTGCATCTATTTCCTTATTATCAGTATGGTCAATAAACGTTCCATTTCCCTGTGTCGTAGAATGGGCAAAGATATCCGCCAATGTATGCAGCGCACATCCATACATAAAATATTTGCGATTTTTTCTTGTATTATTAGTTGATAACAACGCTCCAAATTTCGCATTTAAAGAAAGAAGATCCGCTTTAATTTCATTAAATACTTTGCTGCTCATTCCTTCAAACAATTTATAATCATTGTAGGAAGCAATATCCTCTCCTCCATCAAGGGCAATATACGTAATCATATCAATCGCTGCCACATAATTTACTTCACTCACTCCATCCGGATGTATCCATCGACCATGCCACCATGGATTATTTATAGAACCGTTCCAAAAGGATTTCTTATCATCCGGATACACAGCTCCTTGTTTTACTATTTCAATTACTTCAGTAGATAAACCATGCGCATCCTTTTTGGCATCAATTATTTCTCCATGCCTTCCAGTATGCCATCTCCCCTCCACATAAGTCTCATCTTCTTCCACATAATCAAATGTTTCCGGTGTTTTGACATTTTCCGGAATTATGTTATTTTCTTTTAATTCTCCATCCTTGAAATTCTGCGAAAACTCATCATAAATCTCCAATGCGTACTCTGCGTCCAAAAGCCCGCATTCCGTCATACCCTCCATTTTCCGGGAACTGAAATTGATTAACTGTCGGATAAACTCATTTGATTTTGAAAGATCTTTTTCCCACAATAACGAAGCTACGCCCGTTACATGCGGTACAGCAATACTTGTTCCATGCGTAACTACATTTCCGCCAAAAAATCCTGTTGTACGTATTTTATCACCCGGCGCTGCAACGTCCAACTCTTCTCCCTCATTGCTGAAATCACTCATTTGTGCCTGTGCATTGGCAGCTGCCACAGCCATGACTTCCTCAAACGCCGCCGGATATTCTACTTCTCCTCCATCGTTTCCCGCTGCGCCGACCATCAAAATATTCGCTGCATATGCATCTGAAACTGCCTGTTTTAATGCCTGGGAACAAACTGTCGTTCCAAAACTCATATTGATAATATCAATATCATTTTCCATACACCAATAAATGCCACGTATAATTCTGCTAAGCGGCGCCCTGTTGCATTCATCCAATACTTTAACAGAATATAACTCCACATCCGGATTTACGCCATAAATATCATTTTCTCCGGTACCTGCAATAATTCCGGCTATTCCCGTTCCATGTCCGCTCAGATCCTGAAATATGGGGGACAGAGCTTCCTCTCCTTCTATAAAATTCACATATCCTGTCAGGTTTATGCCGGATACGTAATCCACACCGGAATCCAATACGGCTACCTTTACTTTCTGCTGACTTTCGTTTTCTTCTGCAGAAACTCCGTCCGCATGAATCGCCTGCAAATTCCACTCATATTCCGGATCCTGTTCACCTGATGCATTCTCCTCTTCTTCCATTCGTTGATAAATTTCCTCTTTTTTTCTTTTCAAAGCTTCTTTTCTCTCAAACATTGTGTACGCATTGCCAGACTCTCCCTTGATCGTACTGCCGGAAAGAACAATATCTTCCTCAATCAGTACATCTTCCCGTTCCGAAAGTATTTTCGCCTCTCCTTCTGTCAAATCTGCAATCAGCACATTATTTTCAGATAAGACCGGCGTCTCCACCGTAATATCAGTATCTATTTCTTCCGCCACTTCCTCGTAAATCTTGTCATTCTCCGCAATAATTACATACGCTTTCTCTGCTGCCGGTTCCTGCGCTTTTGTCTCCAGACCAAAACCTCCCAAAATTGAACAAAACATACTAACCGCTAAAGCCACACTCATTGATCTTTTCTTTTTACCCATATACATTCTCCCTTCTACCACAACTAAAACAATAGTATATTACAATTTCATTTTATAATATATTTCATATCAAGTCAATTCACAAAAAAAATATATTTTTATAGAATAAAATTATTTCCATTATAAATACAGGCACAAAAAACGGCTTTCCATATGGTATTGTCATAACACCATACGAAAAGCCAATTTTCTTTCCATCGTTCCTATCCCACAACCCGTATCATATTCTGTAAAAACAACGGATTCCAATAACTCTCCATAAAAAGCCCAATCAAAATCATAATTCCAGCCAGCAACATTGTAATTGCAAATTTTATGCGGCGCCTTCTCTTTTGTTCCGTCGGAACATATTCCTTTCTCGCCCTTTTGAAATTACGCAGCTCATACCGCCATAAAACCAACATCGGCGCATAAAAAATCCACTGGGGCAGAAAGAAACCAAATATCAGAAGAATTCCTTTGACCCCATAATTCATGATTGCAATTACGGATAAAAAACCTACGGAAAATCCAAGATAACAAATATAAGCGTCTATAATAAAAGTTCCGTAAATTCCAATGCTCAAAACCAGAAGCATCAGAAATTCCGGTATCCTTTTATAAAATAAAAACGGGAACAACTCTTTCCCCTGTATATTCGCATACATATATCGGTTGATAAAATATTCATTCATAGCTCCCAGTTCTCTGCCGGAAACCACTCCCAGAATATTTGCGCAAATAACACCGCTAAGAAAAACCAAAAAAAACAATGCTGTATTTTTCTTCATATTACACGTCCATATTCTTATCATCCTAACATATGTCCAAACAGGCTTATTTATTCCACAGACATTATTTGATCTGATTTGCGTAAGCCAATATTGCCGCTACTGTTTTTGCGTCCTGAATTTCTCCCGCATAAATCTTTTCACATAATTCATCCAGATCATATGCCGCAATATCTATGAACTCGTCTTCATCCAGATTCTGTTTGCCTGGTGTAAGATCCGTCGCCAGATAAACATCAATGAACTCATTGCAGAATGCAACCGTAGATTTTAAAGACAGCATCTTTTCCAGTTTGCCGCAAACGTATCCCGTTTCCTCTTCCAATTCTCTCTTAGCGCAAACTGCGGTATCTTCCGTAACGCTGTCTCTCGAACCAGCCGGAATTTCCAACGTAATCCGGTCTATGGCATTGCGATACTGTTTCACCATAATAATTTTACTGTCCGGCAATACCGCCAAAATTGCCGCCGCTCCCTTTCTGTGTTCAATATAATCCCATACGACTGTTTTTCCGTCCGGCATCTCAATATGATCTGCATACATATCTACGATAACGCCTTTTTTTACCAGCTCTCTCTTTACTCGTTTTAACGTTTGAACCATAATTTCCTCCTTCTCATTTAAAAAAGCAGCCAATGACAATCATTGACTGCTTTATGATTTCCTACTTTGCGTAATCAACCACACGGGATTCACGAATTACATTTATTTTAATCTGTCCCGGATATTCCAATTCAGACTCAATCTGTTTGGAAATGTTACGCGCCAGCAATACCATATCGGCATCACTGATTTGTTCAGGAACTACCATTACCCGAATCTCTCTACCTGCCTGAATGGCAAAAGATTTTTCTACCCCTTTAAAACCATCTGTAATATCTTCTAACTGTTTCAATCTGTTGGAATATGTTTCTAATGTTTCACGTCTTGCCCCCGGCCTTGCCGCGCTGATAGTATCTGCAGCTTGTACCAGACATGCAATCAAAGTCTCTGGCTCCACGTCGCCATGATGCGCTTCTACCGCATTGATAATCAGTGGAGACTCTTTGTATTTCCTACATAATTCAACGCCGATCTGAATATGGGAACCTTCCATTTCATGATCTACTGATTTTCCAATGTCATGCAATAATCCTGCACGTTTTGCCGTTCTGACGTCCACGCCGATTTCTCCGGCAAGAAGTCCTGCAATCTGTGCAACCTCAATTGAATGTTTCAATGCATTCTGTCCATAACTGGTCCTGAATTTCATACGGCCTAACAAGCGCACCAGTTCCGGATGAATTCTGTGAACGCCCACTTCTAATGTAGCGGCTTCACCTTCTTCGCGAATCATTGTCTCAACTTCTTTTTTCGCTTTTTCTACCATTTCTTCTATTCTGGCCGGATGAATACGTCCGTCCACAATCAATTTCTCCAAAGCGATTCTTGCTATTTCTCTGCGAATCGGATCAAATCCGGAAAGAACAACGGCTTCCGGCGTATCGTCAATGATCAAATCGACGCCAGTCAAAGTTTCCAGCGTACGAATGTTGCGTCCTTCACGCCCGATAATTCTTCCTTTCATTTCATCGTTCGGAAGCTGGACAACGGAAATTGTCGTTTCGGCAACATGGTCCGCGGCGCATTTCTGAATCGCTGACACCACATAATCCCTGGCCTTCTTACCTGCTTCTTCCTTGGCCTGATTTTCCATTTCTTTGATCAATTTTGCAGTATCAAGTTTTACATCTTCTTCCACAGTTTTTAAAAGGTAATCTTTTGCCTGTTCGGAGGTAAGTCCTGAAATTCGTTCCAATTCCTGTACGCGTTCTTCACTTAGTTTGGCAATTTCTGCTCTTTGTTTGCTCAGTTCTTCTTCCCTTGCAACAAAACCTGCTTCGCGCTTCTCAATGGCTTCGAGTTTCTTATCAAGATTCTCTTCTTTTTGCACGATGCGTCTTTCATTACGCTGGATTTCAGCCCTTCGCTCACGAATCTCTCTATCCAGGTCATTTTTACTTTTAATCGTTTCTTCTTTGACTTCTAATAGAGTCTCACGCTTTTTCGTCTCAGCTGTTTTAACCGCTTCGTCGATGATCTCTCTGGCTCTTTCTTCCGCACTGCCAATTTTCTGCTCCGCAACTTTTTTGCGGTACGCAATTGTAACCAGACAAGTAATCGGTATCGTAAAGGCTAACGTGAGTATCACAGCAATAATTACTCCCTGCACAGGAACACCTCCTTTATTCAATTTTCATTGTACATATAACAAAACAAAGTTTCATCTGTCATAATTAACAACATTTAAATTTTAAACTTTATTCCTAAGTATGTCAAGCATTTTGTGAATCATACCTTTGTTCCATGACAGACATAATATCCGATCCGCGAAATCCGCGGCGCATTAAAAATTGATAGATTCTTCTGCATTCATTCTGATCTGCCGTATCCAAAGAAAAATTTTTCTTTTCCAGCAAATCTAATATCTGCATTTTTTCGTCGGAAACAAACTCTTCTTCCATACAGTTTTCTATCAGATCTTTCGGTATGCCGCGTTTGGACAAGTCGTTCCAAATCCGCATTTTACTTCGTTTTTCCTGATAAAATTGAATAAAGGTTCTGGCATATCTTTCATCATCCAAATAATGGTATTTCTTTACATAGGCAATCGCATCTTCCACCGCTTCCTGCGGATACCGGTTTCTCATCAGCTTTTCACGCAGCTGACGCTCCGTCCTCTCCTGGCGTTCCAGCAGATGCATCGCCCGTTTCACCGCACGCTTTCCGATGACCTCATGCAGCAAATTCTGATACTCATCTTCCGACAGTTCTACCCCTTTTGCCAGGGATAACTCCCTGGCTTCTCCCTGATAAAGCCACAATGTGATATTTTCATTGAAACAGAGTTCTATTTTGCCCTTTTCTGCTTTTTTAAAATCCGTGATTATGTAACGCATCATGCTTTATCATCTGTTTTGACGCCGGCCGCTGCTTTTGGTTCCGCCTTTTTGCCGGCGGATTTTTCTTTCTCTTCTGTCAACGCGTCCTCCGCGTCCGTCAGATTATAATGCGCGCGAACTTTTTCTTCTATTTCATTGCTTATATCCGAATGCTCTTTTAGATACTGTTTTGCATTCTCGCGTCCCTGTCCGATCTTCTCACCCTGGTATGCGTACCATGCACCGGACTTATTGACTACGTTGCAATCCGCCGCAAGATCTAAAAGGTCTCCTTCTCTGGAAATCCCCTGTCCAAACATAATATCAAATTCCGCTTCACGGAACGGCGGCGCCACTTTATTTTTTACGACTTTGATGCGCGTATGGTTTCCGACTACTTCCCCGGCCTGCTTTAAAGATTCTATCCTCCTGACATCCAACCGGACGGAAGAATAAAATTTCAGC
This sequence comes from uncultured Lachnospiraceae bacterium, assembly GCA_910586725.1. Classification (GTDB taxonomy): domain Bacteria; phylum Bacillota; class Clostridia; order Lachnospirales; family Lachnospiraceae; genus Roseburia_B. Next base: position 26,248 of record CAJUJL010000014.1, on the reverse strand, counting down.
GCACGGCCTCCCGTTGTAGTCTCAGGATTGCCGAACATCACGCCAACCTTTTCACGGAGCTGGTTGATAAAAAGAACAATGCAGTTTGTCTTGCTGATGACAGACGTCAGTTTTCGAAGCGCCTGCGACATCAGCCTGGCCTGAAGCCCGACATGGGAGTCCCCCATATCGCCGTCAATCTCCTGCTTGGGAACAAGCGCGGCCACAGAATCCACGATTACTATATCCACCGCGCCGGAACGCACCATCGTCTCCGTAATCTCAAGCGCCTGTTCACCGCTGTCCGGCTGCGAAATATAAAGATTATCCACATCTACGCCGATGCTCTTCGCGTATACCGGATCCAGCGCATGCTCCGCGTCAATAAAACCGGCAATGCCTCCCATCTTCTGCACTTCCGCCACAACATGCAGGGCCACCGTCGTCTTTCCGCTCGACTCCGGACCGTAAACCTCAATCACGCGTCCCTTGGGCAGACCGCCAATTCCAAGCGCGAGATCCAGGCTAAGGCAGCCGGTAGGAACAGCGTCTACGTTCATAGACTTGGCGGACTCTCCCAGTTTCATAATCGATCCTTTCCCGTACTGTTTCTCAATCTGGGAAATCGCAGCGTCCAGCGCTTTTAATTTGTCGTCCTTATTTTCTAATTTTTTTATTTCTTTTTTATCTTCTCTGGCCATAAAATTCTCCTTTATGCAAACTTATGTTCGTTTTTCTGGTAATATAGTAGTACACTTTTCTAAAAAAGTCAACCGAATTTTTATATTTTCTATTTGGGATTTTATCTGATAATTAGATGAAAAAAAAGACAGCTGATTTCTCAACTGTCTATCAGTATAGATTTTATTACTTCAATTGTCAAGCGTCGTCCCTGCCGCATCCATGAAGGAGATACGCAAAAATTCCTGCCAAAAATGCAACGCATATGCCTGCCGCTATTTTTTTATTCATATAAATTCCTCCTTTTTTTTCTTTATTTTACAGCAATTTACAAAAAAAACAAAGTCATATTTTATTAAATTTTCATTAAGATAAGCGGATTACTATGCAGTTACAACTATGGCATCAAAGCCCTCTTCGATAAGCTTCCTCTTCATCTCCTGTGCGTTGGACTTGGCGCTGAATGCGCCGGCCTGTATCCTGTAAACAGCCTTCCCGGAATCGTTCACAACAACCGTATCAAATCCTTTTTTCATCAACTCTTCTTTCAGCTTTTCCGCATTCTCCTTCACCGAAAATGCGCCCGCCTGCACACGGTACAAATTTTTTCCTTGCTGCCCTTCTCCATCAATCCCTCTGCCGTGTATCCCCTCTGCGATCAGCAGAGCTACGTCTGTTTTTGCCGCCAATGCGCAATCCTCCGAACTATCACAGAAAAAACTCTCTATCATGACGGCTGGCGGGATAGTCCCATTTAACATGTACAGGTTTGGCCTTTTCTGGACGCCGCGGTCCTGGAATACCGTTTTCAGACGAGCCTGAATTTTTTGAGCCGCAGCTTTCCCTTTTTCTGATAAATATAGCGTCTCGCATCCTCTGGCATTATGCTTCGCCGATGCATTTAAATGCAATTCCACCGCCAAATCATAGCCTCCTCCATTTACCTTTGGCAGCTTGTAGCTTTTCTCTTCCGCACTGCTCTCAAACCTGTACTCCGGACAAACAACCGTATCCGCCTCATGGCCCGCGCTGCGCAGATATGCCGCGATCCTTTCTACAATTTCTTTATTGTACGCATATTCCAAAACTCCATGAAATGGGCGTCCATCCGCGCTTGTGCAGCTTCCATTTTTTAAAATACTGTGTCCTACTGTTACTATAATTTTCATTCTTTTCCATTCTCCTTTCCATAAAACGCCTCATCTGCAAACGTTTTGTTTGCCGCTTACGCCGCTTTCGGAACTCCTCGCGTTCCATTCTCGTAATTGGTGCGTCTGTTATTTTTCATCCCTCTATTTTTATATGAAAAAAGACGGCAAAAGTGCCTTTCCACCGTCTCATCACTAGCAGACCATCAGAAAGACGGCCGCCTGTCAAAGGGATAAATCAGAGAAGGAATCGTCTTAGTTTTTTCAGCTTTTTTCATAGTCCACAAATTTTTTCAAATCTTCTATTTGCTGTACGCCGGAAACACGGCGGATAAATACGCCCCTGTCCATCAATACAAGCGTCGGAATGCTCATAATCTGATATTTTAACGCAAGGGCGGCTTCCTCGTCCACATTGACCTTGGCAACCCTGATACTATCTCCCATTTCCTCTGCAAACGCATCTAAAATCGGAGACTGCATCTTGCACGGCATACACCAGTCCGCCCAGAAATCCAAAATTACCGGCGTTTTACACGCCAGCACCTCCTGCTCAAAATTTTTGTTTGTAACCGTTACAATTTCCATAGAAAAGCCTCCTTTTGGCCGTTTAATTTTTTCCAAATTCAGAAAGCAAAAGACCTTCGTTTCGATCCAGCGTCATGCCTACGCTCCATTCATTCACAAAAATCAGTAGCGGATTTCCCTTCAGATCCTGAATCTTTTTCATATCGGAAGTTCCTGTCAGCTTATCCATATTTGTATCCCTGCTCTCAATCCAGCGGATGTATTCGTGCGGCATATTTTCCAGACGAATTTCCACGTTGTATTCATTGAGCAGACGGTATTTTAAAACGTCAAACTGAAGAACTCCCACGACTCCTACGATAATTTCCTCCATGCCCATTCCATACTCCTGAAAAATCTGAATGGCCCCTTCCTGCGCAATCTGCGTAATTCCTTTCACAAACTGCTTTCGCTTCATCGTATCCATCTGACGCACTCTTGCAAAATGCTCCGGCGCAAACGTCGGAATACCCTCAAACTGATATGGTTTTGCAGCCGTCGTAATCGTATCCCCAATAGAAAAAATCCCCGGGTCAAAAACGCCGATAATGTCGCCGGCATACGCCTCCTCAATGATTTTGCGCTCCTGCGCCATCATCTGCTGCGGCTGGGATAATTTTATTTTCTTATTGCCGCCCTGTACGTGGATGACTTCCATGCCCGCCGTAAACTTTCCGGAACAAATGCGCATAAAGGCAATGCGGTCCCTGTGGTTTTTATTCATATTTGCCTGGATTTTAAATACAAACGCAGAAAAATCTTCATCGAACGGATTTTTTTCACCCAAATCGGATTTTCTGGGCATCGGAGCAAACGTCATCTGAAGGAAATGCTTTAAAAACGTCTCTACGCCAAAATTTGTCAGCGCCGATCCAAAAAACACAGGAGAAAGCTCTCCTTTTGAAACAAGATCCAGGTCAAATTCCGCGCTGGCGCCGTCCAAAAGTTCAATCTCTTCCATCAGCTTTTCAAAATTTTCCGTTCCGATTTCTTCCTGCAGAGAATCTTCATCCACAGAGAAAATTTTTTCCTCTCCTTCTTTCGTTCCCTTTTGGGTATCGCTGTAGAGCATGACTTCCCGTTTATTTCTGTCGTATACGCCTTTAAAGTTTTTGCCGGAGCCAATCGGCCAGTTAATCGGACAGGTTGCAATTCCCAGTTCCTTTTCGATTTCATCCAGCAAATCAAACGTATCGTTGGCGTCCCGGTCCATCTTATTGATAAAGGTAAAAATCGGTATGTGGCGCATCACGCACACCTTGAACAGCTTCCTTGTCTGCGCCTCTACTCCCTTCGAACCGTCAATCACCATAACCGCAGAATCCGCGGCCATTAACGTCCGGTACGTATCCTCCGAAAAATCCTGGTGTCCGGGCGTATCCAGTATATTTATGCAGTATCCTCCGTAATGAAACTGCAGTACGGAAGACGTGACGGAAATTCCCCTCTCTTTTTCAATTTCCATCCAGTCCGACACCGCGTGACGCGCCGTCGCTTTACCTTTTACAGAGCCAGCAAGATTGATTGCGCCGCCATAGAGAAGAAATTTCTCCGTCAGCGTTGTCTTTCCGGCATCCGGATGGGATATGATTGCAAATGTCCTTCTTTTTTCTATTTCTTTTTTTAAATCAGCCAAAATTCTTCCTCCAAAACCTGTTAAATCATACTAAGCAAATCAATCTTCAAGTATGCCGCATACTTCCTCAAGTCCCGCCTGTTCCGCAAGTCTTTTTAATCCTTCCAAAACCTCTTCCATGGAATAGTTGTTTTGTTTTAAAAAATCTTCCCCTTTTTCACTGACGTATTGATAAAAGAGAACCGCTGCGGCCGCTTCTCTCCGGTCGGTATAGTCTATGCCTTCCAGAAGCATATTTTCCGCTTCATTTATCTTGCCCTGATCCGCCATGCTTTTATATTCTTCTAAATTTTTCCCGTATACAACATACGGATTTTCTTTTTGCATTTCCACCGAAACATAGGGCTTTCCCATCAAAACGGAAAAGAGCATTCCGGCCGTTTCCTTGATCATGCGCATAATATAATCTTTTTCATCGTCGTATCTCATTGCATTCACCTCACAAGTACCGCTGCCGCCATCTCGCGCTGTTCCTTATGCCTCTTCTCCACCAATTCCTTCGGACAGGCAATACAGCCGTGATTTTGCCAGGGATCGTTAAAATAGTAGTTTTCTTCGTCATATCCGGTCAAAAGCATGCAATGCTCATTCGAAATCCAGGTAAATAAGGAGCCGTCTTCAAGCTGCCAGTCTGGTCCCGCAACCGTTTCCCTGAAATCAATGCTCGCCCAAAAAACAACCGGCATATCCCGATCCAGAAAACGCAGACAGATTTCCCGCATCGGCATTCCTGTAATATCCACCGCCTCAAAATTCGCATGGGTTTGTAAAAACGCCTGATTAAGCGCCTGTACAATAACCGGCGGATAGCATCCAAAAGAGTCCTTATCATAAGGGCTCCCCGCAAAGCATCGGAAGGGGTTCGGCCCGTAAAGCCGCCCCTCCCTTTCCTGCATCGCTTCTTTTTTCAGATATTTTTCTATAAATTCATCCACGGTAATGCAAATGCCCAGATATTGCAGCAGCATGACCGCGGAAACGCTCTCGCACCCTGTCGGATAATCGTTTGTCTGATCGATGTAGGGCGCATGAATTATTTTTTTCATGCGGCCGCCTTACTTCCGCTTTTTTTGCGGAGAGCGATAAGAACCAGAATCAGGATTACCGCAGAAGCGCCAAGAGAAATAACCCAGTTCTTGCTGACGCCGGCAATGATGTAGCCTACGGCGCAGATCACCGCGACAATCATCGCATACTGCATCTGCGTCTGCACATGATTGATATGATTGCTCTGGGCTCCGGCGGACGACATAATCGTCGTATCGGAAATCGGAGAAATATGATCCCCGCAAACCGCTCCTGCCAAAACTGCGGAAACGGCAATAATCATCATTTCTTCATCGTTTGCCGCATACATATTGACTACAATCGGAACAAGAATTGCAAACGTCCCCCAGGAAGTTCCGGTAGAAAATCCCAGAAACAGCGCGATCCCAAACATGATGGCCGGAATCACCACGCTCGCCGTCATGCTTGTCCCGACAAGTTCCTTGACAAACTCTGCGATTCCAAGATTGTCTCCCATTCCTTTTAACGTCCATGCAAACGTCAGAATTAAAATGGCGGGCATCATTAACTTTGCGCCATCTGCCAGCGACTGCATAAAGTTATGGAAGGAAATGACTTTTCTCGGAAGATAAAGAGCCGCCATGAAAAGAACCGTTACCGTAGTTCCAAAAATCAGACTCATTTCCGCGTCACAGTTTGCAAACGCGTCAATCACATTTTCCGCTCCGCCCAAAAATCCTGTGTAAATCATGCCAAACACTGCCGATGCAATAAGAACCGCAACCGGAAGCACAAGATCAATCACTTTTCCGTTGGGATTGACCTTTTTTTCCTCCTGCATAGATTCAAACTCTTCTTTTCCGGATGTAAATAAGTCACCGTTCGCCGCGTTCATCTCATGCTTTTTCATAAGTCCAAAATCAAGATTCCAGGCGATAATGATAAACACCATGCCAATCGTAAGCAGCGCATAAAGATTGTATGGAATCGTTCTTAAAAACAACTGAAATCCCGTCAGCGAGCTGTCCTTTGGAACATAAGAATTGACTGCCGCGGCCCAGCTTGAAATCGGCGCAATGATGCATATCGGAGCAGCCGTCGCGTCAATGATGTAAGCAAGCTTGGCCCTTGAAACTTTATACTTGTCCGTTACCGGACGCATTACGGACCCAACTGTCAGGCAGTTAAAATAATCGTCCACGAAAATTAAAATTCCAAGCCCCATTGTCGCAAACAGAGACGACTTCTTGCTCTTGATTTTCCTGCTCGCCCAGTTTCCATAGGCTGCGGAACCTCCCGACTGAGTCATCAGAACAATAATCATGCCCAGCAATACGTCAAATATAATGATGTTCAGATTCATATTTCCCGTCATTGTGGTAAACAGCGTTTCAAACGTCTCCCAGGGCTGAAATCCCGCTGTAAAAAGCGCCCCCAGCAATACGCCGCAAAACAGCGAACTATATACCTCCTTGGTAATCAAAGCCAGCAAAATCGCAACTACCGGCGGAACCAAAGACCACCATGTTCCATACACAAGCATCTCCCCCTTTTTCCTTTTGTATTTTATATACCTTCTTTTTCCATGAAGTATACTCTTACAGCATATCACAACACACAGGATTCGTAAAACATAATTCTCTAATTTTTTTCACAAATCAGGAAGCAGGCTGCGATTGAACCAACTGAATTCCCCAAAATAATAAATAGAAACTTTACAAAATTTCCGGGTGAAAAATTAAGCGCCAGATAAATGAAATCTGCAATGCAGTGTTCGTACCCGGACAGAATAAAAATCATAATGGCAAAAATCGTAATAACCGTATCTTTTGCATATACCGCAAGAAACATCAATACGCCGCAGAGCAGACCATACAAAAAGATTTCCGGAATCCCGCCTGCAAATTTGACTTCAGAAGTCTTTACAATTGCTTCCCGCAAAGACTGCCGACAGACAGAAACGCCAAACGTCGGAATCAGCACGCCAACCAGATTAAAGATCAGCATACACAAAAGACCAGACGCTGTTTCTGATTGATAAAATCCAATTTTTCCGGTATAAAGCTTTAAATTACATTTGATAATCGTCAATAACGCAAAACTAAACAGCATCGCCCCAATTACTTTATCCGAAGCCGTAACATGAATTACAACTCCAATTCCCACCAGCATTCCGGCCAATATGGATTGCCTGATTAATTTGTCCATCACGTCTTTTCCTTTCCCACTTAAAATTGATTTTTATCCTGTATATGTCCGTCGTCCAGAACAGAAAATTGACAGAAATACTTCTGCTTTCGTTCCCAAAATGCTTTTTTTGCAAAGAAAAAATGCTACAAACCATATATCATCATGGTTTCTAGCATTTTCGGGTTGGGCTGTTTAAATAATAAACAGAACAGTCCGTAGGGGAATCGAACCCCTGTTTCCGCCGTGAGAGGGCGGCGTCTTAACCGCTTGACCAACGGACCAAGAACCGTTTATTACTATATCACACCGTTTTACATTTTGCAAGCTTTTTTTTGAATTTTTAAAACTTTTTTATTCATCGTATCCGTTTGGATTGTTTTTCTGCCAATTCCAGGCGTCCGCACACATTTCTTTGATGCCGAACTGAGCTGTCCATCCGAGCTCTTCCTTTGCTTTCGCCGCATCGGAATAGCAGGTTGCAATGTCGCCGGGCCTTCTGGGCTTGATTGCGTAAGGAACTTTCATTCCCGTTGCCGCTTCAAAATTTTTAACAATATCAAGCACGCTGTAGCCGGTGCCTGTTCCAAGATTGTAGATGCCAAGCCCCACGTTTTGTTTGAGCTTGTCCAAAGCCTTCACATGGCCGTTCGCAAGATCCACTACGTGGATATAATCCCTGACCCCTGTGCCGTCCGGCGTATCGTAATCGTCTCCAAATACGCCAAGCTCTTTTAATTTGCCGACTGCCACCTGCGTGATATAAGGCATCAAATTGTTGGGTATTCCATTTGGATTCTCTCCGATCAATCCGCTCTTATGCGCGCCGATCGGATTAAAGTAACGAAGTAAGATTACGTTCCATTCCGGATCCGCTTTCTGCATATCGCTCAAAATCTGCTCAAGCATCGACTTTGACCAGCCATAAGGATTCGTACAGGTTCCCTTCGGACATTCTTCCGTAATCGGAATGATTGCCGGATCTCCATAAACCGTTGCAGAAGATGAGAAAATAATATTTTTGCATCCGTGCTTACGCATTTCATCCACCAGCGTCAAAGTTCCTGTAATATTGTTGTTGTAATACTCCCAGGGCTTTGATACGGACTCTCCCACTGCTTTTAATCCTGCAAAATGGATGCAGCTTTCAATCTGTTCCGTTTCCAGAATCTTTTTTAAGATGTCACGGTCTAATATATCTCCCTTGTAAAACTTTGCTTCTTTTCCTGTAATTTGTTTTACACGCTCCAGAGATTTCTCGCTGGAATTGGAAAGATTGTCCAAAACGACTACCTCATGCCCTGCATTTAACAATTCCACGCATGTATGACTGCCAATATATCCTGCGCCGCCAGTTACTAATATTGCCATTTTATATTCCTCCTTTATGAAATTCTCCTTGTAGATTTATCATACCACTTTTAGAGGCTCTTTCAAAGAACTATTTCTAAAATTTACAAAAAACTCCCGAACCATTCGGGAGTTAATCTTTTGAATATTTATGCTGTTTTGCTTTTCGCCAATTCTGCTAATGTTGCAAATCCTTCCGCGTCATTTACTGCCATCTCCGCCAGCATCTTACGGTTCATATCCACGCCGGCCAATTTCAGTCCATGCATAAACTGGCTGTAAGAAATGCCGTTTAATCTTGCTGCCGCATTGATACGGGCAATCCATAAACGACGGAACTGCCGTTTTCTCTCTTTTCTTCCTGCATAAGAGCTTGCCAGAGCCCTCATAACGGACTGTTTTGCCACCCTGTACTGCTTGGATCTGGCGCCTCTGTATCCTTTTGCCAGTTTCAAAACTCTGTTGTGTTTTTTTCTGGCATTCAAACCACCTTTAATTCTTGCCATTGTCTGTTCCTCCTATCTGATTCCTATAAATATGGTAAAATCTTCTTCATAACTTTAGCATTTGATTCATCTGTAACGACAGCTTTTCTAAGATTTCTTTTGGTCTTAGGGCTTTTCTTTGTTAAAATGTGGCTTTTATAGGCTTTATTTCTTTTCAGCTTACCTGTACCCGTAGCTTTGAAACGCTTTGCAGCGGCCCTTTTTGTTTTCATTTTTGGCATATTTATTTCCTCCTTAAAATGCTATTTTTTCTCTGTAAGCACCATGCTGATGCTTCGGCCTTCTACCTTTGGCGCTTTTTCTATAACTGCAACATCTGCAAGGCTTTCTGCAAAATCATCCAAGATATGCTTGCTGCTATGCATATGAGCCATTTCACGACCGCGGAACCGCAGTGTGATTTTTACTTTATTACCTTTTTCAAGGAATTTCTTAGTCGCATTCATTTTGGTATTTAAATCATTCGATTCGATGTTTGGTGACATGCGAATTTCCTTGACTTCAACAACCTTCTGCTTTTTCTTAGCTTCTTTTTCTTTTCTTGCCAGTTCATACCTGTATTTGCCATAATCGATAATCTTACATACAGGCGGCTTTGCAGTAGGAGCAATTTTGACCAAATCAAGCTCTGCCTCTTCAGCCATCTTCATTGCGTCTCTCGAAGACATGATTCCCAGCTGCTCTCCGTTTACTCCGATCAGGCGGACTTCTCTGTCCCTGATCTGTTCGTTAATCATTAATTCGCTAATGGTTGTGCACCTCCAAAATAAATAATATAAAAAAAGCGGATAGAAAGACTATCCACAATCAAATACAAAGAACAATACGAATCAGAATCATTGTTCAAACTATAAACCATAAGTCGCTCCATTGCGCTTAGGTGAGAGTGGATACTCTACTTGCTTTTAACAACTTCTATAGGCTACCACATATCTTTTTATTCGTCAAGTTTTTTTCAATATAAAAAAAACAAAATTTTTTTCGATTTCTTCTTGACATTTTTTTCAAAAAAGAGTATTATGTTTTTTGTCAGTTTGAGCAGGAATGGCGGAATTGGCAGACGCGCAGGCTTCAGGTGCCTGTGGCAGCAATGTCGTGAGGGTTCAAGTCCCTTTTCCTGCATTTTCTAAACAGCCTTGAAATGTTGATTTTTCAATATTTCAGGGCTTTTTTTAACAAATGCCTGTTCATTTTTGTTTATCATTTGTTTTTTATCAATTATTCATCATATTATTTTCACTTATGGGCACACTCTTTTCTAAACATACTTGATACGGAGTGATTGTAATGAATATAACGTTGAATCAAATTTTAGAAAATAAGGGGATCTCACAAAATCAGCTGGCAAAGGATACTGGGATTTCTGTTGAAACAATTCGTAATTTTAAAAATAATAAGACTACCCGAATCAGTTTTGACATACTGGAAAAAATCTGCAATTATCTGGATTGCGGCGTTGAAGATGTCATGTGTTTGGAAAAAGATGTATAATGAAAGAGCCTGATGCTAGCGATACATGTGTATTGGCTCCATATCTTTTTGTTGTTTAAAAATAATAGTTCTTGCACTTCCACCAGTTCTTTTTATTAACTCGTCTTGTCCAATCACTTGATGTTACATCCAAAATACAAAAAAGCTCATACAATTTTGACATAGTATTTTTTGCCTGTTCTTCACTGTGCAAATGCTTTCTTACAATATAGTATATATCCGTTGCCGAACTGGCAGTGATATACATATCTGCCGTCTGATTAGCTGCCAGTAAAAATATCTGCTCAGCCGCTTCTCTAAAAGGTTCTCTTCCTGTCAGCGCATCTATGATGATATTTGTATCAATAAGTATTTTCATTATTTTACAGACAGCCTTTCTGCTTTTTCTTCTAACTCATTTACATTTTCCTGCAATATTCCAAACAAAGATTTTGCTGTGTCCACTCTGTTTTGATAGGGATTTGTTAGTTTCGCAATCACTTTTCCCTGTTTTGTAATATAAATATCCTCTTTTGCAGATAACAACAAATATTTACTTAAATTTTGCTTTAATTCTGTTGCTGTAATAGACATATCATCATCTCCTTTTGCACTATTATTTTATATTATATGAACAATTTATCTAATTATTATTTTCTCTGTTTCGCCTTTATTCTACAAAAATAAATTAATGAAATTTCTCACTTTTTATAGCAACATCCTCCTGTTTTTCCATTATAAAAGGCTTTCCTTGATTAACGCAAAGAAAAGCCTCTTAATTTTGCTTAGATTCAAACGCTCTTAATATGCCAAATATCCATAGTGGATTTTCCATTCGCCGTCTTCTTTGATCAAATATAAATTCTCGCTTTGGCACACCCTGCTTCTTTTGGAGCCTTTCACCGTAAGAACCAAATCCACCATCACAATTTCTTCAATCTCATCCACATCCGCATCGTAGTAATCTTCCAGATTTTCTTTGATATTCTCAACACGACGCTCGGATACCTCTGACGCATCTTCAATACTGTAAGAAATATTCTTTATGCTCCCGACAGCGTCTTCGTAGTTATCTAAGACGCCGTCCACCATTTCTTCATAGTAATCAAGGTAATTTCTCCCATAAACGTCTTCGCCAATGGAGCTTGCCAGCTCTTCCAAAGCTTCCATATCCTCATTCTGCAGCGCCTTCACCATCTTCTTGACCGTTCCTTTATATCCTCCGTTTCCCAGGATCAGGACAAAACCGGCTACTGCAACAATGATTACGGCTGCCGCCGCAGCGGCCAATATAATCAGTCTGCTTCCAATCTTTGGTTTTACAGGCGTCGGCGCAGCGGAAGGCCCTGCATTTAAAACCGGGTTATCTGTTGGAATTTCCGCCACAGGCATACCACAATTTCCACATACTCTGTCTCCATCATTTAATTTTGAACCACAATTTCCACAAAATCCAGCCATTTCATTTCCTCCTTCGTTTCTTACCCATCATTTACTCTGTTTTTAAACATTTTAATCTCTGATTGTCATAAAAACAATTTTGACTAAACCGCTAAAAATCCCTTGTTTTTCATTTTAAAAGAACAAAGTTATAAAATCAAGACAAATCTGTTTCCACAAATTTTTGCGCAAACTCTTTTAATAATTGAAAAGGAAACGATAATCGGCTATACTTTTTAAAATAATGCATTTTCACCTTGAATCCACACAAATAATATATTCATTGACATAACTCTACATCAAAACAGGCAGGTGACTTTACATGAAATCCATTTTAATCATTGACGACGATTTATCCATAGGAAATATGTTAGAAAAACTTCTTTCAAAAGAAGGCTACTGCACGCTCCGCGCTTATTCCGGCACGGAAGCGTTATTTATCCTTTCTTCGCAAACGCCGGATCTGATTCTTCTCGACTTAATGCTTCCCGGCCTGACCGGAGAAGAACTCCTTCCCAAAATCAAAGACATTCCCGTCATTGTGATCAGCGCAAAAGCGGATGTCAACGATAAAGTCGACCTTCTCTTAGGCGGCGCAAGCGACTATTTAACCAAACCTTTTGACACCAAAGAGCTTCTGGCAAGAATTGCCGTACAGCTTCGAGCTGCTTTGGCGCGCCAAAGCGCTCCCCTGCTGCGCTGCGGCGATTTAGAACTCAATACTTCTTCCCATACCGTAAGCGCATCAGGACAGCCCGTCAAACTGACCCGGACGGAATACGCCATTTTAAAGCTCCTTATGCAAAACCCTTCACAGGTCATTGCCAAATCCGTTATTTTAGACCGCATCAGCGAAGATACGCCGGATTGTACGGAAAGCTCCTTAAAAGTGCATATGAGCCATCTGCGGAACAAGCTCATCAGCGCCGGAGGATACGATTACATTACCTCCGTCTGGGGAATTGGCTTTCAACTGAATTTTACCGAATCTTAACGGTTGCCTTAACCGCTTTCTTAACATTTTTCCGCTATCCTATGAGTATTCCAAACGAAAGGAGCTTATTTTATGGAATACGCACTGACTGCAAATGCTTTAACAAAAAAATATGGAAAATTTCAGGCGCTGCACAACTTTTCCATGCATGTCCCAAAAGGAGCCATTTATGGATTTATTGGAAAAAACGGAGCCGGAAAAACAACTCTTATCCGCTTAATCTGCGGTCTGCAGCAGCCGACAATGGGGGATTACGCCCTGTATGGCGTCTCAGGCAAATCCAAAGAAATCACATCTGTCAGAAGGCGCATGGGCGCTGTTGTGGAGACGCCGTCGATTTATCTGGATATGACGGCCGAAGACAATTTAAAAGAACAATACCGGGTCATCGGACTTCCCTCTGATTCCGGCATTCCGGAGCTTTTAGAGCTTGTGGGCCTCTCCCATACCGGCAAAAAGAAAGCCAAAAACTTTTCCCTTGGCATGCGCCAGAGGCTTGGCATTGCCATTGCTTTAGCCGGAGATCCGGATTTTCTCGTACTGGACGAACCGGTCAACGGTCTCGATCCGCAGGGAATCATAGAAATCCGCGAACTGATTTTAGAATTAAACCGCAAACGCCAGATTACATTCCTGATTTCCAGCCATATCTTAGACGAACTTTCCCGTTTGGCCACACATTACGGATTTATCGACAAAGGCCAGATGATAAAAGAAATCAGCGCTTCCGATCTGGAAAACGCATGCAGAAAATGCATCCGTCTGGAAGTCACCGATACGAAAATCCTCTCCCGCGTTCTTGACGGCAGGAACGCAGAATACCAGATTTTTTCCGATACCAAAGCAGACGTCTACGAAAAAATGAACATTACAAAGCTCACGCTCGCTCTCGCCGAACAAAACTGTGAAATTCTTTCTATACAGGAATGCGACGAAACGCTTGAAAGCTACTATATGAATCTGATTGGAGGCGGCACACATGAATAAATTACTAAGCGCAGGATTTATGCGCCTGAAAAAAAGCAAAATTTTCCGTATTTTATTTCTCTTTATGTTTGGCCTGGGACTTTACGTCCCCATCGGTCAGTATCTCAATATGAAAAAGTATGGCTATGCCATGTCGCTGGACAGCGCGTTTTTTATGTATGTTACATTTATGAGTATTCTCATTGCCGTGTTCTGCAGCCTGTTTATCGGAACGGAATACAGCGACGGAACCATCCGCAATAAACTGATTGTCGGCCACTCCAGAACCGCAATCTATCTTTCCAATCTGATTGTATGCATAACAGCCGGTATTTTGATTGCATTTGCCTATATGGCCGCATGCGCGTGCGCAGGCTTTCCGCTGCTCGGCGGTTTTGCCATGGGCGCAAGAGCGGCGCTTCTTTTCGTCTTAAGCGCCATTGTCATAGATATTGCGTTTACGTCCCTATTTACGCTTACCGCAATGCTGATACAAAATAAAGCGGCACAGTCGGTTGCGGCAGTGATCGGCGCGTTTGTCCTTCTTATGGGCGCCGCGTTTTTGCATTCCTCTCTCTCCTCTCCTGAAATGGTTTCCGATTATATCATGGATGAAACAGGAGAAGTAAAACAAACCGATCCGATTCCAAATCCGTCCTATATCTCCGGGACCAAACGCGAAATTTATGAATTTCTGATGGAATTTCTTCCTTCCGGCCAGGATATTCTTCTAATGAATGGGGATTTTCCAATGACCCGCGCTTTTTCTTATGACGTTTTGATTCTCTTCGCCACGACAGGCGCAGGCATTTTTGCTTTTCGAAAAAAAGATATTAAATAAGGAGATCCGTTATGAACGCTATGCTGTGGAGCCTGATTGGAACGCTCATTGTCCTCATCTTTCTGCTTGTCGGTAAGATTTATCTTTTAAAAAAATCGGCAAAAGAAATCCAAAAAGCCTTTGCTAAGCGGCTGCATACGGAAACCAATACGCTGATTGACATTTCAAGCCGCGACCGCTCCATGCAAAGTCTTGCCGAAAGCATCAACGAACAGCTTCGTACGCTCCGCAGCAAGCGTCATCTCTACAAACAGGGCGACCTTGCCGTCAAGGAAACCATCGCCAATATTTCCCATGATTTGAGAACGCCTTTAACGGCAATCTGCGGCTATCTGGACTTGCTTGAGGAAGAAGAAAAAACAGAAACTGCCGCACAATATCTTGCCATCATCAAAAGCCGCGTCAAAACTCTGACGCAGCTGACGGAAGAGCTGTTTTGCTATACGCTTACCGCTTCTTCTCCCATATCCGCGCCTTTGGAGGAAGTATCGCTCAATCATGCGCTGGAAGAAAGCGTTTTGGCGCATTACGCCGTGTTAAAAGGATGCCGTATCACGCCGGAAATCTCTATGCCCGAAGAAAAAATCATCCGAACGCTGCACAAAGCCTCTCTTCTTCGCATTTTTGAAAATATTTTAAGCAACGCCATAAAATACAGCGCCGGAGATTTGCAGATTATTTTAACAAAGCAGGGAGAAATTGTCTTTTCCAATCACGCCCCCGGCCTTTACGAGGTGGACGTACAGAAATTATTCGACCGTCTCTACACGGTAGAAACCGGAAAAAAGTCTACGGGAATCGGCCTTGCCATAGCAAAATCACTGACCGAGAAGATGCACGGCAGCATTGCCGCGCAGTATGCAGACGGCGTACTTTCTATTTCCATCTCGTTTCCGTAAAAATTTTGGGCTTTTTTCTAATTTCTTTATTAAAGTAAATAGTTATTGCTTTTGTCTGCTGCCTGCAGAGCCGCAAGCGTATACGTCGCATAGCCTTCAAGGACAAGCGGCTCCTGTCTGCACAACGCTTCCGCTTCTTCATAGCTTTGTGTTTTAAAAACCACCATGCCGGCAACGCCGGGATAACCCTTGAACGGACCGCAAAGCTCTATTTTGCCATCGGCGTCTAATTTTTTCAAATTTTCCACATGTCTCGTAATTACAGCTTTTGTCACTTTGTTATATGATTTTCCTTTTTTAATCATCATAACATAAAACCATTTTTCCATTTTCTTACCTCCAAATATCATACATTAATTTACAGTATCAGGTATATTTTTTCAGAATTTCAGAAACGATTTCTTTGAGCATGACACGCGCTTCTTCTGGTCCGATCACCTCAACATACTTTCCAAACGACAAAAGATAATGCATGGTCCAGTGATTCAGCTCAT
Organism: uncultured Lachnospiraceae bacterium; assembly: GCA_910586725.1. Taxonomy (GTDB): domain Bacteria; phylum Bacillota; class Clostridia; order Lachnospirales; family Lachnospiraceae; genus Roseburia_B. The sequence goes on along the minus strand of CAJUJL010000014.1, from coordinate 10,082 downwards.
AGGGAGCCGTAACATAATAATTTCCATCCTCACATAAGCAAACCTGGTTTTCCTGAAATTCATCGTATAATCTGTATGCAATTTCAGGGGAAAATTTTAACTTTAAAACAGGATACGGACATTCCTCTCTGCATTCTTCCGTTGATGCAGCCTCCACAGGAAATTCCCGCTCAAAAACTTCCGGCAGAACCAGAAGACGTTTCACTCTGGACAGACGAAACGTCCTGATTTCTCCCTTAGATCTGCAAAAACCAAGCATATACCAGGCATGCGACTTAAAAAACAACCGCAAAGGCTCAACAATTCTTTCTGTTTGTTTCAATTCCGAATTGAAATAATCAAACGAAACTGCATGCTTATTAAGAATTGCATATTGCAGATCAGAAATTTTAATCTTTTCTGTTTCATCGCTTCCCCAATCGGAAAAATCAATATCCAGCCATTTTGGCTCCAGCACGTTTTTAAACACAGAACGGATTTTATATAACGCCATCTCCGCATCAGGATGCTTCGCAGCCTGCAATATTTGCAGTCCCTGACAGATGCTGACCTGCTCGTCTTTGGACAGCAACGCTTTATCCATCGTATATCCATCGATGAAAGATATTCCTCCACCAGCTCCTTTTTCCGATATGACCGGTATTCCGGCAATGGATAAAATATTTATATCACGATATATTGTCCTCGCCGATACGTGAAAAAAATCCGCCAGCTCTTTCGCTGTCACCCGTTTGCGATCAACAATATAAAATACCATCTGCACCAAACGCTCAATTTGCATTTTAACCGCTCCTTCAATCAGAAATAAATGATACTTTGTAAAATACTTCCGTATCGTTTACCAGGGCACAATAAAAGTATAACATATCAAATATGACATATAGCTGTCGCATTCCAATTTAATTACAAAAAATTATCTTTCTACTTACTTTTTCTGTAAAAGCCGGCTTCTGTTCACCAAATACATACCCGTATCCTCTGGCCGATTTTATGAATTATTCATTGCAACCCCCTTGCGCGGTGTGCTATAATGACGTTCGGACAATGATAACATAAGATAGAAAAGGAGAGATCAACATGGAGATTACAAACGATATTAAGTACGTAGGCGTCAACGACCGGGAAATTGACCTCTTTGAAGGACAATATATAGTGGAAAACGGCATGGCGTATAATTCCTACGTAATTTTGGATGAAAAAACAGCCGTTATGGATTCCGTAGACGTTCATTTTTCAGCGGAATGGCTTTCTAATATCAAAGCCGTTCTGGACAGCCGCCAGCCGGATTATCTGGTTATCCAGCATATGGAACCGGATCATTCCGGAAGCATCGCAGAATTTATGAAAGCGTTTCCGGAAACAAAGGTGGTATCCAGCGCAAAATCTTTTGCCATGATGAAGCAGTTTTTCGGCACGGATTTTTCAGACAGACAGGTTGTGGTAAAAGACGGCGATACCCTTGGTCTTGGCAGTCACACGCTTTCGTTTATTGCCGCTCCGATGGTTCACTGGCCGGAAGTAATCGTTACTTATGACGCATATGACAAAGTTCTGTTTTCCGCGGACGGATTTGGAAAATTCGGCGCGCTGGATACGGAAGAAGACTGGGCGTGCGAAGCCCGCCGCTACTATTTTGGAATCGTGGGAAAATTTGGCGTACAGGTGCAGAATCTTCTGAAAAAGGCTGCTGCGCTTGATATTCAGGCGATTTGCCCGCTGCACGGCCCGATTTTAACGGAAAACTTATCCTATTACATCGGCCTTTACCAGACATGGTCTTCGTATTCCGTAGAATCGGAGGGCGTTATGATTGCGTATTCTTCCGTTTATGGCAATACCAAAAAAGCCGCCGAGCTTCTGGCAGAGAAATTAAATGAAAAAGGATGTCCGAAAGTCGTTGTAAATGATCTTGCCCGCTGCGATATGGCGGAAGCCGTTGAAGATGCGTTCCGTTACGGAAAACTGGTATTGGCTTCTCCGACTTACAATGGCGACGTATTTCCTTTTACGAGAGAATTTATTCATGAATTGACAGAGCGGAATTACCAGAAACGCACGATTGGATTTATCGAAAACGGTTCCTGGGCGCCTACCGCGGCAAAAGTGATGAAGAAAATGCTTGAAAATTCCAAAGATTTGACGTTTACGGATACTACGGTAAAAGTTATGTCTGCGTTGAATGAGGAAAGCATTGCGGCAATCGAAGCGCTGGCGGAAGAACTGAGTAAATAATTTGATCAGGGACTGCTGCAAAACGCATCCTGATACGGGATTATGGGAAAAACTGACAGACGGTATCCCAATATCCTGTATCCGGGAGCTGTTTTGCAGCAGTTTTTAAAATTTTACAAAAAATCCAGCCGCATCTGCAAATCTATCCAGCTTTTTTGATTTACGGAATGAATTTCATCTTCCGAATGCAGCTTTCCCAAAAGAAGCGGTGAATTGGGGTCGTGCATGCTTAAATTTTTTCTGACTGTTTTTTCGTTGTAATTGGCATAGCAGTAACGGCACAAATGCCCGCAGGAATTGTACGCGCCAATATCGCAGGTCAAAAAACAGGCGCATTCTTTTCTGGCATCCCGTATTTTGGGCGCGCACAGTGTTTTGCCAAGCGCCTGTTCAAAAGCGGAAACCGTCATGCAGCCGCTTGTGTCTACGCCGCATCTGGCCAGTTCATTTCCCTCTCCGCAGGATTTTACGTTTATGCCGTATGTTTTTCCAATTTCAGCAAACGATGTTCCAAGCAGCAGTTTGTCTGTATCCAAAACTTCTTTACCCTCCGGAAAATTCAGCCGGACTTTCGGGTATAAATCCAAAAAGCTAAAGACACAGGTATGCGTATAGCCGGAAAGCATTTTTGCCATAGCTTCAAATTCTTTTAAATGGCGGCTGACGGAATAGGTTTTCGTAAGAAAAACAGGGTCGTAACGCCAGACAATGGCTTTTGGCCCGACGATGCCGGAAAGTTTTTGAAATGTCTCAATCGCCTGTTCTTTGGGCGGGACGTTTGGTTCGATTTCTTTTCCGTAAGGAGTTATGGTTACAAACCAATATTGCCCATACGGCTTTAGACAGTTCAGAAAAGGCAGCATTGGCGCAGGATTTTTTGTGCAGAATACGAGTAAGTCTACGACGTCGGGCGAAAGACTGTATTTTGAAATCCGGTCAGGGCAATAGGGATTTCGAACCAGAACGAATCCTTCTTTGATACGGTTTTTCAGCCATTCGGCGTAAAACGCCGGAATATCCGTCCGCAGACCTGTGTGGAGGATCATGATTTTTTTCTCCGTCTGATTCGATGAAGCTGCGGCCTTAAAGTAAGTTCGGATACGACAAGCCCGTCTCTTTGTTTGAGGATATATTCGATCGCATCGGCAACTTCTTTTGGAGAAAGATAAGATTCCGCTTCGTCTCCAACGGTAAAATCCGCGTTCCGGTACAAATTCGTCGTCGTCATATCGGGATAAATTGCGACGGTCTTTACGCCATATTTTCTTGTTTCCGCAAACAGGCTTTCCGAAAAGCTGGCCAGTCCCGCCTTTGTAGCGCCGTAAGCGCATCCGTGAGGATTTGCGGCATGTGCGGTCACAGATGAAATATTGATGACGTAGCCCTGATTTTTTTTCAGATCCCGAAGAAGCTGCTGGGTCAAAATCATAGGAATTTCCAGATTAGTCCGGACCATCTGCTGTATCTTCCCGGGATTTAGCTCTTCATGGGGGCCGTAATAGGCCGTTCCCGCGTTGTTGACCAAAACAGTGATTTTGTTTTTGGATGCGACGTCTTTTACGGTATCTAACAGTTTTTGCGTATCTAATAGATCGCATACGATGGGGTGAAAGGTTTGCTTTTGGAATGCTTCCGGCAAATGGGAAGCCTGGGGAAACTGTCTTCCGATTCCAAAGACTTCATATCCCAGACGGCAGAGCATTCTGCCGATTTCCAGACCGATTCCGGAGGAAGCTCCGGTTACGATTGCCGCGTTACTCATAAAAAACCCCGCTTTCTTCTTTCCATAAAAATATGTTTTCCTGCGGCATGTTTTCTTTTAGCCGCAACACCATATGGCGTTCCATCTGCTCTGACAAACGCAGGGGGTACTGGCAGACGCCGGTTTCATTTTGGTACGGAAACTGCGCGATGGGAGAATGTGGCGCCTGTTTTCGCATCTTTTTCAGATAATCCTGTGAAATCCGAAATGTGCCTACGCTGACGTCTAAGAGCTTTTCCATGCGGATTTTTGACGAAACGGCGTCAAGCATGGCGTCGTATTCTTTTTCCCAGTCTTTGATATAAATCATGGGGTCAAAACAAAGCCGCACGGGAAATCCGCGTTCCATGGCGTCTGCCGCGCAGGAAATGCGCTGTGCAAGCGAGGGCGTTTTATGCTCGTAAGCTTCTATGACGGCCTGGGGAGATAAGGTAAACGCATAGATGATTTTAGAAGACGGTTTTAGGGCTTCAAAACTTCTGTTTGCAGATTTCGTCCGGATTTCAAGATTTAAATGTTCATGGGTTCCGGCAAACTTCTCCCATTCGCTTAAATAACCCATGACCGGCTCCAGGGCAGATAAATCTGTGTCGTAGGAAATGCAAAGATAGACCGGATGATGCGAAAGCAGCCGTTTCGTTTCTGAAAAAATGTCCTCCAGATTTACAAACGCCACGAGATTTCCGGATGGATACATGCCTTTTAAGTAACAGTATTCACAGTCATAAATGCAGTTCATCATGCAGGAGGCATAATAAAAATGCGCGTTGCCAAAGCTTTGGCAGACGGGAGAGCCGCGGTAAATCAATGTTCCGGTTTTTACGGCAAGAATCAGGTTCTGCGCCCGATGCTGCAGACCATAATTTTGCCCTTTGCGACAGAAAACATCTTTGTAATGGTCGATTTCAACGACGTTTGCTTTTGGAAAATGCGATAAAATCCGCTTTGTCCTGGGATGGCTCCACGCGGCTTTTTCTACGTAAATATGAGAAAATGCGGCGTTATAATAATCGTCTTTTGAGTTCTTCAAAACAGCGTTTTCCCTCCTTCTTATCTTTGCATGGAAGAAATTGTTCCAGATACATGTTTTGTATGACGGACGGATAGTCGATTTTTGCCAGCGCGCAATAGCGAAGCTGCTGACCGAGGGAGAGCTGCATGGCATGGGAGCAGTGCAGATCGGCGTACAGCTTTTCTAAGAGAGGTTCCGGTTCGGGTTCTTTCGGAGCTGCGTTTTGTTTTTCAAACCGGTCGATTGTCTGCAGCATATCCAAATATTCTGTAATTTCTGGCAATTTCTTTTCGATCCGGCTTCCCGCCAGTTTTGGCGTGACATTTTGAACATCGCCGTTGTCGGATATGATTTTTAAAAAGGACATTTGATGCGGGCCGAAAAAATAACTGCCGGCCTGATAGATGGAAGACGCTTCCATATCATAGAGGCAGGTTTCTTTCCGGCCGCTGGTATTTTGTTCTAAAATCCGTCCGGATAATGGTTTTGGAACGGTTATTATTTTGGCTTCGCAAAAGGAATGAGAAAACAGCATGTCCGGATAAAAAGTTCTTCCTGTCGGCTCTTCTGTGATTTTGTTGCAGAGAAAAACGGTATTTTTTTCTGTGCTTGACGCGCATATTCCAATGTTGGCCAGAAAGCTGTACGCAGACGGCCTGTGTCTGGTGCAAATGCAGGCAACGGCTGCCGCCGAAGCAATCATTCCGGTTCCGGTAATGGTCAGGCAGATGTTGGCGGTTTCATGAAAAAATACCTGAAATTGAGTCTGGGATATGTCTTTTTTTAAATGATAATGTTGAATCAGCGGACGTGCCTCGCAATGGGTTGCGGCAAAGAGATAGAGCATACGTTTTTTCTTCCTTTCTTATGCGCGTTAGCATTCAGGAGATTTCGTCTTGTTTTTTATGAGGAAATCCAAAAGGGCGGTGCAGCCCTGCAAAACATCGGCGTATGTTTCGTCAAAATTTCCGGTGTACCAGGGATCTGCGATGTCTCGGGAAGAATCGGCAAAGGAAAGAAGCTTGTGGATTTTTCCCTGTGGGTCGCCGTTTGTGATTCTTGTCATGTTGCGGATGTTGGCAGAATCCATGCCGATGAGAAAGTCGTAGTCGGCATAGTCCGCTTTTGTCATGCGGACGGCATGGTGAGGGACTAAGGGGACGCCCATTTGTTTTAATTTTTGGACGGTTCCATAGTGCGGCGGGCTGCCGATTTCGTCGTTATGCGTGGCGGCAGATGCGATTTGAATGCTGCCGGATAGATTGTTTTGAGCAACCAGGTGCGTCATGACGCTTTCGCACATGGCGCTGCGGCAGATGTTGCCGTGGCAGATGAAAAGTATCTTAATCATAATATTTTCCTTTCTCAAAATGCCCAAAAGTGCCGTGTTTTGGCACGTTTTGCGAGGTTTATTTTACCGAAGAAAATTGTTAAAAAAATCACAGAATGAGCAAAACGGGGCAAAATGTGGCAAGTTGAAGCCGTCAATCGTAGTAAAAACGTAGTAGAAATTGGGCAACCTTACTACGATTACTTTTCCAGCTTAATTATATTATTTTAATTTATAAATTTCTGATTGCCCATCAAATTTTATTTTTTTAGATTGACATATATCTTCAATAATATCCACATACCATTTCGGAGCTACTGGATGCACCATGACACCTTCTAAAAATTCAGATATATCTCCTGCATCCTCTATTCTAATATGGTTATCACCAATCCTATCCCAATCTGCTCTTTGAGCACAAATTTTCTCAGTTAAATAATCAATGATTTCCTCATCGGTTTTACCTTTTATTTGCTCCTCAATTTTAAATTTCACGCCAAAACTGGATAACCCCTCTGCACTATATAAACTGTTATCTGCAATTAACAAGCGGTATTCTCCTTCATGTCTAAACGCAGGTCTTTTGTGGAAATAAGTTTCATGTGCCAACAGACTATCTTTCATCTGGCTAATTTGCTGTTCCAAAATAGATTTTTTATTTAAATCATAATTAACTTTTTCGAGGTAAACGCTAAACTGCTCTTCCTCTGGAAAAACTTTTTTAGTATGCGACAACAATTTATCGTCTTTTGTTCTTATTCTGATTGCTCTATTTCCATATGAATAGCATCTCCACATAGCATCTGTTTCTGGATGTTTTGACCAGCATTGAGCATATGTAAACCATTTACTGTGCCACATTCGGAAATAATTGTCTGGAATTGCATAGTAATTCCTTGGACACAAATTGTAATACATTTCACTCACTATTTGCCGAACATCTTCAGGGGTTTCCATATGTGAAAACAAATACCCTTCATATTTGTCATCCCAAGAAGATGGACGTACAAATCTATCTTTATTGTTTATGGTGAGATTTATAAAATCTTCAAAACCAATATATCTAAAAAGTTTCTTGCTCACTAAATACCTCCTGATACTTCTCCGTTATTTTTGATATGCATAAAATTTCAAATACAATAATAGCATAAATCCCTCCATATTTCCACACACAAAAAACGCCCCGCCGAAGCAGAGCGTCTTATCATCCCTTATCAAATTGCCCGGAACATTTTCTGCGACACAGACTTTTCACCCTTCGCCTTTTCCAGTTCCTTCCTCGCCACCTCCAAATCCTCCATCCGTTTTAGTTCATCTGCGGCATCCTCCAGTCCGAGGTGCGTGTATGTATTCAGCGTCACCCCGATGTCGCTATGCCCCATCAGGTATTGGAGCGTCTTTGGGTTCATGCCCGGTTTGGCCATGTTGCTGCAGTAGGTATGCCGGCAGACGTGGGGCGTGATGTTCGGCATCTGCACCCGGTAAATCTCATTGTACCGTTTTACCATATGGTTGAAACGGTGTTCCCAATGCATCGCCACCAGAGGGTTGCAGTCCTTATCCACAAAAAGGAATCCGCTATATCCGTCAATCACCTTTTCAAATCTCGGCGGCTCCCTGTCCTCAATGATGCCCCGAAAGCATTCGACAACATCCTCCGTCATGGGCAGTTTCCTCGTCCCCGCATTTGTCTTCGTGGATTCAATTACCAGCTTCATATTCGCAGTCCGCTGGAGCTGGTGGTCAATATTAAGGATTTTATTTTCCAGGTCAACATCCCTCAAAGTCAGCCCACAGAACTCTGCTTTTGTCAAGAAAAATCTAAAAAAAATATCATTTTATTTTTTCTAAAAAAGACACCACAGAACCAAGCTCCATGATGTCTTTTCTATTATTACATTCCTTGCTTTACCGTAGCGTAACCAATTCTTTCTCTCCTGCTACTTCCGAAAAGAACCCGTCATTCATCTTCCAGACTATCTCAATCCGCTCTTCACTGTAAACCTGCACGCTGTCGATTACCATAAGCAGTTTGTCCTTATCAAAAGTTTCAAGCGATGACAGCCCTTCCAGTTCTATCTCCCGTTCTTTCATCTTCATCACCTGTTCCTTGATCTGTATAACCTCGTCTTTCAGTTCCGGTATTCTTTTTTCTATTTCTAAAATCCGGCTGGCTGTATTTTCATATTCCTTATGGTACTGTTCCTTTGTGATTCCGTCAGAACGGTAATCTTCATAAAGCCTTAGTTTTCTTGAGGACAGCCTCTTTTCCTCCGCCTCCATCATCCCTATTTTTTCTTCAATGACTGCCGTCTGCGACCATTCCTTTTTCTTTCTGCCTGCCTCTGCCGACACCATTCCCGCCATAGTACGGGTACAGGTCAGTATGGCGTTCTCAAGCTGCTCTTTATCCACATGGATTGTCTTACATTCTGCAATGTTTGAAATTGCCGCCTGTCCGCATCGGTAGGCATTTCCCCAACTGGTCAGCGTAAGACGTCTCCCACAGTACGGACAGATAAAGATTGGCTGTGCTTTCCGTCCTGTCGGCACATTTTTCTTCTCATGCGTAAACGCCTTTGCATTTGCCATTTCAAACAGTTCCTGCGACACGAGAGGTTCATGTGTCCCCTCCGTGATGATCCATTCAGACCTGTCATTTTTAATCTGCCGCTTCGAGCCAACTGCCGCCTGTCTTGTTTTATTCCAGATGGTCTTTCCAAGATAGACCTCGTTTTTTAGCATATCGCCAATGGTAGTAATGGTCCACAGCTTTTTTTCCTTCTCTCTGTGGCTTTTTCTTTTCAGCCCTATCGCCTGAAAGTGTTCCATGCAGGTAGGCGTACCCTGCTCATTAAGGAACCGTGCAATCTCCGGTTTCTTCTTTCCCTCCGCTGCCATTGTAAATATCATTCGCACAACTTCCGCCGCTTCTTCATCGGGGATTAGCTGGTGTACATTCTCAGGGTTCTTTAAATAACCGTAAGGCACGAGCGCACCCATGTATTCACCACGGGCGGCTCTTGTCCCCGTTGCGCTCCTTACCTTTTTTGACAGATCCCGGCTGTACATGGAATTGATGATGTTTTTCAGCGCAACGCTCATTCCGCCTGTCATTCCCATACAGTCCTCACTGTCAAACTGGTCATTTACGGATATGAAGCGTATCCCAAGCAGCGGAAAAATCCGTTCAAGATAATTGCCCGTCTCTAAATGGTCCCTTCCAAACCTTGAAAAATCCTTGACAATGATGCAGCCTATTTTCCCATGTTTTGCATCATCCATCATTCTCTGGAAAGCTGGTCTTTGGAAAGCTGACGTTAGATAACGATACTTTTGAAAACACTGGAAAATCAAGGTTTTTCGAGCGACGGACAAGCAGGGTATTGTACTAAAAACTGAATACGACGCAGAAGCGGCGTTTCTTACTCTCTACATGGGAGAACAGGAACGCCGCTTTTTTCATGCCCTTTGTTACGCAGTAGGGGCAGAAAAAGCCTTGCTACAAGCGGTTTTCCGGGTGTGTATCTGGCGCGGCAAGGGATTTATACCTTATCCCCCGAAACTGCGCTTCTACTGCGTAACAAATCCAAAGCAAAGGAGCTATGAACTATGGCAGTTTTCAGAGTGGAACGGAACAAGGGCTACACCGTAATGAGCAACCACCACCTACGCAACAAGGAGCTTTCCTTAAAGGCAAAGGGGCTGTTGTCGCAAATGCTGTCACTCCCCGAAGATTGGGACTA
>CAJUJL010000013.1 GCA_910586725.1 uncultured Lachnospiraceae bacterium | reverse complement strand
ATGCTTGCACAGGCTAACCAGGCTACACAGGGTGTATTATCCTTATTACAGTAATCTAGTTATCATAAAAAAGCTGGCGTTTAACGTCAGCTTTTTTTATAGCCTCTGTTTCGGGAGCGCTGCAACCGGGGATCATGAACTTATTTGAAAACAAACATATGACAGGAGAGGGATGCCGGATGGACATAGGAGCATTACAGGCAGAATTGGATGAAATCAGCATAATCTTGTATCAAAATCGCGAAGAGGAAGCCCTTTTGCGCGTGGGGCAGCTATTTGGCAAATTGAAACCGGTAACGGACGCGCTGCTTCAACTGAAAAATATAAATGAACAGGAAATGGCATTTTTTATTTCCGCAATGTATCGTGAGCTTTATGCGGCGTTTCAACAGAAAGATATGCTGGGTATGGCGGACTGTCTGCAGGAATATGCAACGTCTGCGACGGAAATTTACAAACAGATGTTAGGCGGGAAATGAAATGGAAAGATGGGAAAAAAATATCAAGGCTCTGGCAGATAAAAATGAAGTCCTTGCAGATAAAATCAGGCAGATGATTACAGAAAATCAGACAGGGCATGTACAGACAAAAGAATTGGAAAATGGGCGCAAAATACTGACGGTTGCAAGAGACGGTTATGTATGGCATTTAAATAGCAGACTGGATCCCGAAGGAGCTGCAAATTTGTACGCAGAGCGTTATGAGATCAAGCCTTTTTATAAATATTTTATTTTTGGCCTTAGCGACGGGCTGGCGGTTCGGAAATTTTTAGACAAGTGCGATGAAAGCAACGCCGTTATTATTTGCGAGCCGGATGCGGCGATTATGGCGGAAGCGTTTCAGCAATATGACTTTGAGGATTTGATTTTGGATAAGCGTGTATGGTTCTGCATTTCGGAAATGCAAAATGAAGTCTATAAAGTCGTTTTTGCAACCGTGGAGTACAGCTATATCAAGCTTCTGGATTTTTGTATATTGCCCGGTTATGATATACTTTATGAAAAAGAGTGCAATACATTTATGGATGAAGTGCTCGAACGGATTTCTTATGAAGTGGCGCATAAAAATACCTTTATCACCTTTAATCGTAAATTGCCTCAAAATATGCTTTTTCATATGAAGCATATGATTGGCCAGAGAAATGTGGCGCAGATCAAAAGAAGTCTGGAGCGGAAAAATTTAAAGGGAATTCCGGCAATTATTGTTGCAGCCGGGCCTTCGTTGGATAAAAATATCAGGGAATTGAAAAAAGCGCAGGACAAAGCGTTTATTTTTGTTGTGGATGCGGCTCTTAGAACGGCCATCAAGGAGGGAATCCGGCCGGATCTGGTATGTACCGTAGATCCCAAAGCGCCGGACCGTTTTTATGAAACGGTGGGAGACCAGGAATTCTTATGGTGCTGTTGTTCCTGGACAAATCTGTATCCGGTGAAAAAATACGGAAAAAAAGTGTTTTATTACAACTCGATTGTTCCCTGGTGGGATAAAGCCATAAAAGAGGAATTGGATTATGAATTTCCTGCAATTGAGTCAGGGGGATGCGTGTCGGCAGAGGCATTTCAGATCGCGCGCTATCTTGGGTTTGATACGATTGTATTTGTGGGGCAGGACCTTGCTTTTACAGGAGGATGTTCCCATACAAAAGGCATCAAAGGCGTGCTTGGCGATAATGATGCTTATATCAAAACCAGGAAACTGAAACAGGTAACAGACCAGGAAGGCAATCTGGTGTACACGGATTTTCAAATGGATGTTTACAGACAGTGGTTTGAAAAAAAGATAAAATATGAAAAAGGCAGTCTGCGCGTAATTGACGCCACGGAGGGCGGAGCCCAAATAGAAGGCGCCGTTAATCTGTCTTTGAAAGAAACCATTGAACGGGAATGCACGAATCAATTGGAAATACACCGGATTTTAGAGGAGATTCCGCCCGCTTTTGACGCCGGCGGGCAGCAGCGTCTGTACCGTAAAATAAAGGAGCTTGAGGAGATAAAAGCGGATTTTGGCAGACAGCTGGAAAAGGGCATTGCGCTGGAGCGGGAATTGATGGAACAGGCGCATCGTTTCAACGGCCGGGAAGTATCCGAACGTTTAAAACAGATTGCCGTCCAAAATGATGTGATCGACAAACATCCTTTTGTCGCCTGGATTATGATGTACACCAGAGAAGAAGAATTTGAGATGAAAGAAGATATTCTGGTGAAAGAGGATATGCAGATTGAGGAAATGGTGGAGCGGAGTATCCGGCTGCTTATGTCATTCCAGACGAAAATCCCGTTGTTTGAAGAGGATGTAAAAACAGTCATTACCGAATAACGGATATGATCTGCCGGACTCTGTGCGTAAACGTATGGGATTCTTTCATTTTGCCAAGGGCGTTTTCTGCGATTTGTCTGCGTTCGGTTTCGTGGGAGAGGTAGTAACCGATTTTTTTAAGGCAGTCCTCTTCGCTTTCATAAAACACGAAATCCTCTTCCGGCAGAAAGCCGTCGTAGAAATCAGCCTGGTAATTGCTTAAGAGAAAGCCTCCCGCTCCCATAATGTCCATGCAGCGCAAAGGAATGCCGGAATAAATGCTTTTCAGAGAAATATTCAGGTTGATTTTGCTGTTTTGAAATACCAAAGGCATCGTATGGTAGTAATCCACCGTACCAAGAAACCTGGCGTCCGGAATTTGAGGCGAGGGATGATGCGAATAAAGGGCCAGAGCATATTGAGCGGATATTTTCTTTAGAAGGGAGATCCTTTCGTTGCTTGTGATTTTTCTGGCAAGAAAGTAATTGGCGTAGACGTAGGCAGCCGTTTCCGTTCCGTCAGACATTGGAGAGTAGGGAACAGATTTTTGCAGATCCTTGATGATATTTGCGTGCAGAAGCTCTTCCAAAAAGAAATATCCGTATATTTTCTGCTGGGCGGACATGATCGCGTCCAGATACCCTTTTGTGTATGCGGGCAGATTTGTCAGGCGTTCAAAGAGATTGTGGTCTTCGTTGTAAAGAGAGCCGACAAAGGAAACGTCGGCGCTAAGCTGTTTAACCAATTCGACGGAGGCGGACATGCTGCAAAGCCGATTCACGTTTGCAGCCAGAGGAAGATAATATACGGTGGAAATGCCGGCGTTTATGAAGGTTTCATATGTTGTTTTGTCAAAGAGAAATACATAATTACAGGGCTGGATCAGCGTACAGGAGTAAAGAGACACCAGGGGACTGTCATAAACATAGGATACGTATTTTAAGTTGTGGCGGCTGCAGCAGTTAGAAAGAATTGGAAAATAATTAAAAGAAAAGACAAACTCAAAATTTTCCCCGGAAACGGCAGCGTCAAAAGCAGCCGCATAATCCGGATCGCTGCGCTTATTGTAGGACGGATGAAAAAAAAGCACGCATGTAAAGCCGCATTCCTGGAATGCTTCTATCATATCTTCTTTGGCAAAAGCAGGTGAATCAAGGAAAAGAATTTTCATAGTGTATATCAACCTTTCTGTTCGTCGGGAGCGGAAATGTGAAATGCCAGAGAGAGCATCTTTAGCAGCCGCGTGGGATAGTTGTGATATTTTTGGACGGTTTCATAACCGTTTCGCGCTATTTCCACGCGGTCTTTTTCGTGTGTCAGATAAAATTCTGTTTTTTGGAGCAGCTCTTCTTCGCTTCCATAAAAATCCAGATCAACGCCGGGCGTAAAATAATTTGCCAGCTCCGGCTGATAATTCGTCAATACAAATCCGCCGCATCCTAAAATATCAAAAATACGAAGCGGAAGCCCTTCGCGGATCGCTTTGGAAGTCATATTCAGATTGATTTTGCTGTAATGAAAGATAAGCGGCATTTCCGTCAGGGTTTTGGCAAGTCCGTGATTTTGCACGGGGATATTTTGGGTGTTGCTTCCCGTATATAAATCGACGGAAAAACGTTCTCCCAAAGCCGTCATTGTACGAACGCGTTCCATAGCCGTGATTTTGGCGCAGAGATAAATTCTTGCCATGGCTAAGCGGTCGTCGCGAAGAGATTTTTCCGGGGGAACGTAAAAATCGGGCATATGCAATTGAAATTCTTTCAGAATGCGTTCGTTGATGACCTCTTCCAGAAAATAACAGCCGTAGATTTTCTGCTGCGCGGCCATAATTCCGTTTAAATAGCCCATCAGGTAATCCGATGCGCCGCTTAATTGGTCATAGGGGCATTTTTCGGTATAAAGCGAACCCACGAAAGAGACGTCATGACTGTATTTTGAAACGGAAGAACGGGGCGCCTGGCCGATGACATCATTCCAGCGGGAAGGGTTTGTGGCCAGCGGAAGATGGAAAATACACTCCGGATTCCTGGGCAGAATGTCTCTGTATTGCGCCGCGTCAAAAAGAAAAATGCGGTTGCATTTGTTGGATATGGAAAAGGACAGCAAATCCATAACAGGACAGTCAACGGTCCAGCAAAGATAGAGTATGCCGTAAATATTGCATACTTCCGAAATGAACGGATAAAAATTGATGCTGAAAACAAAGTCAAAGGATTGTTTGGTAAGCGCCTGATGAAACAGCGTAACCCGTTCTTTGGCCGGCAGATTTTTCTGTGTAATTTCCGTGGTTATTTCCGTCACCTGATTGCCCAGTTCGCGAAAGCCGGCGATAACGTCCGGTTCGCAAATGCTTCCGTATCGATAAAACAGTATGCGCATAAAAATCCCCTTTTTTTCATGTTGTAAAAAATACATACTCATTATATACTAAATGATATGACGGCCACAAGTATAAATACGAAGAAGTAAAAAACCGATATAGTAAACGAAAAGACAGAAAGGCATTAATAAAAACAGGGGGTTTGCATCAGTATGTTAAACGGAAAAACGATTTTGGTTACAGGAGGAACGGGTTCTTTTGGCAATGCTTTTACGCGTTATGTACTGGACCATTATGAGCCAAAAAAAATCATCATATATTCCAGGGATGAATACAAGCAGTTTGTAATGACAAATCAGTTCAAAAAATATCAAAACAAACTGCGTTTTTTTATTGGAGACGTCAGAGACAGAGAAAGGCTTTACCGGGCGTTTGACGGTGTGGATTATGTGGTGCATGCGGCGGCGTTAAAACAGGTGCCCGCCTGTGAATACAATCCCATGGAGGCGGTAAAAACCAACATCAACGGCGCGATGAATATTGTAGACGCCGCTTTAGACTGCGGCGTAAAGCGTGTCGTCGCGCTTTCCACAGACAAGGCGGTAAATCCGATTAATTTATACGGCGGGACAAAGCTTGTGTCGGACAAATTATTTATTGCGGCGAACGCTTACGCAGGGACAAAAGACGTCTGCTTTTCCATTGTCAGATATGGAAACGTGGCGGGCAGCCGTGGCTCAGTGATTCCCTTTTTTAGGAATATTGCCGCGTCGGGCAAAGATTCGCTTCCGATTACGGATTACCGCATGACACGGTTCTGGATCAGCCTGGAGGAAGGCGTGCAGCTTGTGATCAAAGCGTTGTCGGAGGCAAAAGGCGGAGAAACTTTTATTTCCAAAATACCTTCCTTTAAGATTACGGATTTGGCCCAGGCGATTCTGCCCGGGTGCAGTATGCCGGAAGTGGGAATCCGGGAAGGTGAAAAACTGCATGAAGTTATGGTAACAAGAGAAGATTCCATGCTTGCTTATGAATACGAGAAGCATTTTATCGTGTATCCTCACTTTGAATGGTGGAGTGAAAACAGGATACAGACAGGCGGGAAAAAGGTGGAGCAGGGATTTGAATACAGCTCCGGTACAAATACACAGTGGCTTACCGTCGAAGAAATAACGGAACGGTTAAAGAACGTGCAGGAGCATTAAGAAAAACAATATGAAAATGATCAACATCTCAAAAAATAAAGAGGGACAGGAAGAAAGATTTTGGGAACTTCTGTACGACGATCGCATTGCGGAAGACACATTCTTTATCCCCAAAGAAGCGTTCTTTGAAGTGGGAGGAATCAATTCTAAAATCAAGGCAAAGCAGCAGTACGAATTTCTGCTTCGCCTTGCAGATTCCTATTGCGTAGAATTTTCCGAGAACCCGTTTGACCAGGCGTTTGCCGATCGCTATGTAAAGGTCGAATATAGGGAAACGGGATGCCTGTCGGATGAAATTTATACGGATTGCTATATTATTTCCAAATATAAAGACAAGCTGATCGCAGCGGGTTGTTTTGACGAGGTTTTAAAAAGCGTTTTAGGCGCGGCAAACCGCTGCGGCTTACAAAGTGAAACGGTGGATTTTCTGGAAAAGATGCTGAAACGGGAAAAGGAATTTTATGAAATAGACGATGCTATCCGGCCGGTTCTGATTTATAAAGGGGAAAATATCTGCCATAATATTTTGAATGTGTTTGCGGAGCAGTTTGGCGAGGCGCTGATGCGCGCAGGGCAGGCCGTAGAATATTTCGATTCGGAAAAAGAAGACGTAAAATCCATGACAAAGTTTATCGGGAAGCGTTATCGCGCGGTAGTCGGAATGCAGACGTATCTGTTTGGCTTAAAGATTCAGAACGGCCAGATGTTTTTACACGATAAAATATATGCTCCGAAATTTAATTTTGTTTTCGATCATCCAATCTGGATGAAAAATCATTTTACGCAGTCTCCACAGAACCTTTCTATTTTCACGTTAGATCAAAATTATCAGAAGTTTATCAAACAGTATTACAACAGACGGGCTTATTTGTTCCCGCCGGCGGGAGTTTTGCCGGATTCCGGCGTTTATGAAAAGAAATATGACGTTTCTTTTGTGGGGACGTATGGGGATTTTTGGAATGAGCTTTTGATGATTCACGGAATGGAACGCAGATTTCGTTTTTTGGCGAATAAATTTCTGCTTATTATGAGAAAGCAGCCGGATTTGCCGGCTGAAGCGGCATTTGGCAAAGCGCTGGAGCAATATGGCATATCCTGCACAAAAGAGGAATTTTTAGAATTGTTTTATCAGATGCGCCGGGTGACCTATTGTGTGATGCATTATTTCAGATACCAGGTGATGCTGGAACTGCTTGCAGCGGGAATCCGCGTGGATGTGTTTGGAAACAGCTGGAATTATTGTCCGCTGAGCCGTTATCCCAATCTTGTCTGCCATCCGGACGTAACGATGGAGGAAAGCATGAAAATCTGGCGGCAGTCGAAGCTTTCGCTAAACGTCATGTCCTGGCATAAAAGCGGATTTACGGAGCGTATGGCTAATATTATGCTGTGCAGGTCTGTACTTATCACCGATGAGACGGCATATTTAGACGGCAGGTTTTGTGACGGAGAGGATTTGCTTTCGTTTCGTTTGTGCGAGAGAGCGCAGCTGCCAAAACGAATCAGAGCATATTTAAATGATCCCGAAGAAATGGTAAGAATAGCCGATAACGGTTATCAGAAAGCAAAACAGCATCATACGTGGGATGGGCGCGCAAAAGAATTTTTGGAAAAAATCCTGGAGGAAGGGCTATGTGGAACGGAATAGAAAATTTACTTCTGAAGATGAAGCAGTACACCATAGAAGAATATTACGCGCAGTTTTCAGTGATGGAACATTGGCTTAGAGAACAGGAAAAGCTGTTGACGCCGAAGAACAGGAACAGAAATCCCATTACGAATTTATGCGAAAACCTGACGCTGGAGCTTCATACGTATCCCGTATGGATGCGGGTGCATATTTTATCGTTCTGCATGAAGTGCAGTGAGGAATTAAAATATGCGCAATGGTTAATGGATGAAATTCTCGAAGCGGATTACGATGTGCTGGGCGAGTACAACAAATATTTTCTGTTCTGGCAGATGAAAAGCAGCGTTTTCGGAAAGGTTAAGCTGCAGGATGAGAAGATTGAAAGAGGCCTGGCAAAGCTGTATCGGGAATTGTATGAGTCTTTTTACGCTGCTGTGCATGTGGAAATGTTTTCGTATATTCCGATTGAGGAAAGAAACAAAGATTTGGTTGTGATATTCACATCCCAATTTTTGACAGAGATGCACGCTCCTACAAAAACGGTTTGCGACAGGGCGTATGCGATACAGCATGATTTGAGAAAAAAAGTCATTATCATCAATACGGCTATGCTGATACCAAAGAAAGGAGATACGCCTTTTTATTATCGCGACGAAGGAGGCTATCTGGAAAAATACCTTAGGACAACGCATTTTAAATACAGAGACGAAACGTTTGAATTTGTCCAGTGCCAGGATAATATGCCGGATCTGGGCCAGATTCAGAAGTTTCTGTTTTGGATGAAAAAAGAAAAGCCTTATTGCATCTTAAATATCGGCGGCGGAGATCTTTGCGCCGACTTATGCGGAAACGTTGTGCCGGAAATTACGATCAGCACCGTTTTTTCCGAGATGGCGGTTACGACGGGGACGTTTCAGGCAATTGACCGGGATTTGCGGCCGGGAGACTATGAGGTCATGCAGATACTGGGCCAGAAACCGGAACATGTCAAAAAGGCATTATTTACGTTTGTGTTCAAGGAGCAGACGCATCATTTTACGAGAGCGGAGCTGGGATTATCGAACGGAGCGTTTGTTTTGCTGGTTACCGGCTGGAGGTTAAAAGACGAAGCGGACGAAGAATTTTTAAAGATGCTGAATGCAGTGATAGAAAAAGATTCGTACATAGAAGTCGTTTTTATGGGATTATTTACTGATTACGCGCAGGTCATTTCCTCCTATCCAAAGTTAATGCAAAAAGCGCATTATTTTGAATGCCAGGAAGACGCGCTGGCCGTAACGGAATGCTGCGATCTCTATGTAAATCCCAAACGCAAAGGCGGCGGAAGTTCCGCGGCGGAAGCGCTTTTCCTGGGACTGCCCGCAGTCACGCTTTCGGTGGGCGATGCGGCGGATACGGCCGGGGAGGATTTTTGGGTTGCCGACTATCCGAAAATGGAAGAGATGATTTTAACTTATTGCCGCAGCAGGGAAACGTATCAAAAAATGTCAGGACTGGCCAGGGAACGCGGCAAGTCACTGACCGACAGCAAGACGCATTTTTGCGAACTGTTTCGAAGGATAGAAACGGATGCAGACTTTCGGTAAAGGAAGATGAAAATGAAGAAAGTAAGCGTAATCATTCCATGCTACTATGCAAAAAAATGGCTTCCGCAATGTTTTTTATCACTGGCGAATCAAACGATCGGAACGGATAGTCTGGAATTGATTTTTATAGACGACGCCTCCAGGGATAAGGGGGAGACATGGGAATTGCTGCTTATGTTTGAGCGCGCCTATCCGGATTCCGTGATTGTGATCCGTCTGGAAGAAAACAAAAGGCAGGGCGGGGCGAGAAACGAGGGCCTTTCCTACGCGACAGGTGAATATATTGCGTTTGTGGACGCGGACGACTGGGTAAAGCCACAGTTATTTGAAGAGGCGTACAGAAGGGCAAAAGAAACGGACGCCGATCTGCTGCAGTTTGATTTCTGTCTGTATACGGATCAAACGGGGGAATTCAAGCGGCGGACGGCAATGGAAGACGCTTTTTATGAAATTGGATCAGAGGAAGAACGCAGGAAATTTCTGCTGTCCGAAAAAATAACGTATGGATGTTGGAATAAACTCTATAAAAGAACGCTGGTTCAAAAAGCCGGCGTGCGGTTTGCGGAGCATGTTGTGTATGAAGAGCCTTTGTTTGTCTATCCGCTGCTGTTTTACGGAGAGCGATTTGCGGTGATTTCAGATACGCTGTATGTATACCGACAGAATGAAGCGGGGACAATGTGGCAGAATATGCAACAGGCGGACACCCTGTTTGACCATGCAAAGGTGCAGCAAATGGTGTGGCAGTTTATGAAGGGGACCGAATTTTTTCACACGTTTTATGAGGAAATTAAATTGTATTTTCTGCATACATGTTTTTATGAAACTTTGTATTTTGCCAGATTACGAAATATGAAGATTTCCATGGAGCAGTATCGGCAACTGGAAGAGATGGCGTTGAAGGAAGTTTTGGATCCGGGCCAGTCCGCATATGAAACATTGATTCCACAGCAGATGAAGCTTTATCGTCTGGCACAAAATGGAATGGGAGAAGAAGAACTGGCGTCATATATGGATCAATTGCCGACAGGATTGGAAAAATCAGGATATGGAGATTTTATAATATGAGAAGATGGGTGAGGCGTAAAATCATCGAAACCGTTTCGGAAATGATAAAGCGACATGCCGTCATTGGCCAGGCGCTCTTGCAGGGAGAAGGAAATCATGTCGGTTCTATTCTGGCGCAGTGCCAGGAGGATGCATTGTGGATTGGAAATGCAATCGAAGCGGAGAGCGTATTCGATCAGGGAATTATCCACAAGCTGGAGGAATACTGCGAAGATCTTTATCTGATTTCGGAGGGCAGGGCGGAAGCTTTGGCGTGGCAGAAGCTGAATCAATATGTGACAGATGTCAGAGAATATATTGCCCGTCATACGACGGAACGGCTGGAAGTGGCTTTTTTTCCTTATAAGGCGTCTATGTGGGACAGTCTGGAAAGCGTATGGATGGCGGCGGACCGGGATGCGGCGTGCGACGCTTATGTCGTGCCGGTTCCTTATTTTGATAAAAATCCGGACGGTTCCGTTTCCGCCATGCATGACGAAACAGATTTGTATCCGGATTATGTGCCCGTTGTCAGATGGGATGAGTATGATGTAGCAAACAGGCGCCCGGATATTATTTATATTCATTATCCCTATGACCAGGCCAATAAGGTAACGACGATTCATCCGGATTTTTATGCGAAAGAGCTGAAAAAGCATACGGATCTTTTGGTTTATATTCCCTATTTTGTATGTATGGACAGCCTGGCGCCGGCGCATTTGTGCGTTTTGCCGGGGACGATGCATGCAGATAAAGTCATTGTGCAGTCAGAAAAAGCAAGAGAAATTTATATTCGGGAATTTCAAAAATTTGAAGAGGAATTTTCGTGCAGGGGAAAATTTGGAGATCCCCAAGAAAAGTTTGTGGCGCTTGGATCGCCCAAGTACGATAAGGTGACTTCCGCAGAAAAGAAAGACATGGAGATACCGGAGGACTGGCTTGCGAAAATTATGCGTCCCGACGGAAGCAGACGAAACGTATTGCTTTATAATACGAGCGTAACGCAGCTGCTGGAAGGAGAAGAGAGGGTTTTAAAAAAGATCCGGTCGGTTTTGGCATTGCTAAAGGGCAGAGAAGATCTGGCGCTGCTCTGGAGGCCGCATCCGCTTAGTCAGACAACGTATGCGGCAATGCGGCCCAAATGGATGGATGAATATTTAAAAATCGTGGAAGAGTATCGGAGCGAAAATTGGGGCATATACGACGATACGCCGGATTTGCACCGGGCAATTGCCGTTTCGGACGCTTACTATGGAGATATAAGTTCGCTGGTGGATTTGTACCGGCTGACAGGGAAACCGATTATGATACAGAGCACGGAGGTTGTGTGAGGCGTTTTGACGTAAGGGCTGTCTTGAATGCGGATAGAGACGCCAGGCATGCAAAGGAGAGGGAAATGAAGTTCTCGGATTCGTATTTTGAAAGTGAAGTAAGAGAAGGGTTTTTTGTTGCGGGCATGATGAAGCGCGCATGGGCGGCGCAGCTTGAAATTCTGGAGGATGTGGATCGCATTTGCAGAAAGCATGGAATTACATATTTTGCAGATTGGGGAACGCTGCTTGGCGCAGTGCGCCATCAGGGGTTTATCCCGTGGGATGATGATCTGGATATTTGCATGAAACGAAAGGATTATCATCGTTTTCTTTCGATTGCTCCAAAAGAGCTGCCCGAGAACTGTTATCTACACAATATCCATACGGATGAAACATATTCTGAACTGTTTACCAGAGTATTAAACAGCAAACAGATTAATTTTTCGAAAGATTTTCTGGAAAAATATCATGGATGTCCTTACGGCATGGGGATTGATATTTTTGTGATGGATTATATTGCTCCTGATTTGGACAAAGAAAAGGAACAGTTGGAGCTGATTCGGGATGTAATGGGAATTGTGGAAGAACTTGACGCCGGAATGCTTAGCCAGGAGGAATTACATTCCAAAATTGCATGGGTGGAAGAGGGTTTTGGCATTGAAATTGATCTGCATGCGTCTTTGCGCCAACAAATGCTTATTCTGGCAGAGAAATTGTATGCTTTGTATCAGGAAGAAGAAGCATCGGAAATTACGATCATGCAGCTTTTTATGATGAATGAAAAGTACAGGATGCCAAAATCTTTTTATCAGGAGAGCATTCGAATTCCTTTTGAGACGGCGTCGATTCCTGTGCCTGCAGCTTATGATGCGGTTTTGGACCACAAATACGGCAGTTATATGGCGTCAGTGAAAAGGGGAGGTTCCCATGATTATCCGTTTTACCGTAAACAGGAAGAAACGATGGTTCAAAAAATCGGCGAAAATCCGTATACGTATGTTTACGAAAAAGAGGCGTTGAATGCTAGAACAGACAAAGGGCCAATTCGTGTAAAGAAACAGATGCGGGGACTGCTTTGTACATTGGAAAAGCAGTTGGATGAGCTGACAGGCGGTAAATGGGATCAGGAGCGTATGCTTATCATGTTAGCTTCGTGCCAGGAAACGGCTATTATGCTTGGGACGACGATAGAAGAAAAACGGGGAGAGGGCACGCGCTCTGTTGGAAAACTGGAAGAATACTGCGAGTTGATTTATCAAGTGCATGAGGCAGTCCTAAAACAGGAAAATCCGGATTTGGAGAGATATTATCATCGGATGAAAGATAAAATGGAGGAAGTCAGAGAAACGGTAAAAGAAGAAACAGATTTGCGGTATGAAGTTATATTTTTTCCTCACATGGCATCGGCATGGGGATTTATGGAGAGCGTTTATCAGGCGGCAAAAAGCGATCCGGATTGTGTGGCCTATGTGATCCCGGTTCCTTATTTTTATAAAAATGCGGATCAGACGGCAAAAGAAATGCAAGACGATTCTCATTTGTTTCCTCCGGATGTTCCGATTACGAAATACGACGCTTTTGATTACGCAGGTCATTGTCCGGACATTATGTATATACAGAATCCGTACGATGAGTATGATATGGCGATGAGCGTGCATCCTTTCTTTTATTCGTCCAATTTGAAGAATTATACGGACAATCTGGTTTATATCCCGCCATATCAAACAGATGAAATCATGGAGCAGGATTTTCGTGCAATTGAAAATATAAAATACTGCTGTGCAGTTCCGGGTGTAATGCATGCAGACCGGGTGATTGTACAGTCGGAGAATATGCGTCGGATTTATATCAATATATTAACTGATTTTGCAGGAGAAGAGACAAGAGAGATTTGGGAAGAAAAAATTCTGGGAATCGGATCTCCAAAAACGGACTGGGATTCTGCTGTAAAAACGGTTATGGATTTGCCGGAAAGCTGGAAAAAGATTATTTTCAAACCGGATTGCAGCAGGAAGAAAGTTATTATGTATGTCACAAGCGATGCAATTTTACAGCAGCAGAAAGAAGATGCTTTAAAGAAAATAAAATCGGTTTTTGCAGCTTTGGAAGAGAGATGGGACGAGATTGCGTTGATTTGGATGACTGATGCATCGACAGAAAAAGTTCCCAGTGATGATTGCAGCAGAATTTTTTTGGAGAGAAAGAAGCTGGAAGATGAGTACAAATCAAAAGCATGGGGAATTTATGCTGACAGAGATGAGGCGGAAATGGCAGTATCCATATGCGATGCTTATTACGGCGACGGCGGGCATATAGCGCAGCTATGCGTCAGAAAAAATATTCCGGTGATGATACAGAATATTGCATCGGCGGACGCGTCCGCTTTGCATTGAGAAGAGTTGTTTTGCATACACAAAGGAAAGGCAGGGGGAAACTATGGATGGAACTTTTGTAAACCAGGTAAAACAATGTATAGAGGAAAAATTACGTGGGGGGGGGCAAAATGAAATCCGATTTATCATTTATCCGTTTGGTGATATTGGAATGCGGATAAAATATATATTGAATCATGCATATGGAATACAGGAAGATTATATTATAGACAATCATCTGTGCATGTTTAATCCTGCAATGAAAGACGTTTCTTTCCTTGACTCCATTCATTGTGACGACTATTACCTGATATTGGCCAGCGTAAATTCTGATGTTTATGATGACTTAAAACGAAGTGTAACAAAATGATTTCAAGATGACCGTATCATTGAACTGCCGTCTATGAGAGCCGGAAACAATCAGGAAAGTGAAAACTGGAAAACAGAAATTGGAAGACATAGTTACGGCCCATTGTGCAGGAACCATCCGTTTATTGCGTCGATCGGTTCATTTTGCAGCTTTGCGCCTGGAACAGATGTTGTATTTAACCATGAAATGCGTTATATTACAACATCTCCGATCATATACCGGGGAGCAAGCGAAGGGGAATTCATAGAGTTCGAACAGTTCAGAGATCTGCCTTACTATATAGACGGAATTCAGCCGCATCGGGACAAATTGGAGCGGGCCCAAAAAATCAAGATAGGCAATGACGTATGGCTGGGACAAAATGTTATCATTACAAATTATTCAAATATTGGAAATGGAGTGATTGCCGGGGCGGGAGCCGTTATTACAAAAGATGCTCCGGATTATGTGATTCTGGCGGGCGTACCTGCCAGAATCATCGGGTACCGGTATTCCAGAGAAGAAATCGCATGTTTGAACCGGATTTCATGGTGGGATTGGACGGATGAGGAAATAGCAGAGCGATATGACGATCTGTATTTGCCGGTACAGGAGTTTATCAAAAAATACGCATGATGAACCGGATTGTTTGTTTCGTTTGAAATATTGCATGGGGGGAGAGCGTGCGTAGAAAGTAAGGATTAGTTTATGAACAGGGTAAATGATTCTTAAGAAAATGCCGATATAAATAACAGTTATGAATAATCATGGATGATGTAATATTAGATACAGGGAAGTAGCAATATAATGTCTAAAAGGATTCATGAAGAATAACGCCCTTTGTGAATCTTTTTTAAGTTGGAAGAAAAGAGATTCTTGCAGTATAGATGATAAAATATAGCGGAAATTTGGAGACGCATATGGTTGATAGCAGAGAGACGTATATTTTACCCAAATTTAAAAAAAGCATATTGTGCGAACATAAACTTTATTTCAGCTCGTATAATTATAATGGTTTTTTTTCGGTTGATTTGGAAACAGGAGAGGCAGTCCTTGAGGGATATTTTTTTCTGGAGGGAATCCAAAGTGAAATGCTGTCAGGAAGCATGCTGATTCAGGGTGACAAAATATATGTTACCCCGGTGCTTTCCAGGCGGCTGTACTATTATGATCTGAATGATAAAAAGATGCGGGTAATCAATAAGAGAACCATGGAAGATGATGTCAATGAACCAGAGCCCAAATTCTGTTCCATGATTTTACATTCTTCGGGATATATCTATCTGATTTCTCCGACAGGAGATTTCATGCTGAAAATTCATAAAGATAATACTTACGGGGAAGCGGTCAACATCAGAGAAAAATACCTGGAGCGTTTTCAGGTGGATTACAGTTATTTTTCAGATGCGGGATATTATGAATATAACAGCGGAGTTTACATTCCTGTGGAGGAAAAACCGGTTATTGCGGAATGGAAAAAAGAAGAACTGAAATTTCATGAATTGCCGGAGATACAAAAAGGGATCATCAAATCATTTGGCTGCGAAAATAAAATGTATTTGCTTACCTGTGACGGCGAAATTGTAATGGTTGATTTAGAATCCATGAAAGTTCTGAAAAAAGAGAAGTTAATGGCACAGGAAATAGATTACAGCGAATTCAGAGCTGCATATTGTGATAGCGGGATGGGCTATTTTATGTCTTACACATCCGGACGCTGTATTAAATTTTCGCTGGAAGATTGTTCCGGTGAGTTTGCAGAAATTGAGAATGAATGGGAAATCCGGGCGTATTGCGGTGAAACGTTTTGTTTTTCCTGTTTTGACGGGGAAAGTAAATATTTTATTTCTGACAGGAACCGTCTTGCTATTGTGAATCGTTGCGGCTGCCGTATTATAACATTGAATTATAATGTGGATGCGTTAAAAGAGCACATGGCAAGAAGAATTACGGAGAGGAAGCGTCATGAGATTATAATGGAATACGATATGAATTCTGATTTGGAAGTGTTTGTGCAGAGTATTTATCAGAATAAACCGGCATGTCAGAAAACGGACTATGGAGCAAAAATATATCAGAGTATGAAAAAGATAGTTGAAAATTAGACAATCGATACAGGAACAGGAGAAAAAATGAGGAAAACAGCTTTAACGGACGATCTTTTAAATGCAAATAAAATTCGGTTTCATTTTGGAAAAATAATGGAGGACGCCTGGAAAGGACAAGATGAATTTCCGCCCGTAGCTATTGAGATTCATCCCACGGCTATGTGCAATCACAGATGCATTCACTGTTCTTATAAGGAGCGTAATGAAAGCAGGGCGTCTCTGTCCAAAGAAGTAATGGACAGGCTGATTGATTCTGTGATCCATATGAAAATCAGGGCAGTATATTTTTCAGGAGGAGGAGAGCCGACGCTTTATCCCGGTCTAAAAGATTATATAGAAAAGTTGTATGCAAACGGTGTGGAAAGCTCTATCATTACGAATGCATCCTGCTTTGCGGATATGGGACTGATTGAAGTGGCGGACCGGTTAAATTATATTGCCATTTCGGTGCCGGGAATAGAGATGGATAGTTTTCAGACGATTACGGGCACCCGGAATCTGGAAGCGGTGCTTGCCCTTCCGGGGCGGATTCGTAAAGTGCATGGCGATAAAAGCCCTGTGCTTGGATCAAGGATTGTTCTTACAAATAAAAATTACAAATATCTGGATGAATTTCTTACGGTCATAAAAGAAAAACAGTTTGATTATGCATTGTTTAAAATTGTGCGCGATTATGAAGACCGCGGGCAGGGATTAAACGAAGAAGAGGAAGAGTTTTTAAGAAATAAAATTGGGAAGTATGAGAATCTGGACTACAATTTTACAAATTTAAAGTCGATTTTTGAATACCGGAAAATGCCTGAATTCAGAGGAAAGTGCTGGGTGAACCAGTATGGAATGATTGCGAATGTGAGTACGGACGGGAAAGTATATCCCAATATTGTGGAAATAGACAAAGAAGAGTTTTGCATTGGAGATCTCAATAAAGAAAATCTGGAAGAGATCTGGAATTCAAAAAGACATAAAGAAGTAAAAGAAGCGTCTAACAGAAAGTGGATGGAAGGCGCATGTAAAAACTGCCGTGCGATTTCTTATAACAGAATTATCAATGAAACAATAGATCAGATGCCGGCATATTTTGATCCGTTTATTTAAAGAAGATTCCAAAACGAGAAGAAGAGTTTTTATGAGTGCAGATATTGAGGGAAATATGAAGGATATAAAAGAAATCTGTGTAGAAGAAGGAACAACCGTTTCGGATGGGATACGGAGACTGGACGCAAAAGGGAAAAAGATATTACTCGTCACGAAGCGGGGCAGACTTACCGGCGTTGTCACGGATGGAGACGTGCGCAGATGGATTTTGAATAAAGGCGATTTTGACACGGATATTTGCGAGTTAATGTATCGCAAACCGAGAACGGTGCGAAATACCGAAAGAGAAAAAGCAAAAGATCTTATGATTCAGGAGCGGTTAGAAGCAATCCCTGTTTTAAACGAAAGGGAAGAGCCGGTGGATATTATTTTTATGCGGGATATGCTGGTAGAGCCGGTGAAAAAATTTGGGCAGGTGGACATTCCGGTCGTGATTATGGCGGGGGGAAAGGGAACGAGACTAAATCCCTACACAAATGTACTTCCCAAACCGTTGATTCCGATTGGCTCGGAAACGATATTGGAACGTATTATCGATTCTTTTCGGAAAAACGGCTGCAATTCTTTCTGGCTGACGCTGAATTATAAAAAAAATCTGATTAAAGCCTACTTTGATGAGAAAAAGCATGCGTATGATTTATCCTATGTGGAAGAGGAAACTTATCTTGGTACATGTGGAAGTCTGCATTTATTAAGGGAAAATATAAAAGACACTTTTTTTCTAAGCAATTGTGATGTTTTGCTGGATATAGATTATGCAAAACTGTATGAATTTCATAAGAAAAACGGATATGAACTCACAGCCGTTACTTCTTTGAAACATTTTCAAATACCCTATGGGGTGTTTGAACTGGAGATGGGGGGGCAGATTGCGGCGATTTCTGAAAAACCGGAGTATAATTTTCAGGTCAATACCGGGGTATATGTGATAGAAGCAAGTGTTTTAAAGGACATTCCGAAAGAAGAAGTGTTTCAAATGACGAACCTGATCAATCTGTTGCTGGAACAAAAAAGAAAAGTAGGCGCATATCCGGTTACGGACCGTGCATGGAAAGATATGGGTGAAATTGCCCAGATGCAGAAAATGATTCATTCGTTTCAATAAAGAGAGGTAGAAAATGGAAAAAAACATTCCAATCAATAAAGGAAATTATGAAATGGACACAGAGGAACGCAGCCGTTTGTTTGAAGCAAACAGAGCATATGGCTGGGAGAAAGAATATAAAGAGTATCGGAGGCGCTGGGTGGAATATCCGAAATCACAATATGTAGCGGAATATCCGCTTTTAGTGGATATAGAATTGTCGGCCCTGTGTAATTTAAAATGTCCGATGTGCTACACGATAACAGAGGAATTCAAAAATAAGGTCAGCCGCAAGTTTATGGAATGGGATCTTTTTCAGAAAATAGTCGATGAAATCGCAGGTAAAGTTCCGGCCGTTCGTTTGAGTCTTAGAGGGGAAGCGACGCTGCATCCTGATTTTGTAAAGTGCATTCGCTATTGTAAAAAAAAGGGGATTGGCGAAGTTTCTTTTTTGACAAACGGCTCTAAACTGGAACCGGATTTTTTCATACAAATAGCGGAGGCTGGCGCTGACTGGATTACGGTTTCCATAGACGGTTTGAACGAGCAGTACGAACAGATCAGATCGCCGTTAAAATTCAAAGATACACTGGATAAATTAAAACAGATAAAAGCAATCAAAGAAAGCAGAGGATGGAAGCGGCCGGTGATAAAAGTGCAAAGTATCTGGCCCGCGATCCGGAGCAATCCGTCTGAATTTTATAATACGCTGGCTCCGTATGTAGATTTAATTGCGTTTAATCCGCTGATCGACCTGCTTGGAAACGACAGTGAAGACGATATTTTGTATGAAAAAGATTTCTCGTGTTCTCAGTTTTATCAGCGTCTGGTGATTGGGGCGGATGGAAAAGTGTTTGTATGCGCCAATGATGAAGACGGCAAATGCGTGATTGGAAACGTAATGGAACAATCGGTGTACGAACTCTGGCATTCGGAGCAGTTAAATGAGATCAGAGAACTTCATAAACAAGGCGCGTTTAAACAGATTGAAATTTGCAGAAGGTGTTATGTTCCAAGAATGACGGAAGAAAGCGAACATGCAAATGTAAACGGCAGAGAAATTATCATTAAAAATTATGTAAACAGGAATCAGGTCATAGGAAAATAAGATGTATAAAATACCATTGTTTGATTTAAATTACGATGAAAACGAAATACGGGCGGTGACGGAAACGATTTCTTCCAAATGGATTTCATCCGGGCCAAAGTGCAGGGAGCTGGAAGAAAAATTCAGTGAAGCGCTTCAAATTTCTTATGCATGTGCAGTTTCAAATTGTACTGCGGCATTGCATTTGGCTTTATGCGCTTTGGGAATTGGGAAGGGAGATGAGGTGATCGTACCTTCTCTTACATTTGTCGCCACGGTAAACGCAGTCAAATATGTGGGAGCAGATCCTGTTTTTTGTGATATTGTTTCTCCAATGGATATTACCATAGATGAAACAAAATTTGAGTCGTTGATTACCCCAAAAACAAGAGCTGTGATTGTCATGCATTATGCCGGATTTGCATGTCATATGCAAAAGATAATGGAAATTGCCAGGAAACATCATTTGTATATTGTCGAGGATGCGTGCCACGCGCCGCTGTCAGAGTATCAGGGGAAGAAATTGGGTACGCTGGGTGATGTCGGATGTTTTAGCTTTTTTTCCAATAAAAATATTTCAACGGGCGAGGGCGGCATGCTTGTTACGGACAATCCGGAAATAGATAAGCGGGTAAAGTTGATGCGTTCGCATGGAATGACTGCCATGTCATATGAAAGATCAAAGGGACACAGCGCATCTTATGATGTGGCAGAACTTGGATTTAATTACCGTATGGATGATATTCGTGCATCGCTTGGGATTGTTCAGTTAGAAAAACTGGCATTTGATTTAAAGAAAAGAGAGCGGATACGAGAATGGTATCTGGAAAATCTCAAAGAATTGGATGGTGTATGGATGCCTTTTGCGGATTACCATGAATTTTCTTCTAATTATATTATGCCAGTGGTTTTAAAGAATGCCGATCATATCAGGCGGGATGCCGTCAGAGAGCTTTTGCAAAAACAGGGAATACAGACGAGCGTCCACTATCCGGCGGTTCATCGTTTTTCTGTTTATCAGGATTTGGCGCATGGAGAGCTTTTGAATTCGGAATATGTTGCAGATTGTGAGATTACGTTTCCCATGTATGGAAAGCTGGAAAAGTCAGACGTAATGTTTATATGCAACGCGTTCCGGCAGATATTGGAGGAATTGCAATGATAAATATTACAATTTTAGTAGATGATGAAAAAAGCTGGTTTATTCCATATGCAAAAAAATTAAAAACAAATCTGGAAAAGAAGAACATGCATGTTTCTTTGATCCACGATCAGAATCAGGCCAAAGCAGGAGAGATTTCCTTTCTGTTAAGCTGTTCTAAGATTGTGGGAAACGAGTTTTTAGAAAAATTTGATCATAATATTGTAGTTCACGCCAGTGATTTGCCGCAGGGGAAGGGGTTTACTCCTATGAAATGGCAGATCCTGGAAGGGAAAAATGAAATCGTTTTGACGTTGTTTGAGGCAGTGGAGCAGGTGGACGCAGGGCCGTATTACATGAAAGAGACGATTGGGTTTGACGGAACAGAGCTTTTGGACGCAATTCAAAAGATAATGGGTGAAAAAATTATTGATATGTGCGAACGGTACGCGGCGGAACCTGAAAAATTTTATGCCCACAGACAGCAGGGAGAAGAAAGCTTTTACGAAAGATTTTCAGAAGCGGATGATGAAATTGATATTGACCGCACCATCCGGGAACAATTTAATCATTTCAGAATTGCAGATAATGAACGATTTCCGCTGTGGTTTATGTATCAGGGGAAAAAGTACTATATTAAGATTTATAATCAAGAGCAGAAAGAAGGAGAATAAGTGAACGTACTTGCAGTTGGGGCGCATTTTGACGATGTTGAGCTGGGATGTTCAGGAGCTTTGGCTAAACATGTAAAATGTGGAGATTCCGTATATATTTATGTGGCTACAAATTCCGAATATGCCAATCCCAAAGGAGAAGTCATCCGAAAAGCAGAAGACGCAAGAAAAGAAGGGGAACGTGCGGCGGCGTTAATTGGTGCAGAATTGATATGCGGCAGCTGTCAGTCGTTGTTTCTGGAATTTGAAGAAAAAATAAATGCCGCATTGGTGAGTCTGATTGAAGAAAAACAAATTGATCTTATCTATGCGCATTGGACAGATGATATTCAGCACGATCATATCAATCTAAGCAGAGCGGTTATTCATGCGGGCCGCCATGTACCGCGTATTTTAATGTACCGCAGCAATTGGTATATTTCGGCAGGAAATTTTAAAGAGAATTTTTTTGTGGATATTTCGGATACATGGGAGATAAAAGAAAGAGCGATATTGGCGCACCAGTCGGAATGCCGGAGAGTGGACAGTCAATGGGTGGAGTATATGAAAAGAGACGCGCTTAATAAGGGCATGATTGCAGGCGTAACATACGCAGAATGTTTTGAAACAATAAAATGGCTGATGTAAGATGGTGAAAAGATGATTGCAGTTTGTATTGAGGCTTCGCATAAGCGGGGAATGGGACATATCTTCCGGGCTTTGAATTTTACAAAGTATCTGGAAGAAAAAAAAGAACCTTTTGTAATATTAATCAACGAAGATCCTGCTTCCTTGAAAATATTGTCCGAGCGTAATCTTCCGTATGAAGTAATCCATTTTCAGGATACGGACAGTAATTGGGAAGCGGAACTGATAAAAAAATATCAGGCGGACATTTGGCTGAACGATAAGTTTGAAAGCAGCGCCGCTTTGTGCAGACATGTGAAACAGCAAGGGATTCTGCTGGCGGCAATTGACGATGTAGGCGAAGGGGCCGGCTTTGTGGATTTGCATTTTGCGGGTATGTTGTTTGGAAAAAAAGAAAGTGAAATTCCGGGCAAACATGTATTTTGCGGGTTTGAATATAATATTTTAAATCCGGAGATTGAAAAATATCAAAGGAAAAGGACCGAAGCAAAGAACGTCATTGTCTGCCTTGGCGGAAGCGATACATATGGAGCGACTGTGCTGGCGGTCAATATACTCAAAAATTACGGGTATGCCGCAGACATTGTTGTAGGGCCGAATTTCAGGCATGAGAAAGAACTGGCGGACGCCATTGATTCAAGGTACCGGGTTTTTCATACGGTACCGTCTTTGGTGGAAAAATTTTCTCATTATGATATTGCAATTACAGGCGGCGGCGTCACTTGTATAGAAGCAAATGCAGCCGGGCTTCCATGTATTATTATTGCAAGTGAAATTCATGAAATCACAACAGGGAAGTATATGGAGCGGCTGGGCGGAGCAGTGTTTGCCGGATATTATAAGGAGCTTAGAGAAGAGGCGTTTCGGCTGGAGAATTTGGACATTTCCCGTATGAGTGAAAGAGGTAAAAAAGCAGTTTCATTGAAAGGCAGTGAAAATATTTATCGGAAGTTGAGGGAGTATCAATGAAAAATAACGGGAGATGTTATATTGTAGCGGAAATCGGAGGGAACTTTACCGATTATGAAACAGCGGTCAGGCTGATTGACGATGCGAAGGAATGCCGGGTAGACGCTGTAAAACTGCAAACTTACCGTGCGGAAACGCTGGTAGACGGCACGGCAGTGTTTGATATGGAAAATATAAGCGGCGTATTGCAGAAGGATTATTTTAAGCAGTATGAAATCAGTGAAGAACTGCATGAAAAAGTATATGCGTACGCCAGGGAAAAAGGGCTGGAAATTTTTTCCACGCCGGCGCACGGAACAGATCTTAAACTTCTGGAGAAGCTTGGCACGGATATTTACAAAATCGGCGCTGATGATGCGGTTAATTTGCCTCTTTTAAAAAAAGTGGCGGCAACCGGAAAACCCCTTATGCTGTCAACAGGCATGTGCACGCTGGATGAAGTGAAGCAATCCGTAAACGCTGTTTTGGAGACCGGAAATACAAATCTGATTATTATGCATACGGTCAGTTTGTATCCGACAAAAGAGGAATTTGTAAATCTAAATGTCATAAAAACATTACAGAGAGAATTTCCGGATTTTACAATTGGATATTCGGATCATACGCTGGGCGTTGAAGCCTGTATATACGCAGCGATTATGGGCGCGAAAGTAATCGAGAAACATTTTACGTATGACAAATGTGCAGAAGGACCCGATCACATGCATTCGGCGGATAAAAATGACATGAAACGGCTGACGGACGCAGTCAGACAATATGAATCTATGTGCGGAAACGGCATAAAAGCGCCTGTAGACGATGAAGTCAAAAACAGGAAAAATAACAGAAAAAGCGTGATCACAGTCTGCGATATAAAAAAGGGAGCGGTTTTTTCAGAAAATAATCTGGATATAAAGCGGCCCGGAATTGGAATTGAACCGCAGTTTTATGATAAGATACTGGGGAAAAGAGCCGCACGAGATCTGAAAAAAGATACGATAATGAGTTGGAGTGATATTTGTTATGGGCAGGAGTGATATGAAAATCGGAATCATTATTCAGGCGAGGATGGGTTCCGGAAGACTTCCGGGAAAGGTTTTGAAGCAGATTGGAAATAAGACGCTGCTGGAACATATTATGTACAGGCTGCAAAGATTACAGACGCAGGCGCAAATCATAATAGCGACGACAAAAGAAAAGAAAGACGATGTGCTGGCAGAGTTTTGTATTGAGCATGGATATACTATTTTCCGGGGAGATGAAGAAAATGTACTGGAACGATATTATCTGTGCGCAAAGGAATATGGATTTCATCATATTGTGCGTTTGACTGCCGACAATCCGTTTGTGGATATAGAAGAACTGGATCGTCTGATTGCCTGTCATTTGGATCAGGAGGCGGATTATACAAAATCTTTTGCAGCGCTTCCCTGTGGAGTGGGAGCGGAAATATTCACATTTGCCGCTTTAGAAAAGGATTATTTAGAAGCGTCTAAGCCAAATCATTTTGAACATGTGAATGAATATATATGGGAGAATCCGCAAAAATTTAAGATTGTGGATTTGCAGACGCCTAAAGAAAAATCAAAACCTGAAATCAGACTTACCGTAGATACAAAAGAGGATTACCGGAGAGCCTGTGATATTGTAAGATGCAGCGGCAATGAATACATTTCTACGGCAGAAGCAATTCATATAGTAACTCATATACAAAAAAATAATATTTTAGAGGAGGAATCATAGTGAAAAGGGTTATAATTTTTTGTACAAATGGTTTGGGTGAATTGGTGTTTCATTCTTTGGATGACGAAAATGTAAATGTAATTGCATATTCGGACAACGACAGAACAAAATGGGGAAAAGCGTGGGGGGGGGGTGCCCATTGTACCTCCGGTGAAAATAACGGAACTGGAGTATGATTACATCATAATTGCATATGCTTCCTATGCAAACGAAATTCGCAGCCAGCTTTTGGGTATGGGAGTTTCAGAAGAAAAAATAATTTTGTTTCAGGAAAATTATGATGGAATCGAATGGTTTGAAAGCCGGATCGCTCTGATGCGCAAATGTGCAGATATTATCACAGAAAGAGGATTAAAAGGGAATTTGGCAGAGGTTGGAGTATTTCGCGGAGATTTTTCAAGGCTTATAAGCAGATATTTGCCATCAAAGAAAATGTATCTGTTTGATACGTTTGAAGGGTTTGATCAGAGAGATTTTCAGGATGAAACCAGTTACAATGAGAAAAGCGCTCTTTTTAAGAATACGTCTGACGAGTTTGTTGTTTCGAGAATGCCACATCCCGAGAATTGTATCGTAAGAAAAGGATATTTTCCGGAAACGGCAGAGGGAATAGAAGATGAATTTTGTTTTGTGAGTCTGGACACAGATTTATATAACCCTATTCTTCAGGGACTGGAATTTTTTTACCCCAGAATGGTAAAAGGCGGTTACATATTTGTTCATGATTTTGGAACAATGGATTGGAGTGGGGTAAAAAAAGCGGTTTATGAGTTTTCAGATAAATATGGAGCTCCGTTTTTTCCATTGTTAGACCGTGCGGAGAGTGTTGTTTTTATTAAGTAAATTTAAATGTAGTGAATGGGATGGCAGCTGCATAGTGTAAATGTGCAAATATGTAAGTGTTTTTTCTCATGAAGCTCTGAGTACGGGGAGTATAGACAAATGAAAATAAACGATTTACTGGTTTGTGATGATCTTTCGCAGATCTATGCAAACGATATTATTATATATGGAACGGGAGTATGGGGGGGGGTAGTATTTGATTGTTTGAGCGCTCTGGGAAAAGATATACTGAGTGTTTGCAATACAGATGCAAAAGAGGAATGTTTTTGCGGTTATGATATAAATTCGCTTAAATGGATAAAAGAAAATTATGACAGGAATGGTGTTTTAATCATAATAGCAAGTATATGTTATTGGAAAGAAATGATTGGCGAATGTGAAAAGCTGGATTTTAAACAGGCAAAAATATGTACGCTGTATGGATTTTTTATGAGTATACGCATGCATAGAAGCGATAGCAGAATTCCGGATGCATTTCGCAAAAAAATGTCAGCGGATTTAGAAGTCAGTGAAAAAAGGGTAGAATATTATGGCAAAATTTATACTTTAGAAAGTCTGGCTTTGGCAGCAGATGAATTTACAGATAAAATACTGGTTTATCAGTCGGGAAAAGTAGGATCTAAAAGTATAATGAACACTCTTGGAGAGAAAGGGATGCATTTTCATACACTAACATCTTTATATGGGTGGGATGAATTGGATTCCAACTTAATTTCTTATTATCAACAAAAATTAAAACACAAGAAAATAAAAATAATCACATCTGTTCGGGAGCCAATTGCAAGAGATCTTTCCGGATTTTTTCAAGGCAGTGATTTAGATTTGTGGCCATTTTCAGCAATGAATAATCATTTGATTTTCTGGTACGGGGATTATCATAAAAATGGCGCGAGATTGGATGCTGAAGAATTAAAACAAAGAATGCCCAGATGGGATGATAATTTAAATGATACATTCTGCAAAGCGGCAAGCATTATCTGTGAAAAAAAGCTGGACGAATTTACATGGTTTGATTACGAGATAAAACAATTGTTTGATATTGATATATATCAGTATCCGTTTGATAAGAAGAAAGGATATTCTATTATAAAGAAAAATAACGTAGAGATTCTGGTTTTAAAAATGGAGCAATTGGCTTATTTGGAAAAGGTTATATCAGATTTTGCAGGAAATATGGAAATTCATTTAAATAAAGTGAATGAAGGACAGAATAAATTGTATTCCTACACATATAAAGAGTTGAAAAATACGATTTGTCTGAACAGAGATTATTTTGATTATTACTATGATAATAATGAAAGATTAAAACATTTTTACACTGACGATGAAATAAATAATATGAAGGCGCACTGGGAAAAACATATCACTACATGAAAGAGGATGGATCATGATTATAGCAGCGCATCAGCCCAATTTTATTCCGTGGCTGGGATTGTTTTATAAAATTTATAAATGCGATAAATTTATATTTGTTGACGATGTACAGATTTCAACGAATAATGGAATAGCGGCACACAGAAATATTATCAAAACGCCTCAGGGAATTTTGTATGTAAGAGTTCCCATCTGCAGGCATTCCAAAACAAATTATAATGAAGCGCAGATCAATTATAAAGAACCCTGGATAAAAAAACTGGAAAAGACTTTGTATTTGAACTATCAGAAAGCGCCTTATTATGAGGAAGTTATGAGTTGGTTTATGGAAGTCTGTAAAACAGAATATGAGTATTTGTCAGAGCTGAATATCCGGATTATAGAAGATATTTGCAAACGGTTCGATATGGACAGAGGATTTGAAAAAAGCTCGGATTATCATATTGAAGGAAAAAAAGGCGAGATGGTCTTAAACCTGGTGAAGACGTTTGGCGGGGACACATATTACTCGGGAACGGGAGCGGCGGATTATTTAAGAGAAGAGGATTTTGAAAAAGAGGGAATGAAGCTGATTTTTTCGGACTATTCCACGATTCGATATAAACAGATCTGGAGAAATAATATTGATGATTTATCAGTGCTGGATTATTTATTTAATTGCGGATTTAAAAATCCATTTGTTGACGGAAACCAGGGTGTAATTTAGATTGAAACGATGAATATGGCATTTGGAGGGTTGTATGCAGGTTGTGAAATATGCATTTCAACAGCATGGAGACGATAGAGGAATGCTGGTGGCGTTGGAGGAATATTACGACATTCCTTTTGAAATAAAAAGAATTTATTATATGTATGACACTAAAGAGGAAGTACATAGGGGGTTTCATGCGCATAAAAATTTAGAGCAGATCTTAATCTGTATACATGGAAGCTGTAAAGTCAGGCTGGACAATGGCACGGAACAGAAAATCGTTCTGTTGGAGAAGCCGTATGAGGGTTTGTATATCCCAAATGATATGTGGCGGGAGATGTATGATTTTTCTCCGGACGCGGTGCTGATGGTGCTGGCTTCAGATTATTACAGAGAGGAAGATTATATCCGGAACTATGACGAATTTTTAAATTTTATAAGGGAAAAAAGCAATGACAGATAAAGGAATGCAGATACCATTTGCGTCTGTAGAAGCAATGCATCAGGAAATACAAAATGAAATCAGGGTCAAATTTGAAGAAGTATACCGCAAGAACTGGTTTATTCAGGGGGAAGAACTTAGGAAATTTGAAGAGGAGTTTGCTTCTTATTGTGAAAGCGCTTTTTGCGTTGGCTGCGGAAATGGACTGGATGCACTGATGCTGATCTTGAAAGCATATGGTATCGGCGCAGGTGATGAAGTTATTCTGCCATCCAATACGTTTATTGCAACAGCGCTGGCTGTAATTTACACAGGCGC
Source organism: uncultured Lachnospiraceae bacterium (assembly GCA_910586725.1). Taxonomy (GTDB): domain Bacteria; phylum Bacillota; class Clostridia; order Lachnospirales; family Lachnospiraceae; genus Roseburia_B. The sequence goes on along the minus strand of CAJUJL010000013.1, from coordinate 38,338 downwards.
GGTTCCTGTGTTTGCAGAACCGGATCTGTTTGACTATACGATAGATACGGACAAGATTGAAGAAAAAATTACGGCGAGAACAAAAGCGGTGATCGCGGTTCATCTGTATGGACAGCCGGCAGATATGGACGCCCTGCTGGCAGTCACAAAAAAATACGGATTAAAGCTGATTGAAGACGCGGCGCAGGCGCATGGAGCTTATTATAAGGGAAGAAAAACAGGCGGTCTGGCAGACGCGGCAGGATTTAGTTTTTACCCTGGAAAAAATCTTGGGGCGTTGGGAGATGGCGGAGCTGTCGTGACAAATGATAAAATCCTGGCAGATAAAGTGCGCGCGCTTGGAAATTATGGCTCAGATTATAAATACCATCATATTTATCAGGGTAATAATTCCAGACTGGATGAACTTCAGGCGGCTTTTTTGCGAATAAAACTATCTCGATTAGATGTTTGGAATAAACGGCGCAGAGAGATTGCAAAGCTGTATACAGACAGGATTCAAAATCCGTTGATTACGCTGCCCGTTGAAAGGCAAGCATGTGAAAGCGTATATCATATTTTTGCAATTCGCTGCAGACAGAGAGATTCCCTGGAAAAGTATTTAAATGAAAGGGGAATCGGAACAAATAAACATTATCCGGTCCCGATGCATTTGCAGAACGCGTTTCGTCATTTGGGATTTCACAGAGGCGATTTTCCGGCAGCGGAGGAAATATCGGATACGGAGCTTAGCTTGCCGCTGTTTTATGGCATGACGGATCAGCAGACAGAATATGTCGCAGAGTGTATCAATTCTTTTGGCGCGTGATGTTTTGAAAGTTCATAAAATGGCAGGAGATGTTGAAGATGAAAAAAAAGATGATTTTAGCTGCCCTGGCAGGCGCGGCGATTGGCGCGGGCATCATCGGGAATTGGAAAGAAAAGATCATTAAACAAAAGCGGGAGCAGGAACTAAAGTATGCGGAACTGACAAGGCTGCTTGCACAGTGGGTATGCCTGAAGCAGGACAAAAAAGAATTAAAGCAGTACTTTATCCAAAATGATTTTAAAAGGATTGCCGTTTATGGCGTAAGTTATGTAGGTAAATGCCTGATTCATGAGTTAATGGATACGGAAGTCGAAATCGCATATGTCATTGACCAGCGCGGCGATATGGCGGATCTTGAAGAGGAAATACGTCTGGTCCATCCGGATGATGCGATGGAGGATGTTGACGCCGTTATTGTCACTTCGGTTTATTATTTTGAGCAGATTGAGAAGAAAATGCAGGAAAAATTAGATTGTCCGGTCATTTCTGTTTCGGATATTGTGTTTGAGTTTGAAATGGATTTATCATAAACAAGAGGGTTTTTATATGAAAGTATTACTTGTGGGAGAATACAGCGGCGTTCACAATAATTTAAAAAAAGGACTCGAAAAACTTGGAGTAAAAGTAATCCTGATCAACGGCGGGGATGCATGGAAAAGTTTTGGGGCGGATATAAAACTGGTTGAATATCCTGAGAATAACGTTGAGAGGAAGTACAATCGCTGGTGCATGGAATTCAATAAGATTCGCCTGAAAGACATTGACGTCGTACAGTTTATCAATCCGTCTTATTTTTATTCTATTGACAAATATTTTGCAGATCTGGCTATGGAACTGATGGAGAAAGCAAAGGTTTCGGTTTCGCTGCTGGCGGGCTGCGATGCAAATATGGCGCTGCATTATGATAAAGTGGCGCCGCATATTTGCCCGGTTTGTTTAAAAGATGGCAAGCGGTGCGGCGCGCGGTGTCTTTTCCGCAAGGACAGGCATTACCAGGAATATGAAAAAAAGTTTTACGATAAGATAGACGCAATTGTGCCGGGCGAGTGGCTGTATTATAAAATTTATCGTGATTATGTTCAAACATATAATGGTAAATTAAAAGAGATGATTTTATATCCTGTGGACTGCGAAGCGATCAAACCCAATTTTGCCAGACACAGGAAGCTGGTCGTACATCATCCTCTGAACAGAGCGAATAAAGGAACCGCTTTAATAAAGAAAGCTTTTTGGAATCTGAAAAAAAAATATAAAGACGAAGTGTCTTTTGAAGTCTGCGGACGCATGCCGTTCCATCAGTATCTGAACTATCTGGACGGAATAGATATTATGGTGGACGGTGCAGAGGGATATGGCCCGGGAGTGGGAATGAGCAGTCTTATCGCTATGGCAAAAGGTAAAGCCGTAATCGGCTCAAGAGTAAAGGAGATGATGCCGGATATAGATAACAGTTGTTTTTTGGAGAATCCGCAAATTGCGATTGGAAGCGGATGGGATGGTATAGCCGATTCGATCGAGAATGTTTTAAAGCGAAAAAATGAATTGATCATGATAAAAAAGGCGTCAAGAAAATATGTTGAGAACTATCATGACGCAGAGAAAATAGCCCGGAAGTATCTCGATTTATATCGTCATTTGCTGCACGCCGGCCGAAAGGAGAAATAATGTATCTGGAAGAACAGGTAATCAGACTGAATAAATTATTTGAACAATTAGAAAAAAAACGCAACATCGCAGTATGGGGAGCCGCTGAAAATACAGTGAGGCTCTTTCAGGATACCAGCTTACTAAATTATGATATTACAGAGATTACAGATATAAAAAAAGCAGGGAAGTTTTTCTTTGGTAAGATTTTGAAACTGCCAGAAGAAATAGACTGGGAACGCATAGAGGCGGTCGTAGTTTCTTCTTTTTATCACGAAGATGAGATTGAGCAGGATCTGCGATTAAAGTATGGATATGCAGGACTGATTATAAAGTTGAATGAAACCGGCCAGACACAGCCGTTTTATCAGTGTTTACCCAGAAAAGACCTGCAGACAGATCATAAATTTCAGGACATTTTAAAAGGAAATAAGAGCCTGAAAGATATTCATAAGAATGAAAGAATTTTTATTTTGTGCTGCGGTCCCTCCATTCAGCAGCAGGATCTGACGTTATTAAAAGATGAAATTACGATGGCTGTAAGCAGCTTTTATATGCATAAGGATTTAAAGATCATACAGCCCAATTATTATTGTAACGCGCAATGGGCGCGCAATGAAAAATTGTCCGATGATGTGGAAATGGAGTATTTAAAAGAGCTGCATAAAAATGTGGGGCATTCCCGGTATTTTTTTGCGGCCCAGGAGAAAGAGCTGATTGAAAACAGCCATGTTTTTGATTCCCGGGAGGTCAATTATTATTATTATGATTACAGCGATTATCACGGGATTTGCAGGCCATATTTCTATCAGGAGGTTGATTTGTGCCAGGAAATTATGCCGGTGCATTCCGTTCCGGTTTTATGTATTCAGCTGGCATTGTATATGGGATTTGGAGAAATTTATTTATTGGGTACGGAACATGATTCTCTGATTACAAACCAGTATACTTATTTTTATGATAAAGACAAATGCGTAACAGGAAGAAAAGACGTTACGATAGATGAAAATGATCGTCTGGTCTGGGATTTTAGCCGGTCGCTGGCGGATACATATCGTCTGTGGGAAAATTATAAGGCAGTGAAACGGATTGCAGACGCCGGAAATGTAAAAATTTATAATGCAACTGCCGGAGGCGCGCTGGATCTGTTTCCGCGGGTGGATTTTTATCAGTTGTTTTCCCAAAAACAAAATAAAAAAGAGGGGTGATATTGAATGCGTGATATGGAAGATTATGGAGAGAAAGTGGCTGCAAAGGACATGGAGTTTGAACGCCGCCAGGAGTATTTTAGAAGAAATTTAGTAAAAAAAGCGATTGAGACGTATGCTCCCCAGGGAGGATCTGTTTTGGAAATCGGATGTGGATTGAATCCGTTATTTTCCGATTATCAGGATGAGTACCAATTTACTGTGGTGGAGCCGGTAAATCATTTTTTTAAAAACGCAGAACATTTAGCTGAAAATTATAAACATGCAGTATGCTATCAGGGGTTTTTTGAAGACGTTGCTGAAAAAATAAAAGAAAGATCATTTGACGTGATTATATGCGCGGCTTTGTTACAGGAGGTTGAGGATCCGAACCGTTTTCTGCGTGCGGTTCAGGATCTGTGCAGCCAGAGCACAATTGTTCATCTGAATGTACCGAATGCGTTTTCTCTGCATCGTCTTCTGGCAAAAGAAATGGGACTGCTGGATGACGTGCATCAGTTTTCCGAAAGAAATCATATTCTGCAGCAGCAGACGGTTTTTGATATGGAATCTTTAAAGCGGCTGGTCAGCAGTGAAAATTATCAGATCATAGAATCCGGATCTATTTTCCTAAAACCGTTTACGCATAAACAGATGCAGCAATGCATGGAACATCAGATTTTGAGTATGGATGTTTTGGAAGCAATGGATCGAATTTGTGAATCTTATATGAAAGAGTATGGTTCAGAGATTTATTTGAATATGAGAAAAATGAACCGGTAGCATATATGCCGGAGAGGGAATGAAATGTTAGAAATAAAAGCAGTGGATGAAGTGGATGCAGGAAAGATTGACGCGTTCATTATGAATGATATTACGAATGGAGAATTTATCAATACAAGAAAGTATCTCTCGTATCATAAGGGACGGTTTTTGGAAGATTCGATTGTGGCGCTGGATAAAGAATCACAGTCCGTTTGCGGAGTCATGATGGCTTCGGTGGGAACGGATCGTCATACGATTATATCTCATGCGGGAACCACGTTTGCGGGCCCTGTGATTTCAGAAAAAACCAGCATAAAATCAGCAGAAGAAATTCTGGATAAAATGCTTTCTTATTATGAACAGAAGTATCAGAAAATAGAATTGAAGACTGCGCCCTGCTGTTATACGCTTTCTCCGAATCAGAGAATAGATTATTTTTTGCTGAAAAGAGGATACTCTTTTGGAATGACGGCGCTGGCGAATGTGATTTCTATTTCAACGGTTCGCACGGCGGAGGATGCGTTGGCGTTATGTTACAGTAAGCGGAGAAGTCAGATTCGAAAAGCGCTTAGGGAAGATCTGTTCCAAATGAAAGAAAAGGAGCCGGATAAAGCGGTATGGGCATGTATGAATCAAAATTTAGAGCGGAAATATCAGGCGCATTCCACGCATACCTTTGATGAAATAAACGGATTGGCAGAGAAATTTCCAAATCAGATCAGGGCCTTTTATATGGAAACCAGAGAAGGGGAATACGGGGCGTTTGCATTGGTCTATTGTTTTAAACATGTGTTCCATACGCAGTATCTGGATTTGAATTATCGTTTTTCACAACAAACGCCCAATTTGCTGCTTATATTGGAACTGATTCTGAAAGCGAGAGAACTGGGATATTCTTATTTTAGCTTTGGAGCCAGTACGGAAAATCCGGGAGCTGTATTGAATTATGACTTATACCGTTATAAAGCGGAGTATGGAGGAGGTTCGGTTCTGCTGCCTCTGTACATAAAAGATATGGCAGGAGACGCCGGATAAGATGAATCAGAGAAAGGATGCAGAATGTTGCTTTCAGTAATTATACCTGTTTACAATGTGGAAAAATATCTTCGGGATTGTCTGGAAAGCGTGATCCGACAGAAAACGGACGATCTGGAACTTATCATAATAAATGACGGCTCCACGGACCGCAGTGAAGCAATCTGTTTGGAGTATACGAAATTATATCCGGATATTATCTATAAAAAGCAGGAGAACGCGGGGCTTGGGGACGCAAGAAATGCGGGACTTGCACATGCAAAAGGGGAGTATGTTATTTTTCTGGATTCGGATGATTACTGGAGAGATGATTTGCTGGGCTGTGTTTTGTCCTGCTTACAGAAGAATCCCGGTCTGGATATTTTGTATTTTGACTCGGACGTTATATATGAGGATGAACAAACAGGCGATCATGACAGTTATGATTCAAGGATGTATCACAGAGAAGCCAGCGTAAAAAACAGGATTTATAAAGGCGTGGAGTTTTTTGTACAAACGTATCCGCTGCACTTTAATGTGCAGGCATGTATGGCGGCGTTTCGGAAAGCGTTTTTAGAGGAATATTATATCGTGTTTCCGGAGGGGATTTTTTTTGAAGATCATCTGTTTAGCGTGAAAGCGGTTTTATATGCGGATACGGTGAGATATTTGCCGCAAAGATTGTATTTAAGAAGGTATCATGCCAATTCCATTACGACCGGCGCCATAGATGAGAAACGAATCAGAGATTACATACAGGTAATCCGTTTGATGGCTGAATTTGTTGATTCCGGAGAAATTCTGGAAAGCATAAAGAAAAAAAATCTGTCATATGAAGCGCTGCTGCTGCGCAAAATGAGAGACAAAGTATTTTCTCTGGTGCAGACGTTTTTTGAAATGTGCAGTCTTTCTGCTGAAAATCCGCATATCATCTGTTCTTTCCAAAAAGAAATGTTCGGAAAACTGTATCAGATGATGGGAAAAAGGCGGATGACGGATATGCAGTTGGAGGAACTGGAGGCGTGTTTATTTCTTGGGAGTTATTTTGAAGACGATACAGAGCAACATCTGAAAGACAGAGGAATTGTATCAAAAGAATTTTCTTTCCGGACATTCTTTTGTGACTGCAAACGCGCGTATCAGGAAAAAGCAGACTGTAAATTCAAGAAAATGGGGATTTTTGCGCATGACAAAAAGACCGGAATTTACGGCTTGGGAAATCATACAAAAGGACTTTTAAAAGCGGCAAAGCAGCGCGGTAAGCTGCCGGCGGATTTATTTCTTTTAGACAGCCATGCAGCGAGCGGGGAATGGGAATTTGAAGGACTGTCTGTGATCAATATCCGGGATATTCCTGCAGATACTGATCAGATTATTATATCCAGTTTCCTATATGATCAGGAGCTTTATGAAAATGCGGTTAAATATGCCAGAGAACATGTGAAAATTAACCGCATTTATCAAAATGAAGTGCGGGAGTTATGCTGGCGGTTCCTGTAGATTGATGAGGATTATAACATGGCCAAACTTGTGTTATTCGGCGCCGGGCATCATACGCCAAACTATATCAGGCTGTTAACATTTTTTCATTGCAGAACGGATTATATTGCGGATAATGACAGATGCAAAACAGGGAGCGTTTTTTGCGGAGCGCCTGTAATCGGGGTAAAAGAACTCGTATCTATGGACTGCAGGATTCTGATTTCGTGCACATACTGGAGAGAGATTACGGAACAGTTATCGGATCTTGGCATTGCGGATAAAATCATCAGTCTGTGGGAACTTTTAAAGGAAGCCGTCCTGGACCGGCCGTTTGATGCTGCAAGCGTGCGGCCTGTTGGATTTCCCAAAACAATATGCGTGGATTTATACAGCGGATCTTCTTTTGGCGGCGCGGAAAACTGGAATTACAGCATGGCAAAAGAGCTCGCGAAAGAGGGGGCTGACGTCAGGATTTTTGCAAGCTCCGTGATTTCCATAGAGGAATCGGAAGCGGAGGGAGCGGGAGTTTCCGTTTGGCGTTTTGGAGAGAAAGCGGAGTTTGCCGATATGGTGCGCGCTCTTAAGGAGAGGCTTCCGCTTATTTTTTTAAATTGTTTTACAGAAGAATTGTTTTTTGCGGCGCTGGCGCTAAAAGCAATTTGTCCGGATCAGATTCAGATCATAGATGAAGTGCATCTTGGATTCAAACAGGCATATGACCTGCATGTGCAGTTTGATGATTTTGTGGATAAATATATCTGTGTCAGCGGCAGAATAAAAGAGACATTAAATAAATCATATGGAATCCAAAAAGAGAGGCTTTTTTTTAAAGAGCAGCCGGTTGCGACAGATGAATCCTTTCAGAAAAATTATGATGCCAGTTTTGGCGGACCAATTCGGATCGGGTATGCGGCGCGTCTGGTCAGGGAGCAGAAGAGGGCGGATCTTTTGCCGTTATTCCTGAAGAAGTTAAAAAAACGCGGCGTGGACTACAGGCTGGAAGTGGCCGGAAGCGGAGACGAAGAAGACGCGATAAAAAAGGAATTGAACGATTGCGGCGCGGATTTAAATGTCAGATTCCTGGGACAGTTAAATTACGCCGATATGGCGGAGTTCTGGAAAAGACAGGATGTTTATCTGAACTTTTCGGAGTATGAAGGAGCGAGTCTGGCCATGTTAGAGGCGATGAGTTTTGGATGCGTTCCGGTGGTGACGGATGTCAGCGGCGTGTCGGATTATATTGAAAATGAAATAAGCGGTTATATTTGTCCGATCGGAGACCTGGATGCAATTGCGGAGAAAATAATGTTTCTGCATCAGCATGGAGATTTCCTTGAGACATGCGGACAGGAGGCAAGAAGGAGCGTGCTTGTCAAATGCAAAAAAGAAGACTATGCAAAAGCGCTGCGTCAGTGGATAGGAGAAGCGGGATGAAAGCTGTGATTTGGGGGGCCGGCGGAACGGCGGCGGATTTTTTAAGAAGAAAAATGCTGTATGAAGGCTATGAGATCATAGCTTTTACGGATAATAATTCGAATGTGTGGGGAAAGGTATTCTGGGAAGATAAGAAAATGATTGCGCCTTCTTTACTCAAGGAACTTGAATTTGACGTTATTATCGTATGCTCTCTGCATATGGAAGCGATTTATGATCAGCTCATAGAGAAACTGCATATTCCGGCAGATCGGATACTGTCCTATCGGGATTTGGAAAAAACAGCCGCTGCGCGGGTAGTAGATCAGTATAAGTACAGAAAAGAAAAAGAAATTCAGGATGTGCTTGCCGTTTACAGAAAAGGTATTTTAAATGTACTGGGAAGCTATCTGCCGGAGGATATACGGTATTGTGAAGTGTACCGGGATGAAGAGGCGTATCCTTATATCATGTTTGAAGGAAAAAGGATGTATTATCCGCCTGATTACAAGTTTCAGATCAAGGACGGAAAAGAAGTGATTTTAGACGTCCTCTATGAGCAGGGAGAGGATTCACCGCATCTGTATGTCAGAGACGGCAGAGAAATACCTGACGATGGCGTGATCGTAGACGCGGGCGTCTGTGAAGGAAATTTTGCGCTCCGTTATGTGGAGCGGGCGCGGAAAATTTATCTGATTGAGTCGGACCCCAAATGGATGGACGCGCTTAGGCGGACTTTTTCTGATTATTCGGATAAAGTAGTTTATTGCAGTAAATATTTATCCCGTTTTGAGACGAAAGAAATGACGACGCTGGATGCGCTTGTTGAGGAAGAAATTGATTTTCTGAAGATGGATATTGAAGGGGCGGAAATCGATGCCTTACTGGGAGGAAGGGACATTTTGCAAAGGAGCAATGCGAAATGCGCGATTTGCAGCTATCACAGGCAGTTTGATGAGAAATATATTCGTTTTCTTTTACAGAGCTATGGATATATGACGGAACATTCCAAAGGATATATGTTTTTTCCATATGATGATAATATGGGAAGCACGCTTGATTTAAGAAGAGGGGTTGTATATGGAAGAAAAGAAGCTGCTGTCGGTAATCGTTCCGGTTTATAATGCGCAGGAGTTTTTGCCAGACTGCATTGAAAGCATTTTGAGTCAGACGTATCAGAATATACAGGTTGTTCTTGTGGATGATGGTTCTACCGATTCGTCCGGAAAGATTTGCGACTCTTATCAGAAGAAAGATTCAAGGATTCGTGTGATACATAAAGAGAACGAAGGCCCCATCCAAACGAGGCGCGCAGGGGGGGCGGCTGCAGACGGGGATTACGTGACGTTTGTCGATTCGGATGACTGGATTGCGCCGGACATGTATGAAACGCTTATGAAAGAAACAAAACGTGCAGAAGTTGTGATTTCTGGTATTTTCAGATTTTTTCACAAAGGTTGTGTCATTGAAGAAATGCCGCTGTGTGAAGAAGGATTCTACGACAGAGAAAGAATCAAAAAAGACCTGATACCGTTTATGCTGTTTAGCAGAAGAAGGGGAAGAAATGAACTGGATCCCAGTCTTTGCACAAAAATTTTTCGGAAAGAAAAACTTATGGCGCATTTAGAGGAAATGACTGCTTTGGATATTCATTATGGAGAGGATGTCGCTTTGTTCTATCCGCTGATGCTGGAAACGCATTCGGTGTCTGTGATACATCATTGCTATTATTATCATCGGCAGAGAGCAAAAGAAACGGATACGCCTTATATCAAAGATACAGATTTCTTTCACAAGCTGCATTCTTTGTATCAGTATTTGCAGAAAAAATTTTCCGACGGCAGATATAAAGACCAGCTTTTTATTCAGTTAGACCATTTCTATATGCGCGCGATTGGCTTAAAGCAGATGTATTATGCAGATTATAAGCAGAGCGAACCGGATATATTTCCTTATTGGAGCATAGAAAAGGGAGCGAAAATTGCTTTGTACGGAGCCGGTAATCTTGGGAAACAGTATTTTTGGCAGAATCAGGAGTATCGGTTTGCAGACATTGTTGTGTGGGCGGATCAGAATTATAAACGACTGGGAAATCAAATGGAACAGATTGTGTCACCGGAACGATTGTTTTGTGAAGAGTTTGACTATGTACTGATTGCGGTCAAAAATATTGAGACGGCAGCGGAAATTCGGGACAGTCTGATTCAAAAAGGAATTGTGAAAGAAAAAATAATCTGGAATCTGGCAAAAATAATTGAAATATAGATAAATATAAGGGAAAGGACAATTTTTATGAAATGGAAAAATAAAGGGCATGAACTGGATCAGACGGCGGAAGAAATTTCGGAATTGGTGCGTCTGAATGATAAGATCTATGTGTTTGGCGCAGGCGTATATGGGAAAAACACGCAGGAAATTTTGGAATACCTGCATATGTTCGGCGGTTATATTGATAACGATGAGGAAAAGCAAAAAAACGGCGTGGACGGAAGGGAAGTAATCTCTTTTGACCAGTTTATAAAAAGCGGCAGAAAAAACCAGATTGTGATAGCCGCTGATAAAAAGAATATACCGATTATCAGCAGACAGCTTTCGGAAAGCGGTCTGGAGCTCCATAAAAATTATTTTGCGTATGAGGAATATATGTACCGTTTTCTGCCGATTATTATGGCGTATGTATATGATACTTCTTTTGTGGCGCTTGCGCAGATCTGCCTGACAGAAAGATGCAGTTTAAAATGCGAGAAGTGCGCGCACGGCTGCTTTAATGTGGGCAATGACGCGTCGGATATGGAAACGGCAGTTGCATTCCAAAGCGCCGATTCTTTTTTTGCCAAAGTTGACGTTTGCGGGGAGTTTGTTTTGATCGGAGGCGAACCGTTATTGTATCGGGATCTTCCAGAGGTGATCGCATATGTCGGTGAAAAATACCGCGGGCAGATGATGATATTCAGCATTACGACAAACGGAACGATACTGCCGGGACCTTCTGTGATAGAAATGTGTCAGAAATATGACGTTACATTTCGGATTTCCAATTATTCAAAAGAGATCCCCGCGTTAAAAGAAAAATATGAAAAACTGACGGCTTTGCTGGATGAAAATCATATTTCGTATACGCTTGGGAAGCCGGAAGAAGAGTGGATTGATTATGGGTTTGACTCCGTAGTGCGCGATGCGGACGAAGAAAAGCTGACAGGGGTGTTTGATGCGTGTAAGACGCCCTGCCGGGAAATTCGGGGAGATAAATTTTATTACTGCGTGATGGCAAGGAGCGTTTCGGATAATCTGAAATTTCATGAGGGAGAGGATGATTATCTGGATATGAGCGCTTTAACAGGAGAGGATTATAAAAAGATTTTACTGGAATTTGGCGTGGGATATTCGGATAAAGGGTATTTGGATATGTGCCGCCGCTGTAATGGCGCGGAAGCGTACCGGTATCCGGTTCCGGCAGCGAGACAGAGGAGATGAGAAGAGTGACGGAGAATTGTTGCGATATGATGCGTCAGATACGGGAAATCTACGGTCATCTGGGAGATGGAATATCAAAAGACATCTATGCGGACCGTCTTTTGTTCAGCCTGACGGGAGACAAAAGATATATGCTGCATATTGTGAAAAATACCGCATTATATCAGAATGTCTATGAAAAATTTGTTTCTGACAAAAGGGAAAAATATATTGTCAGCGCAGGACAATGGGGCATGATTGTCGCCGATTTGTTTTGGGAATTCGGATTTTCGGGAATCATTGATAATTATAAGAAAGGGAGCTATCGGGATCTTCCCATTATGACTCTTGCGGAATTTTTGGAGTTGAAGAGCGATGCTTCCGTATATATTGCATCTACGAGTTATCATAAAGAATTTGTGGAAATGCTTTCACATGCGGGAATCGATAAGGAACGGATTGTGGATGTGACCGGCATGATGCTTTCGGTTTATCACAGGCAGCAGTATTTTGATCTTCCTGTTTTACGGGAATGCAGGGAAGCGCATGAAATTTTTGTGGACGGGGGATGTTACGACGCGGCGAATTCGCGTATGTTTGCAGAATGGGCAAACGGCTGCCGGAAAGAAGTATATGCGTTTGAACCCGATGCGGACAATCGAAAAAATTGCAGAGAAGTATTGGAACAAACGGATCAATTATCGTTTTGTCTTTTGCCCAAGGGCTTGTGGAGCAGAGAGGATGTTTTAAAATTTTCCGCAAATGCAAATGAAGGTTCCAGGTTTGCAGAAGATGGAACGGTGCAGGTGCCTGTTACAAGCATTGACCAGGCGATTGATCAAAAAGTGACATTTATTAAAATGGATATTGAAGGGGCGGAATACGAAGCGTTAAAAGGAGCGGAACAGACCATTCGCAGACACCATCCGAAACTGGCTATTTCTGTGTATCATAAACCGGAAGATATATGGGAGCTTCCGCGCCTGATTTTGTCTTTTTATCCGGATTATACGTTTTATCTTAGACATTATTCCCTTGCCTGTGAGGAAACGGTTTTATATGCTGTGGCGAAGAAAGACGGAAGGAATGGGAATGATGATTAGTGTGATTGTAACGCTTTATAATGAGGACAGGTATCTGAAACAATGTATAGAAAGCATATGCCGTCAGACATATCAGGATTTGGAGATTATTTTAGTGGATGACGGTTCCACGGACCAAAGCGGGGAGATCTGCAATGCGTTTGCAGAAAAAGACATGAGGATTACCGTGGTTCATAAGAAAAACGGCGGTCCCGTAAGCGCAAGGAAGGCGGGGCTTTCCCTGGCCCATGGCAGATATGTCACGTTTGTGGACGGAGACGACTGGCTGGAAGATACGATGTATGAAAAGCTGGAAGCATGTATGAGACAGTGGGATGTTGACGTTTCGATGTGCGGCAGGTATGAAGATACGCAAGAGGCGTCAAAGGCGGTTTTCCAGGGGGCGGACGAAGGAAAGTATGACAAAAAGCAGATGATAGAAAAAATTTATCCCCATATGATTGTAAATCAGGATTTCTTTGAATGGGGGATTTCTCCCAGTCAATGCGACAAGCTTTTTAAACGCGAATGTATAGAATCGTTTCAAATGTCGGAGGATGAATGTATTCGGATGGGAGACGATGCAGTCTGTACTTTTCCATGCCTGTTGAACGCAGAAAGCATTTATGTGCTTGGGGAGTGTCTGTATCATTACAGGCAGACGACAAATTCTCTGGTAAAGAAAATTGACGATTATGAGCTGGAAAGAAAACAGTTTCATGCGATGTATGAGGCGGGAATGAAACAGTTTACGCTTTATCAGGAAGTGTATGATTTAAGAAAACAGTGGGAGATGTACGTGCTGTTTTTGATGATACCAAGGTCGGATGGGCTGTATGAGGGATATGCTGGTCTGGATTATTTATTTCCCTATCCAAAAGTAAAGCGGAGAATGAAAATTGTGTTATATGGAGCGGGAACTTACGGGCAGAGGCTGTATCAATATCTGAAACAGAGCGGGTTTTGTGAAGTTGTTTTGTGGGTGGACAGAAATTATAAAGAGTTCCGGAAAATGGGGCTTTCGGTAGAGCCGCCGGATTGTGTCACATCCGAATGCGCAGATCAGATTGTAGTGGCGATTACTTACGCGAAACCAAGAAAGGCGCTGCATCAGGCATTGATTAAGAAATACAAAGAAGAGAAAGTTTCCGTGATAGATGAGGAACTGATTTTATCGGATGCGTCAAAAAAGGCATATGGGATTCGGTAACGGATCAGACAAAACAGCATTGATTGGAGAGAGCATGAGTCATAAATTTTACGTCTTCGGCGCCCATTCCAGAGCGCAGACAGCTGCATTTTATATACAGTATTTATATCCGGAAGCTTCGATAGAAGCGTATCTGGTCAATAATGAAGAACCAAACGCCGCTTCGATTAACGGCGTGCCGGTAATCCGGCTGGAGAAAAGCACAAAATTACATGGCGAATATCCGGTTTTTCTCGGGACTAGGTCCGTCTACCATGAAAATCTGGCAAAAACCGCCGGAGAGTTTGGCATACAGAACATCTACCCCGTTACGGCACAGCTGGATTTGAAACTGCGCAACGCGTATTTGCGGAAATATTTCTCGTCCATCGGAAGAGCGTTTGCAAAAATAGACGATTGTTCTGCGCTTGGAGAGAAAATGTTGGGCAAATTACCGGAAAGAAAGGCCTGCGTATATGTGGCAAAGTCTGTATTTGACAAGCCGCTGCAAACGGAGACAAAGCTTTGGGATTATGAAAAAGTCATTCAGGTGGGCGCGGCGCTGACAGACAAACGACTGGAAGAAAATGGAATTACAGACGCCGCAGGAGAAAATATTTCAGACAGAAATAAGCAGTTTTGCGAACTGACGGGATTGTACTGGATTTGGAAACATGCGACAGAGGATGTGATCGGGCTGGCGCATTACCGCAGACACTTTATTTTGCCGGAGGATTGGAAGGCGCGTATGCAGCAGTATGGAGTGGATGTAATTCTGCCGGTTCCTCTCTATGTGGCGCCAAGCGTGGAAGGCAATTACAGAGAGCGCCATATATCCAAAGATTGGGACGCAATGATGCAGGAGCTGAAGGCGCGCGATTCTAAAGGGCATCGGCGGGCAGAAGAAGTATTTGCACAAAATCTGTACTCTCCCTGCAATATGTTTATTATGAGAAGAGAGGTTTTGAATGATTTGTGCAATTGGATGTTTCCGGTTCTTGAGGCGGTGTCTGCGCGGCAGGGCATACGGACGGATGCGTATCAGAACCGCTATCCGGGCTTTTTGTCCGAGCGTTTGATTACGCTGTTTTTCGAAATGCATCGCGATCGGTACAAGGTTGTTTACGCGGATAAAAATTTTCTGCCGTAACAGTAAAAACAATAGCGGGGATGCGGCCGGAAAGCGTATGAACAGGCGAAAGAGGTTTTACTTTCGCCTGTTTTTATGTTATATTGTGCTTATTGATTGTGGACGGAGGACGTGCAATGGCAAGAACGGTTGGGATTGGGATACAGGATTTTGGTACGATCATAGAAAATAACTATTTTTATATTGATAAAACAGGATTTATCAGGGAATGGTGGGAAGGCGGAGACGCTGTGACATTAATTGCCCGTCCCAGAAGGTTTGGCAAGACGCTGATGATGAACATGCTGGAATACTTTTATTCTGTAAAATATGAAGGCAGGGGCGATTTGTTTGAAGGGCTGTCCATCTGGCAGGAGGAAAAATACAGGAAGCTGCAGGGCAGTTATCCTGTGTTAAATCTAAGTTTTGCCGATATAAAAGAATCGAATTATGCGTCCGCCAGGAAAAGAATTTTTCAGAAGTTTCAGGATTTGTATGTGGATTATAAGTTTGTAATCCAAAGCGATGCGCTGCAGGAAGAGGATAAAATGTTTTTCCGGCAGATGTTTACTGATATAGATGAGACGATTGCGTCAACTGCGATCTGGCGTCTCTGTAAATATTTAAGCATTTATTATGGCAAAAAAGTCATCGTTTTACTGGATGAATACGATACGCCGATGCAGGAGGCTTATATAAACGGGTATTGGGAGGAAATTACGGGGTTTATCCGGAATCTGTTTCATTCTACGTTTAAGACAAACGCATATCTGGAAAGAGCGGTTATGACCGGGATTACAAGGGTGAGCAAAGAATCCGTTTTTTCCGACCTGAATAATTTAAAAGTTATAACGACGTCTTCGAATGAATATGCAGACAGCTTTGGCTTTACAGAAGAAGAGGTTTTTGCGTCTTTGGATGAATTTGATTTGTCTGACACAAAACAGAAGGTCAAAAAGTGGTATGACGGATTTGTATTTGGAAAGAAGACAGATATTTATAATCCGTGGTCTATTACCAATTTTCTGGATACCGGAATTATCGAATCTTATTGGGTAAATACCAGTTCAAACCGGTTTGTGGGAAAGTTGATACAGGAGGGAAATAAAAACGTCAAACAGAAATTTGAAACGCTGCTTTGCGGCAGAAGCATCATGGTTGATATAGATGAGCAGGTTGTTTATAACCAGCTAAACGACAACAATGAGAATGCGATCTGGAGTATGCTTTTGGCCAGCGGTTATTTAAAAGTGAGCGGCCGTGATTTGGAACCGGTAACGATACTGGAGGATGATTTTACCGGAATATCACCGGTTATTGTTCCGAAACATGAAGTGTTTCTGACAAATCTGGAAGTGAATCTCATGTTTCGAAAAATTATCCATGAATGGTTTTCGGTGGAATCATCCGATTACAATGACTTTATCAAAGCGCTTTTGTTAGACGATGTGAAAGCAATGAACTTTTATATGAATAAAGTCGCGCTGGCTACTTTCAGTTATTTTGATACGGGGAAAGGCCGGGCCGGGACGGAACCGGAGCGGTTTTACCATGGATTTGTACTGGGACTTATGGTTGAATTAAACGATCGGTATGTGATCACTTCCAATCGGGAGAGCGGGTTCGGCAGGTACGATATTATGCTGGAGCCAAGACGACGGGAGGACGATGCGATGCTCATAGAGTTTAAAGTGCAGGATACGGACGAAGAAAAAGAGTTGTCGGAAAGCGTAAAAGCCGCTCTTGATCAGATTAAGAGACAAAATTATGCCGCGGCGCTGGAGGCGAAAGGCATTTCCAAAGAACGCATACGCAGATACGGGTTTGCGTTTCAGGGAAAAAAGGTTCTAATTGGAGGAGAATAAAAATGCAGACACAGTTATCCGCATCGATGATGTGCGCTAATTTTGCGAATTTGGAAAAGGAAATCAGAATGTTGGAGGAGGGGGGAATCGATTCCTTTCACATCGATATTATGGACGGGCAGTTTGTGCCGTATTTTTGTATGGGCATTCAGGATTTAAAATGCATCCGGAGCCTGACGAAAAAGCCGGTGGAGATCCATCTGATGATCAAGCGTCCGTTAAGCTATTTAAACGGATTTATCGAAGCCGGAGCAGACGTGATTTATGTGCATCCGGAAGCGGATTATCATCCGGCAAGCACGCTGCAGGCAATTATCGCGGCCGGGGCGACGCCTGGGATAGCGGTAAATCCCGGGACGTCTTTTGAGTCGGTGAACGAGCTTTTGTATCTTGCGAAGAGAGTGCTCGTCATGAGCGTGAATCCTGGAAATGCCGGACAGGTTTTTTTGCCGTACATCGGACAGAAGTTAGAAAAATTTCTGGAGGCGAGAAAGGCGCGGGATATTGAAATCTACTGGGACGGAGCCTGTTCACTGGATAAGATTCAAACGTATGCGCCAAAAGGCGTAAAAGGATTTGTGCTGGGCACAACATTATTGTTTAATAAAAACAGGCCGTACCGGGAGCTGTTGACGGAGGTTAGAAAATACTGCATCTGATGGATGAGACGAAAAAAGCTTATTTTGACAGGGGGAATCGCGGTGAATTTTGCATTGATTCTTTCGGGCGGCACGGGAAGCCGACTGAAAGGGATTGACATACCAAAGCAATATTATAAGGTCTGCGGCAGAATGGTGATCTGTTATTGTATGGAAACGATAGAGAAAACAGACGCGGCAGACGCTTATCTTGTTGTTGCGGCGGGGGAATGGCAGGAAGCTATTTTACAGGAAATCCGGGAGGTTTCAAAAGAAAATCCTTCTCTGGGCGCCAAATTCAGGGGATTTGCAGAACCGGGAGAAAACAGGCAGATGTCCATATTAAACGGTTTGCGCGCCCTTAGCCAGGCGGCGGGAGAAGAGGATCTGATTCTGGTTTTGGATGCGGCAAGGCCGCTTATGTCGGCGGGACTTCTGGAAAGGTGCGTTGCGGCGGCAGAACGTGCGGATGGAGCAATGCCGGCGCTTAAGATGAAAGATACCGTATATTACAGCACAGATGGGAAACAGATCGATGCGCTGCTTGAGCGGGATAAGCTTTTGGCAGGACAGGCGCCGGAGGCATTTCGATACGGCGCATATCTGCGCGCCAATGAAGCGCTGACAAAAGAAGAACTGCTGCAAATCAACGGCAGCAGCGAACCGGCGGTAAAAGCAGGGCTTTCGATTGCGCTGGTGGACGGAGAGGAAACAAATTTTAAGATTACTACGGCGGAAGATCTGCGCCGGTTTGAGAAGATGATGGAGGAGCGATGAAAGCATACGTTTTACGGGGAATCGGACAACTTGATTTTACGGAAGTTCCCATGCCTAAGCCAAAAAGCGGCTGGGCGATTGTACAGGTGAAAGCGGCGGGAATCTGCGGGTCTGACATACCGAGAATTTTTCAGACAGGGACGTATCATTTTCCTACGATTCCCGGCCATGAATTTGCCGGCAGGGTAGTGGATGTGTTTGATGAAAAAGACCGGGCATGGGTGGGGAAGACGGTTGGAGTTTTTCCATTGATTCCCTGCGGGGAATGCTTTGTCTGTAAAGAGGGCGCATATGAGATGTGCCGTAATTATGATTATCTGGGCTCGCGTCGTGACGGAGGGTTTGCGGAATTTGCGGCTGTGCCTGTATGGAATCTGATTGCGCTTCCAGAGGAGATGCGCATGGAGGAGGCCGCTATGTTAGAGCCGGCATCCGTTGCTCTGCATGCGCTCAGAAGGCTTACAATTACGCCGGAAGATACCGTGGCGCTGTTTGGGCTTGGCACAATCGGCATTCTCCTGACGCAGTGGCTGCGTATTTTTGGGGTTGAAAAAGTATATGCGGCAGGGCATAACCGGCGGCATGGGGAAATGATGAAGCTTACGGCGTCAAAACATTATGAGTACATTTCCGCCGGAGGATCGGAGGAGGAAGCGGATTTTGTACAGGATGCTGTTTCCCGGGTAATGCAGAAGACGGGCGGGGAGGGCGTATCCATAGCGATCGACTGTGCGGGCGCCGAGGAAACGCTTGCAAACTGCATCCGCTGCGTAAGGCCGGGCGGGCAGGTTCTGGCGGTGGGAAATCCGAAAGGGGATCTTGCCTTTGACAAAAATACGTATTGGAAAATACTCAGGAATCAGATTCGTCTGACGGGAACCTGGAATTCTTCCTTCTGTCATTCGCCGGAAGACGACTGGCATCAGACGATAGAGGCGTGCCGCGGCAAAAAGCTCCGCCTTTCGGAATTGATTACGCACAGATTTGCATTTGGAGAATTGAAAAAAGGATTGACGATCGCAAAAGACCGTCTGGAATATCACAACAAAATTATAATTTGCTAATCTTATTGCAAAGCATAAGAAAAAATGAAAAAAAACCGATATAATAATTATAAGTGTGTCAATTATTAAAAGAAGAAAGGATAGGCCAAGGGAGGCCGGGTGAGTGTCATGGAAGATCGCAGAGCAGAGCAGAAAGAGGCATTGGCAGTGCTGATTGAGTTTAATGATCGCGTATTGAAAAATATGAATATAATCGTAAAAGAATTATCCGGTGAAAGAATGGAGGATACAAACCAGTTTTTAAAAGGCATTGTGGATGCGCTGAACTGGGAAATTCAGGTAGTAAACGGTACAATTGAGCTGTTAAACGAGGGGAAGGAGCGCATCAACAAAGAAGCGTTTAACGCGTCTGTCGTTCGGTTGGGAGACGCGATTAAAGCCAACGAGGATGCGGCTATGGCGGAAGCGATCAAAGCGTTAATTCCAATGTTTGAAAATCTGGGCGCAGCAGCAAGAGAAGTAACCGCATAAACGACGGTTGAGAAAAGCCAGCTTTTAGATGACAGAAGCTGGCTTGCTTGTTCTATATATGGAAGAATGGAAAGGCGGCCGGCGGCAGCATTTTCAGAGATAAGGATGAAAGCGACATGAAAGTATTGTTTTTTCAGTGGCATTCGTTTCTGAATAAGGGAATGGAGCGCGCGTTTTTAAAACTGAATATCGCATATGATACATTTGTTTACCAGTTCCGGGACTGGGAAGCGGATGAAGCGTTTTGCAGACAATTGGAAAATAAGATCAAAAGCAGCGTTTATCAGGCTGTGGTTTCGGTTAATTTTTCACCGTTGATTTCGGATGTGTGCGAGCGGTGCGGCTTATTATATGTGTCGTGGGTATACGACTCCCCGGTGCATATCAGGAATCTTGTCCCGATGAAGAATTCCTGCAGCCGCATTTACTTTTTTGACAGAGGACAGGCGGAAGAATACCAAAAGGCTGGCATAGACGCCAGGCATCTGCCGCTTGCCGTAGATACGGACGTGTTTGGAGGGACGATTGCAAAAGCCGCGAAAAGAGCGGATGCGGCAGATATTTCCCTGGTCGGGCAATTGTATCAGACCGGGTACGCGCAGTTTGCGGCGACATTGGGCGGGTATCTAAGGGGTTATCTGGAAGGCATCATTCATTCCCAGATGAAATTATCCGGCGGCTATCTGATCCCCGAGCTTGTGACAGAAGAGCTGTTGGAAGACATGAACGAATCTTATCGCAAAATTGACGACGGCGGCTTTCAGATGGGAAAACGCGAACTGGAATATCTGCTCGCCAGTGAGACAACCGGAAGGGAGCGGTATCTGGCCCTTTCTTTGCTGTCCGCTCATTTTGCAGTGGATTTGTATTCCACAGACAAAGACGACAGACTGCAAAAAGTAAATTATAAGGGATATGCGGATTATTACAGGGATATGCCTCTTATTTTTCATCAAACCAAAGTCAACCTGAATATTTCCCTGAAAACCATTCGGACAGGGATTCCGCTTCGTATTTTGGATATTATGGGCTGCGGGGGATTTGTGCTGAGCAATTACCAGGAAGAGCTGACAGAGCATTTTATGCCGGGAGAAGAATGCGTGGTGTATCAAAATCTGGAAGAGCTGTATATGCTGGCGGACTACTATCTAAAGCATGAGGAGGAGCGCAGAAGGATTGCGACGGCCGGCTTTGAAAAAGTAAAGCGGGATTTTACATTTGAAGAGCGGCTCAAAACAATGCTGTCCGCAAAATAAATGCAGGGAAAGCGCGGGTTAAGTTAAATGGCCGGAAGGAGACAGACTGTGATTCTGAAAAATGAAAACGATATTTATATTTATTTTGAAATGATCGGGCAGTTAGAGCCGCAGTCCGTGATTGACGTTGGAATGTTCTTAAAGAGAATCGGGGGCGTTTCGCGGAAAGCTATGAATCGGGAAGCGCCGGCGCAAATTTGCTTAGATGGCGTTGATTGGTTTCAGGAGCTTAAATTTCCCGTTTGGGATCAGGTTTATGATTCGATTCTGACGATGGAAGAGTTCCTTTCAGACAAAGATCAGAAACGATACGATCTGGCAATTTTTCTTGGAACGGATGAGATAATAAAAAAACTCCCGCTTCTTAGGGCGGCCAGGGCGCTTTCTGCGCGCGCGAAATATGTTCTGCTGGACGGACTGCCGGACGTATGGAAATCTCATTGGAAAGATGCGGCAGTCAGAGAACTGAATTTAGAAGGAAACTGCTATTATTTGTTGAATTTGGGAGCATAACCGTATGGATACAAGAATTTATGTCATGACGCATAAGGAAATGGCGGCCATTCCGAACGAAATCTATATTCCGCTGCACGTCGGGCGGGCATGCGGTAAGGAGCTTGGTTACACCGGAGATCATACGGGGGACCATATTTCGTCAAAAAATCCTTATTACTGTGAATTGACCGGAATTTACTGGATATGGAAAAATATAAAATGCGATATTGTCGGGGTATGCCATTACAGGCGTTTTTTTACAAAAGAAGAACGACTGCTGCAGCGGTCGTATATTGAGGAGACGATTCGTACGTATCCTGTTTTGATTCCAAACAGCAGCTGTGTGAAAGAGCGCAGCGTGTACGAGCATTATGCGAAGCGGCATTATGCAAAAGATCTGGATTTATGCCGCGAGGTCATACAGGAGAAATATCCCGATTACGTGTCCGCGTTTGACTATGCCATGCAGACGATTTTGATTTCCGTCGGGAATATGTGGATTACGCGCAAAGACATATTTGACCGATACTGCGCCTGGCTGTTTGACATTTTGTTTGAAGTGGAGCGCCGGATTGACTGGACGGATTATGACGATTATCAGAAACGCGTCATTGGATTTTTGTCGGAACGGCTGTTTCGGGTCTGGCTTTTTATGCAGCCGGAAGCGGTTACGGAAGAGAATGTGGAGATGGCGGAGGCGTCTTCTTTTACGCGCGCAGATCAACGGGCGGATCTTTTGGACAAATACGTCAGGCTGAAAGCGGAACCTGTTTTCTCACTCTACCGTCTGGAGAGCCATGAGCCGTTGGCGGCTTCAATGGAGTGTGGGGATGATTTCAATGGAAAAATACCCGTGTGGGTGTGCTGCCTCAATGATGAGGGGGAAATGCAGGAATGGATCCGATGCTGTAAAAAAAGTCTGCGGGACAATCTTCCTTTGGACAAAATGGAAATCCGATGGATTACACTGGAAAACTGTATGCAATATGTGACGTTTACGGAATCGATTGTGCAGAAATTTAACGAGGGAAAGATTTCTCCTTCGCATCTTTGCGAGCTTTTGTGGGCAGAGCTTATGTTTCGTTACGGAGGCATGTGGGTGGATGCGTCCTGTTATATGTCAAGGCCTCCTGCGCCGGAGATATTTGAACAGGAGATGTATGTCCTTCCGTTTCCGGAAGCTATGCAGAAAGCGGACGCGTTTCAGGGGCAATGGTCCAAAAGTTTATGGTATGCGAAAAAAGGTGAGAAACTATTTCAGTTTTTGCTGGAGGGACTGTGGTATTACTGGGACATAGAAGATAAACTGGCGGATGTTTGCCTGACGGATGCATTTATTCGCGCGGCGATGAGAGAATTTCCGGAAATCCGGCGTAAAATGCAGCGGTGCACAGACGGCAGGGAAACGATTTTGGGGCTGCATGCGTTGATGAACCGCAGATATACGCCGGAGCGAATGGAAAAGATAGTCTCAGGCGGCACAGTGTATTGGCCGGATTGGCAGGGCGGCTATGATACGGAAAACATAGTGGGAGAGAGAACGATTTATGGATACCTATGCAGACAATAGAGCAGAAAAAGAATTTCTTGGCGTTGTCAATGAAATGATCGGGGAATTAAATGAAAGCAACGCGTTTGGCGAAGAGACGCTTTTGCGCATGCAGAATGTTTACCGGCGGATGTCGGAGGAAAAGCGCGAAAAATGCCTAAATCTCCTTTATGATGTTCTGCGGGAAGATTATGGAGTTGCAATTTATCTGATGTCCGCTGTTTTAAGGAAAACAAAAGATAAAACTCCGATTGCGTTTATTGTAAAACTGATGATGGATACGTCATTTCCTCTTTGGGAGCGCTGGAATGATTTTTATCAGTTTAAAATTTTTCTGTTTACCAATTGTACATTCGGCGAATATGAATTGTACCGGGACAGAAAGCGGATCTATGAAAGTTTTCTGGAAGAGATAAAATCAAAGCTGCCCTCCTGCCGTCCGGCGATTCCTTTTAGGGAGCGCAGAAAAAAAGTCATTGTTGTAACGTTTCAGATGATTAACCAATACCATGCCCCGACTGTTACGGTAAGGCATATTTTCCAGTGTCTTGAGCAGATGGGTTACGACGCGGAATGTTTCGTCTGCTATCTGCGCGGGATGGACGGCAGCTGGGATTGGAGCCGCGCTTATTATGGCGAAAATTTTATCCAGCAGACGGCGCCGTTTGAATGGGACATGGACGGCGTGAATATCAAAGGCTACAATCTGCGGCTTCAAGGTTCTGATTACGTGGATACGCTGCGCCGTGCGGTGGATCTGATCTGGGAGTCGAAACCGGAATATGTATTGGAGGTTGGGAGCGAGACTGTGCTTGCCGGTTTGTGCAAAGAGTTTACCACGGTAGTCGGAATGGGGATGACGAGAAATTTGCCGGTTACGAATGCGCAGATCATTGCCTGCCTGTCGGAAGCTTCCCGGGAGGAGAGAGGAATGTGGAAAGATCTTTTGGATGCGGATCAGTCCGTCGCTTTTTTTAAAATGGCGGTTCATGCTCTTGAGGAGAAAACAGCGGGGACTTTGTATCAGAGAAAAGATTTTGGGATGCCGGAAGATGCGTTTGTCATTGTAATTGCCGGAAACAGGCTGGATAATGAAATCAATGAGCCTTTTGAGCGCATCTTATTTCAGATGCTGGATCGACAGGAACATGCTGTCGTGGAAGTGATCGGAGAATGTCCGGAGTTTCGCGAGCGGATCTTAAGAGGGACATATGCCGGGCGTTTTTATTTCCTGGGACATCAGAAGGATTTTAAGAGCGCGATTGGAATGGGAGATCTGTTTTTAAACCCGCCAAGGCAGGGAGGCGGAACGGGAGGCTTGTTTGCGATAATGGAAGAGATCCCGGTTGTGACGCTTGGCGACTGTGATGTGGCGGAAACGGCCGGAAAAGAATTTGTGTGCAAAAGCATGGAAGAAATGCCCGGTTTGGTCTTTCGATATGAGTCGGACGCCGCATTTATGAATATGCAGAAAGAAAACTGCAGGAAAGAAGCCTTGAAAAAGACGGATATAGACAATATACGGGAATTTTGGAAATTACACGATGCGGTAGCAAAATACAACGCCCGGGAAGAGAGGGGGTAAGGGAATCGTGATACCTTTTAATCGGGCGGTTTATCTGCCCAAAGCGAAAGAGTATGTGGGAGAAACTTTAGAGAGCAGTAAGATTGCGGGAGACGGAAAATACACAAGGTTATGTACCAGGTGGATGGAGGAACGATTTTGCGCCGCTAAAATACTGCTTACTACATCCTGTACGGCGGCGCTTGAAATGTGCGCGATTCTTTTGGATATACAACCCGGGGATGAGGTAATTCTGCCGTCTTATACATTCGTAACGACGGCAAACGCGTTTGTGCTGCGGGGAGCAAGGGCAGTCTTTGTGGACATTCGCCCGGATACGATGAATATAGATGAAACAAAAATCGAAGCGGCCATTACGGAACGCACAAAGGCAATTGTAGCAGTGCACTATGCCGGCGTGGCCTGTGAAATGGATACGATCATGGAAATTGCGGGGAGATACCGTCTGCCGGTGGTTGAGGATGCGGCGCAGGGCGTGATGGCATTTTATAAAGGGCGTGCGCTTGGCACAATCGGCACATTTGGTTGTTACAGTTTTCATGAAACCAAAAATTATACGATGGGCGAGGGCGGAGCTCTTATCATCAATGACGAAACGTACATAGAAAGAGCGGAGATTTTAAGGGAAAAAGGGACGAACCGCGCGCGTTTCTACCGGGGAATGGTGGATAAATACAGTTGGATGGATATTGGCTCTTCTTATCTTCCAAGTGAGATCAACGCGGCTCTTTTGTATGCGCAATTGGAAATCGCGGATGAAATTAATGATTACCGCAGAAATGTATGGGATCAATATTATGAGCAGTTAAAGCTGCTGCCGGCGGAGCTGCCCTTTGTTCCCGGAGAATGCGTACATAACGCTCATATGTTTTATGTCAAAGTAAGGAATCTAAGCGAGCGTCAGTCTGTCATAGGCGCTTTGGGAGAACAGGGAATCGGCGCTGTGTTTCATTATGTTCCTCTGCACTCATCGCCGGGAGGACGTAAATTCGGCCGTTTTTTTGGAGAGGATTGTTATACCACGAAGGAAAGCTGCCGCCTGTTTCGGCTTCCCATGTGGTACGGCCTTGAGCCGGAAGAGGTGCGTACCGTTGTGAAAAAACTGGAAGAGGCGCTTGCCAAAGTTCGGGTGGCAGAGTAAGAAAACAGGAAGGATTGGAATAGAGATGAAGCTGTCTGTCTGCATCATTGCCAAAAATGAAGAAAAAAATATTGCAAAATGCCTGAAAAGCCTAAAGCCGTATCCGTTTGAGATCGTTGTTGTCGATACGGGCTCTTCTGACAGGACAAAAGAAATTGCGCGTTCCTTTACGGAGCATGTATACGATTTTGTGTGGCGCGACGATTTTGCGGCGGCGAAAAATTTTGCCGTATCCTGTGCGTCCAATCCCTGCGTGATGGTTCTTGACAGCGACGAATATATACAACATCTGGATGCGGAACAATTTTTTAAGCTGATTGCGCTTCATCCGGAGGATGTGGGAAGAATACAGAGGATCAATATTCTCACCCGCAAAAATGAAGTGCAGGAAAAGAAGGAATGGATCAACCGGATTTTTTACAAAGAACGATACCATTATGAAGGGCGGATTCATGAACAGGTGGAAGCTTTCGATCAGCAGGAATACAAAACGTATCAGGTTCCGCTTGTGATCGGGCATACCGGTTATGATCTGCCGGATGATAAGAAGAGAGAAAAAGCATACCGCAATATTAACCTGCTGAAACAAGAGCTGGAAATCTTAAGCGCGTCAGGGGATGAGGAAAAGACGCCTTATATTTTGTATCAGCTTGGCAAAGGGCACTATATGGCAAAAGAGTATGCGCCTGCCTGCGAATATTTTTCCAGAGGTCTTTCTTATGATTTGAACCCAAAGCTTGAGTATGTGATTGATATGGTGGAGACGTATGGATATGCGCTGATCAACAGCGGTCAGGCCGCACAGGCTCTGTTTTTTGAAAACATTTACGGGGAGTTTGGAAATACGGCCGATTTTCAGTTTTTAATGGGACTGATTTACATGAACAACGCCAGATTTGCAGACGCGATTGAAGAATTTCACAAAGCGGCGGGACATAAAGCGTGCAAAACGGCAGGAGTAAATTCTTATGCCGCATGGTATAATGTGGGCGTGATTTATGAATGCCAGAATAAAATACAAAAAGCAATTAGTTATTACGAAAAGTGTAAAGAGTACCCGCCGGCAAAAGAACGGCTGGATTTGATTTTAGAGAAAAAATAGTTTGGGAGTGGTTGTTTTGGAGCGGATTGCGATTATTACTGCCAGAGGAGGCAGCAAACGAATACCGAAAAAAAATATCAGGAATTTCTGCGGCAAGCCGATTATTGCCTATTCGATTGAAGCGGCAATCGAAAGCGGACTGTTTTCAGAAGTGATGGTATCGACAGACAGTGAAGAAATCGCGGAAACTGCCAGGCGGTTTGGCGCGCGCGTGCCGTTTATGCGAAGCAGTAAAAACGCGGACGATTATGCGACGACGGCAGATGCGCTTTTGGAGGTGATGGAGCGTTATCAGGAAATGGGAAGGACATTTTCGTATCTCTGCTGTATCTATCCTACCGCGCCTTTTGTCACGGCAGAGAAATTAAGAGACGCCATGCGTCTGATGGAAGAACATCATCCCTCGCTGATCCTGCCGGTCGTTGCGTTTTCTTATCCGCCGCAGAGAAGCTATGTTATGGATGAAAACGGATGCCTGGAATTTAAATACGAAGAATACAGCCGGAGCCGTTCTCAGGATCTGGAGAAATGGTATCATGACGCGGGACAGTTTTATATGTATGACGCAAAGCGGTTTTTACAGGAAAAAGGAGCCCCCCAGGGGCCGATTATGCCGATTTATGTATCGGAACTGCAGGTGCAGGACATTGACAGCGAAGACGATTTTAAGATTGCGGAGTTAAAATATCAGCTAATGAAGGAAAAGAGGGCGTAGAAATGCAGATACCATATGGAAGACAGAGTATAGATGAAGCGGATATTCAGGCGGTTGTGGATGTGCTGCGCGGGGATTATCTGACGACCGGGCCCAGAATCGCAGAGTTTGAACAGGCAGTCGCGCATTATGTCGGCGCGGATTACGCGGTGGCTGTCGCAAACGGCACGGCAGCGCTTCATGCCGCGTGCCATGCGGCGGGAATCCGGGAAGGAGACGAAGTAATTACAACGCCGCTTACGTTTGCAGCGTCTGCCAACTGCGTGCTTTACTGCAAAGGGACGCCGGTGTTTGCGGACGTAGATGAAAAAACATACAATATCGATCCCAAAGACATCCGCAGAAAAATCACGCCGAAAACAAAGGCCATTCTTGCGGTGCATCTGGCGGGGCAGCCCTGCGACATGGATGAAATTCATGCGATCGCAAAAGAGCATGATCTGCTTGTGATCGAAGACGCGGCCCATGCGCTTGGCTCTGTGTACAAAGGAAGAAAAATCGGTTCGATTTCCGATATGACGACGTTTAGTTTTCATCCGGTAAAGCCGATTACAACCGGAGAAGGCGGTATGATTGTGACAAACGATGAAACATTATACCGTTCGCTCTGCCTATTTCGAAGCCATGGAATTACAAGGGATGCGGACCAGATGACAAAAAACGAAGGGCCATGGTTTTATCAGCAGCTGGACCTTGGCTATAATTACCGGATTACGGATATACAATGCGCGCTTGGCATCAGCCAGATGAAGAAACTGGATGCTTTTATCGGGCGCAGACGGGAACTGGTAAAGAGGTATGAGGAAGCTTTTTTGGACTGCGGCGATATGATTACGCCGTATCAGACGCCGGAGGCGCAAAGCGGATGGCACCTATATATCATTCAGGTGAAAAACTGTGACAGGAAGGAGCTGTTTGAGCGGCTGAGAGCTTTGGGAGTCGGGGTGAACGTGCATTATATTCCCGTGTATTTTCATCCGTATTACCGCAGCCACGGTTACGACGCCACATGCTGCAGGGTGGCGGAGGAGATCTATTCCCGCATGTTAAGCCTTCCGTTATATCCGGGGCTTACGGATCAACAGCAGGATGAAGTCATTGAGAAAGTAAAGAGATGCATCGGGGAATTGAAACATGCATGAGGAAGCAGAGTATGAAATTATTTGAAAAAATTAAGGATAGCGTATATATCATTGCGGAAATGTCGGCAAATCATGCCGGAAAAATAGAACATGCTTTTCGGATTATCGAAGAGGCGGCAAAAGCGGGAGCGGACTGCGTTAAAATACAGACGTATACGGCAGATACGCTTACCATTGACTGCGACAGAGCAGAATACAAAATAAAAGGCGGGCTTTGGGACGGATATAATTACTACCAGCTATATAAAGAAGCGTATACGCCCTGGGAATGGCAGCCGGAATTGAAGGAAAAATGCAGGGAGGCGGGGGTTGATTTTTTATCCACGCCGTTCGACCGGACGGCGGTGGATTTTTTAGAGCGCATGGGAACGGAGTTTTATAAAATTGCTTCGTTTGAACTCGTAGATATTCCGTTGATCGAATATACGGCCGGGAAAGGGAAGCCTGTGATTATTTCCTGCGGCATGGGCAGCGTGGAAGAAATAGAAGAAGCCCTGGACGCCTGCCGAAGGCAAAAGAATGAGCGGATTGTATTATTAAAATGCTGCAGCCAGTATCCTGCCAGATATGAGGATATGAATCTGTCGGTGATCCCGGATATGAAGAAGCGTTTTGGCGTTCCGATCGGGCTCTCCGATCATTCCATGGGTTCTCTGGCGCCGGTTACGGCAGTGGCTCTGGGAGCAAAGGTAATTGAAAAGCATGTTTGTCTGAGCCGCAAAATCGAGAATCCGGACGCCGGTTTTTCTATGGAAATGGAAGAATTTGCGAAAATGGCGGAAGATGTGCGCAGCGCGGAGAAATTATTGGGACAGCCGTCATACGATTTGACGGAGCATGAAAAAAACGGGCTGCATGCAAGGCGCTCTTTGGCCGCGGTCAGACCGATTGCGCAGGGAGAGCCCTTTACCGCGGAAAATGTAAGAAGCATTCGCCCGGCATCCGGCATAAAGCCCAAATATTATCAGGATATTTTGGGGAAAAGGGCAAAAAAGGCATACGAGTTTGGAGAACCGGTTTTAAAATCGGAACTGGATTGAACGGAGAGTGCAAAAATGTATCATTTGATTATGGACTGGTATAATAAGTTTGAATGCATTGGAAAAGACTGCACAATGACCTGCTGCACGACGGCGTGGAATATTCTGGTAGACGAAAAAACTTATGAAACATATCAAAAACTGGATACGGAATTTGGAAAGCAGATCGTAGAAAAGATAGATCCGGAACGAAGGGTTTTTATTTCGGATACAGACGATAAACGATGCCCTATGCTGGACGGGGAAGGGTTGTGTGAGATTATAAAACAAATGGGGCCCGGATATTTGTGCAACACCTGTAAGATTTATCCAAGGCAGATGCGCGGTTACGGGGCAATACAGGAGTGGAGCGTGGACCTCACCTGTCCTGCGGTTGCAGAGTATCTCTTCTCGGAAGAAAAAATAGGGTTTTCTTATTGTGAGAAAGAGGATGAAGAGGAAAAAACGAAACCTTACGACTATACCAGATACCAGGCGCAATCGCAGGCCCGTACGTTTTGCGTGGAGCTTTTGCAGGAGCGGCAGGATTTGCCGTTAATCGGCAGACTGTATATTATCAGGCAGATTCATGAAGCGGTGCGGCAGTTACATGAAGCGGACGACATAACGATGGACGCGGTAAATCGCAGGATGCTCGCCGTTGAGAATCCTTCTTATCAGGAAGAAATCGCGCGGCAGATCGAGAATCTGCATCGAAATCCGCAGATGCAGTATCGTGCGGTTTTTGATATTTTAGAAAAGCTGACGAAAACAGGAAAAGGCAAAATGGTACAGGAAACGCTTTTGAGCTGTCGGAATTCGCTTCGTGATGAAGAAACGTTTATCCGCATGTCGGAAGGGTTTTATGCGTGGTGCAAAAGATATGAACGGGCATATGAGAATTATTTTGTTTATCATATGTTTTTAAATTTTATAGATCTGGAGGAACCTGGCAGTTGTTTTGAAAGCGTTGCGCTGGAGTTTTTATTTATACAGCTCAACGCTATGGAAGCGTGGAACATGCAGGAGCTGACCAGGGAGCGTTACAGAGATATTATCGCAGGGACGGCCCGTAAATTCGAGCACGGATTTCACATGCAGAAAGAAATCACAGAGCTTTTGCGGGAATACAGGATAAACGGAAATGCGTATGTATTATTCTGGCTGCTTCTCTGATCGGGAAAAGGAGAAAATCAGTGGAAGGTTATTTACGGGCTGCGTCAGAAGCAGATATGGAAATATTATTTGAATGGGCAAATGAACCATTGGTGCGGCAAAATTCTTTTTCCGTAAAAGAGATTTCTTATGACGAACATAAAAAATGGTTCACACGTTTGCTAAAAGATCCACATCAGAAGCAATATATGTATATACAGGACGGAGAAGCCATCGGTCAGGCGCGCATCTGTCTGGATGGCGCCAAGGCGAAAATCAGTTACAGCATTTGTGCGGATAAACGGAAAATGGGATATGGAAAACGTATTCTGTGGGAAGTGTGCAGACTGGCGAAACAGGATTTTCCCTGGGTTGAGACTTTTGTGGGTGAAGTCAAGCCGGAAAATACAGCGTCACAGAAAGCGTTTCTAAGCGCAGGATTTCTGGAAAAATCATATACGTATGAGGCGCGTGCAAATCAATGGGAAGCAGGGCTTAGCGAAGAAAGGGGAGTTCATATGGGGAATTTTCTTTCGGAAGAAGAATTGAAAAATTTAGGGTTGAAAGCATACGGAAAAGATGTTTTAATCGGCAGACATGCCGTATTGTACAGTCCGCAGAGCCTGTCTGTCGGAAATCATGTGCGGATCGACGATTTTACGATTATCAGCGGCAATGTGACGCTGGGCGATTACATTCATGTTTCACAGTTTTGCGGGTTATACGGCGGGGAAGCCGGAATTGAAATGGAAGATTTCTCGGGCCTTTCATCCAAGTGTTCGGTATATGCCGTTTCGGATGATTATACGGGCGGTTCGATGACAAATCCCATGGTTCCGCTGGCTTACAGGCCCGGCATGATCAGCGGGCCGGTGCGCATCCGGAAACACGCGGTAATTGGCTGCAATTCCGTTGTACTGCCGGGCGTTGTCGTGGAAGAGGGAACTTCGGTTGGAAGCATGACGCTGTGCAATAAATCAACGGAACCATGGTCTGTTTATATGGGCATTCCCGCACGCCGCACAGGAGAGCGGAAAAAAGAAATTTTGAATCTGGAACAACAGTTTTTAGAGGATATGAAAAATGGGTGATTTTTGCATTGGACAGGAAATTGTGGAAGAAAAACTGTTTACGGAAGATCAGGTGCGCCGTTTTGCGGAATTGTCGGGAGACAGGAATCCTTTGCATATGGATGAGGGATATGCAGGACGGAGCCGGTTTCACGGGAGAATTGTACACGGAATTCTCGTTGCCGGCGTGATTTCAAAAATAATCGGGACGCAGCTTCCGGGCGAGGGCAGCATCTATCTGGAGCAAAATATTCAGTTCAGAAAGCCTGTATACATCGATGAAAAAATTATTGTAAAAGTTAAAATTACGGGAATTGCAAACAATATTGTTACACTGGAAACAAATGCATATAAAGAAGACGAATGTCTGGCAGTCAAGGGAACTGCAAAAATTCTATACGAAGGTTAAACTATGTTATATATCAGAACCGACATGAACAAAACCATTGCGACAGGGCATGTGATGCGCTGCCTGTCGATTGCCGATGCAGCCAGGCGGATAGGAGAAGAGACGACGTTTCTTCTGGCCGATGAACAGGCGTCGGAATTATTAGAAATTCGGGGTTATCCGTATATCATCCTTCATACGCCCTGGAATGAAATGGAACTTGAGCTTTCGGCATTAAAAGAAGCGGTGCGCAGACACTCCATCAAGAGAATGCTGGTTGACAGTTATTCCGTTACGCAGCATTATCTGGAAAGCTTATCGGAAGTTACGGAAGTGTATTATCTGGATGATCTGAATGCTTTTTACTATCCGGCAAAAGGCATCATTCGTTATGCAAATTACTGGGAGAAATTTGACTATCCTGGGCAGTATCAAGACACAAAGCTGTATCTGGGTCCGAAGTACGTGCCTTTGCGCCGGGAATTTTGCACCGTTGAAAAAAAGCAGATTAAAGAAAAAGCGGAAAATCTCCTGCTTATGTCCGGCGGCACAGATCCGTATGATATTTTAATAAAAATATTAAATCGGCTGGATAAGACGATGTTTCAAAGCATTGACGTGATCTGCGGCGTTTACCATGCAAATTATGAAAAGTTACAGGAACAGTTTGGAGCATATCCAAACATTTCGATACAGAAAGCGGTTTCTGACCCGGAACGTTATATGAGAAAAGCGGATTTGGCCGTTTCCGCGGGAGGGACCGCGCTGTACGAATTATGCGCCGTGGGTACGCCGGCTATTTCTTATTCTATGGCTGATAATCAGCTGGATAATGTGAAAAAATTTCAGGAAGACGGCGTTATTGCATACGCAGGGGATATTCGATCCGGCGACGCCGTTTCAGCTATTTTGCGGCTCGTAGAGCAATACCGGGGGGACCGGAAGCTTCGCGATGACTGTTCCCGTAAAATGCTTGCTTTGGTGGATGGAAAAGGCGCGGAAAGAATTGCGCGGGCCCTGTTGGAAGGAAAGGAGCAGCAGCATGAAATATGCCTTGATTTATTATAAAAATACATACAATATAGGAGACGACATACTGACCTATGCAGAAAAAAGATTTTTGCCCCGTGTGGATTACCGGATTGACCGGGAGGAGATGGATTTGTTTGTTCCGGATGAGGATGAACCGACGGCTGCAATCTTAAACGGCTGGTATCTGCACCATGGCTATACGTTTCCTCCGTCGCCTTATATTCTGCCGTTTTTTATCGGAGCTCATTTTAGCCGGGCGCAGATGAGAGCGGGAGATTATTCATTTTTAGACGCCGCTGCGGGGGAATATCTGAAAAAATACGGACCGGTTGGATGCAGGGATGATCAGACGCTTAAGCTGTTAGAGGAACATGGCATTCCCGGTTATTTCTCCGGATGCCTGACGCTTACGCTGCCGCGTTTTGAACATGTGCCGTTTACGGGAGAAATCGTTTTGACAGATGTGCCAAAAGACGTGGAACGTTATATCAAAAGCAGACTTTCGGATCAGACAATTGTTTGTATGACGCATACGATTGCTTCGGAGGAGGCAGGGCTTTGCTGGGAAGACAGAGAGCGGCGCGCGGAGCGTTTTTTAAAGGTTTACCAGGGTGCGGGCCTTGTCGTGACGACGCGGCTGCACTGCGCGCTGCCTTCTATTGCGCTGGGCGCGCCGGTGATTTTGCTTGGAACTTATGATGAGGATTATTATGCCAGAATTTCTGACTTTACAAAGCTCTGTCCCTGCTTTCGCGCACAGGAAATCTTAGAAGGAAAGGCTGACGCGTTGCTGCTTCATCCCAGTCCAAATGACAGCGGCAGCTTAGAAATCAGAAACAGTTTGATCCGCGCGTGCGAAACGTTTATTGCAGAAGCGCCGCAGCGGTGTAAGCATATGGAGCTTCCCGCAAAGAACGTTTATCGGGAGCAGTACATCGAGCGGACCGTAAATATGCGCCGGACAATTGACGCGTTACTAAACCATTGCGCGAATTTAGAAGAGGCCCAGCGGGAGGGACTGGAAAAACTGACAAGGCTGGCTTCTATTTCTCAGGGACTTCTTCGGGAAAATGAGCGTATGCAGAACTTACTGACAGAACAAAATCAGAAACAGGCGGATGAAACATGAAACGAATTATATTTTTTACCGGCGTATACGATACACTGGATTTGTTTGCCTATGAATTAAAAAGAGAATTCGAAGCAATGGAATTTGAGACAATGATTTTTGATGTAAACTGCATGGGAGAAAGCCTTGGCAGGTTGAGCCGTTTTATGGAGAAGCCCGTTGCCGCGGCCATTACATTTAACAATCTTGGGTTTAACATGGAGCTGCATCCGGGTAAAAATTTGTGGGAAGAGTTAAAAATCCCATGCATTAATATTTTAATGGATCATCCGTTCTGTTATCATGCGGCATTGGCGGCGGCGCCAAAAAATGCAGTGGTTCTCTGTACCGACAGAAATCACATGAATTACATCCGCCGTTTTTATCCTTCTATTCCGGTTGCCGGCTATCTGCCTCACGGCGGAGTCGAAACGGACGGACCGAAAAAACCCATAAAGGAAAGAAGCATAGACGTTTTATATGCCGGCGGCCTTTCCAAATCCTTTGCAGAAAAAACAATTCCCGATTTGTCCGGCTATACCGATTTTGACGTAAAAAAAGTTTGTGAAAAAGCGTATCACACATTAATCAAAGATTCGTCGAAGACAACGGAAGCCGCACTGGAAGAGGCGCTTTTATCAGAAGGAATTTGCTGCGAAGACAGCAGACTGGCCAAAATAATTGCAGATCTGCACTTTGTCGATTTGTATGCCGTTTCTTATTTTCGGGAACAGACAATCCGGATTCTGGCAGAAAGCGGAATTCGGATCGCGCTTTATGGAGCGGGATGGGAGAATTGCAGTTGGATCCATCTGCCGAACGTTTATTACGGAGGAAGGGCGCCGGTGGAAGAGATCGTAGAGAAAATGCGCGACGCTAAAATTGTCTTAAGCACGATGACCTGGTTTAAAGACGGCACGCATGACAGGGTGTTTAACGGAATGCTGCAGGGGGCCGTCGCAGTTTCCGATACATCGGTTTATATGAAAGAAGAGTTTAGCGGATTTACGGAACCGGACAGGGCAGATGAACGTGAGCTTGTATTATTTGAATTGCCAGAGATTTCATCTTTGCCGGAGCAGATAAAAAAACTGCTTGGGGACGATGCGCTTTTGCAGGAGATAGCAGACAGAGGATACGAGAAAGCGAAGAAGTTTCATACCTGGCATATCCGGGCGGTTGAGCTGAAGACGGATATACTGGATGACGGTGAGCTGATGAAATATCTCCATGGTGGGGGAGTGGTATAAACGACCGTTGCACAAAATATATTATTTCGTTGCCGGGAGCGCTTGCGCTTGTTGACGCTCGCAGCGGTACGTAAGCTGCCAAAACACGGCAGCCAAGTACCGGCGGCGTCAAAAATCCCTGCAACTGAAATAATATATTTTATTCAACTACGTTTCTGGCAGCGGGAGTGTCGTGGTTGGCTTGTCCGCGGCGCATTCCGACAGTAAACGGTAGATAGCGAGTATCTATACAAAACAAGAGCAAACCTGTATGATAGAAACAGATTTGCCCCTGTCTTTATTTCACTTCACTTTTATCAGGCTTTCGGCGCTTTCGGGAGGTTTTCACGAACCCATGTGAAATAAGCCTCCACCAGGGGATTTGCGCTCAGCTGGCGGCTGTCCTTCTGCTTTTGCCGTAATTAATAAGCTTCCTTTACGGAAAAGCGTTCCCGCTGCTTATCCGGCATTTACTTGTCCTTGATTATCAAGTACATAACAACCGCCTGTAAATGTTAAAGTCAGAAAAACAATTCCTAAAATCAAAGCTATTTTTTGGATCCGCCCTATCTTTTCTATAAGAATGACTTTTACTATCATGCAAACTGCCAATTCATTAGGCTGTTTAATTTTAGTATTTATCCAAAAAACATACTGCTTTTAGAATATTAAAGGTTCTTTAAATGTTTTAAAATATATTCTTCAAAATTCTTCACAGCATTTTTTACAAATTCCATTCTTTTTTGTTTATCAACAAGGTTTAATGCACAGGGATTCATATGCTTAAAATCCGGCACATCATTATAATAGCCATCTTGAATTTTCCCGTTTGGATAACACCATGAAACCCACCAGCCTGCAGGAGTAACAGTATCTTCGTTCATGTATTGTGCAATCTGCCCAATCATCTGTTCCGTTATTTCATCTACCTCATAACCGTTTTTTGTATTAAATAATGCAATTCCTGCGTAAAGATTATCCTGCACCTCAATACGGAACCACATTTGGATATTTTGAGGGCGTAACTTTGCCTTTTTTACAATGTAATTTAATCCCGGATAAGTAGATGTATTTCCGTCATAAAATTTTTCATTGCATTTTTCTTCGTATGTAAAGTAATGAAATTCTTTTTCGGGCTCTAACCCATACTTTGACGTGATTTTCTCCATCTCTTTCTTCAAATCGTCAAACACAAGACGCATGAGCGTTATCTTTGCCGATTTCATGGACTTTTCGATTGCTATTCCCGCACGAAAATAATCAGGTGACTCATATAATATTTCCAAATTTTTTTCCATCATTTTCCTGCCCCTTTCGTCTGCCATAACATGAATTGCATCAATATATTGCATAACAGTTGATTTTACCGGCTCGGCTAACTGTGCTGTCAATTTATTAAGCCATCCGCATATATCTTCCGTCCATGAAATACACTGTATACGGTCAATGGGCAGAATGCCCGTTCCTGATTTCTCTTTCCGACTGTATTCGGAGGGGGCGCTTCCAAACCTTGTCAGATAGACAAGCCGAGAATTTTTCGCATATTGATAATAGTCGTAGCATTGCCCCTCCTGTTCTCCGGCATAAATTTTGACTTCGATAGGGACAAAAAAGCGTGGATTTTTAATCACGATGTCAATACGCCGTTCATTATCTATCACATATTCTGCTGCAACCTCTGTACGTGCAAGCAGTATATCGCTTATGGAGTATTCATTTAATACATCATGCATAAAAGATTACAAAAACGATATTCCACACCCAT
Organism: uncultured Lachnospiraceae bacterium; assembly: GCA_910586725.1. Taxonomy (GTDB): domain Bacteria; phylum Bacillota; class Clostridia; order Lachnospirales; family Lachnospiraceae; genus Roseburia_B. Next base: position 606 of record CAJUJL010000013.1, on the reverse strand, counting down.
GCTGTCCTTCAGGATTTAATAAATCTGCTAAAAAACGGCACATAATAACTTCCTTTGCGCTGATTCCCAATATATGAAACACATTGTAATCAGATAGTGGCGCTGAAATTTACTGTTTTCTTATGGCTACGGTAAGCCGATAAAAGAATATGCTTTTATTCGTTTTTTTAACTGCTTTGGAACGTCTGTATTTCCCACAATAATAACTGCTTCCAAAGCATTCTTTCACTATCCAAATTATACCACTACATCACGCCAACAGTATTGCGTAATGCCCAAAAAAATATTTTCCAGGCATTTATTTTAAATTTTGAAAAATTACTGACTATTTTCAGAGATAGGGTATTCTATTATTAGTGGTGAGTCCTGCCGCAAAGTGGACTGCTAAAAGCGTTAGCGACTCTAATGGAGTTACTGCACAAATGGCCATGTGGAAACGCATAGCCATTTTTAACGAGGAGATATATGCAGACAGATTTTAAATTATACAAGGTGGGTATGAAATCCCATATGTTATGTGTTATAATGATATTGTCAATATTGGTTGACACTTTTTTACAAGGATATCAATGTCTAAGCTGCAGTATCCATGGATTCATAATATTT